>DATAWD010000013.1:0-75531 GCA_036267395.1 Acidobacteriaceae bacterium | reverse complement strand
TAGTTGAACGCCAGGCGCGGCGACCAGAGAGGACCGCGGATGATCTCATCCCAGTCGAAACGGAGGCCGGGCTCGATGAGGAGACCTTTGACGGGAGCCCAGCGATCTTCGCCGTAAGCGCCGATTTCGACGTTATGGAGACGGAAGGGCACGAAGGACGGGAAGGTACTGCGGCGGAGCAGGGTGCGGTCTTCGCGCAGGTAGTTGATGGGGGCGTCGGAGACGTTTTCTCGTGAGCCGACGTGATCGACATCGATGCCGGCGCGCAGCTGGTGGCTGCCGATGGCGTGGAGGGGCGGGAAGTAGAGGTTTATGTAACCCTGCTCGCGTTGGGAGCGGCTGGTGCTGTTCTCGAAATTGCTGCCGGTGGGGAGCTCGGGGGTGATGTCGTAGGGGAGGACGCCGTGGGGCTCGAAGCCTTCGCGGTAGCGGAGAACGCCGAAGCCGGTGTTGACCAGGATGTTGTTACGGAAGCTGTGCTGCTCCTCGAGGTAGGGAAGCCAGGCGATGATGTCGTGGTTGTCGGTGCTTTGCTGCGGATTGAGGGCGGAGAGCCCGTCGTAGGGAGAGTGGAAGACGTTCCAGAGGAGATTGGCGGTGAGGGAATTGCGGGAGCCGAGGTTCTGCTGGAATTTGATGAGGTTGCTGCCCTCGATCAGATGGTTGGTATCGGCATGGGTAGGCAGTTCGGGGATATAGGTGTCGCTGTAGCGCATGTCAACGGCGTCGAAGAACCAGAGGCGATCGCGGCGAATGGGGCCGGAGAAGGTGATGCGGGGCTCAAAGGTGTCAAAGCGAATGCCGTTGAGATTGCGGACGGAGGGAACGAAGTTGGTGGCGTCGTAGCGGAACTTGTTGTCGCCGGTGCCGGTGGTGAGAGCGATGACGCCGGCGGTGCTGCGGCCGTACTCGACGGGATAGCGGGTGGTTTCGGTGTCGATGGAGCGGACGGCATCGGTACTGACGTGGAGGTCGAGGTCGCCGGTGATGGGGGAGCGGATGTCGAATCCGTCGAGGCGGTCGAGAGTCATATAGGTTTCACCGCCGGCGACATGCACCTGACCGAAGGCATCCTGGACGACGGAGGGGGTGAAGGGGAGGAGGTTGCGGATGTCGCGATTGGTGGGAAAGGGGACGTTGACGATCTCCGGCACGGCGAGGGTGTTCCGGTTGGCGATCTGCTCGGTGTCGATCTCGGCGGAGGAGGCGTGGACGTTGACTTCCTGCTGCAGAACTTCCTGGTGGGTGAGGACGATGCGGAGGGATTTTTCCTGGGGATCGATGCCGCTCTGGCCGGTCTGGTAGAAGCCCTGCTTTTCGATGCGGATGGCATAGGGGGCGGACTGCGCGGGCCGCCAGGTGCAGCGGCCATCGTAGTCGGTGATGGTGCGAAAGGGGGGCAGGCCGGGCTCCTCGATGGTGACCTGAGCGCTGGGCACGAGGGCATCATTCTGATCGACAACGGTGAGGGTGACGGGGGGAGCCGGGGAAGAAGAAGGTTGCGGGTGCTGGGCGAATGCGGCGACACCGCATACGAGCCACAACACGGCGATCGCGGGCGCCTCCCGGGAAAAACGCACCATGCACCTTACCCTACGGCAAGTGGTTGGATGCGTGGGGCACAATCCCGTGAACCGAGTTTCAGATCTGTCACAGGCAGTTCATGCGGCGCGCGGGAGGCGTTCGCCGGGCTGCTGCTGCGCATCCTGCCGGCGGGCGAAGGCGGCGGCCAGACTCTCCTCCGCGGTCAGCGTGGCCAGAACCGCGACGAAGGGAAGAAGCTCTGCGAAGACGCGGGTTTCGACGAGAATGCCCCAGGTGAACATGACTGCGTACCAGAGGGGGATGATCCACATCCAGAGGCGGAGCTGGGCATTGTGCACATGCTTGCGAAAGGCGGGCAGCAGAGGCAGCAGAAATCCGCAGGCGCTGAAGAGCTGCGGCCAATAACGGAGGCGCCGGAAGCAGTAGAGGTTGAACTGCACGCGGGGGTAGTACTCCGACGCATTGTGGCGGAAGAAATGAAAGATGAAGAGGTGCCAGACGATCCAGTAGGCCAGCAAAAGCGTGGCGGTGATGACGACATCGGGGCGCAGGAGCCGCTTCCAGGGGAGGCGATGAACGGCGGGAATGCGGAATGGCAGCACAGGAGGGCCGAGGGCCGGCGGCGCGGTTTCGTCGTTGTCGGGAACGGTGAGCTCACTGAGCAGGAAAAAGGGGATGAGAAAGAGCGTGGTTTCGCGGTTGAGGGTGGCGATGGCGAAGAGGGCGACCAGCAGGAAGCGCGGTTTGCGGAAGTAGATCAGGTAGAGGCCGATGGAAAAGAAGGCAAGACTCGGCAGGTCATAGACGAAGCGATAGTTCTGGACGGTGTGGAGGATGCAGGAAACCGTGCAGAGGATCAGGAAGAGGGGGTAAACGAGCCAGCCGAGGAGATGGCGGCGGCTGGACGCCTGGAAGATGCGAACGGCAACCCAGCCGGCGATGAGGACGCAGGGGATATCCAGCCAGAACTCAACGACCTCAGAAGGGCCGATGCCATGGGAAAAGAAGTAGCCGTTCATGGCCAGGTGCGAGGCATAGTGGAGGATCCAGGGGCTTTGCTGGGCCCAGCGGAGGAGGGGCGCCATGAGCAGGCGAGTCTGAAAGGGAAGGCGTTCATAGCCCCAGGCGAAGCGATGCAGGTTGAGATAGGGGTGGCTGAGAAACAGGTAGCAACCGACAAACTGCACGGTCATCAGGAGATAAAGGCCGGAGAGCCAAAGGGAGCCGAAAACAGTTCTTCCGTTGCGTGGAGAACGGTCCCTTAACTTATCAGTCAACATTATGGAGTTGGATGCGAGCGGTCCGGAGGCCGCCGGTCGAGGCTTCGGGAGGGGAAGGAAGCGGCAGGGGGGTATCCAGACAGGTGACGAAGGGCGGGAAATTCGCTTGAAACGGATGGCGGAGGGGGTTACCGTGAAGGCATCTGGCGATCTCCGCTCCTCAGTTCGAGAAGGTCTATCATTTCGGCATAGTACCCCAATAGATAGGTTTGGTACGCCTTATCCACAAGATGTTGCGGTGGGTGTGTTGACCCTGCTGGAGAAGGGCGGCTACAGTCGTGATGATGATGGCTCGAACCCTGTCTTTCCCCCATGATTGGACGAGGAGCAACTGCTCATGCTGAAGCTGAAGAAGATTCAGATTCTGGGCTTTAAGTCGTTTTTCGAGCGGACCGAAGTGACGGTGCCCGGGCAGGGCATTGCCATCATTGTGGGTCCGAACGGTTGCGGCAAGTCCAACATCCTGGACGCCGTGAGCTGGGTTCTGGGCGAACAGAGCGCCAAGAGCCTGCGCGGCGGCAAGATGGAAGACGTGATTTTCGCGGGAACGCGGGATCGCAAGCCGCTGGGCATGGCTGAGGTGTCGCTGACGCTGGTGGATCCGGAGGCCTATGACGGCACGCTGCTGGCGGAGCCCGAGGTGGTGATCGACGAGGCGGGGCCGGACTGGGACGAGGAAAAGCTGCGGGCGGAGCGCGCGGCGGAGGTCGAGGAGATCATCGCCGAGTCGCAGCCGGGCGTGGCCCTGGAGGGTGAAGGGCCGGCGGTTGACGGTGAAGAGGGCGCGGCGGGCGTGGAAGGCAGCAGCCAGGCCGAGGTGGAGAGCGGCGTTCCCGCGGTGGTGCTGAAGATTCGCCGGCGGAAATTCAATCGGACTCCGCAACGGGGCGAGATGGTGGTGACGCGGCGGCTGTTCCGGACCGGGGACAGCGAGTATCTGCTGAACGGGAAGCTGTGCCGGCTGCGGGATATCCAGGACATCTTTATGGGGACGGGCCTGGGGCCGGAGTCGTACGCGATCATCGGGCAGGAGCGGATCGGGCAGCTGTTGAGCTCGCGGCCGCATGATCGGCGGGCGATCATCGAAGAGGCGGCGGGGATTACGCGCTTCAAGACGAAGAAGCGGCTGGCGGAGCTGCGCCTGGAGCAGGCGAAGCAAAACCTGGCGCGCGTGAACGACATCTTCGAGGAAGTGACGCGGCAGATGGCGTCGCTGAAGCGGCAGGCGGCCAAGGCGGAGCGCTACGGCAAACTGCGCGACGAGATGCGCGCGAAGCTGAAGGTGGTGCTGGCCAGCCGGATTGCGCAGATGGATGCGCGGCAGGCGGAGCTGGAAACGGAGATCGCGTCGCTCACGGAGAAGATCGACGGGGGCGCGGAGCGGGTGAGTGGCCTCGAAGCCGAGCATACCGCGCTGATGGAGCGCGGCTATCTGCTGGAAGACGCGGCGAAGGATGCGGAGACGCGCGCGAACCAGCGCGCGGTGGAGATTGAGCGCGCGGATGCGCGGCACCAGACGAACCAGGAGCGCATCGCCGAGCTGGATGTGCGGATGGCGGCGGCGCAGGCGGAGCTGGAGCAGGCGGCGGAGCACGTCCGCAGCATGACGGCGGAACGCGATGCGCAGAGAATCTTTCTGGAAACCGCGGCGCAGGAGGCGGCGGCGTTTCGCGAGCAGGCGCGACTGAAGCAGGATGCGATGCGGACGGCGGTGAGTGCGGTTTCCGAGGCGGAGCAGCAATCGGAGACGGCGCGGCGGCTGGCGGCGCAGCTGTTGTCGCAGGTGGGCAACGCGCGCAATCAGATCACGCAGGGCGAAGAGGCGCTGGCCTCGCTGGTGCGGGAGTCAGAGCGGCTGGGCGTGGAGATGGAATCGGCGCGGAGAGATCTGGAGGCTCTGGGCGCGGAGCGTGGACAGATCTCGCTGACCTTTGAATCGGTGACGGAGACGCTGCGGCGGCTGGAAGGCGAGATTGGCGGGCTGCGCAGCGAGATGGAAACGAATCGTGCCGAGGAGCAGCAGGCGCGGCGGCATGCGGATCAGCTGCGGGCCGAGCATGCGACGCTGAGCGGGCGGCGGACTTCGCTGGAGTCGCTGATTCGCGAGCACAGCTACTCGACGGACACGGTGCGGAAACTGTTCCAGTCGCACTCGCTGGGCGGCGGCCTGGCGCCGGTGGGCACGCTGGCGGATTTCCTGGAAGTAAACGGCGAGTACGAGAGCGTGGTGGACGAGTTTCTGCGCGACGAGCTGAACTACATCGTGGTGAAGAGCTGGGATTCGGCGCACGAGGGCATGCGGCTGCTGAAGACGGGAGTGGACGGGAGGGCGACGTTCCTGGTGCATCCCGAGGACTCGCAGGCGAAGTTCTCTTTTGCGGCGGAGGATGCAACGTACGAGCATGGGACGGCGCGGCCGGTTGTGCCGCTGCGCGACTGCATTCGGGTGCTGGATGGGTTTGGGCGGTCGCTGGAGGTGATTCTGCCCAAGCTGCGCGACGGCTATGTGGCTCCCGATTCGGAGACGGCGCGGTCGCTGGCATTGCAAAATCCGTCGGCGTTTTTCCTGTCGCCGTCGGGCGAGACGTTTCATAACGTGACGGTGACGGGCGGCAAGCCGGGCGCCGAGGGTCCGCTGGCGCTGAAACGGGAGCTGCGCGACACGCAGCAAAAGTTGGGCTACGTGGAGCGCGAGCTGTCGGAAGCGGAGACGCGGACGGCGACGCTGGCGAAAACGGTTGCGGACCTGACGCACCTGATCGATGCGAAATCGGAAGAGCGGCGGGTGGCGGAAAAAGAGAGCGCGAACCAGAGCGCGGCGCTGCGGCAGATGGAAATGGAAGTCCAGCGGCTGGAGCGGCGGCTGCAGGAATGGACGCTGCAGGGCGAGCGAAATCGCGATGCGCGCGGGGGGAGAGAAAATTTCCTGGAGCAGCGGCGCGAAGAGGCGGGGCGTCTGGAGGCCGAGCAGCAGAAAGCCGAGGCCGGGATTGAAGATCTGCAGCGGAGGGTGATGGAGCTGCGGGCGGCACGGGATCTGGCGCAGCAGGAAGCCGCGCAGATTTCGGCGGAGCTGGCGGGACTGGAAGAGCGGCGGCGCGGAGCGGAGCAGGCCTTTGCGCGCATCGACCGGATGTATCGCGAGCTGGAAGCGCGTGTGGGGCAGATTGAGCAGCAGCTGGCGGCGGCGAAGGCGGAGCAGGAACAGCGGGCTCGCGAGAACGAGCAGCTGGTGGCGACCCGTGCGCAGCTGATCGAAGCGCGCGATGGAGCGCAGAAGGAAGCGACCGAGGCGCACACGCAGATTGGGGCGCTGCGGGCGTCGATTGCCGGCATGGAACAGGAGCTGAAGACGCTGCGGGCGGAGATCGATGCGCAGCGCGAGGCGCGGGGCACGGCGGGCAGCCAGGCGGCGAGGCTGACGGCGGAGCTGCGGCATGCGGAAGAGGCGTGCGTGGCGGATCTGGGCATGGAAGCGGCGGCGCTGCGCGAAGATGCGGAGCCGGCACGGATCGAAGGGGAGCCGCTGGCGGCCGAAGATGTGGCGTGCCGCGAGATGAAGCAGCGGCTGGAGAATATGGGTCCGGTGAACATGATGGCGCTGGAGGAGTACAACGAGACGGCCCAGCGGCATACGTTCCTGGAAACGCAGCGGAAGGATCTGCTGGATTCGATCGACAACACGCATGCCACGATCAAAGAGATCGACGAGATCTCACGGACGAAGTTTGACGAGGCGTTTGCGCGGATCAATGAGAACTTCAGCGTGACCTTCAGCAAGCTGTTCGGGGGCGGGCAGGCGCTGATCCGGCTGACGGACGAGGAGAACGTGGCCGACAGCGGGATCGACATCGTGGCATCGCCGCCGGGCAAGAAGCTGCAGAGCGTGCTGCTGCTTTCGGGTGGCGAGAAGGCGCTGACGGCGCTGTCGCTGCTGATCGGAATCTTCCTGTATCAGCCGAGCCCCTTCTGCGTGCTGGACGAGGTGGATGCGCCGCTGGACGAGACGAACGTGGGACGGCTGGCGGATATGCTGCGCGGGATGGCGGAGGAGACGCAGTTCCTGCTGGTGACGCACTCGAAGCGCATGATGCAGGCGGCGGACATGATCTACGGCGTGACGATGCAGGATCCGGGCGTCTCGAAGGTCGTGAGCGTGCGGCTGAATGGGAACGAACATCCGCGGGCCGGACGGCTGGCGGAGGCGCGGCTGGCGTAAAGACAGGCAATCGGGAATAGAAACGCCTCTCCACTCAAGGCCTGGGGCGGAGCACACTGTGCAGTTCCTGGCCTGGTGGTGGCAAAGCGGTGGTGGTCTGGAGTAAAAGGGACTCCATGGCTGAGACTGCTTCCGCGACTGAACTGACCACCGAGCAGGTGGTGGACCTCACCCGACAACTGAATTACGGCACATGGCGGTTCCAGAAGGGCTGGAACCCGATGCACGTGGCCGATGCCGAGGGATGCTACTTCACTGATGGCAAGGGGAAGCGGTATCTGGATTTGTCGGCGCAGCTGATGTGCGTCAATCTCGGACACAAAAATCCCGCGGTGATTGCGGCGATTGCGGAGCAGGCGGAGAAGCTGGCGTTTGCCTCTCCAGCGTATGCGACGGAGGCGCGCGCGGAGCTGAGCCAGAAGCTGCTGGAGGTGCTGCCGCAGGGGCTGAACAAGTTCTTTTTCACGACGTCAGGAACGGAAGCCAACGAGGCGGCCTTCAAGATTGCGCGCATGGTGACGGGAAAGAGCAAGATCCTGGCGCGGTACCGGTCGTATCACGGGTCGACGGCGGGCTCGATCGGGGCGACAGGCGGGCTGCGGCGCTGGGCGATGGAGCCGGTGGGGGGCAAGGGACAGGGATTTATCTTTGCGCCGGAGGTGAACTGCTACAAGTGCCCGATCCGGCACACGTATCCGCAGTGCGGGATTGCGTGCGTGGAGTACCTGGAGCACATGATCCGCAACGAGAGCGATGTGGCGGCGGTGATTGTGGAGCCGGTGGTGGGGACGAATGGGGTTCTGGTGCCTCCGCCGGAGTACATGCCGATGCTGCGGGATATTTGTACGCGTCACGGTGTCCTGTTGATCGCGGATGAGGTGATGAGCGGATGGGGACGGACGGGCGCGTGGTTTGCGATGGACAACTGGAATGTGAAGCCGGACATTCTGACGACGGCGAAGGGGATTACGTCAGCGTACGTGCCGCTGGGACTGTGCGCGACGACGGCGGAGATTGCGGCTTACTTCGACGATCACTATTTCGCGCACGGGCACACGTACGAGGCGCATCCGATCACGCTGAAGCCGGCGGTGGCGACGATTCGCGAGATGCAGCGGCTGGATCTGGTGAACCGGGCGAAGCGGATGGGGACCTGGCTGGAGCCGAAGTTGCGGGCGTTGCAGGGGAAGCATCCCTCGATCGGCGAGGTGCGCGGGCTGGGGCTGTTCTGGGCGCTGGACCTGGTGAAGAATCGGACGACGAAAGAGCCGTTCAACACGATGCGCGACAAGGTGGAGGGCAAGCCGTTGGTGGTGGATCGGGTGGCCGCGGAGATGCTGAAGCGCGGCGTCGCGATTCAGGCGTGGATCAGTCATGTGGTGATCGCGCCGCCGCTGATCGTGGAAGAGAAGGACCTGGAGTTCGCCCTTGAGGCGCTGGATGCGGCGCTGGCGGTGGCGGATGGGGAAGTGGCGTAGAGCTTTCATCCCCCAGGAGCTTTCACCCCAGAGGGCACGGAGATCACAGACAAGGCATCTTTTTAAAACCCTGTCCGTTCTCCGTGTTTTCTGTGGTGGATTCGGCAGTGTTTACCGGTGTTTGATGAATTGGCCGCTTTGCAACTCCGTCATGGCCTGGCGGAGTTCTGCCTGGGTGTTCATGACGATGGGGCCGTACCACGCGACCGGCTCCTCGATGGGCTTGCCGGAGACGAGGAGGAAGCGAATGCCTTCGGGGCCGGCCTGGACCTGGATCTCGTCGCCGCGATCGAAGAGGACGAGCGAGTGGTTGGTCGCGTCGTACACCGGCGTCGCATTCGGATCGACGCCTGACTCGGTGAGGACAGCCTTCGGGTTCGAAGCGTCCCGGAAGGTGCCCGCGCCGGCGAAGACATAGGCGAAGGCGTTGCGGGTGGTCTCAACCTTAAGGCGCCGCTTCCTGTTCCGCGGTACCGAGACGTCAATGTAATGCGGATCGGCGGCTACGCCTTCGACGGGTCCGCGCTTGCCCCAGAACTCGCCGCAGATGATGCGGGCGGTGGTGCCGTCGTCCTCGGTGACTTCGGGGATGGCGGTGCTGGGGATGTCCTGATAGCGGGGGGCGGTCATTTTCAGCGAAGAGGGCAGGTTAGCCCAGAGCTGGAAGCCGTGCATGCGGCCGCGGTCGTCGCCTTTGGGCATCTCCTGGTGGAGGATGCCGCTGCCGGCGGTCATCCACTGCACATCGCCGGCGGTCATTTTGCCTTTGTTCCCGAGCGAGTCGCCATGCTCGACGGAACCGGCAAGGACGTAGGTGATGGTCTCGATGCCGCGATGCGGATGCCAGGGGAATCCCGCGAGGTAGTCAGAGGGATTCTCGTTGCGGAAGTCATCGAGGAGGAGAAAGGGATCGAATTCTTTGGTCTTGCCGAAGCCAAAGGCGCGCTGGAGGCGGACGCCGGCGCCTTCGAGAGTGGCTTGGGTCGACAGGATTTCCTTGACGGGCCTGAGGGACATGGTGACCTTCTTTGCTGGGGGACTTGAGTGTCACAGTGTCAGATTCGCGAACGTGCAGAAGGATTCAGGGCTGGCCACGAGTGGCGGGCGCGGGACTGGCCGTCCCGGCGACAGCGCTTCGCGCCCGATTGAGCAGGCAGAAGCAGTCTTCATGAATTTGAATGTGAAAGCTGTGCAAGTAACACAATTCATTATTGTTTGTGCAGCCGATCCCGTGGGTCGCGATAGGATCGGCTGCACGGCCGGCCTCGAAGAAATCTCCGAGGCGGGAAGCTCTGGCGCTGAGGAACGCCTTAGCGCCAGTGACCTTCAATCCAGACATAGCCACCGCGCGCATGGCGCCAGTGGCCGCCGATCCAGACGGCATGGGGACGAGGCGGCTGAACCCAGTGGCCGGGCGTCCAGACATAGCGGGCGCCGTCCCAGCGATGGAAACCGCCCACCCAGACAAAGCCGGGGTGCGGGCGGGGGCCGGGGTGTTCGATGACGACGGGAGGAGGGCCGACGCGGACGACGACCTGCTGGGCAAAGGCCGGTGGCAGGCTGAGGAGCGCAGCCGTGGCGAGCAGGAGAAGTTTCTTCATGAGTGGGTTTTCCCTTTCACAACGAACTCGGCGGCGGTGCTGCGAATCATCGACGCCGCTCAGGGGATGGAACCCAGGGGCTGCCAGGAGGTTGCGCCTTATCGTCCGGAAAGCAGAGACCAGGCGACGAAGGTGGATCCGGAGCGGCCGGTGGAGCGTTCGGCTTCTGCCGTGAGCGATTCCTCGAGAGCGTCGCAATCGAGATGAACTTCACAGGCTGCGATCTGCTCCTGGGTGGCGCCGTGGAAGCAGAGCTCGCAGACGCCGAGACCGCCTTCGACCTGGAGAGGAGGGCCGAAGAGGCGGCAGGTCATGGGACGGGCAGCATAGAGGTCGCAGAGGCCGGTGGTGGGGTCGAGAGCTGGGCAGGGCTCGTCGTTGGCAAAGTCATCGAGGAGCGCGGCGCGGGAGTCGTCGATGATGCCGGTATCCGGGTCGCCGGGAAACTCAGGGGCGAGGCGGGCGACGGATTGTTCGGCGCGGGAGCGAACGGCTGCGGCGCGAGCAGGATCGGCCGATGCGAGCGAGGAGAGTCCATCGCGGAGGCGGGCGGCATCGAGGGGCGAGATGGGGAAGACGCCGATGCAGCACTGGGTGCAACCGGGAGCGCACTTCAGCCAGGAGCCGGAGCGGCGGGCGGCATCGGCGACGGCGGCGTCGACGATCTGAACGAGTTGCGCGTCGCCGGAGGGCATGCTGCGTTCAGGATAACGAAGACTCCGAGACGATGAAGAATCCGTCATGCAGGGAAGGTATTCTGCCTTTGAACTCGTGAAACGAAGAGACCTTCTTATTCAGGGTGGCCGTGCTCTTGCGGGGGCCCTGCCGCTTGTCCGGTCGTGGCCGCTGGCGGCGCAAACCCCGGCGGCTGCCGATTACACCCTGCGGATCGCGCCGATGCATCTGGAAATCGCGCCGGGAACGACGGTGAAGACGACCGCCTTCAACGGCAAGGTGCCGGGTGAACTGATCCGCCTGCGGGAAGGCCAGAGGGTGACCATCGACGTGGTCAACGATACCGATGTTGAAGATATCGTTCACTGGCATGGACTGTGGATTCCCGCGGAGCAGGACGGGGCGACGGAGGAAGGTTCATCGGCTTCGGCGGCGCATGGGGGAAGGCAGAGGTTTACATGGAGAGCGGAGCCTGCCGGTTTTCGCTGGTACCACTCCCACATTTTCGCGGGACATCACCTCAGCCGCTCGATGTACAGCGGTGAGTTCGGATTTCTGATGATCGATCCACAGAGCGATCCGGCGCGTTACGACCAGGAGGTCTTTCTGGCGTTGCATGACTGGGACGGGCATGCGGAGGGCAGCGCCGAAGGATATCAGGAAGTGGTGTACAGCCATGCGACGATCAACGACCGGAAACTGGGATTCGGGGAGCGGCTGCGGGTGCGGACCGGCGAGCGAGTGCTGCTGCACGTGCTGAACGCGAGCGCCACGCTGCTGCACAACCTGGCGCTGCCCGGGCACCGGTTTCAGGTGACGGCGCTGGACGGGAATCCGGTGCCGACTCCGGCGATGGTGGAAACGCTCCGCCTGGGACCGGCGGAGCGAGTGGATGCGGTGGTGACGATGGATCAGCCTGGGGTGTGGGTGCTGGGGGAGACGGATGCGGCGCGGCGCAAGGCGGGGATGGGGATAGTGGTGGAATACCCGAACCGCAGCGGCGCACCGGTGTGGCGGGATCCGGAGAGACTCGATTTCAGGTATGAGAAATTCGGCGCAACAAATCAGGCGCATGCGAGCGATACGGACGAGGAGCCGATTCTCCTCGTGATCAGGCCAAAATTCGAAGGGTACGGAGACTTCGATCACTGGACGATCAACGGGGAATCGTGGCCAAAATCGAAGCCCGTGCCGATCCACGAGGGAAGTCGTTACCGGCTGATCTTCGATAACCGGAGCACGGATGTTCATCCTGTCCACCTGCACCGGCACACCTTCGAACTGAAAACGCTGGACGGGCGACCCACGGCCGGAATCCGCAAGGATGTGGTGCTGGCGCCGGTGGGAAAAAAGACGGAAGTGGTGTTTACCGCCAACAATCCCGGCAAGACCCTGTTTCATTGCCATCAGCAGGACCACATGGATTCCGGATTCATGCTGCTGTTGGATTACGCGTAATTCCAGGAAGGAGGAAATGGATTTGGCTGCACTGCCAGGGCGCGTTGCGTTTTCAGGGCTGGCGCTGCTGGCCGCCTGGCTTTTTGCGGGTGGAAGGGCGGCGGCACAGGAGAACTACGAGATTCAGGTGTACCCGTCGGAAACGATGGCGCCCGGCGTATTGCTGACGGAGTTGCACAGCAACTACACGGTGGAGGGAAGCACGACACCTTCGTTTGGCATGCAGCCGACGCAGGGAGAGGAACACGAAACCGTCGAGTTCACGCAGGGCATCAACCCGTGGTCGGAGGTAGGATTCTACGTCTTCACCGAAGAGAAGAGCGGGACGGGCGTGCAGTGGGTGGGCGATCACATCCGGCCGCGGGTGCGGATTCCGCCGAGCTGGCACTGGCCGGTGGGCGTGAGCCTGTCCAACGAGATTGGATACACGAGGGCGGCATACGCCAATCCGACGTGGTCGTGGCAGATCATGCCGATTGTGGATCAGACGGTAGGGAAGTGGTACTGGTCAGTGAACACGACGATGAACTGGGGGATCCATCCCACCTCGCTTCCGCCGGGGACGCCGGAGTCGGTCGTGGATGAGTACTATCGGGATGTTTCTCCGCACGGAGTCACGTTTGGGCCGGCGGCTACGGTAACCTGGCAGCCATCGCCGCTGGTTAACTTCGGGATCGAATACTACGGCTCCTGGGGCGAGTTCGGGCATTTCGTGAACCTGCACAACCAGGAGCAGCAGTTCTTTCCGGTGGTGAACCTGTTCGTGTCGCCGAAGTGGGAGATCAACTTCGGAGCGGGATGGGGTGCGACTGCGTCCACCGATCACCTGATCGTGAAGGGGATTCTGGGGCGGTATTTCAACTGGGGCGATCTGCGCAGGACGCATCATGTGCCGCGGTCGCAGTGACGGAGGCGGTGAGAAGCCGTGTAGTATAAGTGCCCCATGCCAATCAAGCCGCGCGCCGAAGAGGAGAAGGGGCTTCAACACCAGCTGAGCGCCGCGCAGATGGCGATGGTGGCGGTGGGGGGATCCATCGGAACCGGGCTGCTGCTGGGTTCGGGGGCGGCGGCCCATATTGCCGGGCCTGCCCTGATCCTCACGTACCTGATTGGCGGGTTCCTGGCCTGGACGGTCACCAGCGCATTGGGGGAGTTGGCCAGCGCCCATCCTGGAGCGGGCTCATTCGGGCTGTATGCCGAACTTTATCTGAATTCCTGGGCGGGATTCGTGGCGCGCTATGGGTATTGGTTCTCCATCGCGGTGGCGGTCGGCGCGGAGCTGGTGGCGGCGTCGACCTACTCGCGATATTGGTTTCCCGCTGTACCCGGCGTCGTTTGGGTGGTCGTCTACTCGGCACTGCTTCTGCTTATCAACCTGCGCCCGGTGGGTGACTACGGGAGCTTTGAGTTCTGGTTCGCGATGGTGAAGGTCGTGACCATCGTCGTCTTCGTTCTGGCGGGAACCTCGATGCTGGTGGGAGGGCGGGCAGCACCGCAGTATCTGAATCACGGCGGCTTTTTCCCCAATGGGCCGATGTCGCCGCTGCTGGCGGTCTCGTTCCCGCTGTTCAGCTTTCTCGGCCTGGAGATGGTGGCAATTTCATCGGGAGAAGCGCGCGCGGCAAAGGATATTCCGCGCGCTACAAAGATTATGTTCGCGCTGCTGGCGTTCCTCTATGTCGGGGCGACCGCGGTGCTGGTGGGGTTCCTGCCGTGGGACCGTGCCGGGGTGACGCAAAGCCCGTTTGTGACCGTCTTCGTCATCGCCGGAATACCGGCGGCCTCCGGAATCATGAACTTCGTGGTCCTGACGGCGGCGCTTTCCGGCGCCAACGCCAATCTGTACGCGGCCAGCCGCATGATGTTCTCCCTGGCACGGAGCGGTCACGCTTCGCCCGCGCTGGGACGTCTGAACGCTTCCGGTTCGCCCCGGCTGGCGCTGCTGGTTTCAGGAATCGGCGTCCCTCTGGCGCTGATCACGGAGCACTGGGCACCGCGATCGGCCTTTCTGTGGCTCATTGGAATCTCGCTGTTTGGGGGCATGCTGGCCTGGTGCGTGGCGCTGTCGGCACATATTGCATTCCGGCGGCGACTCTCCCCTGCCGATCTGGCGGCGTTGCCCATGCGCGCGCCCGGCGGGGCTGTGCTTTCGGCGATCGGGCTGACGGGCATCCTGCTGGCCGTTGCTTCGACATGGTGGGTTCCGCAGTCGCGCATCACGATCGTCAGCGGGCTGCCCTATCTGGCCATCCTGAGCCTGGCCTACCTTGCGGGGCGAAAGCGCTGGAGTTCGCCGCCAAAAGAGCGGCGGTACAATTCCGCATGACTCCTGAACGATCGGACGAATTGCTTCGCTATCGATCCGAGTTTCCCATCCTCGAAAGCACGACCTACCTGATCAGCAACTCGCTGGGCGCCATGCCGCGCGACGTCTATCGCGCGATGAAGGCTTACGCCGATACCTGGGCCACGCGCGGAGTGCGCGCCTGGGAAGAACGCTGGTGGACGCTCGCTGCCCAGGTGGGCGATGAGATTGGGGCGCTGATGAATGCTGCCGGGGGCACCGTCTCGACGCATCAAAATGTGACGACATGCCAGGCGGTCGTCGCCTCCTGCTTCGACTTCTCGGGCCAACGCAACAAAGTTGTTTACAGCGACATGAACTTTCCCTCAGTCATGTACTTCTGGGAGGCGCACCGGGCTTGCGGAGCGCGGGTCCACATGGTCGGGACCGAGGATGGAATCACGGTTCCGACCGAACGACTGCTGGACGCGATTGACGAGACGACCTTACTGGTGCCGATGTCGCATGTGCTCTTCCGCAGCTCGGCCCTCCAGGATGCGAAGGCCATCATCGAGAAGGCCCATCGCGTCGGCGCGCATGTGGTCCTCGATATCTTCCAGTCTCTGGGCAGCGTGCCTGTGGACGTGCAGGTCCTCGATGTCGATTTTGCGTGCGGCGGAGTTTTGAAATGGCTTTGCGGCGGCCCGGGAGTGGGTTATTTGTATGTGCGTCCGGATCTGGGCAAAAAGCTCGAACCGAAGTTCACCGGCTGGTTCGCTCATCAGAGCTCGATGGCATTCGAGACCGGGCCGATCCGCTACACCGAACCACCGTTCCGGTTCATGAACGGCACTTCCAATATTCCGGCGCTGGAGGCGGCGCGGCCCGGGCTGAAGATCCTTGGGGAAGTGGGTATCCAGCGGATTCGCGAAAAATCAAAAAGGCAGACGACGCGGCTGATTGAACTGGCTGACCAGCGCGGCTGGACGGTGAATTCGCCTCGCAATCCGGAAGCGCGTGGCGGAACGGTTTCCATCGATATGCCGGACTCGCAGGAAGTGTGCCGGGAGCTGCTGAAGCGCGAGATCCTGGTGGATTGGCGGCCGCGAGCCGGCGTACGCATGTCGCCGCACTTCTACAACACCGACCAGGAGCTGGAGGCTGCGATTCTCGCCGTGGAAGAGATATTGAGGGACCGGGTGGCGACTACGCGGAACTGAATGCAATCGGGTCGCGAGGTAAGCCCGTTGGCTTCGCTGCGGTCGGGATGACTGTTTTCAAAAGGCCGGGGCCGCATGCCGGTCCTGGTTGGCAACTGCAGGCACGCGGGCGGTCTCGGTGGCGGTTTCCCAGACCCCGGACACTTTTCCCCATCGCCGCATCGTATAGGTCTTCCCGTTCGATGTTGCCACGGTTACCGTGCGCGTCCGCCGGTCGTCGACCGGACCGTAGGTGTAGATATATCGGGTTCGGTCCGCGAGGACCTGCTGCTTCAGAAAGCCGTTCTGGTAATCGCTTTTCAGCAGCAACTGCGGCGCGGTTTTGCCGTCTGGCGATGCGCTGAATGTCTTCAGCTGGTTCGCTTCGTCATAAGAGAAGAGCAGCGTTTCTCCGCTGGGATAGGTCACGCTGATCAGCTGATTCCGCTCGTTGTAGCCGTAGCTCACGGTCTGCCCATGGTTATCGCTGACCTGTTCGATCCGAAAACGCGGTCCGTACTGCAGTTTCACCCAGCTTCCGTCGGAAGAAGTTACCTCGAGCAGGTGTCGGCCCCTGTCGCGCTGAAACGTCAGCGCGCGCCCGTCCGCTTCTCTGACGGAGTTCAGAGAGCAGGACTGCGTTGAATCGCAGGGAAGATAGGACTCGACATGACCGTCATAACGGCGCAGATCGTAGTGCGGGTACGGCAGCGTCTGCCAGCGCATGGCGTAGTAGCTGCCCGAATATTCGGTATCCACGTATTTGACCAGAGACAGATAGGAGAGCCAGATTGGATCGCGCACCAACTGGAGCTCGCGTCCATCGTCCGCCATCGCCGTGATGTAAACATTGTCCCGGGATTCCAGAAACGCGTCATAGCTGTCTGAGCCGGTGGCTCCAAAGGGATTGTCGCCCCTCCAGCCAGGGCTGAGGGCCCGTTCGAAGGTAATCGGCATGCTCCCGGGAACCCAGAGGTCAGTGCGGCGGTCCACCATATTGCCAAAGCGCAGGTTTACCTGAAAGAGCTCTGTCGAGCTGTCTTTCTGCGGCGTTGGTATTTCGGAACAGGTCCGAATCAGCCGACCGGGCAATATGTGCAGGCCGGTCTTTGCCGAGTATTGAAAAAAGAGACACGGTTCTCCTTCGAATTGCCCCCAGTAGCTCTGCGCCGGATCCAGATCGGACGCATAGATGTCTGCCGTCGGCAGGTCGGGGTCCTGCGGCTGGTGCAGCAGACTGCTCGGGTCATTGTTGACGGGCAGATGCCAGTAAAGCAACGCCACATCTTTCAGAAGCACCCGCCGCATGCGTGCCTGCAGATGCTGGTCGGAGGCCCTGCGCTGGGCCGGCGTCTCCCACCACCGCCGCGAGTCCTGGAGCGTGGCCGAGGAGAGCACCGCTGAACGGTCCCCATCCCTCTGGGTGAAGGTGGAAGACCCGTGCTGCGAGACCGGGTACAGGTCAGCGTCGGTCACCCCAATGAGAACGGCGTCGGGGTTGGCTGCCAGTGCGGGGTGCTCCCTTTTGATCTCTGTAAAGAGCAGTTCCGCCACATACTGGCGACGCCAGGGGTTCCAGGCGGATTTTGGCAACGGTTCCGGGGGCAGCGTGCGCACGTCGAGCCCGTAGCGCGTGTGCAGCCACAGCGCCAGATTGGCCACCGAGTAAGCTGCCGAGTGAGGGGTGAGCTGCACGAGATAAATGGTTCCGTGGCCGTGAAGATCGCTGAGCTGCGCGACGGGACCCTGGTGGATCGGCCATTTCCCATTGCTGTGGTAGGCCAGACTCCGAGGGAGCCAGGACAGCGCCAGCGGCAAGAGCGACATCAGCAGCGCTACCACCGTCGCAGAGCCCGCGTGGACTCTTCGCGGGGCGCGCTTCGGCTTCCGCAGCGGCCTCTCAGCACCGCTGTTTCCGCATACCGGACAGAGGCCGGCCACCAGCCTGCTACCGCAGCGAGAACAGATATCCTGGCTGGACATTGCCGACACGGTAGCATGACGCACGTCCGCAGCCACTACGACTTTCCGGCCAGGGGCTGAAAGGCAGGGAATAGGGAATAGGCAATAGGGAATCGCGGGTCCGGTTCCGCTCAGGGGGCGGGGGGCTGCTCGGCTAAGAGCATCTGGATGGCTTTGCGATAGTCGAGATCGGCGGGGACGGGCGAGAAGCGGGACATCTCTTCGGTAATGCGGAAGGTGAGGGACTTGACCAGCAGGGCTTTGCCGGTGAGGTTGAGGTTCATGCGGGTGAGCTGCCAGTTATCGTTGCCGACGTCGGTTTGCTCGAGAAGGATGGTGCCGCCCTTGTCGAGACGTCCGATGATCCCCCATCCGAATTCGACCTCGGCGATGACGCGGGCGGTGAGGCGGACGAGGCGCTCGTGAGAGGTCTCGATCCAGACCTCGCCCGCCATGCCGGTGAGGATCCTGGATTCGGCATCCGGCGGAGTGAAGCGCGGGTTGGGGGTAAAGGTGAGGTGATAGCACTGGGCGACGGGAGCCGGCTCGGAGGCGGGCGGTGGGAGAGGATCGCCTGGAAGGGGGATGAAGGGGGGGGCGGTGGCGGTGCAGGGAACGACGGAGTCCTCGTGATAGAGGAAGGCGTCGGGCAGCTCGCGGAGGAGCCTGTCGACGCGGGCGGCGTCCTCCATCTCGCGTTTGTGGCGGTGCTGCTGCAGGTCGGGGTGGGCGGCGAGATTGTCGAGGCGATCGATCTGGGCCTGGCGGCCGGCGGGTCCGAGGGGACGGCCATTGGCGGCGATGGTGAGGGCGACGTCTCCCTGGCGGGTCTGGATGAATTGCTGAGTGAAGTCGCGGCGCTCATCGCGCTTATGGAAGACGAAGCGGAAGGGCTGGGGGGCGGCATCGGCGGCGAGACGGGTGGCGACGGCGCGGCGGACGAGCGCGGCCGCATCGACGGAAGGGGGAGGAGCCGCCTGGGCAGGGGCGCCTGCCGGGAACAGGCAGAGGAGCGTCGCGCCGGCCAGGCAAAAGGTTAAAGCGGATCGGGATGGATGGGGCGGTAACTGATGCATGCAGGTGAACTTACGGTACGTCAGGAAGATCGCGAAGGGGAGATTTTTCTGTGGCACCGGGGATTCGGCGGATCGGGCCGGTAGACCTCACCGCAGACCTGGGCCGGAGCTGTTCTCCAGTAGACGGGTTTTGCGACCGGAAAGTTACCGGAGGCGAGCCGATCCGGGTTCCGAAGGGGCGGGTGTCTGCTCTAGAATTGCGAATATGAATTGTGGGTTTTGGCGTTCCGGATTGCCGCTGGCCGCGGCGGCTCTTCTGCTCTTTCCCTCGGCACACGCTCAGGAGCACGGGCGTGGCCGCAAGTACAAACCGCCACCGCCGACATGCGCGGTCACGGTCACAGTGCTGCGCGCCGACAACCAGAAGCCGGTGCAGAATGCAGCTGTCGTCTTCCATCCCCTGAAAGGCGGGAAGGACGACGGGAACATGGAGCTGAAGACCAATGAAGAAGGCAAGGTCTCGCTCAGTATCATCCCGGTCGGCACGGATCTGCGCCTGCAGGTGATCGCGTCGGGGTTCCAGACCTACGGGAGGGATTACGATCTGCCCGGCGATACGCGGGAGATTACGGTCAAGCTGAGCCGGCCGCAGCGGCAGTACTCGATTTACCAGAAGCATCCCACGAACGACGCGGGACAGGCGACGGCGCAGCCGCAGAAGCCGCAGTAGGGCAGCCGGTAGCCGGTAGCTGGAGCCGCCATAAGGCTCATCCGGATACCGCCGTGACGACTGTTTCCCCTGTGGATGCCGCCGCACCTGGACTTCGGTCGCAACCCGCTATTCTGAAGAGGCCGTGTCCTCTACCCAGCAAGACGCCTCGGGTCTGCCTTCGCTGCATGAATTTTTTGCGCCGGGGGGTGTGCTGTCGCGCTCGAGCCTGCCGTATGAGTTCAGGCGAGGGCAGCTGGAGATGGCGCAGGCGGTGGAACGGGCCTTCAACGACGGGCGCCATCTGATTGTGGAAGCGGGCACGGGGACGGGGAAGACACTGGCCTATCTGCTGCCGGCGCTGCGGCAGTGCGCGGCCACGGGGCAGCGGGTGATTATCTCGACGGGGACGAAGAACCTGCAGGAGCAGCTGTTCTTTAAGGATGTGCCGTTTCTGGAGTCGCTGCTGGGGCCGCTGCGGGTCTGCTATATGAAGGGGCGCGCGAACTATCTTTGCCGTCACAAGCTGTTTGCGCTGCGGAATCAGCCGATTCTGTCGGGTCTGGAGGAGATCTCACAATACCAGGCGATTGGGGAGTGGGAGAAGACGACGGAGACGGGGGATCGCGCGGAGATCGACGACCTGCCGGAGGCGAGCGCGCTGTGGTCGAAGCTGGATGCGCGGAGCGAGGCCTGCCTGGGGCAGACGTGTCCCGATTACGGCCGGTGCTTCATCACGGAGATGCGGCGCAGGGCGGCGGAGAGCGATGTGGTGATCGTGAACCACCACTTATTCTTCGCGGACATGGCGATTCGGCAGCAGGCGGGTGGGGCGCCTGACGCGGGGGTGCTGCCGGAGGCCGGAGTGGTGATTTTCGACGAAGCGCATGAGCTGGAAGATGTGGCGTCGAGCTACTTCGGGATCAGCCTGAGCAATGTGCGGTTCGAGGAGCTGGCGCGGGATATCGAGACGCTGCTGCGGGGCGCGGGTGAGCTGAAGGCGGAGGTGTTGACGGCGGCGGGGATGATCCGGGAGCGGGCGCGGCTGTTCTTTGGCGCCTTACCGGCACGAGTGCCAGGGCGCGTTGGGGACCCGGGTTTGCCGGCACGAGCGCCAGGGCGGCCCGGGTTCGAAACACGCGGCGGCGATGGGCGGATGGCGTTCACGAATCGCGAGGAGTTTCTGGAGGCGCAGGGAGACGTCTATCTGGGGCTGCTGAACGCGCTGCATCGGATGGAAGGCGAGCTGGAGCGGCTGAAGGGCGCTGAGGAGGCGCTGCCGCTGCGCCGGCGGGCGAGCCTGGTGCGGGAGCAGCTGAAATTCCTGATGGAGTCGCAGGACAGGAATACGGTGTTCTGGCTGGAGCGGCGCAGCGGGCGGCAGATGAGCACCCATTTGCAGGCGACGCCGATCGATGTGTCGGAGCTGTTGCGGGAGCTGTTATTTGAGAACTATCCCAGCGTGGTGCTGACGTCGGCGACGCTGACGGTGCAGAGCGGATTTTCGCATATCCGCAAACGGCTGGGGCTGGACGAAGGGCGGGAGCTGGTGGTGCCGTCGCATTTCCAGTACGCGCGCCAGGCGCTGCTCTATCTACCGCCGGAGATGCCGGATCCGCGGGAGCCGCAGTTTCAGGACGAGGCGGCGCGGCGGATGCGGCGGGTGCTGGATATCACGCGGGGGCGAGCCTTCTGCCTGTTCACGAGCTACCAGCAGATGCGGGAACTCTACGAGCGGCTGCTGATCGAGGTGCCGTATCCGCTGCTGCTGCAGGGAACGGCTCCGCGGAAGGCGCTGCTGGAAGAGTTTCGGGCGACACCGAACGCGGTGCTGTTCGGGACGTCGAGCTTCTGGCAGGGCGTGGATGTGCAGGGCGAGGCGCTGAGCTGCGTGATTGTGGATCGGCTGCCGTTCGCGGTGCCGACCGACCCGGTGGTGCAGGCACGGATGCGGGCGATTGAAGAGGCGGGGGGCAGCCCGTTTTTCGATTACCAGGTGCCGTCGGCAGTGATCACGCTGAAGCAGGGATTTGGTCGGCTGATCCGGTCGCTGGACGATCGCGGCGTGCTGATGCTGCTGGATCCCAGGCTGGAGCGGCAGCGGTACGGGAGGGTTTTTCTGGAGAGTCTGCCGCCGTACCGGATCACGCAGAACATCAGGGATGTGGAAGCGTTCTTTGAGGCGGTAGCCGGTAGCTGGGAGCTGGGAGCTGGGAGCCGGTAGCTGGGAGCTGGGAGCTGGGAGAGCTGGGATCTGGGAGTGCGATGCGTCCGCTAAGTGCCAGGGTGCGCCATTGCGCGCAGCGACCCATGCTGTGTGACGCAACGCACACAGGGATGTGACGCAGGCTCCAAAGAGGCGGGGATGCGGCCGGCATTGTGAATTCAATCACATGCAAAACGCGGTGAGTTTGGCACGCCCCGTGCAATATGTCCGGGCATCCAGCAGTCCCCAGGAGAGAACGCCATGGAACGGAATCAAGCATGTCAGGATTGCACAGCGCGCGGCAAGCACCTTTTCTGCAGCATGGAAAACGCTTCGCTTGAGAAGTTCGACTGCATCGGAACGCCCGTGCAGTTCGGCAGCGGCGCGGTGATCTTCCGCGAAGGCGACAACTGCGGCTCGGTACACGTCCTGTGCTCGGGAAGGGTGAAGCTGTCGGCGACCAGCCGCGAGGGCCGGACGCTGATCCTGAAGATTGCCCGGGCGGGCGAAGTGCTGGGGCTCACCGCGGCACTGGCCAACCAGCCATTCGAAGTGACGGCGGAGACAGTGGAGCCGTGCCGGATGAAGACGATCCGGAAGCAGGCGCTGATCGACTTTCTGGATCGCAACCCCGACGCCAGCATGCGGGCGGCGCGGTGCGTTGCGCAGGAATATAAGGCGGCCTTCAGTGAAGTACGCCGGCTGGCCCTGCCAGCCACGGCGTCCGGCCGGGTGGCGAACCTGCTGCTCGACTGGAGCCGGGAACAGGCGCCGGAAAATGCGCCGCGGGGCCGCTGCATGATGCCGCTGACGCATGAAGAAATCGCTTCCATGACCGCCACGACGCGCGAAACGGTGACGCGGGTGCTGGGACAGCTGAAGCGGGACAATCTGATTCAGATCCACGGAGCCGCTCTGACGGTCCTGCAACCCCAGGCACTGGAAAGGCTCGCGGTTTAAACCGAGCGCGTTCACGAAGACGCTGGTGAACGCGTACCAGGCCCTCCCCCGAGAGTTCCGAAGTTTTTTTGTAAGCTGTAATCCTTTGAGGCGGCCGCGAGGCTGCCTCGTTCTTTTTGGAGGAGGTCAGCGTTTCGGGTTCGCCCCGGGGCTGAAGCCCGGGTCTGTTTGCGTGGGGATTTCGCCGGGTTGAACCCCGGCGCTTTCTCCGTCGCGCCGCTTGTGCGGCGCCGCAGGTCGTGGAGTCGTTGCATCCAGCCCAATGGGCGCGGCTGATACCGGACATGGGGGCGGAACTGCAGAAAGGCAACCGCAGATCCTCCCGCTTCGCTGTGCGAATCGTCAGGATGACAGGGCTGGGTGGTGGTTCCGCTCGGAATTAACCGGGGGCTCAATGTCGCTGCCAGGCAGTGGACTGCGCGGCGGCTCAGCGGCCGGCGGGCTTCAGATGCTGCAGGAAGAAGTGGGCCATGAGATGGTCGGCTTCTTTCGACTCGGGCAGATTCGCATCGTTCCAGAAGGCGTGCGGTAGGCCTTCAAAGACGACCAGTTGCGTGTTGTCGTTGCCGGCTCGGAGAAAAGCGCGCTGCAGGATGGTGGTGCCGCTGAGGAGAATATCGCGCCCGCTGGTGATGAAAAGGGTGGGCGGCATGTTGCGGAGGTCGGCGAAGAGCGGGGAGAGAACGGGATCGTGCAGGTCGGTGGATCCGACGTACTCCGAAGCGTGCACGTTGGGCTGGGGCGGATCGAGGTGGCCGGAGAGGCCGTTGAGAGCGTACATGGCGATGGAGTCACCCACGCGAGAGAAGTCGCCCATACCGGAGAAGATCCCGAGGGCTCCCGGCAGCGGGAGGTGGAGTTGGCGGAGTTTCACGGCCACTTCGGGGGTGAGGATGGCGCCGGCCGAGGTTCCATAGATGGCGATGTGTGCGGGTGGATAGGTTTTGAGGAGCTCTTTGTAGACGGCGATGACATCGTCGAGGCCGGCGGGGAAGGGATGCTCAGGGGCGAGGCGGTAGAGGACGGCGACAACCTTCATCCGGGTGAGATTGGCCATGGGGATGGTTTCGGTCCAGGAACCGGAGTCAGAATTGAACCCGCCGCCATGGATATTGAGGAGGACGTGGTCGGGATCCATGTTGGCCAGCGGAGTGATGATGCGGACGTGCACGCCGGCGATGGTGCTCTCGGAGCGATGCACGGGGTAGAGCTGCGTGGAAACATCGCCAGCATGGTTCTGCCAGACGTCGGTGGCGTGGCGGCGCTGGGCGAGGGTTTGTGACATGGCCGCGTCAGACATGGGACGGGCAAGCATGGTTTTGGCTTGAGGGCTGAGGTCAGGCGGAATGGGAATGACGCGCGTGATGTGGGCGGCGCCGTGCGCATCGATGTAACTGGTGTCGGAGTTGGGCGCCTGGGCAGCGGTGGTGCCTTGCTGGGCGAAGGCAGAAGCACAGAGGAGGGTCAGCGAGGCAACAAGAGCTTTCAAGGAGGATCTCCGCGTTGTTGGAACTGAATGCGGAAGAATAGCAGAGGAGGGCGGGTAGAAAAGCGAAGGGCCCGCTTTCCAGCGGGCCCGCTTCAGAGGCTTAGGAGGGGGTAGTCAGGGGTTAATCGAGGGGTCCCGCGGTTTTTATGCCGAGGGCAATTACAGGAAGAGACTGGTACAGCCAGGTAGGTTGGAAACGCCTGAAGTTGCCTCTGTTGTTGTAGATATAGATGCCGGGAAGTCCAGGAAGTTGTCTGTGGATTCAGAACAAAATATCGTGGGGCGATAGGTCCTGTCGATTCATGCAAATAGCTCGGGTTGGCGAGTCGTCATAACGGATGCCCTACCTTATAGAGCGCGGAAGCGTGGGGGGCGAGGGTGACTTCGATGTGGTCGGGGTGGCCGATATCTTCGCGCTTCCACAGATCACGAACCGGTCGTTTGCCAAAGGGGAAGCCGAGATCATCCCAGGAGAGATTCACGTCCTGCGGCGTATCCGCGAGGTTAAAGACGGCAACGTAATCGCCGCTGTTCTGGGGAGCGGAAGCCATCCACACGACGAGGTTCTTCTTTCGGATGACCGGGTGGTTGTTCTCAGAATACTGATCGACGTCGAGGACTTCGGGATCGGTGATGGCATCTTCGGTAGGCGCGTCCATTTTGAGCAGATTGGCGCCAACGAAGAGAGGCGAACGGGAGATGGACCAGAGGGTGACCATGGTGCGCATCTCGTCGGTGGTGAGGCGGGAGTGGCGGGGCTGACCCCAGCCAGGTACGGGCCCGAGGTAGCCGAGGGGCAGCATATCGGGATCGGGCCAGTGACCGGGACCGGACCAGGGCTGCCAGGCGGCGATGAGGGCGAACTGATTTTTGAGGGCCTGCGGGAAGTGGGGCGCGGATGCGGGTTTGGACCAGAGGTCCCAGACATCGTCGGAGATGCGCCAGAGCTGCGCGTTGTGAACCACGTCGTCGGCATCGGAGAGCGGCGTGGGGCCGGGGGAGAGGCTGAGGACAATGGGGCGGCCACTCTGATCGAGGGCGTGGCGGATCATGTGGATTTCGTCAGCCTGGTAGGGCTGGGAGATGCAGTCGACTTTGAGGTAGTCAACGCCCCACTTCGCGTAGAGGTCGGCCATCGCGTCGTAATAGTCCTGTGCGGCTTTGTTGTTTTTCAGGCCGTAATTGTCGGAATTCCAGGAGCAGGTGTTGCTGGTGTCGGCGGCGTCGGCGGCATGGAAGTGGGAGCCGGGAATGGGCAGGTTGCGCTGGACCGCGTCCCGCGGGATGCCGTGGATAATGTGGATGCCGAAGCGGAGGCCCTGGGCGTGGACCCAGTCAGCGAGCAGGCGGAAGCCCTGGCCGGCGGCGGAGGAAGGGAAGCGGTTGACGGCGGGCAGATAGAGGCCGCGGTCGGAGAGTGTGTAGTCCTGCTGGCCGACGGGGCTCTGGGGATGCTGCGCGAACCAGCCTTCGTCGATGACGACGTACTGCCAGCCGAAGCGCTGCAGGTGGTTATGAAACCAGGTGACGGTGTCGCGGAACTGCTGCTCGTTGATGGTCATGGCCCAGGCATCCCAGCTGTTCCAGCCCATGGGCGGCGTCTGGGCAACCTGGCTCATGTCGTGGCGGGCGGCGCGCGCGGCGATGGCGACGGCGAGAAAGGCAAGAGAGACAGGCAGGACGAAGCGGATTGCGCCTTTGCGCATGGTGGGCATCCTCAGGAAAGAACGGGGAAAGATCGCGTTGGTTCTAACGTACCTACGCTACACCCGTGGGCCGGGGAGGGTGCGATATACTCCTCTTTCTATGCGGGTGTCAGTGATATTGCCAGCAGCCGGCCTGGGAACGCGGATGACGCCGGGCCACACGTCGCATACAGCCCCCAAGCAGTTTCTGGAATTGGCGGGAAAGCCGATTCTGATTCGCACGCTGGAGGCATTTGCGGCGGTGCGCGAAATTTCAGAACTGGTGGTGGCGGTGCGCTCCACGGAGATGGAGCGGCTGACGGCGCACATCTTCGAGCACGGCTTTGCGGAGCGGGTGCGGGTAGTGGAAGGCGGCGACACGCGGCAGGAGAGCGTGACCAATGGGCTGAAGTCGCTGGAGTGCGAAGCGGACGACATTGTGCTGGTGCATGACGCGGTGCGGCCGCTGATTGAACCGGCGGTGATCCGGCGGGTGATTGAGGCAGTGGAGAAACACAGCGCGGCGATTGTGGGGCTGCCGGCACTGGACACCATCAAGCAGGTAGAGCGGACGGCGGATGGGGCGATTGTGACGGCGACCATCCCACGGGAGTACATCGTCCAGGCACAGACGCCTCAGGGATTTCGGTACGGACTGCTGCGCAGGGTGTTGGCTGAGGCGGAAGCGGACGGGTTTGTGGGGACCGACGAGGCCAGCGTGGCGGAGCGTGCGGGAATCCAGGTATTTGTGGTGGCGGGCTCGCCGTCGAACCTGAAGATCACCCAGCCAGGGGATCTGGAACTGGCAGAATTTTATCTGGCGCAGCGCGGCGAGGGCTGATCGGCTTGCATTCCTGCCTGGCTGATATACCCTGAATTGAAACGGAATCGGCATGGACATCCGCATTGGTTACGGCTGGGACTCGCACGCATTCAAGCCAGGCGTGCCACTGAAGATTGGCGGACTTCTCATCGAGCATCCGGAGGGGCTGGCCGGCCACTCGGACGGCGACGTGCTGCTGCACGCGCTGACCGATGCGCTGCTGGGGGCGGTTTCTGCCGGTGACATCGGCAGCTTCTTTCCTCCTGGCGATCCACGCTGGAAGGATGCGGATTCGACGATCTTTCTGAATCTGGCGATGGAAGAGATTGAGAACGCCGGCTATCGGGTGGTGAACGTGGACACGACGCTGGTGCTGAATGCTCCGAAGATCGGGCCGGTGGCGGGGGAGATGCGCGAGCGGGTGGCGGATCTGCTGGGGATTGCGCCGGCAAACGTGGGCATTAAGGCGAAGACGCCGGAAGGGCTGGCGGCGGACAACGTGGCCCAGGCGCATGCCGTGGTGCTGCTGGAGCGGATCGAAGATCCGAACGAGCTGCAGACGATGATGGCGGTGATGCAGAGCCAGCGGGAGCTGGAAGATGTGGTCCGGGATCTGGTGAGCCAGGTGCACGGTGTGTCGGGGAAGCCGACGTTCGACACGGACGACATCACCTAGGATCCGAGACGGCTTCTCCGGAGTGGAACTGAGCCTGACCCGATAATCTTTGGACGGGAGCCGATGCCTGCTGAGGCAGCTCCGGAATCAGGCAGCCTTCGCCTTCCGGGAGGAGCCAGAACTGGCCGGCATCGGGAGCGCCCTGCAAAGCTTCGCGCAGGCGCTGCGGCGGATCGGCATAGCCGTCGTCGGCGAGAGCAAAGGTGCCGTAATGGATTCCAACGGCGGTGGCGGCTTGGAGGATGCGGAAGGTTTCCACGGCCTGTTCCGGCGTCATGTGCACGGGGCCCATGAACCACTCCGGTTCATAAGCGCCGATGGGCAGCAGCGCCAGGCGCAGGGGCGCGAAGCGCTCGCGAATAGCGTGGAAGAACTCACCGAATCCGGTATCGCCGGCGAAGTAGATATTGCCTGAAGGGCTCTCCAGGACCCAGCCACACCACAGCGTTCGATTGCGATCGAAGGGGGTGCGGGCGGCGAAGTGCTGGGCACGGACGCAATGAACCCGAAAGGGTCCCCAGGACCGGGACTGGCCCCAGTCGTTCTCATAGATTTCGCGGAAGCCGATGTTGCGCAGCGCGGGGGCGTCGCCGAGCGCACAAAAGACGGCGGGGCGATCGCGGTGCGAGAGCCGGCGCAGGGTGGGCCGGTCGAAATGATCGTAATGATTGTGGCTGAGGAGGATGGCATCGATCTGCGGCAGGTCTTCAAAGCGCAGGCCGGGATCGCGGTGGCGGGGCGGGCCGGCAAAGGAGACAGGGCTGGCGCGGCGCGACCAGATGGGATCGGTGAGGAGATTGCAGCCCGCGGTCTGCAGCAGCACGGTGGCGTGGTTGATGAAGGTGACGCGGAGGTCGGAACCACTGACCCTGGGCGGTGGAGGGGGGCCGGGAGTGGAGGGAATCCACGCAGGCCACGGGCCCGGCTTGCGGTTGCTGATCCATCGATAGAGCTGGCGGAAACCGTGCTCGGGGGTTGCGGGGTTCAGGAATCGACCGTTGCGGAAGTGTTCGTCCAAATGAGCCTCTTCGCTTTAGATGGTATGGGAACGGCAAAGAGAGCAGGAAATGCGGAGCCGGGACCGCAGCCTGCAGCCAGCTTGCGCATCGATTGGTTTGGCTGTGTCGGCGCGGATCTAGCGCAGATCGATGTTGAGGCCTTTGCCGTCATCCGCAACGGTGAAAACCAGGCGCTGCTTGTCGTGGGCGACGGAGGTTTGCGCCTTGCTGCCGTTGACCTCGACCTCTCCGTGACCCGCATTGAAGCCGTAGATCTCCACACGAATGTCTTTCCACCATGCGGGCCAGGAACCCTGGTGCGCGCCGATGTTGAGGTGCAGCCCCTGCGGGTCGATCTGACAGTGGAATTGCATGCGCAGGAATGCGCCGTGCTGGTAGGCGTAGCTGCGGCCATCGTCCCAGTAGAGGGCGCCGCTGCATGGGGCGCCCGCATAGACACGCAGGGTGAGGGGTCCCTGGGGGATCTGGTTGGTGCTCTGCACCAGAGGAGCGATGGGGAGGATGGAGCCGCCGCGCACGAAAACGGGGAGCTGGGCGGGCTGCGCAGGGACGGAGATGCTGAACGGGCCGCTGGATGGAGGGGTGGAGGCATCTTCGAGTGAGGCCTGGACGGGGGCTCCGGTCCAGAAGTCGTACCAGCTCTGCGATGGGAACTCGACGGGGTAAGGCCCGGCCTGGTCAGGATAGCCGCCGGGGGCGACGAGGAGGTCGGAGCCGAGGAGGAATTCGCCGCCGGCGTCGAGATCGGTGTCGAGGGGATGGCGGTCGGGCGCAGCGTCGGGAAACTCAAGGAAGAGAGGGCGCAGCAGCGGCAGGCCGGTGCGCGAGGCCTCGTCAGCGAGGGTATAGAGGTAGGGCAGAAGCTGGTAACGGACCTCGATGAAGTGGCGGCGGATGGATTCCTGGCGGGAGTCTCCGACCCAGGGTTCCTGATCCGCGGTGTCCTTCTCCGTGTGGTCGCGGTCGATGGGCTGGAAGGCGCCTACTTCAATCCATTTAGTGAGGAGATCGGGAGAGGGGCTACCGGCATAGCCGCCGACGTCGGCGCCGCTGAAGGCAAAGCCGCTGAGGCCGAGGTTCACAAGCATGGGAGTGGCGAGGCGCAGATGGTTCCAGGTGCTGCTGTTGTCGCCGGTCCAGGTGGAGGCGTAGCGCTGGCCGCCGGCATAGGTAGCGCGGGTGAGGACAAAGGGACGCGTGTTGGGATCGAGGGTGCGCAGGCCTTCAAAGGTGGCGCGGGAGTTTTCCATGCCATAGACGTCGTGAATCTCGGCGTGGGTGGCGGTGCGCGGGCGGAAGCCGGGTTCGTCGATGCGATGGACCACGTCCAGAGGCATGGTGAAGGTTGGCGAGTCAAAGATGGAAGGCTCGTTCATGTCGTTCCAGAAGCCTTCGGCGCCGTCGTTATGGAAGCCGCGATAGAGCGTGCCCCACCAGGCGCGGGTTTGCTGACGGGTGAAGTCGGGGAAGACGCTGGGACCGGGCCAGACGCGGCCGGTGTAGACGGAGCCGTCGGGATTTTTGACAAAGTGATCGCCGGCCATGCCGCTGTCATAGGGAAAGTAGTGCTGGCCGGGGAGATTGGCAATGTGGAGATCGGTGATCAGAACGACATGAAAGTTTTCCGCACGGAGCTGCGCGATCATGGCGCGGAGATCGGGAAAAGCGGTGGTGTTGACGGTGAAGGGGCGGTTACGGTCCTGGTAGTCGATGTCGAGGTAAAGCGCATCGGCGGGAATGCGATCGTCGCGGAAGTGCTTCGCGACTTCGAGCACGCGTGCCTGGGTCATATAGCTATAGCGGGATTGCTGGAAGCCGAAGGTCCAGCGCGGCGGCAGAGGCGGCGTGCCGGTGAGCCAGGCATAGGTTTCGACGACCTGTTTCGGTGACGGGCCGTAGAAGACGTAGTAGTCGATGGGACCGTTGGCGGCGCCGAAGGAATAGGCGTCGGGAGTTTCTTTGCCGAAGTCGAAGCTGGAGCGCCAGGTGTTGTCGAGGAGCACGCCCAGCGCCTGGCCCTCTCGATCGGCGATGAAGTAGGGAATGCTTTTGTAGATGGGGTCGGTGGACTCCTGAAAGCGATAGGCGTCGGTGTTCCACAGGGTGAAGGCCTCATTGCGGCGATCGAGAGGGCCGGTTTTGTCGCCGAGGCCAAAGTAGTGCTCATCGAGCGGCATCTTCTTGTAGATCCGAAAAGCGGCGCCATCGAAGCGAACGGGGCGGGCGTCCTGCTGCAGAACATGGCCGGACGGGTCTTCGATGGTGATCTCGAGCGTTTGACGATCGATTTTGACGGTGAGGGCGTGGGTGCGGAATCCGATGAAGGCATCACCGTTGATCGCCACGGCAGTGGTGGAGTTGTGGCGGGCCTGGGATAGGACGGCCCAGGAGGCATCCTCGGGCGGGTTGGATCCGCGCCAGAGGCGAATGCGAAGGACATCGTCGCGGAGAGCCGTGATCTGCTCGGTGCAGTCGGCACTGTGCACGATGACGCCGTTGGGGAGCGCGGAGACCTGAGGCTCCTGCGCCGGAAGGGAGAGACGACACAGCGAAAGCAGAAGCAGAGCAGAGGAGTAACGATAGAGGCGCATGAGGATCCCTCGCCGACAAAGCCGGAACAGATTGGGTGCATGAAGGGTGGAGAGCGGCGCAGGCCACTCGCGGAGCCGAGGCTACGGGCCGGAGGCGGATGCGGTCAAGTCCGGGTCGTCGATGGCGATGAGCTTATGGTCGCGGCGCTGGCGCTTGATAGCTTCGGTTGCGGCGAGAGCCTGGGTAGCGCTCTTCATGTCTCCGATCTGGCGGTAGAGAAGAGCCAGCTGATAGTGGATGGCTCCATCGTCGTCACTGGCCTCGCCCAGCTTCAGTTCGCGGATGGCGCCGGGAATGTCGCCGCCGGCCGCGTCGACCTTGCCGAGAAGGGCATGCAGGTGCGGGAACATCTGGGGTTTCACGTTGGCGCTTTTTTCCAGATAGGGGCGCGCGCCAGCGAAATCGTGGTTGCTGACGAGCGCATCGGCCACGAGCAGATTGAGCTCTGGGTCGTCAGGAGTTTGAGCCAGCGCCGCCTGCGCTGTGCGGATGCAGAGGTCGATGCTGTTATTGCTGAGATAGGCGTAGGCCAGGCCGAGCAGCGCGGAGGGGTCGGCGGGAGCGAGGGTGAGGGCGCTGCGATATTCGGCGACCGCATCGTCGAAGCGCTCGCGCTGGCGGTCGATATCGCCCAGCAGGACGTGGATTCGCGCGGAGTTGGGCTCCAGTTGCTGAAATCGATCGAGGGCAAGGAAGGCCAGCTTCTCATCGGCCCTGACCGCCCAGTAGCGGGCGGGCATGGAGCCGGGCTGGCGGGCGAGGAGGGTGCCGGCTGCGGATGCCGTCCGCCGGAAGTCGCCGGTGAAGTACGAGCAGGCGGCGAGCATCTGCAGCTGATCTGAGGAGTAAGTTGCGAGTTCGCGGGAAAACTGAGCGCTGCAGGCCTGGTATTTTCGCTCCCTAAAAAGCACGGACGCTGGAGAAGCAGACGGCGGGGGCTGAGGGTTGGGCGCTGCGCCGAGAGTGGCTGCGGGGCTGGTAAGCACGGCATACAAAGCAGGAGGCATGGCAGCGCGGCGATCATCGAGGAACGAAGCCCATGCTTCAGCCTGATCGGACTTCAGCGCGTCGGTGAGCAACGAGACATGGGTCCGCAGGTAGCCGGGATCGCTGCTCCACAGATTCCGGAGCAGGTCGATTGCCATGCCGGGAGCGCCGGCAAGGAGGGCGACGCGTGCCTGGCTGATGAGGGGCAATGCGCACTCGGGATGCTCTTTTCGGTCGGCGCTGAGCTCGGCGCCAGCGGAAGAGGGGTCGATGCGGACCCGGGAATAGCCGAGATCGGAACGAAGGCAGGGAGGCTGTTGAGGCGCAGAGAGCAATTGCCGAAAGATCTCAGCGGCTTCGCGATAGCGACCCTGCTGTTCGAGGGACTCTCCGTAGAGGGCGCGGGCCCAGGGTGAGGCGGGATCCTGCCGGGTCATAGCGCGGGCTTCTGTTTCGACCCTGTCGAGCTCGGCAATGCCGAGGGCGAACCAGGCGGAGCTGAAGTCGGGCTGCAGGGCGACGGCGCGCTCGAGGCTGCGGACGGCGGAGGGGAAATCTCCCTGGGAGAAACGAGCGCGGCCCAGAGCGAGAGAGGCCTGCGGATCTTTGGGGCTCTCGTTTTCGGCCCGCAGCAGAAAGGGAAGGGCTTCCTTCGCCTGTCCGGCGCGGGTGTAATCGATGCCGAGGAAAAGGTTGGGAACGTAGAGATCGGGGTTGAGACGGTGGGCTTGCTCAAGGCTGCGAACCGAGGCAGCCGTATTGCCGGTCTCATGCTGCATGAGGCCGAGGTTGGTCCACAACTCTGCATTATCGGGTTGCAGCTGGATCGCCTGACGGTAGTTGTCGGCGGCAGCCTGATAGTTATGGGCTGCCTGTGCCTGCTGCGCCGCGGCTACAGCTTTCTCCAGAGGAGAAGAGGGCTGCTGGCCGAACCCCGGGAGGGATCCGGCCAGCAACACCGACAGCAGGAGCCTGCAGCGGTTGGTCACCCGACGCTACCAGTAGAACTTTCCGGCCATCTGGATGGTTCTCGACGGGAAGGCGCTGGTAATTTGCCCAAAGCTGCTGGCACAAGTCGAGCTGGCGTTGGGGTCACAACCGGAGTAGCCCGTTCCCGACGGGGAGTAGAAGTTAGCGTGGTTGAAGGTGTTGAACATTTCGGCGCGGAACTGGATGCGCATTTCCTCCCTGAGCTGCCAGTTCTTGTCGATAGAGGTATCCCAGTTCTGATAGTGGGGTCCGCGCAGATCGGAGAAGAAGCGCGGTGAATTGCCCCAGGTGTCGCCGCCGTCCGATGCCAGCTTCGCAAAGGAGAAGGCGCCGGTGTTGAACCACTCGTGAATGGATGGGTTGGAGACATGGAGGCTGCCGTTGTTGTCGGGCCGCGGATTCCCGCCGAAGGTAGCGATGTCGTTGCCGCTGACGCTGATGGGAATGCCCTGTCGGAAGGTGGTAATGCCGGCGACTTCCCAGCCGCCCAGGACGGCATCGGCTGCCTTGCGCATTCCGGATCCAACTGCGCGTCCGCGACCGATGGGAAGCTGGTAGACATAGCTGGCGACCAGGGCGTGAGGCACATCGCCGCCATCGACGCTCTTTTCGGCGGCGAGGTTGTAGTTATTGGCCGGCGAATTGTTGCCGTTATACGACCAGGAATTGTTGCCCTCCACGTTATCCAGGAACTTGGAATAAGTGTAAGACACCAGGGCGGTGAGTCCCTTGCTGAACCGATGGTTAAAAGTGGCCTGCAGGGCGTTGTAGTCAGAGAAGCCGACAGGCGCGTCGTTTTCGCTGACATAGCAGTACTGCGGATACGGCGAGAGCAGCTGCGACTGCGGAACGGTGGGCTGGTCGAGCCCGCAGGAACTCGAGTTGATATGGCCATAGAACGGATTGGCCACGAGGGTGTTCAGAGCAGCCGTTCCCATGGAAAGGTAGCTCGGGTCCACCTGGTCGCGGCTGATATTGGCCGTCACCATGCGGGTGCCGCGGTTGCCGACGTAGGAGAGATCCAGCTGATCGTTGGGGGTGAAAGCATACTGAACCCCGAGAGTCCAGTTCTGGACGTAAGGGGAGCGGCGGCTGCGGAAGTTGCTGGTGGCGGTGAAGCCGACCTGCTGGTATTCGCCGAGCGAATTCCCGGAGATCGGGCTGTATCCGTAGGGCCAGGGATTGCTGGTGGATACGGCGGGATTGGGGTTGATGCCCCCGTTGAGGGTGGTCGAGATCGGGGTGGATGCGGCGAAGCCATCGGAATCGACGTCGAAGCAGCAGGTGATGGCCTGCGGATAGAAGATGCCGTAGCCGCCGTGGACGACAGCATTCGGCCGCACGGCCCAGGAAAGTCCGAGCCGGGGCGCAAAGTTTTTGTAGTTCGGATCGTAGGAGTAGCGATTTTCGGGGCTGAGGAACTGGAGGGCCCCGAGATAGGGCTGACCGGCCTCATAGCTGATGGGGTTGACGACATCGGGATTGAAGACCGAGCCGACATTGTGACGGTAGGTGGGGGGCGTCTGGACTTCGTAGCGGAAGCCCATATTCAGCGTGAAGTTCTTTGTGGGTTTCCAGTCATCCTGGACGTATTCACCGATGAAGTGGGAGGAGACAGCGGGATTGTAGGTGGTACCGGTGGATCCGCCGTCGAGGACGCCCAGCAGCATTTCCGCAACGCCATTGCCACTGGCGACGCCGGAGCCGTGCTGCGGATCGGGACCGGCGGTGAATCCGCCGTTGAACTGGAGGGTGGTCTGGAAGAAGTTGGACTGATCGTCCTCCAGTTCCACACCCATGAACCCGAAGTTCAGGGTGTGTCGGCCGTGGACCTTGATGAAGTCGACGGCCACGCTGCCGACGGGGCCATGGTTGGTCACGGTTTCGTTGGTGAGAGGACCGAGAGGCGACTGGCTTCCGACCTGCACGATGGGAAACTCAGGGCTGTTCTGGTCAACGTAAGGGGGCAGGCCCAGCGAGGTGGTATCGAAGTTGCGCGACTGGTTGGTGGAGGTCTCGTGCCAGATCTGTACGCCGGAAGCGATGTTCATGGTGAAGGTTGGGCTGAAGACCAGGTTGTAGCCGGCGGCCATGCCCCAGCGATTGTTGGGCCGGTCGTTGCCGGGTCCGGCGGGATCGCTGCCCCAGTCCTGCGCGGTGCCGGTTTTGTATTCCTTTTTGTAGGAGTAGCGGAAGTAGATGCGCGAGGCGGTGTTGATATTGTGATCGACGCGAAGGAGGTACTCGTTGGAGTTGGCCGGCGCGCTGCCGGAGGCAAACAGGTTGTTGGTCAGGCCGCTGCCGCTGGCTTTGGGATAGTAGCTGAGCAGTTTCGCGCCGACGCCATCGGCGGCGTAGCTGGCCAGGTTGGAAAGGACATTGCCGGGAATGGGATCGCGAATATAGCAGGAGACGGGGCAGGTTTTAGGGTTGCCGATCACGAGGCGGCCGGTGACGGAGTCGATGGTGCCGACGGTGATCTGGCGCGCGCTGCGGGGATTGTAAATCTGGCCCACATAGACGGGGCGGCCGAGGTCATCGGTCGTGGATCCGTTGGCCAGGGTGCCCACCTGCGCTCCGAGAATCTCAGAGAAGTTACCGCTGCGGAAGTTGTTGTCGGGGACGGTATAAGTGTCGGCTGTCGGGGTGGACAGGGTGAGGTGCTCATAGAGCCCGAAGAGGAAGGTTTTCTGCGTCTGGCGGTAGATTCCCGGCAGATAGAGGGGGCCGCCGGCGGAAACGCCGGTCTGGTTGCGGCTCAGGCTTTGCTTTTTGGTTCCGTAGTGGTCGTTGAACCAGAGGTTCGAATCGAGGTCGGCATTGCGGTAGAACTCGTAGGCGGATCCGTGGAAGGAGCTGGTTCCGGATTTCGTGACGACGTTGACCACGTTGCCGGTGCTCCAGCCGTACTGCGCGGTGAAGGAGTTGTTCTGGACCTTGAATTCCTGCACGGAATCGACGGAAGGCACATAGATAACCGCTCCCCATTCCGGATCCGTGTCCCAGGAGCCGTCGATCATGTAGGCGGAGGTGCCGAAGAAGCCGCCGGCGAAGTTGAGGAAGGAAATATCCTGATCGGCGTCGTCGGTACTGGGGCCGCCGCCACCGAGGAGCATTTGGCTTTCGGACGCGTTCTGCACTGAGGAATTGAGCGTGGCCAGGCCATAGACGTTGCGCATGTTGAGCGGCAGTTCCACGAGCTGTTTGGCCGCGATGTCGGCTGCGATGTTGGCGTTGTCGGTGTTCAGCTGGGATGCGTCGGCGGTCACGGTGACGGTCTGCGTCTCAGCGCCGACGATCAGAATGACGTTTTGGGTCGCGGATTGAGCGGCATTGAGGATAATGCCGGTCTGACTGTAGGTTTGGAACCCCTTTGTCCTGACTGTGAGGGCGTACCCGGCGGGCGGCAACTGGTCGAAGGAGTATCTGCCGGTTGCATCGGTTATAAAAGTGCGGGTGATGCCTTTTTCGGAACTCGCGAGGGTCAACGAGGCCGCCGGCACGACAGCGCCCGAGGGGTCCGTCACGATGCCGGAGATGGCGGCGGTGGTGGTGGCCAGTTGTCCGTGGGCCTGGAAAATGCCGCTGCAACCAAGAGCCAGCAGTATGACCATGGCACCGCGGAAACACAATGAGATGGGTTTCCAGCATCGATTCGCTTTCAAAGTGAAGCCTCCCCTGAAAATGCCTTTCCCGGCGCGCGCGAAGGATGCGCGTCACGAATGAAATCTGGAAAAGCGTTTCTGTTGTAGGCGTGGTTCCGGGAGGTGTAAAGGTCCTAACGGTAACGGTAAGGAGCGGTTTTACAGATAAGAAGGGGAGCTCTTATCCGGTAAATGACCAGAATATCGCGGGAATAACAGGGTTTGGCTCGTGCTGCTCCTGCTTCGATCTTTACGGATTCTTATCCGCGCTATAATCGCCGAGGTTACCGTGGGGCGCAGGATGCGAGACGATTGGGCAGGCCAGAGTCAAACCGTATTGGACCAGCCCGCACCGGATGCCATCCGAGAACAACTGAATTCGCTGCTGGCCAGTCCCTTTTTCAGCCACAGCAAGAGGTTTCCGCACTTCCTGCGCTTTGTGGTCGAGCACACGCTGGCCGGTGACGCCGACAACATTAAAGAGCGCACGCTGGGGATCGAAATTTTCGGGCGTGACGCGGCCTATGACACGGCATCCGATCCGATTGTGCGGGTGACAGCGGCGGAAATCCGCAAACGGGTGGCGCAGTACTATCAGGATCCCCTGCATCGCGATGAGTTGCGGATCAGCCTGCCGCCGGGCTCCTACGTTCCCCGCTTCCAGGATCCATGCGAAAGCCCCGAGGCCGTGGTGCCCGACCCGGCTCTGGTGACGGAGGAGCCTGCTGCGGCCGAGGCTCCCCATGAGGCGAGGCCGGGGCGGCGCTCGTGGCTGCTGATGGCCGTGTGCGGGGTGGTCGGCGCGTTGCTCTCGGCGGGCGGGATTTTGCTATGGCAGCAGTCCCATCGTGCTACCCTGAGTCCCTTTTGGCAGCCGGTCTTCAGCAGCGATGGACCGGTCCTGATCTGTCTGGCCGATCAGCTGGGATATTCCGGCATTACGCTGCGCAATGCCGCGGAACCAACCCAACTGGTGGTGCTGAACGATCACCTGACCGCGGTGATCATCGATGATCTCAGTGCGATTGTGAAGGTGGCCGGTATCTTCCAGAGAAACGGGAAGCCTTACGTTCTGAAGGGGGAAGGGGCTACCAATCTGGCCGATCTGCGAGCGGGTCCCTCGGTCATCATCGGGGCCTTCGACAATGCGTGGGCGCTGCGGCTGACGAACCCGCTGCGCTATCACTTTGGCAACGACGAGGGCATGCGTCATCTGTGGATCGTGGACAGCACCCATCCGGGGCAGAGCCCGCAGTGGATTGTCGACCGGAGCGTGCAGATGGCGACCAATGACTATCGGGACTATGCCATCGTCGCGCGCTTCACCGATCCGACGACGGGCAATCTCGCGGTGGTTCTGGCCGGGATTGGGCGCGGCGGCACGGAAGTCGCAGGAGAGTTCCTGACGAATGCCGGCGACCTGGCCCAGTTGCAGAAGATGGCTCATAACGCGGGCGATAAGAAGAATATGGAAGTGGTGCTGAGCACGCACATCATCGACGGCGACCCAGGCTCTCCGAAGGTGGAAGCTGCGTACTTCTGGTAATTCTCAGGGCGGACTGCGCCCCACATTCCTGTGTGAGGACTCGAAGTCCGGCTGAGGCTCCTGCAAAACAAGCGGGCTACTGTAACGACGACGGCGGCGTGGCGGGTTGGGCATTCCAGTCGGGCAGGTTCTCGTTCAGGAGATTGCGGACGAAGTAGTCGAGGAGATTGCGGTTGGTATAGCGAGCCCAGGGGCCGCGGGTGCCATGATCGGCGCCGGGAACGACGAGGAGGCTGAAGGTCTTGTTGGCGTGGATGAGGCGGTCGACGACCTGAAAGGTGGAGGATGGATCGACGTTGTGGTCCATTTCACCGACGATGAGCATGAGCTTACCCTGCAGGCGCCAGGCGTTGTCGACGTTGGAGGAGGCGGAGTACCAGGGACCGACGGGCCAGCCCATCCACTGCTCGTTCCACCAGATCTTGTCCATGCGGTTGTCGTGGCAGCCGCTATTGGAGACGGCCACCTTATAGAAGTCGGGATGAAAGAGGAGGGCCCCCATAGCGCTCTGGCCGCCGGCGGATGTGCCAAAGACGCCGACTCGGGAGATATCGTACCAGGGATATTTCGCGGCCACGGCTTTGTGCCAGAGGATGCGGTCGGGGAAACCGGCGTCTTTAAGATTGCGCCAGGCGACGTCATGAAAGGCTTTGGAGCGGTTGTTGGTGCCCATGCCGTCGATCTGGACGACGACAAAGCCGAGTTGGGTGAGCGGCTCGATGCGAGTGCTGAAGGATTTGGGCACAAACGAGCCCTGGGGCCCGGCGTAAATGTCTTCGATGACAGGATATTTCTTATGGGGATCGAAGTTAGCGGGGCGGTCGATGATGCCCCAGATATCGGTAGTGCCGTCGCGGCCTTTGGCATTGAAGACTTCGGGCGCGTGCCATCCGGCGGCGAGTAACTTACTGATGTCGGCGTGCTCGAGGACCATGAGCTGCTTGTTATCTTCGGTGCGGTAGAGGGCGAGGGTGGGAGCCAGATCGATGCGCGACCAGAGATCCACGTAGTACTTGCCGTCGGAGGAAAACTCCACGTGATGGTTGGCTTCGTCCGGAGTCAGCGGAGTCAGACCCGAGCCGTCGAAATTGATGCGATAGGCGTGGACGAAGTAGGGATCCTCGCCGGGATTCATGCCGCTGGCTTCGAACCAGATCTGGCGCTTCTGTTCGTCGACGTGATTGACGGCGCGGACGACCCAGTGCCCCCTGGTGATCTGGTTTTCGAGAGCGCCGGTGTGTCCGTTGAACAGGTAGAGGTGCTCCCACCCGTCGCGTTCGGAGGCCCAGATGATTTCTTTGCCGTCATCGATGTCGTCGCGGTACTTCTTGCCGGTATCGAATTGGTTCATGACCAACGGCTCGTAATTGATGAACGTATTGCTGGTTTCAGTGATGAGGGCGCGAGCTACGCCGGTATTGGCGTCGACTTCGATGAGGCGGTAGATCTGATGGCCGCGCTGGTTGTATTCGAAGGTGAAGGCGCGGCTGTCTTTCCACCAGCCCATGGGAGTCAGATCGAAGGGGTTGGGGAAGAGGGCGTTGTCGATGGGAATCTCACGGCGATCGGCGAGGGAGAAGAGGACGGGCTGATCGAGGGTGAGCACGTCGCCGGCTTTGGGATAGACCATGGCGAAAGATTCCGGCTGGAGCTGGTCTTTCGGGGATGACTCGACATAGTGAATGAGGCGGCGATAACCGGGACGAATGCGGTAGGCGGCAAAGTGCTTCGAGTCAGGGGACCAGACGAGGGTGGAGAGCGCGTAGTAGTTATCCTCGGAACCATCCTGGCTAAGGTTGAAGGTTTGCTTGCCGTCTTTGGAACGGATGCTGACGTTGTAGTTGGTGACAAAGGCGAGCCATTGGCCGTCGGGGGAAGCGACGGTTTTGCCGGGGTCGTTATCGGGTTTGGGTGTGTCGTCGTAGCCCCAGCTATCGGGATCGCTGAGGTTATCGGCTTCTTCGCCGTTGCGGCCGGGCAGGCGGTTGCAGGTCCAGGCGTGGAGATCGCAGTGCCAACGGGTAGTTTCGACGCGAAACTCGATGGCGGCGCGATCGTCGAGGAAATGGAACTGCTGGAAGGGCAGGTCATCAGCTTTGTAGTCAGTGCCGCTGGCGGCGGAGAGGGCAGCGGCCAGGTGCGCCTGATCGAAAGCGGGCTGTTTGGTCTGCGTGGCGGCATCGACAAGGATGAAGGCATGGCCAGCTTCGACGGACTTTCGGTAGACAAAGGTGTCGGAGTGGTCCTGCCAGGCGGGAGGGTCGGGCAGGTCGACGACCAGGGAATTGTATTTCTCCTGCAGGTCGAGGGCGCGATTGAAATCAGCGGCGGTGAGCTGAGCGAAGCTGGTGGATGCGAGAGCGCAACCGGCTGCGAGAATGGCAAGGCAAATGACCCACCGCTGCTTCATGCTCCTCCTTAAAACAGCGTGGGACCGGCGAAGAAGGCAGCCACCGGTCCACGCTGGTTCGATCTCCCGTCGGCCCGAAAGGGGAACGGGAGAGAAGATCAGAACTGCAACTGTACGCGGAACTGAATATCACGGGCACCGCCGGAACCGAGGCCCTCGGGATTGGTCTGAGCGCCGGCGGCTACCGGTGTGGCAGCGACATTTACGTACTGGGCAGGATTGTTGGTGCCGGCGGAGTAGCCGTCCACGACGCTCCAGGCAGGATGGTTGAACAGGTTCAGCATCTCCGCCTGGATGTTGAGGCTGAGCAGCTCATAGATTGGAAACACCTTTGTCACTGCAAAGTCGGTGTTGATGAACTGGGGGCCGTGGAGGAAGACTAACTGGCCCAGCTGGCCGGGGACCATCTCCGGGAGGACCTTGCCGCTGCTGAAGACGCTGGGGTCCATCAGCAGGCGCGGAGTGGAGGTGTTGGGGCCGGGGTAGTAGCCGACCTTTTTCTGCAGCTGGCTGACGGTGGTGCCATTCAGAACGACGCCTGAATCGCTGACGTCAGGCTGATTGCTGTAATTGTCGTAGTAGTTATAAGTATTGGTGCCGCCCAATAACTTGAAGTTCCGCCCCTGCTGCCATTCGAAGATGGGAGACAGAGTCCAGCCGCCGGTGGCTTCGTTGAGCCAGTGGTTGGCGGAGTGGGAGGGAAGCTTGTAGGTGGCGAAGAAACGGAAGGTGTGACGCAGGTCGTAGGGGGACGGGGAACGGCTGAGGCGGCGGTCGCGCAAAGTAGTGAAGTTGGTGATAGCTGCATCGGAGGTGTAGTAGTCCCCGATATAGCGATTGGTAAAGGAATGGCTGTAAGCGTAGTTGGCCATGAGCATGAGGCCGTGACCGGCAGGATGCTTGATCTGGGCCTGCAGGCCGTTGTAGGATTCGCTGCCCGGATCGCTGAGCAGCATGATGGGTTCGCCGCTGGCGTAGGGATTCGCCTGGAACGTGTTAATGGCATAGGCGGTCGGCGAGTTATAGCCGAGACCGCTGCAGGGGCTGAAAGCACCGGCGCCGTTGCCAACCAGATTGCAGAAGTAAGTAGAGCTGGTGACGATGGCATTGGCGAGAGCGGCGGCCTGGCCGGTCTGCAGCATGCTGATGTAACTGGGATTGGTAAAGGCTGATCCGCCCTGACCAAAGGCCTGGTCCATCATGGGAAGGTTGCTCACTCCGGAACTGCCGGTGTTATCCGCGAAGGAAGAGCCGCCATTGGCGGCGAGATTAGCCTGAGCGTTGCGGAACTCCGGGAGGAATCCGTTTTCGAAGATGTTCACTTCGTTCAGGTCGTAGTTCATCCACATGTGGATGGAGTGGTTGCCGACATAGTTCACTTCCACGACGCTGTTGCCGGGAATCTGACGCTGGATGCCGAAGTACCAGTTTTCGATATACGGCGTGCGGATGTTGGGGTCGACCGTGGCGAACGGCTGGCCGCCGAAGGTGAAGTCAGATTCGGGAACGGGGAAACTGAACGTGGAGGGAAAAGTATTCAGGGCCGGCGTGGAGCCGAGAGTCAGGGAGCCGGCGGGGAATTCGCCCGCGGGCGTGTTGGTAGGCGGACCAGCATTCAGATAATTCAGCTGGGTGGCGCCGGGATTGCTGTAGAGGGTGGCCTGTTCGAAGGTGATCCAGCCTTCGTCATAGTGAGTGACGGCGGCGCCGCCTCGGATTACGAGCTTGTTGCCGCCGGCCAGCTTGCCGAGGAAGCCACCAGCGAAATCAGGATTCCAGGCGAAGCCGACGTTCGGGGAAGGCTCCTTAAGATCGGCGGAGTAGGGAGAGGGGCGCAGGTAGACCTGCGGGTTCTGTACGCCATTGAGCTGACCCGGGTTGAAAAGCTGGGTGGACGGCCCGAGGAGGTCGGCATAAGTGGGGTTGGTATAGGTGTTGTTGGTGTTATGGATGGCGCCGGAGAATTGCCAGCGGAAGCCGTAGTTAAGAGCCAGGTGCGGGGTGACGCGCCAGGCATCCTGAAAGTAGAAGCCGCCGACGTTCTGCTCCTCGGGCTGCTTCATCACGCCGAGGACCTTGTACTGGTGGTTCGCGGAATTCACGTAGTTAGTACCGTAAACATTGTTCACTCGGCCGACCAGGGTGGCATAAAGGTTTTCGGCGTTGAGCAGGTCCTGCTGGTTGCTCTGGTTGAAATTCATGTCGGGGAAGTTGGTCGGGTTGAACATGCCGACGGCCGGGTCAAGGCTGTTGATGCCGAGGTAGTAGCCGGGCGGGTCATTGACGCCGGTGTCGTAATCGGTGGAATTGCGGAAGTCGCCGCCAAAGCTGAAGGTGTGGGCTTTGTGGGTCCAGGTGAGGACGTCGTTGACGTCGCGCACCGGGTTATTGCGGGGTTCGGGGAGATCGTAGTTCGGGATCCAGGGCGAGACGGTGGTGCCACCATTCACGAACGACGGTGACTGGATGATGATGTTGCTCTCCGCGGTGAACGGATCCCAGGAGTGGCCGACGTTGTATTCCTCCTGGGTATTCAGGAGACCGGCGCTGAGCTCGTTGACGAGGGTGGGCGTGAGGGTCCACTGCAGGCCGGTTGTCCACGTCTGGTAACTCGAGTTGAAGCTGGTGTTGCCGTTGGGATCGGTGGGATAGATCTGGTAGTCGGGATAGGTGCGCCACTCGAGATCGTAGGCGGCGTGCCATTCGATAGCGGGAGTGATCTGATAGTCGATGCGAAGGGTGGGATAGATCTGATCGTAGTTCCAGGGATACTGCCAGATCAGCTGATTCTGGTAGGGCAATGAGGTGGCGATATTCTGAAGGGATTTGCCCACTGAGGCGTTAATCTGCTGCAGCTGACTCGCGATGAGGGGGTTCTGGGCCGAGGGAAAGCCATTGGCTGCGGCAACGTTGAGCAGGTTGACGGTGTGCTGGGTGCCATCCGTGCCGGTGTAAGTAAAGTTGCCGGACTGAGCGGCGGGGGTGAGAACGTTGGCGTAGCCGGTCTGATGGCCGGGGACATATTCCTGCTCGTAATTGCCAAAGAAGAAGAAGCGGTTCTTCCAGATGGGACCGCCGATGCTGCCCCCGAAGTCATTGATGTGGTAGGGAGCCTTTTTCACGGCCTGGGCATTGTTGAGATAGGTGTTGGCATTGAAAGCGCTGTTCTGCGTTTGCCAGAAGGCGTTGCCGTGAAACTTATTGGTGCCGCGCTTCAACTCAAAGCGCAGGGTAGCGCCGCCTTCGGCACCGGCATCGGCGGTCAGATCGTTGGTGGAAACGGTGACCTCATCGATGGCACCGATGCGCAGGGGAGCGGCGTCATAGAAGCCGGTTGTGGATGTGCGGTAGCGCTGGAAGTTGTCGTTCATGCCGTCGACGGTGATGTTCAGGGCGGCGTTGGGCATGCCGTTGAAGGTGGTGAAGCGCTGATCGCCGCCGCTTTGCGCGCCGGAGACGAGCTGCGCGAAAGGCAGGGCGTCACGTCCGTTGAGGGGCAGGTCCTGGACGGAGTCCGGGTTGATGGTGGTGGCCAGGGTATTGGTGGTGGTTTCCAGGGTCTGCGGCTGGCTGGAAACTTCCACCGTTTGGGTCGAGGTACCGACGGCCATTTTGACGCGGAGATTGATGGTGCGGCCGGTGAAGATGGCGATGCCGTTGTAGACGGCGTCAGAGAAGCCTTTGGCGCTGGCGCGGAGGGTATATTCACCCGGCTGCAGGTCGGGGAGATCGAAGGAGCCATCCGCCGAGGCGGTGACCGAGCGGGTGAAGCCGGTGGAGGGCCGGGAGATGGTGAGAGCGGCGTTGGGGATGACGGCGCCGGTGGGATCGGCGACGGTGCCGGACAATGCGCCAGCGGTGGTGGCCTGGCCCCGAAGGATGCAGGGGGCTGCGCAAAACAGGGCAAACAGCAGCAGAAAAACGGTCGTCCTTCTGTTTGTCATCGGTCCTCCGAAAGGGAACTAGCTGGGGGAATCTGTATGTCTTTTTTCTTTGTAAAACCCAACGAAATCCGGGGAAACGGGTTTTGAGGCTGTCGATTCGTGCACAACAGCGTGTGGATCGATTGTGTACAATAGCGAGCGTGAAATGTCAAGTCGGCGCCTGTGCAAGAGTCGGCGAAAAGGCCGCCTGGTTACCCCCAAACGGCCGGCGGGAGTCGGCTCAACGACAGCGAAGGGCTCAGCTACCAGCTGCCGCGTTCGCCGAAGATGTCGATGACGCGGGCAAGGCGGGTGCAACCGTTTTCCCAGTTCGCCTGGAGGCCGCGCTCCACGCGATCGGCATCGCCGGCGTTGATGGCGGCGATGATCTCGTCGTGCTCGGCGACGGAGAGATGGAGATCGTTGATGATGGAGCTGGCGTAGAGGCGCCAGTAGCGTTCTGCCTGGGGCTCGATGGACTTGTGGAGAGCGAGCAGACGGGGTCCGGCTCCGGAATCGATGATGGTGCGATGGAAACTGCGATCGAGATCGAAAATGCCGGCGGCGCGGGAGTCTTTCGCGGAGAGGATCTCGCGGAGCTGGTTGTTGAAACCCTTCAGCCGGGTGCTGATTTCGAGGCGTTGCGCTTTGGCCAGCCGAGCGGTGCGGCGGCCGGCTAGGCCTTCGACATGGCCGATGATGGAGTAAAGCTCGTCGGCATCCTCTTTGGTGAGAGGGGCGACAACCATGCGGGATTTGCGGGTGTTCTTGTGCTCGATGACGTAACCTTCACGCTGGAGCCAGTGGAGGGCGCTGCGGACGGGGGTACGGCTCATAGAGAGGTGGCGGGCGAGATCCGCTTCGACGATCCAGGAGCCGGGGGAGAGGCGGCCGTGGACGATCAGTTCCCGAATCTCATAGAAAGCTTTTCGCAGGCTGTTGCCATCGTGATCGTTTCTGGACCGAACTATGGGTCGTGGAGTTACTTTCTGGGATGGCATAATACCAATCGCTCCGAACCGCGAACGCACGGAGTAGAAAGAGAAGAGTACTCCGCCTGTGGCCGCAAGTCATTGTAAGGGTCGAAGGTGGTATTCAAGATTGTAGACAATTGGGTATAGTGATCGAGATATGAGCGTGATGGACTCGATAAGCGTGATCGACTCGCACACCGAGGGTGAGCCGACCCGGGTGGTGGTCGCCGGTGGACCTGACCTGGGGAGAGGATCGCTGGCAGAGCGGCGCGAGCGCATGGCGCGGGACCACGACGGGTTCCGATCGGCGGTGGTGAATGAGCCGCGAGGATCGGACGTGGTGGTGGGCGCGCTGCTGGTTGAGCCGGAGGATGGGAGCTGCGCGGCGGGAGTGATCTTCTTCAACAACGTCGGATACCTGGGGATGTGCGGACATGGGACGATCGGGGTGGTGGCGACGCTCGAGCATCTGGGCAGGATTGGGCCGGGGCAGCATCGGATCGAGACTCCGGTCGGCCTGGTGCGCGCGACGCTCCATGGCGCCGGGCGGGTGACGGTGGAGAACGTGGCGAGCTACCGGCATACGAAGGCCGCGATTGTGGATGTGCCGGGATACGGTCGGGTGCAGGGCGATGTGGCGTGGGGCGGGAACTGGTTTTTTCTGACGGAGGGAGCCCCGGTGGCGCTGACGATGGAGTATCGCGACGCGCTGACGGAGTATGCGTGGGCCATTCGGCAGGCGCTGCGGGCGCAGGGGATCACGGGCACGGAGGGGCAGGAGATCGACCACGTTGAACTTTTTTCCGCTGCCTTTGGAAACGGATCGGGAGCGGGGAGCCGGAATTTTGTGCTGTGTCCAGGCAAGGCGTATGACCGGTCGCCCTGCGGGACGGGCACGAGCGCGAAGCTGGCGTGTCTGGCGGCGGATGAAAAGCTGGGCCCGGGCGCGGTATGGCGCCAGGAGGGGATTCTGGGAACGGCCTTTGAGGGCTCGTACCGGGTGGGGAGCGATGGGACCATCATCCCCAGCGTCACGGGCCGGGCGTTCATCACGGCGGAGGGCCGGCTGCTGGTGGATCCGGAGGACCCGTTTCGATCAGGCATTCCTTCATGAGCGGACTGGCGGATGTGGTGGTGGTGGGCGCCGGGATTGTGGGTGCGGCGTGCGCGCGCGCGTGTGCGCTGCGCGGGCTGAGAACGGTGGTAGTGGATGGCGCGGTGGTGGGCGGCGGCGCGACCGCAGCGGGCATGGGACACATTGTCGCCATGGATGATTCTCCGGCGCAACTGGCGCTGACGGCGTATTCACAGCAGCTTTGGAGAGAGATGGCGGAGGATCTGCCGCCGGAGGTGGAGTTCGACGCCTGTGGAACGCTGTGGGTGGCCGCCGATGAGGAAGAGATGGCGGAGGTGCGTCGCAAGCAGGGGGTGTATGCGTCGATCGGAATCGCGACCGAAGTTCTGGACAGCCACGCACTGGCCGAGGCGGAGCCGCATCTGCGGCGGGGGCTGGCTGGAGCGCTGCAGGCGGGGAGCGATGCGGTGCTGTATCCGCCCTGCGCGGCGGCATTTTTAATCCGCGAGGCGCAGCGGGCCGGGGCGGAGGTATTGCTGGGGCAGGCGGTCGTGTCGGCGGGTCAGGGGCGGGTGCGGCTGCAAAACGGCACCGCATTGTCTGCCGCGCGCATTGTGCTGGCGGCGGGAGCCGATTCGAGCCGACTCTTGCCGGGAGTGCCGGTGCGCAAGCGTCGCGGGCACCTGGTGATCACGGACCGTTATCCGGGATATGTACGGCACCAGCTGGTGGAGCTGGGTTATCTGAAGAGCGCGCATTCGATGACGACGGATTCGGTGGCGTTTAATGTGCAGCCGCGGAAAACGGGGCAACTGCTGATCGGTTCTTCGCGGGAGTATGGGGCGGAGGTCGCCGAGGTGAATCGCGCGCTGATGACGGCGATGCTGGCGCGGGCCGAGAGCTATCTCCCGGGACTGGGCGCGCTGGGAGCCATTCGCGTGTGGACCGGGTTTCGCGCGGCGACGCCGGACAAGCTGCCCCTGATCGGGCCATGGCCGGGGGATGCGACGCTGTGGCTGGCGACCGGGCATGAGGGACTGGGGATCACGACTTCACTGGGAACCGCTGAGGTTCTGGTGACGGGGATGCTGGGCGGCAAGAGGCCGATCCCGCCGGAACCGTATTTGCCGGGGCGCTTTGCCGGCGCGCATGAGGGCGCCCCCGTCACGGAGCAGGCGCATGCGTGAGGCAGGCGGCGGAGTATCGCTGATGGTGAACGGCGCGTCGGTGACGGTGGCGCCGGGAACGACGGTCGCTGCCGCAGTCATGATGGCCGGAACCATGACCCGGACATCGGTTTCGGGCGAGCCGCGCGCGCCGTTGTGCGGGATGGGGATCTGCTTTGAGTGCAGGGTGACGATTGATGGCGCTACGCACCAGCGCAGCTGCCAGATTGTGTGCGCGCCGGGGATGGATGTGCAAACGGGCGCGGCCGAGGCGCGCCAGGCATGAAGCAGCACTTCGATGTGCTGGTGGTGGGTGCGGGACCGGCGGGTGTCGTCGCGGCGGTGACCGCGGCGCAATGCGGTCAGCGGGCAGCGCTGGTGGATGACAATCCTGCAGCGGGCGGACAGATCTGGCGCAGCGGCGCGCCTTTGCCGAAAGCGGCGCGCGCGTGGCTGGCGCGGCTGGAGTCTTCGAGGGTCGTGCGGCTGCAGGGGTGGCGGGTATTCGATGCTCCCGGCCGGACCGTGCTGCTGGCGGAGCGGAATGGTGCGAGCGCAGCCGGACTGGGCGACGGCACCGAGATCGCCGAGCTGCATGCGGCGAAAGTGATTCTGGCGACCGGGGCACGGGAGCGGTTCCTGCCTTTTCCGGGGTGGACGCTGCCCCATGTGACGGGCGTGGGCGGACTGGATGCGCTGACGCGCGGCGGTTTGCCGATGGCGGGCAAACGCGTGGTGGTAGCGGGGACGGGACCGCTGCTGCTGGCGGTGGCGGGGCATCTGGCGGGGAACGGGGCGCGCATTGTCGCGGTTTGCGAGCAGGCTCCGCTGGAACGGCTGGTGCGCCTGGGTATGCATGTGCTGCGCGAACCGGGCAAGCTTTGGCAGGGAATGCAGTATCGGCGGGCGATGCGGACCCGGTTGCTGACCCGGTGCTGGGTGACGGCGGCGCATGGCGAGGATCGGGTGCGCAGCGTGACCCTGCGGCAGGGAAAGAAGCACTGGGAGGTCGGGTGCGATGCCCTGGCCTGCGGTTTTCATCTGGTGCCGAATACGGAGTTGGCGGAGCTGCTGGGGTGCCGGGTCGAAGAGGGATTGGTCGCGACCGATGAGCAGATGCGGACCTCAGTGGAAGACGTGTATTGCGCGGGCGAGCCAACGGGGATTGGCGGGGTTGAATTGTCCCGGTTAGAAGGACAGATTGCGGCGCTGGCGGCGTGCGGGCGCGGCGAGGAGGCGCGGGGGATGGCGGCGCGCCGACGGGGGAAGCTGGGATTTGTGCGCGCGCTGGCGGCGGCGTGTCAGCTGGATCCGGAACTGAAAAAGCTGACGACCGATGAGACGATCGTGTGCCGGTGCGAGGATGTGCGTTTTCGAGCGCTGCGCGGCCGGCTGAACTGGCGCGAGGCAAAGCTGCAGACGCGGTGCGGGATGGGCCCGTGCCAGGGACGCGTGTGCGGGGCGGCGACGGAGTTTCTTTTTGGATGGGGTGCGGATTCGGTGCGCCCCCCGGTGTTTCCCGCTGCGGTGGCCAGTCTCGCGGCCGCTGGTCAGGCCAACAACTTCACTGCAACGATGACAACTTCAGAAGAGACAGAGGAGAACGTATGAAATGGACCGGCGTTATGCCTGCCATGACCACCTGCTTTGACGAGAGTCTGCAGATTGATCACGCCTTTATGACCCGGCACGTGCAGTGGCTGCTCGGCAACGGATGCACGGGGATCATCGCCCTGGGATCGCTGGGCGAAGCGGCGACCCTGAGCGTTGAGGAAAAGGACGCCCTGCTGCGCAATGTCGTCGCGGCCGCCCAGGGCGCGCCTGTCGTCGCGGCGATCTCCGCGCTCTCAACGGAAGAGGCCGTAGCGCTGGCGAAAGCTGCCGAGAGCGCCGGGTGCTCCGGTCTGATGGTGCTGCCGCCTTACGTGTATCGGGGGGACTGGCGGGAGATGAAGGCGCATGTGGCGGCAATCTTCCGGGCGACGCCGCTGGAGTGCATGCTGTACAACAATCCGGTTTCGTACGGGACGGATTTTCTGCCGGAACAGATCGCCGAGCTCGCCGAAGAGCACCGGAACCTGGTGGCCGCGAAGGAGTCGACGACGGATGTGCGGCGGGTGACGGGGATCCGCGCATTGACGGGGGATCGGCTGCGTATCTTTGTTGGCGTGGACGATGCGATTGTCGAAGGCATTGCAGCGGGCGCGGTGGGCTGGGTGGCGGGGCTGGTGAATGCATTCCCCGCGGAGTCCGTGGCGCTGTTCGATGCGGGCGTGGCGGGCCGGCATGCAGAGGCGTTCGCGCTCTACCGGTGGTTTCTGCCGATGCTGCGCATGGATACGGTGCCGAAGTTTATCCAGCTGATCAAGCAGGTGCAACAGGAGACAGGCACGGGGAATGCGCGGGTCCGTCCTCCGCGGCTGCAGGTCGTGGGCGAGGAACTGCAGGCGACGCAGGCGGCAGTGGCGGCGGCACTGAAGAGTCGACCCTCGGCGCGGAGCACGCCGTTTCCCCGGTGAGCCGACATCGGAAAACGGCTCTGAGCACAATTCGATCGGTGGAGAGGCTTCGCATGCGAAAACCACGAGGCATAGCGACAGGAATGGTGTTGGCGGGCGCGGTTTTGTGGTCCGGAGTGGCCGCCTCACAAGCAACGCAGGCGGTGCCAGGCGCCGAGGAGTGGGTGGCAGGACGAGTAATCGTGAACCCCGCGGTGCGGCACGATGAGTCGGCGCCGCTGCCCGAGCTGGTGAAGACCTATCAGGTGCCGCCGCGGCCGGAGCATCCGCACGTTCACAGCAAAACGGCGGAGCCGGAGAAGCCGGCAGAGCTGCCGCCCGTAACCATCAGCGCAGAAGGCGCGGCGGTGGAACAGACGGAACAAGGCACGCGCCCTGCAGCAACGCTGGTGACGAGCTTCGAAGGACTGGGTGTCGGTTTCATGGGGCCGCAGGGCAAGGCGGGGGCGCGGAATCCGTCGGACAACAGCCTGGCGGTGGGGCTGAATGAGATTGTGCAGATCGTGAACTCGCGCATGGCGATCCTGACCAGAAAGAGCGCGCGATATCCGGAGACCGGGAAAGCGATTCTCGGGCCGGTGGTGACGAACACGCTCTTTGCCGGTTTTGGCGGGCCCTGCGAGAAGCTGATCAGCGGCGATGCGGTGGCGCGCTATGACCAGCTGGCGAATCGCTGGCTGTTTGTGCTGCCGATCTTCCGCAAACCGGCGGATGATCCAAAGGCTTCCTATGCGATGTGCTACGCGGTGAGCGCTGGACCCGATCCTATGGGTCGCTATTATCGTTACGAATTCAGCCGGCCGCTGTTCCCGGATTATCCCCGCCCCGCCATCTGGAGAGATGGATATTATCTGCCCACGAGCACGGGCGACACGGTGATCCAGAAGCATGTGTGCGCGGCCGATCGGGCCAAGATGCTGGCCGGCCTGCCTGCGACGGAGCAGTGCGAGTTAGTGGATGGGGTGAACTTTCTGAATGCCGCGGATATTGATGGGCAGCGGCTGCCGCCGGCAGGAATGCCGGAGATCGTGATGGCGACCGGTGGGACGCAACTGCACGAGCATTACGAAGACAACGGCATCTATGTCTATCGGTATCACGTGGACTGGAACGATCCCTCGAAGACCGCGCTGAGCGGGCCGGAGAAGATCACGGTCGCTCCCTACCATTACCTGTGCAATGGGCAGCTGAGCCACTGCGTGCCGCAGAAGGGGACCGACGTCCGGGTGGACTCGCAGGGAGACAAGCTGATGCAGCGGCTCGTCTATCGTAACTTTGGCCGTTACCAGTCGATTGTGGCCACGCATTCGGTCGATACGAAGGCGGGCGGAGGGGGCGTGCGCTGGTACGAATTTCGGCTGGACAAGCAGGGAACGCCGGCACTCTACCAGCAGGGCACGTACGCGCCAGGCGGGGATTATCGCTGGCTGGCCAGTATTGCAATGGATCGCAAAGGCGATGTGGGGGTCGGGTACTCGTGGGGCGCGCAGGACAGCTATCCCGGCCAGCGCTTCGCGGCGCGGCTGGCGAAGGATCCCAAAGGACAGCTGACACTGCGCGAGGCCGTGCTGGCACAAGGTGAGGCAGCGCAGACCAACACGATGCGCTGGGAGGATTACACCACGCTGGACATCGATCCCGGCGACGGCTGCACCTTCTGGTACGTGGGCGATTATTTCAAGGCAGGGGAGGCGGATTACTCCACCCGCATCGGCGCTTATCGCTTGCCCGGCTGCGGCGCACGGCACAAGGCGCTCGGGCTGTTCTGAGGGCGAGCGCCTGAGGTCACGCGACACAGCAAGACCCACCGAGCGAAAGCACTCGATGGGTTGCGGCGGTTAGTCGTCATCGCTTTCCGGCGGAGGTCCGCCAGCCGGCGGAGCGCCGGTCGAGACAATCGGCGTGACATTGCGGTCGGTGAGCGTGCGGTTGAAGGCCGGGACTTGTTTCGCCATGAGCTGGTTGTAATCGGCTTCTGCCTTCGCGAGCTTCTGCTCCAGATCGTGGGTGATCTCGACTTCGGTATCGGTGGGACGGGAGTCGAGACCGCCAGCCACATCGCCGGCACCGGGGCCGATCTCGGCATTCAGCCAGAGCAGGTTGTAGTAGAGTTTCCAGGCGGAGATGTACGTCTTGTCGTCGCTGGCGGCGAGCGGTTTCGAGAGCATTTCGTACTCGACGCCCTGCATCTTTTGATCCATCTGCTCGGCACTCTCGTGCAGTGTCCTGTCCTCGGGGTGTGCGGCGGCCATGTTCTCGATGACGGCGAGCTGCCGGCGCATCCACTCGATGCGATTCACCATGTCGGCGACTTTCGTCACGTCGTCGCTGATCCGCACCTGCAGCTTCACAGAGGCTTCGAGGTCGGCCTGTGTGGCCGAGACGTTGGGATCCGCAAGGATGGAGATCGTCTGGGCATAGATTTTGCCGTCGATGGTCAGGCGAGCCTCATACTTGCCCGGCGCAGCCATTGGACTGGGCGGCCGCTCCATGCCCCAGTGGGTGACGGGACGGACATCCATGCCGCGGAAACGGCCTTCTTCCCAGATGTGCGGATCCTCAGGCGGGAGGGTGCGCAGGGCGATGAGGTGGGGCAGGTCATAGTGCATATCCCAAAGGATGCGGTTGATGCCGTCATGGCCCGGCGCGGTGAGGTGGCGGATGGTTTTGCCGGCGGAGTCGAGGATCTCCAACTCGATGGGCTCGGACGGTTTCGCTTTGAGCGCGACGTTCAGGAAGACTCCTGCGCCGCGCGTAAGCCGATAGGTGTGGCGCGGCGTGAAGAAGCGCACGTCTTCTGAGGCCGGGTGCTCGGCCATCTGTTCCAGCGGAGAGATGTCGTCGAGAATATAAAGCCCGCGGCCGTAGGTGGAGACAACCAGGTCATGAAAACGCTTCTGGACGACGGTCCAGGTGACCGGCGAGGGCGGGAGCCCTTTATCGAAATGAGTCCAGGAGCCGCCGTCGTTGAGGGAGTAATAGAGCGCGTTGCCGGTTCCGGCGAAGAGCAGCCCTTTGCAGTTGGGGTCTTGAGAGATGTTGCGGAGGTAGGCGAGGGGACCTTTGGGAAGATTGCTGGCGATGCTGGTCCAGGTCTTGCCGTAGTCGGTGGTCTTGTAAAGGAAGGGGTCGCGGTTATCGACGAGATGGAGGTCGAGGCTGATGTAGGCTGTGCCGGCCTCGAAGAACGAGGGCTGGATGCTGGTGACGGTGCCGAAGGGCGGCAGATCGGGGATATTGGCGGTGACGTCATGCCAGTGCTGCCCACCATCGCGGGTGTTCCAGACCTTGCCATCGTCAGTGCCTGCCCAGAGCAGGCCCTTTTCCACGGTGGAGGGCGCGAGCGCGAAGACCACTTCGCCGTAAAACTGGCCGAGATTATCGGGGATCAACCCGCCGGATGAGGTATTGTGCGCGGGGTTCCGGGTGGTGAGGTCCGGGCTGATGACGGACCAGCTCTGGCCGGCGTTGCTGGTTTTGAAGACGACCTGGCAGCCGTAGTAGACGGTGTTGTGGTCGAAGGGATCGATGGCCAGCGGCGGAGTCCAATGGCAACGGTACTTGACCTGGTCGGGCGCGGCGTCGAGTGTGTGCATCCACGGACTGACCGAGCGTGCGGTATGCGTGCGGGCATCCCAGCGCGTGACCTCGTCTCCGTAGCACGAGGCCCAGACAATGTTGGGATCGGTAGGATCGGGGAGGGTGAATCCCGATTCGCAGCCGCCCATGCGGTGATCCCAGCCCACGTCGGGCTGGTACGAGAGCGGCACGCTGGCGCCGCGCATGGTGGAATTGTCCTGCATGTTGCTGTAGACGTCGTAGGGTATCTGGTCGTCCACCGCAACGTGATACATCTGCCCGATGGGCAGGCGGACATCGTGGAAGCCGCGACCGCCGGTGGTAGTAATGGCCAGGCCGCCGTCGTAGGAGATGGCGAAGGTCTTCGGGTTCTTGGGGTCCATCCAGATGTCGTGGTTGTCGCCACCCCACGGCATGGCGTTGAAGGTCTGGCCGCCGTCGAGAGAGACGAGGAAGCTGCTGTTGGAGACGAGGACCTTGTTCTCATCGTCAGGAGAAACGGCGATGCGGATGTAATAGCCGGCGCGTCCAATGAGGGTGCGGTCCCAGCTGACGACGTGCCAGTTGGCGCCGCCATCGTCGGATCGCCAGAGGGAGCCCTGCTTGTCGGCTTCGATGAGGGCGTAGACGCGGTTGGAGTCGGTGGGGGCGACCGCGACGTCAATCTTGCCGACCGGCGAATGGGGCAGGCCATGGCCTTCGATGTGCGTCCACGTGGTGCCGCGATCGTGAGAGACATAAACGCCGGAGCCGGGGCCGCCGCTGTACTCACCCCAGGTGCGCATGGAAACCTGCCACATGCCGGCGAAGAGCGTGCGCGGATTGTTGGGGTCCATGCCGATGCCGGAGCAGCCGGTATTCTCGTCCACGAAGAGAACGCGCTGCCAGGTTTTGCCGCCGTCTTCGGTGCGGTAGATGCCGCGCTCCTGTTGCGGACCGGTGAGACGGCCGAGAGCGCAGACGAAGACCCGGTTCTCGTCCTGAGGATCGATGACGATGCGGCCGATGCGGCCGGTGGGGTCGAGGCCCATGTGTTCCCAGGTCTTGCCGCCGTCAGTGGACTTGTAGACGCCGTCGCCGGCGACATCGATATCGCGGATGGCCCATGCTTCGCCGGTGCCGGCCCAGACAACGTTCGGATCGGTGGGAGCCACCGCGAGAGCCCCGATGGCGGCCACCGGTTCATGATCGAAGATCGGGATCCAGCGATTGCCGCCGTCGGTGGATTTCCAGATACCGCCGGATGCTGCGCCCGCGTACCAGGTGGAGGGATCGCCGGAGACGCCGGCCACCGCCGCAACACGATTGCCGACGGCAGGACCGAGGAAGCGGAATGCCATTTCGCCGTCGTTGCCATGCCGGCCGCGCTGGGCCAGGAGGGAAGTACCGGGAAGAGCGAGGGCGAGTGCGTACACGAGAACCCGGACGACGGCCGTTGACCTGATCTGCATGGAAGGAAGGCTCCGGTGGGGAATCAACAAAGCGAGGAAATTGTACACCAAATAATATGCAATCTGATGGAGGCATGGCCGCGAGTCGAGAAGAGGCTGGGTGGCGTGGTCTCGCCCCGAGCGGGGAGAACCTGAAGGTTTGTATCGTACGTTGTATACATTATTCCTCTGGGGGATCCTTCCAATGCGCAGCCATCCAAAGAGAGAAGCAGTGAGCCTGCGGCGGCTCGTGCTGTTCAGTGGTGTCCTTCTGTTGGCCGCCGGAATGCGCGGACAGAGGGCGACCGCGCCAACTCCGGAGTTACCGCTGGCGCCGCAGGCGAGAGTGATCGACCTGACGCCGCAGCCAGGCTACTTCACCGAACCGGCCATCGCGATTGACCCCAATGATCCGCAGCACGTGGCCGCGGCGTTTCAGGACAGCGCGCATGCGGGCTACTCCACCGACGGCGGCGCGACCTGGGCGGTCGCGACCGGAACCGAATCGACGCGGTTCCGCGTCTCCGGCGACGTTTCCATTGCCTATGACACGCACGGCCACGCGATCCTCTGCTATATGGCCTTCGACAAACTGGGCACGTTCAATTACTGGGGGCATAACTCATCGGAGAACGGCTTGTTTGTGAGGCGGTCGCTGGATGGAGGGCGGACCTGGGAGGCGCAGGACATTCGGATCATCCAGCACGGGGATAACACGACGGTGCCCTGGGAGGACAAGCCTTATCTTGTGGCCGATGACTCGCACAGCCGCTACGGAGGGAACTTATACGTGGGCTGGACGCGTTGGACGCTGACGGATTCGGAGATCTGGTTCACGCGCTCGACGGATGATGGGCTGACGTGGTCGAAGCCGGCCGAGATCGATCGGCATCCGGGCTTGCCGCGCGACGACAACGGCGCCCTGGAAGGATTTGCCGGGACGGTGTCTCCGGACGGCACGCTGTATGTGACATGGGCCTCTGACGGATGGCTCCAGTTTGCCGTTTCGCACGATGGCGGGAGAACGTTCTCGATCCCGCGCAACATCGTGAAGACGGCGCCGATCATGTTTCAGGTGCAGGATGTGGCGCGCTCGAACGGCTTTCCTCAGATCGGCGTGGATGCGCGGCCAGGACGAAAACAGCGGCTCTACATCTCCTGGAGCGACTATCGCAATGGCGACACCGATGTCTTCGTAGCGTCGTCCAGCGATGGGGGGCGGACATGGGGACCGGCGGTGCGCGTGAACAACGATCCTGTGCATGACGGCTCCGACCAGTTCTTTCAGTGGATGGCGGTTGATCCCACAGATGGATCGGTGGATGTTCAGTTCTACGACCGGCGCGGTGATCCGCACAATCGCGACGCGACGGTAACGCTGGCGCGATCCACGGACGGAGGCCGCAACTTCCGGAATTATGCGTGGACGACGCAGGGATTCAATCCGCAGCGGGCGTTTTTGGGCGACTACACGGGGATTGCCGCGCGCGACGGTCGCGTGTACGGCATCTGGACGGTGAAACCGGCAGGCACCGGACCGCGGGGCTCGATCATCCAGATTGGGCGAGCGGATTTCGGGCAGACGCAGTAGCTGACTGCAACCGACGATGTCGTGTCAGCAGGGGCCGCTACTTTAGCTTTTCGGGTTGAACCGCGTAACGATTCAATACGAGCCCATCCGTGAATCGTGCATCACTTTGTGCAATAATCGAAGAGTTATCGTGTCGTCGTGGAGCATTCCCCACGCTCCCTGGCGTTCAACCGATTGATAAGACTCTTTTGAAATCTGGAAATTACTCAGCCCTCACTCATGGCTAAAAGTGCTGGACGTTGATCACTCCAGGAGGTTTCTGTGCGGGCATTTCGGCTTGCCGTTTCACCTGTGGGGCGCTTCCTCAGAACGCTCCTGAAGAAGGCCTCCCTGTTTTCGCCTGCGATCTGGCTCTTGTTGGCCGCTTTGCCGGCATTTGGCCAGTCGGGGCAAATCAGTGGCGTCGTCACCGACCCAAATTCGAACGTCGTCGCGCATGCCGCCGTCTCCCTCAGCAATTCTTCCCGTCACACCGTTATGAGCGGCGCGACCAACGGGGAAGGCGTTTATCTCTTCGGCGGACTCGCAACCGGCTCCTATTCGGTCCAGGTCAACGCCAGGGGCTTCAAGGCGGCCACGGCCAGGGTAGTACTAGCCGCCGGCCAGAACGCAGTGAGCCAGAATTTTTCGCTTTCGATCGGACAGACCGTCCAGACCGTCGAGGTGAAGTCGGGCTCCTTCGAAAACGCCTACCGCGTGGACAGACTGGCGCCGGCTACTCCTTTTGGGACGACGCCCATCGTGAACCTTCCTTATACGATCAATGTGATCTCCCGCCAGCTGATCGCCGACACGATGGCGAGAAACTTCAAGGAAGTGGCCAAGTACCTGCCGCTGGTCTCCTTCCAGGAGATGCAGGGACCGGAGATTCTGCGTCCCGAAACCCGCGGAATGCAGGGAACGAATATGCAGGGCGACCGCATGGATGGAATGGGATTCGCGGTCACCGTGCCTTTCGCTCTGGAGGAGTACGAGCAGATTGAAGTGCTCAGCGGCGTGGGTGGCTCCATGTACGGTCCCTCCAACCCATCGGGCACTTTCAACTTCGTCTCCAAAGCTCCTAGCGAAGAACCGTTGCGCGATGCCGAGGTGGAATATGAAGGCCGCAGCGTGGTCACGGGTCACGTCGATCTGGGCGGCCGCCTGGGTCCGAACAAGATCTTCGGTTATCGCATCAACCTGCTTTTGGGCGATGGCACCGGATACGTGACCAACAGCCAGCTGCGGCGCCAGTTGGCCACCGGCAACTTCGATCTCCGCCCTTTCGCCCACACCACCATTGGCGGCAGCTATAACTATTACAACCTCTATCAGCATGGATATCCAGGCTGGTTCTCCTACAATCCGACCCTCAATCCAACAGCTACCTGCACGACGACTCAGGCTTATAAGTCAGGGTGTTTTTCGAAACTGCCGGTGACGGCTCCCGACCCGGCTCGCCAGGGCTATGGGCAGCGATTTTTAGGCTCCAATACGAACAACCAGATCGGGGAGGTGCGGGCGGAGCACGATTTCACTCAGAACTGGCGCCTCAGGCTGGGTGTATTGCAACAGATCGGGGTTCGCAACCTCACCACCGCGGTCAACGCGCTCTATGACTCTGCGGGCGATTACCAGACCGAGGCGGAGAATATATTTCAGGGAACGATCTCCGGCCGTTTCCAGGTCAAAAGCGACCTGGGATACCTGACCGGGGATTTCAGGACGGGCAGGATCAGACACCAGATGGTGATCGGAAGCACCGGCTACAAATTTTCCAGCTGGAATCCGAAAACCGCGGTCCCGGGCTCTTTCCTGTGCGAGCTTGACGCTCCTGCCGTTTGCCATACCAACATCACCAGCCCGCTGCTTGACGCAGACCCCGGTTATACGCCTTACACGGGGAAATACAGCCTCTACGTGAACAGCATCATTCATCAACAGGGGTTCAATTTTGGCGATACCATCGCGCTGACTCCGCGATGGCTGGTGAGAGCGGCAGCCAGCCAGGACTGGACATGGACGACCAGCTACAAGGCTCCCGGAGGTCCGGCGCATGAGACCACCGGTTACATGTCCCAGGCGGCCAGCCCGGCCGGCAGCGTGATGTATAAGCCGACCAGCAACCAGACCGTCTACGTCACCTTTGCGGACAGCATTCAGGCTCCGGACACGGCTCCCGCGAACTCGACCGGAGTGATTGTCGCCAATGCTAACCAGGCGCTTCCTCCCTATCGCAGCACCGAGTGGGAGGCGGGTTACAAGCTGCAATCGAGAAGGATGAATTTCACGGCTGACGTCTTCCGCATCCGCCGGCCTTTCGCGGATGTTGAAGAGACTTCCACCACCGCCGGCTACAATTGCGGCGGCACGGCACTGCCGGCCGGCGATATCTGCGAAAACGACCAGATCGTCGGCCAGCAGATCAATCAGGGCGCGGAAGCTATGCTGTCGGGCAATCTCACCCAACGCCTGAGAATGATCGGCGGAATTACGGCGCTGACTCCCATTCTGAAAGACACTTTTGTCCTTCTGCCGGCGGGCAATCCGAATGTTTCTGCCGGCTGCAAGGACCCGACCGGCGTTGCCGCCAGCGCTTTGGTTTGCCCCAGCTACGTGACCGACAACAAGAACCTGGTCGGCATCCCCGATTACAAGTCCAATATTCTTGCGGAGTATCGGATGCCTGTCTTAGTCGGGGCGTTCTTTACCTTTAACTGGCAGCATGTCGGCCGTCGCGCCGCCGATGACAGGAACAGCTACTGGGTGCCACAGTACAACACCTTCGATGTTGGCGGACGCTACAGCGCCCGCGTCTTCGGCAGGGTGGCTACCTGGCTTTTCACCGTCAACAACGTTTCGAACGTACATTACTGGTCGACGCTGGGTCCGGGCAGCATTACCGGTCAGAGCTCTGCCGATCTCGCGCATCTGGGTGAGCCGCGCCTCATCACGGCATCGATGCGTTACACGTTCTAGGCCGGGGACATGGCTGGCGACGGGTTCCGCGGATCGCATCGCCGGAGCCGGCATGCCATGGCCGCAGGCCGAGGCCTTCAGGTTTGGAGCGTACAAACATGTCGTTGAGAATCCTTTCTGCAGCAGCGTGGGCATGCTCCGCTTTCCTGGCTGCGATCACGGAAGCTTCCCAGGACGGAGAACGGCAGCCCCGGGAGTGTGTGTCCCGTCTACTTTCATGGCGACGTCCTGATCGACAAGCGTCCTGAGGAATGCGATCACGTCGTCAATATCCCTTTCGTTCCAGATTGGCTGCTGGCCGAGTTTTCGATTGAGAGGGGCGTCCGTCGTGTCCACGTTCTTGCGGTATTGCGCAGGCAGATCGTCGAATTTCTCGATGCCTCCGCCTGGCTTTGCCGGATACCACTTTCCAGGGTCGGTGTCGCGCTCTACATAAAAGAGCAGAACATCATGCAATGTATGAAAGCGCCCATTGTGAAAGAAGACATGGCGGATGGCCGCGTTGCGGAGCGTCGGGGTGCGAAAGAGTCCGCAATTCGAGGATTCTTTGCTCGCCGCATCTTTTCGAAATGGCCCACACAGTCCCAGATCGTAGTAATGGGCATTCTTATTCCACGGGATTTCTCGATTGCGCGGTACGCCGAGCGCTTCGAACTGAAAATCGGTGAAAAGAGGGTGCGCCCCGTTCGCACCCTGCTCATCAATATGGCAAGAGGCGCAATTGCCGCCATTCGGATCGTCAAACAACTGCTTGCCGCGGAGTTCCTGGGGCGTGAGGTTTGCCTTGCCATCGAGCCACTTGTCGAATTTGCTGCTGTAAGGGTGAAAGCTCCTATCCTGCAGTTCGAATTGCTGCAGGGCCTCGGTGGCCTTTTCGACCGCAATAGCCGGATGATCAAAAATATCCTGCCCGAAGATCATCCGAAACTCGCCTGCATAGGCCGCGTGGCGTAACTTAGCCGCGAGCACGCCAACGTTCTGATCGTCCATTTCCACGGGAGAGAACAGGGGAAACATTGCCTGGGCGTGCAGCGAATTGTACCGGCCGTCCCAGGTATATCCGCCTGCGGGCACTTCATCAGTTTCCGTCAGCTGTTCGATTGGGTTTGTCGCTCGGACGTGGGTCCAGAGAGGAACGCGATTGAGCACGTAGCGGAGGGATAGCACGGCCCTGTAATCGGGGCTCCGCAGATCGGGTCCGCCATACTGAACGGCCCGATCGTTGGGCGGACCATAGGCGTGCCTGGGATCATGGCAGGTGGAGCAGGCCATCTTCCCCGACGCCGAAAGATCCGGATCGAAGAATATTCTTTTCCCCAGCGCGGCGATCCGGTCCGGGGCAGCGGCATTTGTATCAGGCGATGGCATGCCGGAGTTGCCGGCCACGCATAACGTCGCCGCCGCAACAACGATTCCGGCCAGTAAAAGGGTCCGCGCGAACATCAGTGCCCGGGGAGTCGCGGCTCAGTGCGACGGGTTTTCTGCGGAGACAGCCGACGGGGCTGAGACCTGCTGCACCCTGAAAGCAACGGTAAAGCAGGCGGCGGCAACCGGCTCTCAGTCATGGGCAAAAATGTCCGGGCCGAAGGCAATCAGTCCCGTTTGGCCGGCATAGCCCAGGGACTCGCGAATACCGAAGATCTCCTCCATCGACTTCAGCAGTGAGTAGTGATTGTAGGGGACATTCGAGACGGTTCCAGGGCGAATGTATTTTGAGAGCAGCAGCGCGCCGGTTCTGTCGCCGCCAAAGCCGAGGGTCTGCACGGTGATGCGGCGGCCGTGCTGCATATGGGTCACAACAACGGGATACTTTCTTCCCAGGTTGGGGCCCTCCTGCTGATGACAGCAGGCTGCCCCATCGACCGTTACCAGGACATCGTTCGTCGAGCGTTCGATCTTGCCATTTCCGCCTTCATCGAAGGTGATGACGATGAGGCCATCTTTCTTGTAGGCGGGCGAATTCAGAACCAGGGGAATCCACTCCTGGAGAAAGTCGTTAATGGATTTCAGACCGCCAGGCTTCCCATTCGCACACGGAGAATCGTGACCGTCGTCGCACAGGTTGGGCGTAATGAAGCTGAAGTCAGGGGTCGTGGCGATCGAGCGAAGGTCCGTTCTCAGTTGGCGCAGGTTTACGACATTGTCGTTGCAGGCAGGCTGATCGATCACCGCGTGAAAATACATGAACGGATCATGCCGCGTCGCATACATATCCCCCTGCGGTACAGCTACGCTGGGGGCTTCGGCTTCCTGGGTGAGGTCTCGGGCGTTCAGAGCCGGATGTCCGCAGGTGCCTGACTCGCGCGCCGGATCGTTGCCCATGTCTTCCATGTACCCTTTCCAGGTCAGTCCTGCTGCCGAAAGCTGGTTGGCCAGCGTTTTCACCGACGCTGGATAGACGCAACCCTGTCCGACGGCCTGCCCATCGGCGGCGGTTCCGGTCTGGCGAAAATCGGCATATATGTTGCAATCGTCCGACGTCTGCGGCGTCGATGCCTGTCCACTGACCATGGCGATGTAGTTATCGAGACTGTTGTGTCCGGTGCCGTAGTACCGGGTCAGCAGGGCGCCCTGCGCGCGCAGGGTTCCGGCAAGGTACGGCGCATTGGAGTGCGGGCCGAATGTGTCGGAATAGTTCTTGTTTTCCAGAGCGATGACGAACACATGCCGGATGGGCGGCAGGATCGCGGCAGCGGTTCCGCCGGCAGACGCCAGGAGGGGGATGCTGCAGACCGTGAAGATCAGCAATAAACAGCAGGCGCTGAATAGGACAGCCGACAATCGTATTGCCTTCAGGCGCAGTTCCTCCGCGGATGAGGTGTGTTGTGCGAGCTTCTGCCCCGCACCGGGTGAAGCACAGGGCGCGATCCGTGTTTCTTCAGTGTAACGGCACACGTGGGCCGCCCGAATCCGAGGAGCACCGGCCGCGAAAATCGCGGTAGAGGTCAGATCATCGACACACAGTTGACAATTCTGCGCAGGCTCACAGTTGCGGAAGTCTCACTCACCCGTCGACAATATTTCTGCAGGGAAAAGCAGAGCATGCAGACGAGACGCGACTTTCTGAAGCTGGCCGCAATGTTGTCCGGGGCCTCGGCCGTATCCGGATTCGTTCCCGACTCAGTTCAACGGGCATACGCCATTGAGCCTGACCCGGGCTCTACGTTTCTCGATGCTGAGCACATCGTGATTCTGATGCAGGAGAATCGCTCCTTCGACCACGCGTTTGGCACGCTGCGCGGCGTTCGCGGTTTCAACGATCCGCGCGCCCTGCGCCTGGCCAACGGTAATTCCGTCTTCGTCCAGACCAGCCGAGCCGGGACCTCCTATGCGCCCTGGCGGCTCGACATCAAGGACACGCGCATCACGTGGATGGGCTCGCTGCCCCATTCGCGCGACAGCCAGGTGGACGCGTGGAATGAGGGTCGCCACGATGGATGGATCGACGCCAAGCGCTCTGGAGAAGCCGCCTACGCAGAGGTTCCCATGACCATGGGCCATTACACGCGCGAAGACCTGCCTTTCTACTACGCGCTGGCCGACGCTTTCACCGTCTGCGACCAGCATTATTGCTCGGTCATGACCAGCACTTCTCCCAATCGCTGCTTTCTGTGGACAGGCACCATTCGCGATCGCCAGAGCGCGGACTCGCGCGTTTTCATGCGCAACGAGGAGATCGACGATGGCGGCATGACGTGGAAGACCTTTCCCGAACGCCTGCAGGAGGCCGGCATCTCGTGGAAGTCGTACCAGAATGAGTTGTCGCGTTCCGCACTCGCGGGCGAACAGGATGCGTGGCTGTCCAATTTCGGCGACAACGTCCTCGAATGTTTTTCCGCTTACAACGTCGAGGCGTATCCGGGATTCGCCGCCGCCGCGCAGCGTTGGATCGCGGAGTCTTCTGAAGAGACGCAGAAACTTGAAGCCCGCCTGGCGGCTGAAACCGATCCATCCGCGATCGCGCGGCTGCGTGTCCGGCTCAACAAGGAGCACGATCGCGTCGAGACCTTCCGGGCGGCTCTGTTGCAGTGTGGCCAGGCGCGCTATCAACAGCTCACGGAGGAGCAGAGGGCCTTGTTTCACGCTGCGTTTGTGACCAATGCAGGCGACCCGGACTTCCACGCGCTCGGAGAGCTGCAGTTTGACGATCAGGGCGCTCAGCGCGTCATGAAGGTGCCCCAGGGCGACATCCTCCATCAGCTTCGTCAGGATGTCGAACAGGGCAAACTTCCAACTGTTTCCTGGTTGACAGCGCCGGAAAACTTCTCCGACCATCCCACATCGCCCTGGTACGGAGCGTGGTACGTCTCCGAAGTCATGGATATTCTGACGAAGAATCCCGAGATCTGGAAGAAGACCATCTTCATCCTTACTTACGACGAGAATGACGGCTACTTCGATCACGCGCCCTCGTTTGTCGCGGCTGACCCGAAGCGGCCGGAGACGGGGGGCGCGTCGGCGGGAATCGACACGGGCATCGAGTACACCTGTGTGGAAGACGAACTGGCGCAGGGAGTAGCGCAGAAAGAGGCGCGCACCGGGCCCATCGGCATGGGCTTTCGAGTCCCGATGATCGTTGCTTCTCCATGGACCCGCGGAGGCTGGGTCAACTCCCAGCTCTTCGATCACACCTCCACGCTGATGTTTCTGGAGAATTTCATCGAAGCGAAGTATGGCAAGCCGGTCAGGGAAGAGAACATCAGCGCCTGGCGCCGCGCGGTGGCGGGGGATCTGACTTCGGCATTCCGGCCCCACAACCGCAAAGAGCCGGACCTTGACTTCCTCAACCGGGACAAATTCGTAATCGGCATTGAACAGGCGCGCTACAAGGAGATTCCGTCCAGCTATAAACAGCTCGCTGCGAATGAGATGGACGAAATTAACCGCGGGCTGCAGGGCTCATCGTTCACCTCTCATCAGGAGCCGGGGACGAGGCCCGCCTGCGCTCTTCCCTATGAGATCTATGCCGATGGCGGCCTAATCCCGGACCGAACCCACTTCGAACTGCGTTTGACGGCGGGAAACAAGGTGCACGGGGACAAAGCTGCAGGGGCGCCGTTCAATGTCTACCTGCGCAATCTGAAAGATACTTCCGGCGGCGGATTCCGGTCCGCCACTTACGCCGTCAAGGCAGGGGACACGCTTCGGCCTCGTTTTCCTCTGTCTCTTTTTGCCGGTGAATACTCGATCGAGGTGCACGCGCCCAACGGCTTCTATCGCTCGTTTACGGGTACTCCTGATTCTCCGGAGTTAGGGATCGAGACAGAGTACGAGAAGAGGAACGTCCGGCTGACGGGCGATATCGTCCTTCATCTGCACAATCCGGGTTCGGAGCGGTTGGTCGTCACGGTTGCAGACCCGGCTTATACGGGAAAAACCCACCGGAAAACGCTGGATCCCGGCGGTTCAGCTTCGCTCAGGCTGCACCTGCACCGCAGCCATGGATGGTATGACTTCACCGTGAAGGCGGATGGATCGAAGGCGGAAGCGCGCCTGGCTGGACGAGTCGAGACGGGACGACCGGGTGTCAGCGATCCATGGATGGCGGGAATTGCCGGACCGGGTGAGTCGTTGCTGTGAAAATCGGCTTGACCGTGCCCGCATCAGGCAGAGGCCATGGTTTGATGTCCCTGGTTTTCTTTGGAAGCTGGCGGGGACGACGGGGCTCGAACCCGCGACCTCTGCCGTGACAGTTCTATCCATGGTTTTAACTTATTGATTCTGGAAGCATTGGCGGCATCCAAAAGCATCCAAAATCACCCATAATTTCATTCCGGTACCGTCAATCGTACCGTGGGATTTTTGCACCTGAATTGGGGCAGTCGAAACTCGCAACCTTTGCCGAAACGGGGCAGAGACGCGGCAGAGGTCTACTGCCGATGCCCATTTCGTGTGGGGGGTACCAGAAAGCCATCTCCCTAAATGCCCAATTTTCGCTACACTCGTGGTCATCGGAGATATATCAATGGCTAAGGGCGTAAGGGGTTCTGTGCCTCCAGTTGGACAAGATTCGCAAGAAGAGATGACCGTGGTTGTCCTCCGAATAAAGGGTCAAGGGGACACGCTAAGAAGAGGCTTTGACGCGCTGAATCACGCGATTGCCGCAATCGGGCAGGGACCCACAGTGGCGGTCACTAAGCGCCTACCTGCCGGGACGGGCAAACCCGAAATTCCCGAAGAAATCTCGGACCCGGAAACCGAGCAAATCGATGATAGCGAAAACGATGAGACGGCTACCATCGATGCTCCGGCCCCCTCAGGAAACGGAAAGTCAAGGCCCATTCCGAAGCCGAAATTTATGGATCATTTTGATTTGTCGGTGAGTGACAAGCCATGGAAAGATTTTGTGGTCGAATATACACCGAAGACTGACAACGAGAGGTATCTGCTTGCCGCGCTCTGGGTCACCGACAACGCAAAAACGCCTGAGTTTACCATCGGGCACATCTTCACTTTGTTCAGAGCGGCAAAGTGGAACGAGCAGGTTGACTTCTCTCAGCCTATCCGTTACATGAAGAGCAAAAACAGCTTTTTCGAGCATCCTAGTCCAAAGACGTGGAAGCTCACGCAAATTGGTCTGGACGCGGCGCGTGGGATAGCCAAGGCCGGGTCTCAGTAAGTTAGGTCATGCTACTTGCCGACTTCAAGCAGATGGTCCCTGGATTCTCGCAAAAGGGCCACCCCGACAAAATCAAACTATTCGGGTGGTATCTCCACGTCCACGGCGGAAAAGATACCTTCTCCCCGGCGGACGTAAAAGCGTGTTACAACACGTTGCATGAGATACCTCCCTCGTCTTTTAGTGGCTACTTCTCAAATCTTGTAACTCAAAAGCAACTGTTAAAGAACAGCTCCGGCTATAGGCTCTCCGGTGAAGTTCGGGATCAGTTAGCAGCCGCATACACGCCAAGCGGCCACAAGGTACAAGTGACTGCGATCTTGCGCGACCTGCCCATCAAAGTCCCGGACTTGGCGGAGCGCACTTTCCTTGATGAGACACTCATTTGCTATGAACACGGCGCATTCCGCGCCACGGTAGTGATGGCTTGGAATCTCGCGTATCACCACCTTTGTGATTACGTCATTAAGCACCGCTTGGCAGATTTCAACGCGCGGTGGGTGGTGAAATTTCCGGGTCACCACAAGAGTGGCAACAGAACAATCAGCGTGATTGATGACTTCATGCAAGAGCTGAAAGAGTCTGAGGTCATCACCATTTGCCGGGATGCAGGAATCATCACAAAAGACGTGTACAAGATCATGGATGAGAAACTAGGAAAGCGAAACTCTGCGGCGCATCCGTCAAGTGTGAGCATAGGTCAGCTTCAAACCGATGCCCTTATTGTTGACCTAGTAGAGAATGTGGTGCTGAAGCTCAAGTAGGGTAGCCAGAGCACATATAGTGTTCCGGAACAATGGCGACAAGAATGGCTATCGGGGAATCAGCACCGCTCCCATTCCGACAGCTCATCCGGGATGCCGAGCGTTGCCGTGTCCACGCCATTGCTGAGTGAGAAGGTATGGCCGCTCTTTTCGTGCAGGGTAGATTTTGAATGGCAGCTAACGACCGAACAGCGCTTCCAGTAGCTTCTCTGGGACCGGCGAAGGTGGTCGTTTCTCAACATGGGCCAGATAACGAGAGGAGTCTGGACCCCAGTCGAAGTACAGACCGGCGTGAGGTTCTGTCAGGGCGGAGGCAATCTCCTGCGCGATATCCAGCGTCTGTGTGAACAGCCGCGTATGGCGAGAATCCCCAAGCAGACGAGCAAAGACATCCAGGGTGTAGTGACCCGCTGTGAACCGGAATGAGTTGTCGTCCCGTGGGGTGAGGAAGTGATGATTGGCTTCGACACCTGTCTCGCCCACAAATAGGCCGCTGCCTCGCACGAGACTTGTCTCTCCGTAAACCCACACGTTGAAGTTCTGGCGCGACTCGTTTCGCGAAAGAGCAACATACATGCATTCGATCACGCGACCTCGCTTTGAGGTCGAGAACAACAAGGTTCGCAGGTATACCTTCGGCGGTGGCACTTCATCATCGTGTGCCCTATCCGGCCCCAAGTAGATCACGGTTGGCTGCGTCATCTTGACGGTTCCACGACGGAACAACGTGAGCCAGGCTGTCAAAGACGAAACCGCCAGCGCCAACGCTGAAACGATGATTGAGGCGATGCCCAGCATACAGTCGCTATCCTAGACCGTCTCTGACATAGGGGCGCATGAAAGATCAAAAGGCACCCAGACGGTGATCCGGGTGCCCGTTGCAGGTCCACACGGTTTACCCGCTCAAGATTCTTTTGCGCTAATTTGTGCTAAGTTTTGCTGATTTCCACAGGCCAACCTACTGATAGCACATGAAGCCCGAATATCAGTTCTTGACATATGGCATTAGTATGTGCTTGACTTCCAATCGGTTTTCTGCAAATATAAGACATAGCAAGACAGGTCAAACAAGCCGATGACATCCACCAGAACAGACGCGGCCCGGGCGAATCTCCGGGAAGGAATCAGGAAAATGGAAAAGGCAGGGATGAGTCCAGCAGCACGTGTGCGGCGCGAATTCCGCTTAGGTCGTCCGCCGCGCCCGCTGCCGGATGGCGCGATGCCGGAACAACTCCACCCCGCCGTTACGTGGCAACGAGCCAAGGATGCGCTCGCAGACTTCCGTAGGCGCATGGCGGACGCCAAGCTAAAGCCGGAGCAAGTGGACGCCGCAATCATCTACGTCACGCGCGCATACCCCGAACGCCCGTGCTTTTTGCGACTGGAAGATTCGGTCAGACCGGCTGCACTGAATTTGCTGGCGCGTGAAGACGTGATTGCGCTGGGAATGCTCTTCGTGCAGTTTGACGCGCGCGCCAAGCAGCGGACGATTTTCCCGCATCTGTTTTTCGGCCTGAATCAGCGCGGCATGGCTGTCCTGAAAGAAGCCGCCGCACTCGAATACACAGCCGGAGCGGTGCTCAAGGACGTGCACGAAGCATAAGCGCAAGTTTTGCCATCCGGTTAGAACGGGCCGGGTCAACGCGGAAGCGGTCCCCCACAGCGGGGACACGGAAGCCGCGATGCAACACCGCAACAAACATGTGCTGTCCGGTGAGAAAGCACCGGGCCGTCACGTTAGCTGCTCGCTAGTACGTGAGAGCAAGACGTGGTGCTGTAAACCGCAATCTTCGTGGCGCGTGGGAGAGACGCGATAGGAAGAGGCGGCACTTCAAAACGAGGAATTACACACCATGCATTTATTCGAAATGAAACAGGAACGCGCCGCAGCACTCAACGAGGCCGAGACGGTCACTGCAAACGCGCTGGCGTCAAAACACATGCTCACACAGGGTGAGGAAGCGAAGGTTGATGCCCTGCAAGAGAAGGCGAAGGCCCTGGGTGAGCGCATCCAGGCAGTCGAAGCCAATAACACGATCCAGCAATTTGATCCGGTGGCGCTGCTGTCGGGCCGTCTCGTCAAGCCCGGCGAGACAGACCCGGTTGATGCTCCCGCCGCGTCCATGATCACCCCGGTCCGTGAACATCCCCAGGCCGCCGCACTCAAGCGCAGCTTCGGGACGTGGGCGCGCCGCGCTGGCGGTGGGCTGACGGGCCTGGGAGAACAGCCCGGCTTTGAAGCGGCTGCCCCATCCGGAGTTATCAGCGTCGGATCGGGCACGGGTCTGGACAGCGTTAACTTCGCCGTCCCGACGCAGATTCTGCCCTTCATGCGCTCGTACTTGCAGTTCGCCCCGTTTGAGCGCGCTGGCGCATCGCTGATTGACACCGATCACATGCGAAACGTCAACCTGCCGGTGTTGGCTGCCGGTGCTCCGCCATCGCAGTACGCCGAAGGCGCGGGTCCCGGAAGCAACTCCTCGCCGATGGGGCTGAGCGGCTTCACGTTCGGTGCCAACAAATTTTCTCGTCAAGTAATCGCAAGCTGGGAGTCGCTTCAGTCCACCGAAGTGCCCCTCCAGCCCGTGATCATTGATGAGTTGCTGGCTTCCGTGGCGAACGTGACGACACAGGCGGCCACCACCAAGCTGTACAGCGCGTTGACTGCACCTCCGGGCGTGACCATCGCAACTGGCGCGCCTGCACCGCTGCAAATTGGCGGCACGGGCACCAGCGCAACCATTCAGGCTGATGTTTATGGGCAGGCCACGGCCCTGCGCCATTCCCTGCCGGATGGACTTGAAGCACCCACGAATGCATTCATGTTGAGCCGGGCGACGCTGGCGATCATTCGGAACACGCGAGCCAACACCTCCGGGGTTCCCATGTTCGATCCGGATTCGGACACGATCCTGGGCAGGCCCTACATCGTGAATGAATTCTTCGATTCCATCTGCGGTGCGGGCTTCATCGCCTACGGCAACTGGAACCGGGGAGCATGGATGCGCCGCACGCCGGTCATCACGCGGGTTCTCCAGGAACTCTACTGGCAGAACAACGAAATTGGCTTCATCGCCACGCAGTGGTCTGATGCCCATTTCCTCGCTGAGTTGGTCGGTGCGGCACAGCCGCCCACATGGCAGCCGCTTTACTTCACCGTGCTGCCGTCCGGCTCGTTGCAGTAATCGCTCAACCTTTTGCGGGGAGACAAACCTGCGTCCACCAGGCCGTCACGGTCTCGCAAGCCCCGTATGGGGTCATTTCAAGCCGTGACGGAAAGCGGTCAGCTTTGGCGTGGGAGCCTACATGCTCGCCAGCCAGTGCGACTGCTTGCGGTCCACGCAGCCTCTGCTCCGGGGTTGGTCAGCCGCAAGCGAAAACTGGCACACTTCTTGAAATTTACAACCTGGCTTGGGGCGTGGGAGAGACGCCCCTGGCTGGGATTCAGCTTTGGAAGGGACCTATGCGCACAGTCACGATTGCACTGCCCGATGTTTTATACAGCGACCTTGAGCGGGAAGCCGCTGCGCTGGCCACGCTGGACGAATCGCGCTACAGCCCCGCTGACTGGGCTGCGGATTGCGTGACGAGCGAACTGCCGCCAGAAGACTGCCGCGTGTTTCCCATTCCCGCGTAACTAATTGATTCTTTGTAGGGCATCCGTGGAGTCAGCGACTTACAGCGATTCACGGATGATTGAGGGATGGCAAACAAGGTGCGCCCGCCTACTAAACGGGCAGAAAGAGAGCAAGTATGTCTATGTGGCTTAATCTCCGCTGGGCACGTTTTTTCACGCTGGCAGGTTTGGAATGGAAGTTGGCGAACCGGCCCGGCTTCGACTTCATCCTCACAATTCCATGCAGCCATTCAGAGTGCAGTGGCTCACACATCTTGCGCGTGCGTGTCTCTGAGAAAACACACGACGCCCTGGCACGGAAGCATGGCGAACTATACGACGCCGGAGAGATGTACACAGAACCTCACCCCGCTCTGTTTGGCGACGGCCCGAAAAACACCCATTGGCAGATGCCCCACGGCGCGGGCGGCGGCACAGAATCGTTGGACCAATGGGTTCGTAATTCACAAGAACTGTGGGAACGCGCCGTCCATGACTAGCCCTGGGTTCCTCGGTGTCGCGCTTGAATGCGCCGCGCGCGGGTGGTATGTGTTCCCGTGCAAGCCCAAGACGAAGGTGCCCCAGCTATACGGTGCCTTCCACAACGCCACCACCGATCCGGCACAAATCAACGAATGGTGGGACCAGTTCCCCAACGCCAATGTGGCCATCGCGCCGGGCAAGTCCGGGCTGATTGTCTTTGACTGTGACCACGGCAACGTCACGGAAGCTGACTTCCACGCATGGACCAAGGCCGAAGGGCTGACACCAACGCTGACCATTCGCACGGGCCGCCGCACCAACAGCGAAACCGGCGCGGATGAATTCGGCACACAGATGTACTATTCCGCCGAAGGGCAGACGCGCACCACCAACCCCTGGGTGGACGAAGACGGCCACGGCGGGGAAGTCCGGTGCGACACCGGGCACTGCATGGCACCGGGCAGCATCCATGACAAAAGCGGGCTGCCGTATGAAGTCCTGATTGACGCGCCGATTGCGCCGTGTCCTGATGTGGTCCGCAACAAGCGCGCGTACAAGCTGCCGGTCAAGGCCGGGCCGATGGAAAAGATTCCCGAAGGCGGCGGCAGACACGCGCAACTAACGTCCGTGGCGGGAAAGCTGCGCGCCAGCGGGTTCGACAAGGACACCATCCTGGGAATGCTGATACCGGCCAACGCGGCAATGTGCGCGGTGCCTGTGTCGGACGATGACCTTGAGCACATCGCAGAGAGTGTTGCACGGTATGAATACACGCCGGAACCAACGGTGACGCTGGGCGGCAAGAAGCAGGGTGCACTGAAAGAGCCGGTGGACTGGCGCGCGAAATATCACGCGCTGGATGACCTCTTGAACGTCACGCCCGGCAAGTTCCTGGTGGACGGCATCCTGTTTGAAAGTTCCATCACGGCGCTGGCCGGATACGCGGGCGACAGGAAGTCCATCGTTTCGCTGAATCTGGCAGCGGCGTGTGTAACGGGCGAGCCGTTCATGGGCCGTTTTGCCGTTGTCAACAAGCCAGAGCGCGTGCTGTACCTCTGCCCTGAAATGGGGCTGCGCGAACTATCGAAGCGCGCCAAAGACCTTGGCATGATTCCTCACATCAACAAGTCGCTTTTCTTTCGCTCGCTCGATATGGATGGCCGGATGCGGCTGCCCGATCTAACGCCGGATGAACTGCGCGGATCGCTGGTGATTCTTGACACGGCGGTGCGCTTCATCGAAGGCAGCGAAAGCGACCCGCAGGACATGGCCGCCTTCGCGGATGAGTTGTTCCGGCTGCGGCACGACGGCGCAACGGTGTGGGTGTTGTTTCACTCATCCAAGGCGAGCGCGGGCCAGGACCTGACTCTGCAAAACGCGCTGCGCGGATCAAGTGAACTTGCGGCGATGCTGTCAATGTGCTGGGCAACGCGGAAGAATGATCCAAAAGACCACTGGGGATCAATCAGCACCATGTATCCGATGAAGGTCCGGGAATTTGAAGCACTGTCTTTCGAGTTCGCGTGTGATCGTGAAACGGCTGCCTGCACCATTGTTGGCGACCCTGCCACAGCAACCGAACTACAGAGCCGCAAAGCCACACAACGGGATGCATCGGCGCACACTCTGATGGAGAAATTGCTGGCGAGCGATCCAGCGATAGGTGTCACCAAACTTCGCAAGGCACTGACGGCGGCGAAATGCGGTAAGAAACAAGAATGGGTCACAACTACAAAAGCTGAGATTCTTGGCAGCGGCGTTTCATGTAGCAAATAGACCCGTATTCTTTATGCGAATCCCCTAAGAGAAAGATACAGAAGTACAGCTACTCATACCCTCACCCACACGTTGTGTGTGTGGGGTGAAGAGTGGGGAATGCACGGATCAAAATACGCCATAACTCGGCACGGGCCGGAGTATGGGTCAAGGAGCAGTCACCGATGGAACGTAGATATAAGAAGCGGGAAAGACATTGTGTATGCGGGCAGCTTATGCCGCACCCGCCTGTGCCACCGGGCACGCCCTGGAAGTGGGGATCAACCCCCGCACCAGGCGATGTTGTGGCAGCCGGTCACACCGCGCACGAGCCGAGCGAATGGTGTTGCTGCGCGATATGCAACTTCATGCGGTAGCGGAACACGCCACGCGGGGCGAAACCACCAGACTCCCAGCGTTGCGTGGGGGATAGGGGAGGCAGATGTTGCCCGCCTTTCCAAGTTAGGCCGCCACAGCAGTTTTATTTACACAGACAAAAATAGATTTGAATTCGGACCGATTCAGTCCTGATTGCCGCACCCCAAACGCGAACAGCATCAGACTCCTCGTTTCATCGGGGCGGGAATCGTTTTCGTCGTCGCTCCCGCGACCTAGCGTTGCGGACGTGCCGTTGACGGTCCAGTTCTCCGAGTTCACGCCGTATCGCTTCGTCCTTTTGGTGTTGCTCGCACCATGCCCACTTGTCGGACTTTTGTGGCGGTTGCTTTCCTGGTGTTGAGGGTTTCGCCAAAATCTTCAACACCGGCCATACAAACTCGCTCACCATGAAAGCGATTAGCAGAAAAGCACCCGCTGGCCGCCAGATGAAGAAGGCGAGAATGATGACCAAGCTGATGGGGAATGCTCCGCGAAGATCGCCGGGTATGCGGCTCACTGGACACCATCAAGAGAAGGAATAACGGGGAATTGTACATCTGCGCATCAGGGCTGCGCGGTGACGGGGCGCAGGCAGGCCACAGAGATGCAGGGCTACTACCCAGCGTGAATTTTCAAGAGTTCGGATTCTTCTGGAACGGAGCAAACATGATGTTTGAACCTTTGAGCGACCCAGGGCGTGACCTCTGCGCTGCCGCCGAAAAATTCCTCACGCCAGAAGAGGCCGCCGCGTATCTTGGCGGACTCAACAGCCGCACCGTGACCCGCTGGGCGCGCGAAGGCTATCTTCCCGCATATCCGCTGGGCGAGGGCAAGCGCAGGTTGTGGCGGTTTCTTGAGTGCGACCTGGACGGATGGATGCGGGCACGGCGAACCGGAGAGTTTCCGCTTGAGATTAAGGCGTGCGCGGATACACTGATTCCAGCCGCCGATGCTTCCCCGAAAGGAGCCTAACCTTGAGGGGTGGCAATCGATTTCAAAATGGAAGTCTCACCTTGGTGAAGAACAAAAGGGCCGATGAAAGCTGGCTTTTCCGGTACTACGAAGACGTAGACGGGAAGCGGGTCCATCGCAATCTCAAAGTCGGAACGGTGCGGGAGTTGCCGCGCCGCCGCGATGCTGAGAAGGCTGTTTTGTCCCTTCGCTCAAACATCAACAACGGGGTGCGTGCGCCGGAGACGGTGCGTGACCTCGTAGCGCACTACCGCAAACACGAATTGACCACGGCGCGCAAAGCCTTCGCAACGGTGGAAGCGCACGAGTCGTATCTGGCTCTGCACATCCTCCCGAAGTGGGGCGAGCACAAGCTGTCCGAGGTTAAGACCGTGGCCGTGGAGGGGTGGTTGGAATCCATGGACCTCGCACCCGCTACCAAGACGAAAATCCGCAACATCATGTCTGCGGTCTGGAGTCACGGTATCCGGCACGAATGGATTTCGTTCAATCCGATTAGCAAGGTCCGCACATCGGCAAAGCGGTTGCGTGGGCCGGACGTGCTCACACCAGCGGAGTTCCAGGGCTTGCTCAAGGAACTGCCGTTGCGTGAGCGGGCCGCCGTCATGCTGGCGGGGTCTACCGGGCTTCGCCGTTCCGAGCTGTTCGCACTGCGATGGAGCGATGTCAATTTCTTCACGATGGAAATTGCTGTCACCCGCGCCGTGGTGCGGAATCACTTCGGAGAGACGAAGACGGAGGCGAGCCACAAGCCAGTCCCGTTGCACCCGGCAGTCAAGGATGCTTTGGCCGAATGGCGCGGCAAGTCACCGTACAAAGCTGATGAGGATTTTCTGTTTCCTTCACTCCGCATGAACGGCAAGCAACCGCTCATGCCGGACATGGTGCTCAGAAAGATCATTCGCCCCGCCCTGGTGCGAGCCAGGGTTACAGGCAAGGTGATCGGCTGGCACTCATTCAGGCACAGCCTCGCCACAAATCTGCGGGCGCTGGGCGTGGATGTGAAGGTCGCACAGGAACTGCTCCGGCACGCCAATTCACGCACCACCATGGACCTCTACACTCAAGCCGTCTCCGCCGATAAGCGGAGCGCAAGTCTCAGGCAAGTGGAGCTGCTACTCGCATGACCATTTGGTGCGGCTCAGAAGTTCCGTACCGTAGCGTACCGTGGAGTGGAATTTGTCATTTGCGGGAACGCCGTAAACCTCAGATTTCCTTTGGTTTATGGCGGGGACGACGGGGCTCGAACCCGCGACCTCTGCCGTGACAGGGCAGC
>DATAWD010000012.1:0-64418 GCA_036267395.1 Acidobacteriaceae bacterium | reverse complement strand
ACGTTCTCATCCACTCGACCGGCGGCAAGGCGTACTGGCAGTCCGGCGTCCTTGACACAGAAACGATGCTCTTCCACCCCGAGCGCAGCGGCCTTCTCGATTGCGGCGCTTACTACGCCCCGAAAACCCAGCTCGATGCCCGCGGCCGCCGCATCCTCTGGGGCTGGATCCAGGAACGCCGCCCCGAAGCGGAGTACAGCGCTGCCGGCTGGGCCGGCGTCATGTCCCTCCCCCGCGTCCTCACTCTGGACGCCCGCAACGATCTGCAAATGGCAGTCGCGCCGAATGTCGAAACCCTGCGCGAAGACGAACACCGCCTGCACCTCTCCGGCAACGAAGCGCAGGACCGTGACCAGCTCACCCGTCTGCAAATCCACAACGCCTGCGGCGCAATCGTCCTCACCTTCCGCCGCGCCTCTGAGCCGCTCACCCTCGCCCTCGTATCGCAGGCAGCCGCGCAACCCTGGCTCACCGGCCGCTGGGACCCCGCCCACCCCAACCAGATCCAGATCGAAGACCAGCCCGTCTCCCTCGGCGTCGATCCCAATCCCGAAGTCGTGCTCCGCTTCTATATCGATGGCTCCGTCATCGAATGCATGGCCAACCGCCACGGCGCCTTCACCCAGCGCTTCTACTGCGAAGGCTCCACCGCCCCACCGATTTCGGTCGAGATCACCACCGGCCTCGCAAGCCTCACCGCCCTGTCGATGGCGCAGATGCACCCCATCTCCCCCAACCGCCTGACGACCTGAAGCACCCGGGTGCCCGTAATGTGGGTGCCCCATCCTTGTTGCGCGTCCTTTGCGCGACAGGGTGGGCTACTTCTTCCTTCACCCCCGGAGTTCTGCGAGTTCAACACCGGCAGGCGCGACGGACAACCGCAACCCAGGCGCCCGCGCCACCACCCCCGGCGCATCCCCCACAAAGGCCCCATCCCCGGTTTCCAGCGCTTCGCTCAGATAGGCGGCAACCGCGGCATCGTCATCCTGATATTCCGCCGGGTCGAACGTTCTTGTCTTCGACTTGCTCATTTAATCCAGCCTTCTTAGGCACTGTCACCGGGCGATACACTCGGCCGATATGGTAACGAGCCTGTGATATTTATTTGATCGTCTGTATCGACGTAATGTTGGACTCACGGCTGAACACAGCAAACCATGGCCGCTCCCGTTTCCGAAACTCGCGAAGGATACGCCCTTTCAAGTTGATGATTGCGGCAACCCACTCGCCTTGGTCTTTCGCACTGTTGTGAGCCGTTGCAAAAATCGCAACTGCAGATTTGCGGATTTCTTCCCTATGCAGGCTCTTCATCTCATGGTCGCGAGTGACAAGCAACCAGCCGTGTTTGTTACAAAATCGGATAACGTCTGAATCCGGAATGTTGCGCAGAGGCTGACCGTTCTCATCCCTGAACCATTCGGGAAAGCGTTGGACGGTAAATCCCGCCGTGGTCAGACGCTCAGCGACGGACGGAGCCGAAAAGCCCTCGTCAAGAAACAACACACATTCTTCATGCCGCTTTCTGACGTAGCCCAACGTGGATCAGCGCTTTCTCTACGATTTCCTGCTCCAGGCCGAAATCGCGTGCGATTTCGGCCGGGCTGCTCCCCCCTCGTTTCTCCTCAGCGAGAGCCGCTACCGGGATTCGGGTGCCAGCCACAACCAGTCGCCCGGACATGATTTGTGGGTTCACCGACACTGGACGGCTGTCCTGATCCGTCGCCGCATATCTCCACGGGAACATGAATTTGCCTGAGACGATACGAGCCCCGAAAAGATCGGCCACTTCCCGAACGAACTGCTGGCCCGGCTTTAGCCCCAACGACGTTATCGTGCGAGGCTGATCCCCGCGGGCTGGCTTGTCATAAACAAGATCGTTCAGACACTCCATCACAGCATCCGCGCGCTGAAGGGGATGCTGTGATTTGAATAGCTTGCGGGCGTTCGACATCGATCTTCTGAGGAACTGTAGAGAAAAATGAAAACGCTCGCGCAGCAGGAAAACCCGATAGGCTTCCTCTAAGTCCCGGTATGAAAGGAGATGGACTGAACCGACTTTTGCGGATGCGTTGAGGATCGGCTCATCGCCCTCATACCAGGAGAACATTGTTCGCGGCCGAATCGCGAGCATTCCGGCAGCTTCGGGAAGCGTAAATGTCGGTACTGTGCGAAGATCCTGTCCGGGTTTGCGAGTGGGCTTATTCTTCAGCATCTCAGCCTCACGTATAGCGAAAGGCACAGGTCGACAACCGCATCATACATCCCCTTAGAGGCGCAAAGACAGATCACGTCCTGACGGGAATCTCGGCCGCTCCCTATCAAGAACGCTCCCGTATTTGGGCATCTCCATTACCTTCGTTTCCTCAGCCCGCGCTTTCCCCTTGCACTCACCCCGCGCCGCCCGTCACACTGAATCAGAACCTGATCCAAAAGGACTCGCCACGCGCGAGTCCTTTTGCTTTCCAGGCCAGGGGTCCCAGGATTCCGCCACTCTTAACCAGCGGATCGCTCTTTCTCATCTCGGCAGCCCGAGTGCCGTTCAAGCCCGCAGTCGGCTTGAGCGGCAGCAGGATCCACGGGCTAAGCTATTCTTCCCGTTCCCCAATGCTCCACTCCCGGCAGCAACCCATCTGCTCCAGCTTCAAACAGATGCGTCGCTCGCAGCTGCCGGTGCTGCATTCCCGCTCCCCAATGCTGCATTCGAGACGAGAGGCTATCTACTTTGTTGTCCGGCAGATCGGCGGCATCGCCCCGGCACTCCTCCGCCTAACTCCTTCAGAATCAAATACCAGTTCTCGAAGGGAGGGGGAGGGGGGTCACTGGTCGTCGTCATCCCCATCCCGAGGCGCCAGCGGATGCGTCAGCATCCACGGAACCGGCTTCTTCCCCATCGCTTCCTTCCACAGAATCACGTTCAGCTTCACTACCGGCGCGTGATCCTCGACGCGAAAGTCCATCTTCGCCGACTCCTTCGCTCCTACCGACGCCGCCGTGTTCGCCGTGTAGATCAGCCCGTTGTCCCGATTCCGATAATCGGCGCTGAACGCCGGCTGATCGCCCGCTCCCGTAAACTCCGGCGTCATCAGCGGAGCCAGCGCGTCGTTCGTGCTCATCGGCGGAGCCTGCAACAGCTTCAGGATCGTGTGCAGGGTGCTCACCGTCGTGTAGAACGTGTGATCCACGAAGGGCTTCGCCTTATGCGGCGCGTACTTGCTCACCACCAGCGAAATCGACCGATGCGCGTCCACGTGATCCGCTCCGTCCTGCGCATCGTCCTCCAGGATGAAGAACGCCGTATCGTCCCAATAAGGGCTGTGCGATACCGCGTCCACCGCGCGCCCGACCGCCAGATCGTTATCGGCGACCGAAGCCTGCGGCGTCGGCATGCCAGGAGTCGTTCCAGCCGTGTGATCGTTCGGCAGCCGCAGCATCACAAACTGCGGCATCGTATCGTGCCCCTGTTTCCGATCCGCCACCCACTGGTTGAAGTGATCCAGGAACTCATTCACCCGCAGCTGATCCGGAAAGCTGAGTTCGAAGTCCGGATACAGCGGATCGAAGTGCCCCTCCAGCTCCCGCTTGGTCGCCACATTCTTGTAGATCAGCGGGATGTTCCACGGATACGGGCTGATTCCCCCACCGTAATTCGCTGGAATCGGATCACCCTTGTGAATGAACGGGTGATCGCAGAAGTGCTTTCCCTCCGGCGTCCCTGCCACCTGCGGCAGTTTCTGCTCCTCCGGCTTTCCGTGGTCGAGCGTCGCCTGATCGGTGCAGAACTGGCTCGAGATGAACTCGCCAAAGTGGTAATAGGTCTTGTGATTGCGAGCGAAATCCGTCCACAGATAACCGCTGAACGGCTCGTCGATATCCGGGATGCCCTCCAGCAGCGGGTAGCCGCCCTCGACCACGCCCTCGAAGTCATACACCCGCTCGTGGCCGCGATAAGCCTGCTGCCAGGTCCGCTCCGTGTAATCGCTGGTGATCCCCGCCGTCGACCACACGTGCCCGTCGCCCGACACTTCGCCGGAGTCGTAGAAGTTGTCCAGCACCCCGAACTGCCGCGCCAGAGCGTGCAGATTAGGCGTAATCGACTCGCCATACATGGTCAGCGATGGATCGTCGTCGCCCACACCCAGGTCGCCGAAGATCTGATCGTAGGTCCGGTTCTCTTTAATGATGTAGATCACGTGGTGGATCCGATTGCCCCCGCCCCGGAATTCAATCTGCTTCTGCGCCGCATACATCAGGTTGCTCTTCAGCACGTCGGTCGTCAGCTCGCGATACTGACCGCGCACCTCGTTCAGGTCGATGGTCGCCAGCGACCCGTGCAGCAGGGTGGCGATGTAGGTATGCGGCCTCTGTTCCAGCCGCTTCGTCTGGCCCGGTCCCGGATGCGGTGCCTCCGGCTGTGGCGCCGCATTCGGCCCTGTGCCTTCGCCTTTGCCCGTGGCCACATAAAGGTGCTCGCCCTTCAGCGCCAGCGCCGTTGGATACCACTCAGTCGGGATGAAACCGATCGGGACGTTCAGCTTATCGGGGCCGTTGAGTCGATTCAGGTCGTAAACCGCCACCGCGTCCGAACCGGAATCCGCGGTGTAGAGCGTCTTGCCGTCGTCCGAGAGCACTACCGCGTCCGGCTCGGCGCCAAAGAAAGCCTGCCCCGGCAGCCGCGCGTCGAGAATCGCAGTGAGCTTCATCCTGGCGCCGCCCACCTGGATCACGGCCACCGCGTCGCGATTGGCCAGCGCCGCGTAGAGCGTCGTTCCGTCCGCGCTCAGCGTCATGGCGATGGGGTGGGAGCTGGGATCCGTTGGCCGCAGCGGTGGCAGCAGCGCCAGCCGCTGCTTCACCTTCCCGCTGTGCAGATCCAGCTCCGCCACCGCGGACCCGTTCCACAGGGCGACCCAGGCCCGCTCGCCATCCGGGCTGGCCACCACAGCGATCGGATACGTCGTCGGGATCGTCGGTCCTGACGACAGGTCAAACCGCGTCTCGAGCTTGCCGCTCGTCGCGTCCAGCAGCAGCACGTCATCGGAATATTCATTGGCGACCAAAAGCTTCTCGGCGCCGTCAGCACCCTTTACGGCCGCCAACCCGGTCGGCGCCGGAATCGCCTGGTCCTGCGGCAGATCCATGGTCCCGTGCTGCTGGCTTTGCCCGCCGGAGAGCGCCCGCAGCGGCACCGGAATCAGCCGCTCCTGCGTCAGGCTCTCGCCCGTGAACCGGTAGACCGCAATCGCGTTCCCCGTCTCATCCGGCTTGCCGCCTTGCGGCGCGGAAAGGGAGTCAAAACTTGCGTAGAGCTCCGAACCATCCGCCGAGAAGGCAAGCCCGGAGTAGAGCGTCTGCTGGGAAACGATCCCGGTCCGCGCATCCGGGTAGTCCGTCAGCTTGCCGGTGCTGGTGTCCAGAATCGCGATGGACTGCTCGTAGTTCGACTCCACCGTGCCAAAGCCCGCATTGACCAGCGCCAGGTAACGGTGATCCGGCGACCACGCCGCCGTCATGGGCAGGCTGTTCAGCCGCTGCGGATTCCCGGGCACCGGTCCGAGAATCTCCTTGCTGGTGGGCAGATGGATGGTCTGAGCGGAGCCGAGCAGCACCGCCCAGCCGGCTAGCGCGGCGCACGAGAGAGGCAGGGTGAGAGATTTCATCGCGAATGTATCGTCTCCGGAGAGGGTTAAAGAAGCGTAAACGAACCGCGCTCCCCTCAACCGTCCAGGAGCGGCTCCGCCTGACCGGGGCAGGCCCGGCTTACAAAAGTGTTACACCCAACCGCAGTTTCTGGCTGCTACGGTAAGAACAGCGGCGCCTTCGCGATGCCGCAATTCCCATCCCCGAGAGTCTGGATTTCCATGTCCCCCGAGATGCTCGTTGAAGCCGCCGAGATTCCCGCTGTCGATTCCGCCCACCCCACCGCGACGGCCATCCCCCAGCCGCATGCCGAGCCCCGCCAGCGCGTGATGCCGAAGCTCGGGCGTAAAGCCCAGGGCGGCAGAATCAGCAAAATCACCATGTTCTTTATGGTTTTGTTTCACATCGGAGCCGTAGCGGCCCTTTTCACCTTCAGCTGGAAGGCGCTGGCCTGTTTCGCGGTGCTCTGGTTCATGGCCTACAACCTCGGCATCGGCATGTGTTACCACAGGCTCCTGACCCACCGCGGCTATCGGGTTCCGAAGTGGCTGGAATACTTCATGACCGTCTGCGCCACGCTGGCGCTGGAGGGTGGCCCGATCTTCTGGGTCGGCCTGCACCGGGTCCATCATCAGCTCTCCGACCAGGAAGGCGATCCCCACACCCCCAACGACGGCGGCTGGTGGGCGCACGTGGGCTGGATCATCAGCGGCGAATCTCTCCATGCCGAAACGGAAGCCCTGGGCCGCTATGTGCCGGACCTCAAGCGCGACCGGTTTTACGTTTGGCTCAGCAAATACCACTGGGTTCCCATGGTAGTGGCCGGTTTGATCTGCCTGGCCGTCGCCGGCATCCCTGGGCTGCTGTGGGGTATCTTCCTGCGCACCACCCTGGGGCTGCACTCCACCTGGCTGGTCAACTCCGCGACCCACATGTGGGGATCGCGCCGCTTCGAGACCCGCGACGAGTCGCGCAACAGCTGGTGGGTTGCCGTGCTCACCGGGGGTGAGGGCTGGCACAACAATCATCATGCCCATCCGGTTTCCGCTCGCCACGGCCTCAAGTGGTACGAGATGGACGTGAACTACTACGGTATCTGGCTGCTGAACAAAGTGGGCCTGGCGCGCGAGGTGAAACTGGCGCAGTATGACCCCGGCAATCCACGGCCGGCCGGCGTAGCTTAAGCGATCTTTTCAGCACCCCGTGCCTGGAATTGCGACAATAGAAGCGCCCGCAAGGTCCTTACCTGGCGGGCGCTTTCTTATGCGCCTGAGCGGACGAAGACGGAACATGGTCCTCTTCACCCTGCTCGGCGTGTGCCTCATCGGCGTCGCCGTCGTCCTGAACGTAGGTTGGATCGTCCTCAACTGGCGGCGCGTGTGGCCCATGGCGGTGGGCATCCCGTTCTTTCTCCTGCTCATTGCCGGAGTGGCGCTGAACACCATCTTCCTGGTGCGGGAAGTGCGCCGTAACGAGCGGCACGATGCTTTCCTGAGCGCCGTGACCCATGAGCTGAAGACACCCGTCGCCTCGATCCACCTCTATCTGGAGACTCTCCAGCGCCGCCAGCTTGATGACGCGCAGCGCGGCGAGTTCTACAAGCGCATGCTGGTGGACAGCGATCGGCTGCTAGCCACCATCGAGCAGGTGCTGAAGGCCGGCGAAGTGGGCCAGCGGGCTCGCTCTCATGTGCGCGTGGCCGTGGATATGCGCCCTCTGGTCGAGGAATGCATCCACACCACTCTGGTGCGTCATCACCTCGAAGAGCGAGCGATCACACTCAGCGTGGACCCCGGTGCAGAGTCGATGACGGTGCGCGGCGATCCGGACGAGCTGCAGACGGCTGTGCTGAATGTGCTGGGCAATGCTGTGAAGTACTCGCCCAATGGGGCCGACGTGCGGGTGGCGCTCGGCATCGAGGAGGCCTGGGTGCGCGTGAGCATCACGGATCAGGGAATTGGGATTCCCGCCGCCCACCTCAAGCGCATCTTCCGCCGCTTCTATCGGGTGCCCAGCCGCAGCGTGCTCCGCACCAAAGGCACGGGTCTCGGCTTATATCTGGTGCGCACCATTGCCCGGCAACATGGCGGCGATGCCACTGCGCAGAGTGCCGGCGAAGGCCGCGGCGCCACCGTCATCGTGCAGCTCCCCCGCATCCTGAATCCAGTGCCGGAGCACGATTAACCATGGCGAGAATCCTGGTCGTCGAGGATGAAAGCAATCTCGCCCAGGGCCTCCTGTTCAATCTGCAGGCGGAAGGGCACACCGTCAGCCTGGCCCCGGATGGTGAATCCGCTCTGGAATCGCTGCAGCACGACCGCTTCGACGCCGTCCTGCTCGACGTGATGCTGCCCGGGCGGAGCGGGTTCGACATCGCCTCGAGCCTCAGAGCCCAGGGCAATTTTGTCCCCATCCTCATGCTGACGGCGAGAAGCCGCCCCGAAGATATCGTGCAGGGGTTTGCCGCCGGCGCCGACGATTACCTGCCCAAGCCCTTCGACCTGAACGTGCTCCTCGCCCGCCTGAGCGCCCTGCTGCGGCGTATGACCTGGTCGCATGGAGCGCAGGCCAAGAACCCAGCCGACCCTGAGACGGCCGAGTTTTCCTTTGCCGGACGGCGCATCGACTTCGACGCTCTGGAGCTGCACACGCCCGAACGGCTCGTCCGCCTGACCCTGATGGAAGTGGATCTGCTGCGCTACCTGGTGCGCAATCAGGGCAGGATCGTCGCGCGCAAAGAGCTGCTGGAGCAGGTCTGGCACGTTCGCGAAGACACCGACACCCGCGCCATCGATAACTTCATCGTCCGCCTGCGCCGCTACATCGAAGACGATCCTGCCGCACCACGACATCTGCAGACCATCCGCGGGGTTGGGTACCGCTTTGTCGCCAATCCCTGATCGAGCTGCGCTGCTGAAGAGCGCGACGTTCCCCCGGCGTGAGTCCTGGCAGCCGGATGGCGCATCATGGATTACGGGGGTGTTCATGCGGGAGACCAAACTGCGGATCGAGAACATGCACTGCGATGCCTGTGTGCGCCGGGTGCGTCAGGCGCTGGAGAAGGTCGAGGGCGTGCGCGTCGGCGACGTGCGTGTCGGCGGAGCGCGTGTGGAAGCTCCCGAGACCGTGCCGGAGAGCGCCGTGGTGAGTGCGGTGGAGAAAGCCGGGTATCCGGCCACCGTGGAGCCCTGATGCCGGCAACCGAAGTGGAACGCGCAGCGAAGGCTCAGGAGAGCCCGGCAGCGGAGAGCTGCACCGTCACCCTGCCGGTGATCGGCATGAGCTGTGCCGCCTGCCAGAGCCACGTGGAGCGCGCTCTGCGCGGGACAGCCGGGGTGCGCGAGGCCTCGGTGAACCTGCTGACCAATTCCGCCCGCATAACTTATAGTCCTTCGGCGACGAAAATCGATGACCTGATCGCTTCCGTCCGCGCTGCAGGCTACGACGCGGCTCCCCCGACGAAATCAGCCGGCCACGCCGACGAAACGGCAGCCGATGAAGCGCCTCTGCGGGCCAAAGCGCTGTTCACCCTGGCTGGCGGCGTTGGGGTCTGGCTCATGATGAGCGCGTCGCACTGGATCGTGCCCGGCCACGCGCTCCTGCCCGCAGCGCTCGAATACGCGATGCTGGCCATCACGCTGGTGGGGATGATCTGGGGCGGCGGCATCATCTACCGCCAGGCCTGGACGGCCGCCGTCCACGGCGGCACCAATATGAACACGCTGGTCGCCCTCGGGACCGGCGCAGCCTTTCTCTATTCACTCGTGGCCACCGTCGCTCCTGGCGTTTTCCTGCACCACGGCCTGCATCCCGACGTCTATTACGACGCGGTTCTGTTGATCATCGGCTTCCTGTTGATGGGCCGGTGGCTCGATGCCCGCGCGAAGCGGCGCACCCTCGATGCGCTGCACGAGTTCATGCGCCTGCAGCCGCAGTCGGCTCGTCTTCTGCGCGAGAACCGCGAAGTAGAGGTGCCTCTGGGCCAGGTGGTCGCCGGCGATGTCGTGCGGTTGCGTCCCGGCGAGCGCGTCCCGGTCGACGGCGTCGTCCTTGCCGGCGTTACCTCCATCGACGAGTCGCTCATTACGGGAGAATCGCTGCCGGTGACGCGGCAGTCCGGCGATCGAGTGATTGGCGGCTCCCTTAATTTCGACGGCGCCATCGAGTACCGCGCTACCTCCGTCGGAGCGGACAGCGTGCTCGGCCAGATGATGCGCCTGGTGGAAGAAGCGCAGTCGTCGCGCGCGCCCATGCAGCAGCTCGCCGACCGGGTCAGCGCCGTCTTCGTGCCCGTCGTGCTGGGCCTCGCGCTGCTCACGTTTCTCATCTGGATCTTCGCCGGTGGCGGCGCCGGTCGCGCCTTTGCCGTTTCGGTCGCGGTGCTGGTCATCGCCTGCCCCTGCGCGATGGGGCTCGCCGTCCCTGCAGCTCTCACTGTCGCCATCGGGCGCGGCGCGCAACTGGGGGTGCTGCTGAAGGGCGGCGAGAGCCTCGAGCGTCTGGCCCGGATCGATATGCTGGTCCTCGACAAAACCGGCACCCTCACCGAGGGCAAGCCGGAGGTGACCGCGATCAGCGTCACCGGCGGATGGTCCGAAGACGAGGTGCTGGAGCTCGCGGCCGCGCTCGAGCAGCGCTCCGAGCATCCGCTCGCCAGAGCGATCCTGAACGCGGCAGAGAAGCGCAGCCTGCCGGTGCCCTCGGCCACCGACGTGCGCGCGATTCCCGGCAAAGGCATTCAGGGAACCATCGAGGACAGCGCCGTAGCGGCCGGCAATGCCGTGCTGATGCGGGAACTGGGAATTTCCCTTCCCGAAGAGATCGCCGCCGCGGGAACCACCCGAATGTATGTCGCGCGGAAAGACCAGCTGGCGGGCGTGATTGAAGCCCGCGACACTCTGCGCGCCACCGCAAAGCAGGCTGTGTCTGGTCTGCGCCGCCTCGGGATCCGCACCGCCATCCTGACCGGCGACACCGCTTCGACCGCCGAGGTCATCGCCCGTTCCGCCGGCATTATGGAAGTTTGGGCCGGTTTGCTCCCCGATCAGAAGCTGGCGAAGATTCGCGAGCTGCAGCAGCAGGGCCACCGCGTGGGCATGGCGGGCGACGGCATCAACGATGCAGCGGCGCTCTCCCAGGCGGATGCCGGCCTGGCCATGGGCACCGGCGCCGACCTGGCCCGGGAAGCGGGTGATGCCATCCTGCTGCACGGTGAGCCGCGGCAAATCCTTGAGGCCGTTCTGCTGGCCCGGCAAACCCTGCGCGTGATGCGCCAGAACCTCGGCTGGGCCTTCGGTTATAACCTCCTCGGCATTCCCATCGCCGCCGGCGTGCTGTATCCCGCCTTCGGCATCATGCTCAGTCCCGCCCTTGCCAGTGCCGCCATGGCTCTCAGCTCGGTCAGCGTGCTCGCCAACAGCCTGCGCCTGAGGCGGTTCACACCGCGCTAAACTGAAGACGGAACCTCCACTGTGCGCATCCTCACCCGATACATACTGAAAGAAGTTCTGTCGCACGCGCTCATCGGGGGCGCGATCTTCACCTTCGTCCTTTTCATCCGCTATCTGCCCAGCCTGCTGGAGCTGGTCGTCCGAAACAGTTCGGCGCTGGGAACGGTAGTCAAGATCATCCTCGCCCTGCTCCCGGACATCTTCACCGTCACCATCCCCATGGCGGTGCTGGTTGGCATTCTCCTCGGCCTCAGCCGTCTGGCTGCCGACAGTGAAATCACCGCGATGCGGGCCTCCGGGGTCGGCGTGTGGAGCTTCGTGCGCGTCGTCGGCATTGTGGCGTTCGCCGCATGGGGTGTGAGCTTCGCCAACTCCATGTACTTTGCGCCCCGGGCCACGGCGGCCATGCTGAACCTTGAAAAATCCCTGGCCAACGCGCAGGTCTCCGCAGAGGTGCAGCCCCGGGTCTTTTACGAAGACTTCAAAAACTACGTGCTGTATGTGCAGGATGTGCGAGCCGGCATCGGTGCCGCGAACTGGCGCGGCATCTTTCTTGCCGACGTGACCGATCCGGATGCGCCCCGGGTCACGACCGCTGAGCGAGCCACCGTGGTGAATGGTCCAGGCCAGTCCATCCTGATGCGCCTGCGCGACGGCACCGAGCACCAGACCGTCGACAACCAGCCCAACGATTACACGGTATCGACCTTTCAACAGACCGATCTGCCCCTGCAGATCGGCGCCCAGACCAGCGTGCGCCTGGGCCACAGCGATACGCCCATTCTGGCCATGACCCTGCAGGAACTGCTGGCTCATACCCAGGACCGTAATGGACGCCTCTATGAGATTGAGTTCCAGAAGCGGCTGGCCTACCCCGCCGCCTGCCTGGTGCTCATGCTGGTGGGCGTGCCCCTCGGCATCTCCTCCCGCCGCGGAGGCAAGAGCGCCGGCTTTGTGCTGAGCATCGCCCTCGTCTTCATCTATTACTTCCTTTCCTCCACCGGGACAGCGCTGGCGCGCCAGAATAAAATTCCTGCCTTTGTCGGGGTGTGGGAAGCCAACGTGGTCTTCTCTGTGTGCGGCATCATCCTGCTGCGGCAAATGTCCACCGGCGGCGCTGCGCTCTCCATGCTTTCCTCAATCGGCAACCGGTTCCGGCTGCGCGCCAGCCAGACCGCGACGCCCGGGGAGGCAGTCCAGCTCACTCCGCGGCGGCGCCTCCTGCGCGGACGTTTCCCTCTGCTGCTCGATGAATATGTCCTGCGCGAGTTTCTTTTGACGTTTGGCATGGTGCTCATCACGTTCGTGATGCTGATGCTGGTCTTCACCTTCTTCGAGCTGCTGGGCGACATCATTCGCAATCAAACGCCTCTCGTGACCGTGGGCGAATACCTCATTAACCTCACGCCCAGCATGATCTACCTCATCACCCCGCTCAGCGTCCTGATCGGCGTGCTGGTCGTTTTCGGAGTGATGAATCGCAACAGCGAGCTGACCGCCATGAAAGCCACCGGCATCAGCCTCTACCGCATCGTTGTGCCGGTCCTCGTGATCGCCGCCGTGCTCTCGGCATCCTTGTTTGTCTTTGACGACACCTATCTGCCCCAGGCGAATCGCCGCCAGGAGGCGCTGCGCAATGTCATCAAAGGGAAGCCCCCGGAAACCTTCGAGCACCCTGGCAGAAAGTGGATCTTCGGCCAGCAGCATGCCGGCCAACCCAGCCGCATCTTCTACTACCAGTATTTCGACCCCGATATCGACAGCTTTGGCAATCTCTCCGTCTTCGAGTTCCGGCCCGGATCGTTCAATCTTTCCAGGAGAATCTTTGCCGCCACCGCCCACTGGGAACCCAAACTCAATGAATGGGTCTTCGAAGATGGTTGGGAGCGCACCTTTACGCCGGAAGGGGTTATCTATCAGAGCTTCTCCGTCACCACCTTTCCGGAAATCCGCGAACCGCCCGGGTACTTCACCAAAGAAGTGCGCCAGTCCACCGAGATGAGCTTTGGCGAACTGGCGCGCTACATCCGCAATTTGCGGCAAAGCGGGTTCAACACCGTGCCGCTGCGGGTGCAGCTCAATCACAAGCTCGCCTATCCGCTCATCACCCTGGTCATGGCCATTCTCGCCGTGCCCTTTGCGCTGTCCATGGGCAAGCGGGGCTCTCTGTCCGGCATCGCCGTGGCCATCGGCGTCGCGATCGCCTACTTTGTCGTCTCCGGTTTCTTTGAGGCCATGGGCAATGTGAGCTGGCTGCCCGCCTTCCTTGCCGCCTGGTCGCCCGATTTCCTCTTCGGCCTGGCCGGCGCCTGGCTTCTTCTGCGCACCCCTACGTAAACTGATTGCCTATGTTTGCCAATCTCCGACCGCTGTTTCCCTACATGCGCCGCTACTGGAAGGGCTATACATGGGGATGCCTGTGCACGGTCCTGGCAAACGCCATCTGGGTCCAGTTTCCGCGGGTCATCGGCCTCGCTGTGCACGATCTGAACCTCGGTGTTACCTGGAGCAAAATCTTCAGCTACGCCGGTCTGCTGCTGGGCGTCACCGTCGCCCACGGCATTCTTCTGTTCCTCATGCGCTGGATCATCATCGGCATCTCGCGCGACATTGAATTCGATCTGCGCAACGATCTCTTCCGCCAGCTGGAGAAGCAAGCCGCCTCGTACTACCACGAGAATCGCACCGGCGACATCATGGCCCGCATGACGAACGATCTGTCCGCCGTTCGCATGCTGCTCGGTCCGGCCATCATGTATACCGCCAATACGGTGCTGTTTTCCGCTGGCGCTCTCTTCTTCCTGCTGCGCATCAGCCCTTTCCTCACGCTGACCGCGCTGGCTCCCATGCCCCTGGCCAGCATCTTCATCCAGTTCATGGGCCGCAAAATCCACCAGCGCTTCGAGCGCATTCAGGCCATGTTCTCCGACATCTCCGCGCAGGCCCAGGAGAACTTCTCCGGCGCTCGTCTGGTGCGAGCCTTCGCCCAGGAAGAAGCGCAGGTGGCGGCGTTTGAACGTTCCAACCGCGAATATATCCGGCGCGCGCTGCGCCTCGTCCGCCTCATGGGAATGCTGTGGCCGACGCTGGAGTTCATGCTGGGCATCGCCCTGGTGGTGGCCCTGCTGGTGGGCGGCCACGAGGTCCTCACCCATCGCATCGGCCTCGCCGCCTTCGTCACGTTCACCACTTATCTGCTGATGCTCACCTGGCCGATCATTGCTCTGGGATATGTCGTGAACCTCTTCGAGCGGGGCACCGCCTCGGTCATCCGTATCCACGCGATTCTCGTCGCCGAGCCCACCATCTATGACCAGGCTCCTACCGTTCCTGTGGAGCGCTCCATCCGCGGGGACGTGGAATTTCGCGATCTGGATTTTGCCTACCCTGCCGGAGAAGGCCGCTCCGTGCCGGTCCTCCACAACATTTCTCTCACGATTCCCGCCGGGACCAGCCTTGCCATCGTCGGCCCCACGGGCTCCGGCAAGTCCACGCTGGTGAATCTCATTCCGCGCCTGTACGACGCCCCACCCGGCACCGTTCTGATCGATGGCCGCCCCTTGCGCGACTACTCCCTCGAGGAGCTGCGCAGCGCCATCGGCATCGTCCCCCAGGAGACATTCCTGTTCAGCACGCCCATCCGGGACAACATTGCCTTCGGTGTGCCCCAGGCGTCCGAGTCAGAAGTGGAGCACGCGGCCCAGGTCGCGCGCATTGCCGAAGAATTCCGGCTGTTTCCCAATGGCTTCGAAACCGCCGTGGGCGAACGAGGACTCACGCTTTCTGGCGGCCAGAAACAGCGCACCGCGCTCGCCCGCGCCATCCTGCGCAATCCCCGCATCCTCATCCTCGATGATGCCCTGGCCAGCGTCGATACCTACACCGAAGAGCGGATCCTCGAAGGCCTGCGCTCCGTCATGGCCGGCCGCACCACCATTCTCATTTCGCACCGCATTTCCACCGTGCGCCATGCGGACAGGATTGCTGTCCTCGTCCAGGGACGCGTCGTCGAACTGGGCACGCACGAAGAACTGCTCCTCCACAACGGCTACTATGCCGGCCTCTTTCACAAGCAGCTCCTCGAAGAAGAGCTCGCCGTCACCGGCTGATTTTCCTCACGCGCTCCAGCTGGAATGCGAGGGTTCGGATTCTCCACGCGGACGGCTGGCCCGAATCATCACCGGCGCCGGTGGCCCTCCCCCCTCAGCCACCTGTCGCAGCGCTTCCGGATCGCGCGCCGCCACGTTCCAGGCCTCGCGGACGTCGCGGATACACGCGATCGCCTCCTTCAGCCGGTCCGCCGATTCCAGCCTCGAGCCTTCCAGGCACAAAGCGAAAATCGAGGCGTAGAACTCGGACAGCGCCCGGGCCGAGCTCCCGCCAATGTCCATGCGCAAACGCGACTGCAGGTGCATCAGGATCTCCAGAACACGGCCAATCGCCGTCCTGCGCTCTGCCGCATCCTGCCGTTCGACGGCCGCGATCGCCTGATAAAGAAACCGGGCCATCCCGTCGTAGAGCGCCACAATCAGCTCCACCGGATTCATCCCTGCCACTGCCTGCTGCTGATAGTTCATGCTTCTCCACGGCCGGTCAGCCGTTTGTGTTCTGGTTGTAGCCGGTAATCGCGCTGTACAGCTCGTTGACTTCGTCAATCTGGCTGGGAATCGCCTGCAGGGTATAGTTGGCTTCGTTGAGTTCCGTCGTCAGCAGGGTCTGCTGCGCGCTGATGCTGGCGTTCTCGTTGGTGATGTTGGTGTTGAGGTCCGATTCCTGGCTTGAATCCTGCTGCAGCGTCAGATAGATCGCCCCGCTGGGCGAGTCGTTGCCCAGGTTGTTCACCGTCGTAGTCAGATTCGCTCCGAACGACGTATCGCTCCCGCTGGCCTGGAAGAAATTCGTCACGTCCTGATAGTTGCTGTTCAGCATACTGTCCAGCGTCGATGTGTCCAGCGTCAGCGTTCCGTCATAGCTCGTGCTGGCCGTGATGCCCAGCTGCGCCAGCGAGGTAATGGCCCCCGACGACTGCGTGAAATTCATCGCCTCCTGCAGGGACTCCTGCAGCGTGGCCATGAGCGGGTTGCCATACAGAGGCTCCGGGTTCCCCGAGGAATCGTTGCCCTCCTGGGTATTCAGGTCGCCGATCACCGTGTTGTAGGCGCTTACAAAACTGCTCACTGCCGACTCGACCTGACTGTTGTCATTCGTGATCTCCAGCTGCACCGTTTCGCTGGGTGCGGCATTCAGCAGCTGCAGGGTGACTCCCTGGATGGCTGTCGTGACAGTGTTGCTGCTGCTCGTCATGATCGGCAGTCCGTCGAGAGAGAACTGCGCGTCCTGCCCCTGCTGCTGCTGGCTGAAGCTGACGGTTCCCGCCGTTGTCGACCCGGTTGTGGAGTCGGTGAGCTGGCTCCCATCCAGAGTCACCGCTCCCGCCGCGCCGGTGCTGCCGCTCACCAGGGCCAGCTCCGATTGACCATTCCCCACTGACACCACATTGGCCTCGACGCCGTAATCACCCGCATTAATATAGGACGCCAGGGTGGTCAGCGTGTTGTTCTGAGGGATGAGGTCGCCGCTCGAGTCTTCGACCGTTCCGTCGGAGATCGTAATCGCCTGGGAACCGATCTTCAGCGTGCCGCTCAGCGTGTCGCTGGTGTTGATCGCACCGCTCGCATACGAAAAGGTCTGCGCCAGCTGACTGACCACCAGGGTGTGGCTTCCCGCCGCGGCCGCCGAGGTTGCGTTGGTCAGAGCAACAACGGAGTTGTCTGAGCTCGAGCCTTCCTTGCCCGAGAGCACCCCGTCGAAGTCCGTGAGTGACTGCAGCGCCGTCGCCAGTGAACCCAGATCCGTTCCGATGCTGGTCAGAGCCGTGTCCTGCGACTGCAGGCTGGTCAGCTGGCTTTTCCAGGGGGTTTCAACTGCCTGCAGATTCGTCACAATCTGACTGACGGTGGTGGCGACATCGAATCCCTGACCGCTGGTCGGGGAACCAAAGGACAAACCGACGCTTCCCATAGTGCTGTTATCGTCCCGTTCCGGGAGAGCTTTATCCCGGAGCGTCTTCATGCAGTTCCTGTGCCGCTCACAGGGGGTCGGGGTTGGAGAAAACTAAGAAAATGCGGGGAGCCGAGGCTCCCCGCCGATGCAACGACCCCGCTGCTTACTGAAGCAGCTTGGTCACCATCTGTTCCGTGCTGTTGGCTTGTGCCAGAGCGCTGATGCCGGTCTGGGTCAGGATTTCGTACTTGGACATGTTGGAGGTCGCCGAAGCGTAATCGGTCGCCGTGATGGAGTTCTGTGCAGAGGATACGTTGGTTTCCTCTGCGCTGGCGATGTTGGCCGCCGCACTCAGGGTATTGATGTTGGCGCCCACCTGGCCGCGCTGGAAGGCGACAGAGCTGATGGCGTCGGTAACCGTTTGGAGAGCAGCTTCCGCGTCCGCCTGGTTATCGAGGTCGGTGCCGGTAAGCTTGGTTCCCGTGCCGTGCCCGGCGGTAGTGCCCCCGGTGCCGGTTTGAGAGCCGACTACCACGCTGACAGCCGATCCGGCGGCTGATCCTGTGTCGGAACTGCCTACGTTCCCGGTTGTCAGTGTTCCGGTCGTAACCAGGTAGTTGTAGCTTCCCGCCGAACTCCCGTCGCTCGTGTAAATGTTGATGGCGCTGGCGCTGGCCGGCGTCTCGGATGCGTCGCTGGCGGTCACGGAGAGCGCTTCGGTCGCGCTGCCTCCGCTCGTTGGAGTGATCGACAGTACGCCGGCCGCAACCGACGCGGTATACGTTGAACCGGTCGCCGCACCCAGGGTGGCGTTCAGCGCTGTCGTCAGCGAGGTCGCCGCTGCATTGGCGACCGACTGGTTCTCGCTGGCCAGACCGCTGTAGCTGGCGAGGTTCACAATCTGGGTTCCTGGGTTCGTGCCGGACGCGGACGAAATCGTGATGGAGCCACTGAGCGCGTCGCCCTGCGTCAGCGTGACCTGCAGCGGATCGCCCGCCGCGGTCTGTGTGAAATCGGTGGTTGCCAGGTTGGTCGCCGACCCGGTGCCCGCCGTGAAGACCGAGATATTGTTGTATTCCGTGGTGCTGCCGATGGTGCCAATCTGGGTCAGAATGTCCTGGTATTCCTGGTTGGCTGCGCTCAACTGCGAGCTGGACAGCGTTCCGCCGCCCGCCTCCGTGGCCAGGGTGACGGCGCGGTTGAGAAGATTGGTGACCTGCGAGAGCGCGCCATCGGCGACCTGCAGAAAGCCGACGCCTGCTGTGGCGTTGGCCGAAGACTGGGTCAGCGCCGAGGAATTGGCCTGCAGCCCGTTGGCGATGGAAAGACCGGCCGCGTCATCCGCACCAGAGTTAATGCGCGAACCGGACGAAAGCTGCTGCAATACGTTTTGCAGGCTGGCCTGTGTCTGGTTGAGGTTGTTCTCGGCATACACAGCCGAGATATTGTTCAGGACTCCCAATGCCATGATCGTTCTCCTGTACTGAAGTTGGGTTCCTGAACGGAGCGCCGATCCTTTTGGCCGCGCTCCCGGGAACCGCTTGACTCAACCGCTTCATCGGCTCCGGGCTGGCCACCTTTATTTCCTCTGGCCCGTTTGGCGAGCGGCGTGCGTGGGCCCTGCCGTCCCCGCTTGCCTTCCGGCCCTGCCCGTCTTTGCGCCAGTTCTCACCCCCCCACGTCTTCCGCCGATCAATGGAGAGGGCGCCGGAGACGCCGACCATGATCCATCTCACCCGTCTGAACGGCAATCCCCTGGTCGTCAACAGCGACCTCATCAAATACGCCGAGGCCTCGCCCGACACCATGCTCACCCTCATCAACGGAGAAAAGATCGTCGTCCTTGAATCCTGCGAGGAGGTGGTCCGCCGCACCACTGCCTATCGCGCACGCGTCTTCGGCGAAGCCGCAAACGTTATGCCCGCCCTGGCCTCGAAGCCGCTCCGCGAAGAGAGTCAATCCTCCGCGTCCGCAGCACCCGGCCTCGCCGCGGAGCCGGGAGAGTAAGCCATGGACGCAGGCAGCCTGGGCGGCATCTTCCTCGCGCTGGCCGGCATTCTCACCGGCCTTCTTCTCGAAGGCGGACACGTGGGACAGGTTCTGCAGCCGACCGCCGCCATGATCGTCTTCGGCGGCACCCTCGGCGCGGTCATGCTCCAGTTTCCGCTGGCCACCGTCGTCACCGCGGGCAGGCGCCTCATTCGCCTCTTTCTCCATCGCGACGACGGCGGCCAGGCGCTCCTGCAGCAGATCGTCGGGTTTGCCAACCAGGCCCGCCGCCACGGTATCGTCTCGCTCGATCGCGATCTGGACCAGGTATCCGATCCCTTTCTCCGCCAGGCCGTGATGCTGGCCGTGGACGGTACCGAGCCAACCGAGTTGCGCCGCATCATGGAAGTACAGATCGAGACCTCGGGCGAAGTCGAGGCCCGCATTCCCTCCGTCTTTGAGTCAGCAGGCGGTTTTTCGCCCACTATTGGCATCATCGGCGCCGTCATCGGGCTCATCCAGGTGATGCAGCACCTCGACCACATGGATGAGGTGGGCCGCGGCATTGCCGTCGCCTTTGTGGCCACCATCTACGGAGTGGGCGCGGCCAACCTCTTCTTCCTGCCCGCCGCAGGCAAGCTGCGGCAGCGCGCCCGCGAGGACCAGCGGCGCAAGGAGATGGCGCTGGAAGGCGTGATTGCCATTCTCGAGGGTATGAACCCGCGCATGATTGAAATCAAACTCGCCGGATTCCAGACCCTCCGCTCCCGGCAGACGCAGATCCGCGCATGAACCACCGTCAACGCGAGCGCCGCTCCTCCGACCGTGTCCCTCACGATCGCTGGCTCGTCTCCTATGCCGACTTCATTACGCTGCTCTTTGCTTTCTTTGTTGTGCTCTATGCCAGCTCTCGCGCCGACCAGCAGAAGCAGGTGCAGGTGGCGCACTCCATCCAGTCGGCCTTTCAGGCTCTGGGACTCTTTCCCCCCTCCCCGTCATCCAATGCGCCGCTCGCGCCCACGCTGGCGCTTCCCGCAACCGTGAACGCCCCTCCTGCCGATGACCTCGCCGCCTCGGCTGCCATGCAGCAGGACCTGCGCCGGCTGCATGGTGAGCTTGCCGAAGTCCTGGCCCCGCAGATCGCCCAGCATGTCGTCGCCCTGCGGCTGGGGCGCGACGGCCTGGTCATCTCCCTGCGCGAGGCGGGTTTCTATCAGAGCGGCTCGGCGGTGCCCGATGCCGCATCGAAGGGCACTCTCGACCGCGTCACCGCCAGGCTCGCGGCCACCCCTTACGACCTGCGCATCGAGGGACACACCGACAATGTGCCCATCCATACGGCCCGGTTCGCCTCCAACTGGGAGCTCTCCACGGCGCGGGCCAGCGAACTAACGAAACTCCTCATCGTCCATTATGGATTCGCGCCGGCCCGCCTCTCCGCCGCCGGCTATGGCGAGTTTCATCCCTTCGCCTCCAATGACTCCGCCGATGGACGCAGCCAGAATCGCCGCGTCGACATCATCGTTCTCCCGCGCATCAGCGCCCCGCCACCCCCGCACCGGTGAACTCGTTCGCCTCCGGTACCCAGGCCGCGGTCCCTCAGTTAAACCCCAGCACAGGATGCGGGCGATACGGCTCCTCGAGCGACCGGATCTCCTCCGGGCTCAGCCGAACGGCCAGCGCCGCCACGGCATCTTCCAGATGATGCGGCTTCGTCGCACCGACGATGGGCGCCGTGATCCCGGGCTTCTCCAGCATCCACGCCAGCGCCAGTGTGGCCTGCGCCGCGCCGCGCTGCTTCGCCATCTGCTCCAGCCCATCCACCACCGCGCGGTCCTGTCCTTCCGTGCCGGAGTACATCGTATTGCCGAACCGATCCGTGTCCGCACGCTTCGTGATCTCGCTCTTCCACGGCCGCGCCAGACGCCCCCGCGCCAGCGGGCTCCACGGAACCAGCCCGATCCCTTCCTCCCGGCACAGCGGAATCATCTCCCTCTCCTCTTCGCGGTAGAGCAGGTTGTAATGGTTCTGCATCGACACAAATCGCGCCCAGCCGTGCCGCTCCGCCAAAGCCAGCGCCTTCGCGAACTGCCATGCATACATTGACGATGCGCCGATATAGCGCACCTTGCCCGCTTTCACCCCATCGTTGAGCGCCTCCAGCGTCTCCTCGATCGGCGTCTCGTAATCCCAGCGGTGGATCTGATACAGATCCACGTAATCCATCTGCAACCGCCGCAGGCTCTCGTCCAGCTCATACAGAATCGCCTTGCGCGAGAGGCCCCGCCCATTGGGCTCCTCCCGCATCACGCCATGCACCTTGGTGGCGACTACGACCGCCTCGCGCCGCGTATTCTTTTTCAGAAAGCGCCCCAGCACCTCCTCGCTGGCGCCGCTTGAATACACGTTGGCCGTATCGAAAAAGTTGATTCCCAGATCCAGCGCCTGGCGCAGAAATGGCTGGCTCTGCTCCTCATTCAGCGTCCACTCATGCCGCCCACCTTTGGCGGCTTCAGGCGTCGCCGGCGCTCCGTAGGTCATGCATCCCAGACAAATGCGTGAAACTTTAAGCCCGGTCCTGCCAAGATTGACGTATTCCATCGCTGCTCCCCAGAAAAGGATAAAAACCGAATCGAAGATGCGCTACCCACTATAAGAGCACCGGCCCCGCTCAAACGATGCGGCACCCCCCGGGATTTTAAGATCAGACGATGGTGAAGCAACGGCCGCAGCATCCAGCTCGAATCAATTCCCCGCGTTCCGACGCTGCCTCCGGCCGCAGAGCGCCCGCCCGCATCCGCGCTCTCTACGATCGTCTGGCCGCGGCCTGGGGCCCGCAGTCGTGGTGGCCGGCAAAGACGCCCTTCGAGGTCATCGTCGGCGCCTACCTCACCCAGAACACCGCGTGGAAATCCGTCGAGCGCTCCATCGCCAATCTCGAAGCCCACGGCATTCTCTCCATCGACGGCCTGCGGCGCATTCCCGAGGAGAGACTCCGCGAGCACATCCGACCCTCCGGGTTCATGCTGCGCAAGGCCGCCGCGCTCAAAGCCTTCGTCGCCTTTCTTGATGCCGACTACCAGGGTCGGATCGAATCCCTGCGCGACGCAGCCCGCCCATCACCGGCAACGGTCCGCGAGCAGTTGCTGACCCTCCCCGGCGTGGGACCGGAGACCGCCGACGCCATTCTGCTCTATGCGCTGGACGCACCCGCCATGGTGGTGGACACCTACCTGCGCCGCGTTGTCACCCGTCACGGCCTCGCCCCCGAACGCGCCAGCTACACCGCGATCCAGTCATTGGCCGAGGCCGCTTTCGCGCCCCACCCACTCCCTGACCCTCCCGGCGAACGCACCCGCCACTACAACGAATTCCATGCGCTCTTCGTCCAGGTTGGCAAGGAGTTCTGCGGACCCGTCGCCCGCTGCGAAAATTGTCCCCTTCGCTTTGATTTGCCGCGCGCCCGCCGGCATTCGCCCTAAACTGGATACCGTGCCGGTGACTCTTTACGCTGCTTCGTCCAACCCCGGCAAGCTGCGGGATTTCTCCGTGGCCGCCGCTGCGGCTGAATGTGCGCTCCAGCCCCTGCCGAACCTGCGCTCCATTCCCGCCCCGGAAGAAAACCAGCCGACCTTTGCCGGCAATGCGCGCCTCAAGGCCGAGTACTACAGCCGTCTCTCGCCGGAAATTGTGCTTGCCGACGACTCCGGCCTCGAGGTCGATGCCCTCGGTGGCGCTCCCGGCGTTCACTCCGCTCGCTTTGCCGAGGACGCGGGCTACGAGCCGCCCCTGTCCGCGACCCCGGATGAGCGCAATAACCTCTACCTTCTGGATCGCATGCGCGGCAGAACTACGCGCACTGCCCGTTATCGCTGCGTGCTGGCGGTCGCGCGCGACGGCGTTATGCTGGCCACCGGCGAAGGCATCGTCGAAGGAGAGATCCTCGAGTCTCCGCGCGGAACAGGGGGCTTCGGCTACGATCCACTTTTCTGGCTGGAAGAACTGCAGCGCACCATGGCGCAGATTTCCCTCGAAGAGAAGCACGCTCTCAGCCACCGCGGACGAGCGTTTCGCGACCTTCTCCCTCAACTGACTCGCTCCCTGCGCTGATCGGCAACGCGCCCGCTGCAACCGCGCAGATAAAATGGCTGCGGGTTCCACCCGATGCGCATCGACGCCCATCATCACTTCTGGCGCTACTCCCCGGCCGAATACGGCTGGATCAACGACTCGATGGCCGCCATTCGCCGCGACTTTCTGCCGGCTGACCTCGCCGCAGAAATCGCCGGCGCCGGTGTGGATGGCGTCATCTCCGTGCAGGCCTGTCAGACCCTCGCCGAAACCGAATGGCTCCTTGCCAGAGCCGCCGAGCACCCGTGGATCCGCGGCGTGGTGGGATGGGTGCCGCTCGCCGACCCACGCGTCCCCACCTTCCTCGAATCTCTGGCAGCGCATCCCGCGCTTCGCGGAGTGCGGCACGTTCTGCAGGCCGAGCCCGACGCTTATATGGATCGCGCCGACTTCAATGCCGGCCTCGCGCAACTGCTCCGCCTCCAGCTCGCCTACGACATCCTTATCCGTCACCGGCAACTGCCCGCCGCCCTCCGCCTCGTCGATCGGCATCCCAACCAGGTCTTCGTTCTCGATCACATCGCCAAGCCGGATATCCGCGGCGGCGGGCTGCAATCCTGGGCCCGCGACCTCACCGAGCTGGCGCGGCGGCCGCTCGTATTCTGCAAGCTCTCCGGCGTGGTCACTGAGGCCGACTACGCCTCCTGGAGCTACGAGCAGATTTTCCCTTATCTTGAGACGGCGCTGGCGGCGTTTGGCCCGGACCGCATGATGTTCGGTTCCGATTGGCCCGTATGCCGCGTCGCCACCACGTACGCCGACTGGGCCCGCACGGTGGAACGATTCGCGGCGCCGCTTTCTGCCGCCGAGCAGCAGGCCCTGTTCGTGGAGACCGCGGTCCGCGCCTATCGGCTCAACGCTGCCTGACCTCGGCACCGGAGGGCGAAGGGCGGCCGGTTCGCCAATCTCACAGTTCCAGCACGGAGACGATTTCTCCCTTGTCCATCGTCTCCCGCGTCTCCCCAACCACCAGGAACGCATTCGCTCGTGCCGCCGCCGTCAGATCCCCGGAGCCCTGCCAGGGAAGCCGCCGCACCCCCGCCCCCTGCACGTCGCTTTGCAGATGCGCCGGCAGGAACCGCGTCAGTCCAGCCTTCACTGCGACGTCCTCTTCCAGCCTCGCCATGCGAAAGCGCGCCGCCACTTCGCGCTCCCCGCCCAGCGCTCGCACCATCGGCGCAACGAATAAAGCAAAAGTCACCAAAGTCGAAATGGGATTGCCCGGCAATCCAAAGAAGTGCCTCTCTCCCAGCCTTCCGAACACCACGGGCTTGCCCGGCTGCATGCGCACACCCGTAAACAGGAACGCCGCACCCGCCTCCAGCAGCGCCGGCTCCACGTAATCGAATCGCCCCATGGAGACACCGCCGGTCATCAGCAGCAGATCGCACTCCATCGCCCGGCGAATCGCCGCTTCCGTCTCTGCCGCATCGTCCCGCACGATGGGAAAGAGTTCCGGCTCGCCGCCGACCGCGGTCACCTGCGCCGCTAATGAGTAGCTGTTGGAGTTACGAATCTGGTGCGCCAGAGGCGCCTGTGCGACATCCACCAGCTCATCGCCGGTCGAAACGATCGCCACCCGCGGACGCGCAAATACCGGCACACTCGCCGCTCCGCAGGCGGCCGCAGCGGCAATCTCAGCCGGCCCCAGCCGCCGTCCCTCGGGGATGATGGCGTCGCCACGCCGGGCCTCGGCTCCCGCGGGAACAATGTTTTCCCCGGACGCCGGACCATGCTGCCCGTTGAGCTGCACGCGCCCATCCTCCACCGTGACGTGCTCCACCATGGCCACGCAGTCGGCGCCCGGCGGCACTGCCGCTCCGGTCATAATCTCGACGGCTTCTCCGGGGTTCAGAACTCCGCCGGTCCACGACTGCCCCGCCGCCAGCAGCCCCGCGATGCGCAGATTCCCCTTCTCCAGGTCCACGGCCCGGCAGGCAAATCCATCGCGCGTGGAGCGCGCAAACGGCGGCTGATCCCGATCCGCCAGAATCGGCTCCGCGAGAACACGTCCCACCGCCTGCAGCAGCGGCACGCGCTCCTCGGGGCGAGCCTGCGCCATCGCCCGCTCCGCCTCATGGCGTACCACCCGCGCGGCTTCTTCGTAACTCACTATCAGCGGCACTGCAGCGCAGCCCTCTTCAGGTCATTGTCGCAAAAGAAAAAGAGCGCCGTCTCCGGATCTCGGAAAGCGGCGCTCCCGTGGAACGTTCAGGCAGCCTTAGTGTTTCCTTCCTTTGGCCGCAGGCGGTGCCGCATTCATCTCGGCCAGAACCTGCTTCGCGTCGTTGGCGAATTGCCCCGTCGGCGCCAGTTGCAGGTACTTTTCATAGGCCTCCTGGCATCCCGCCGGCGCCACGATCTTCTGCGTCTTCGGATCCATGGTGGCTTTGCCGATCAGCGCCTGCCCCTTCAGGTAGTAAGGAATCGGCTTGGTCGGATCGGCCGCAATTGCCTTGTCGGCAGCAGCCACAATGGCGTCCGTCTGCCCCGTCCGCGACATCACGATCGTCTCGTTCTGGTAATACATGCTGGCTCCGGCGGGATCGGCCTTGGCGGCGGCATCGTAGGCGGCCTGCGACTCGGGAACCTTGTTGTCGTCCGCATACGCTTCGCCCAGCGCATTGCCCGCGCTGCCAATCACTTCAGGATTCGGCTTCTTCGAGGCCTGCTCCAGCGTGATGCACTTGTTCAGCGAGGTCTCCGCATCGGAATACTGCTTCAGCCCCAGCTGCGCCTGTCCCAGCTCCACCCACAGCAGCGGCTCATCGGCCTTGATCGCCACATCGTGCTGCATCAGACTCGCCGCATCGGCGTAGTTCTTGTCCCGGTCGTCGGTGCGCGCCTTCTGCAGATCGCCGTTCAGGTTCTTGATCTGGGCGTTCTCCTTCAGAATGCCGGCGTTCTTCGATTTGATATCTGCGATTGCCTTCTTCTGGTCCGGCGACAGCTTGTCAACGTACTCCTGCCGCGACATATCGTCATCGGCTGCGGTATCCTGCCCGGCTACCACTTTCACGTTGTCAATCTGGTCCACCACCTTGTCCTTCGGCGTATCCGGCTTGCGGTAGACCATGGTGTAGTCGCCGGGAGCGATGTTGTCTCCCTTGAAGTCGCCGTTCCCATCCACATTCAGCGAGTACTTCGGTTCGGCGGTCGGCGAGGCCATTCCGCCGGCATACAGCGAGATGGTTCCACTCCCCAGCGCCGCGCCGGTGGGATCGGTGACGTGTCCGTGAATTTTTCCCGTCGCGGTTTGCGCGGTTTGCGCCGCCAGCGGCAGTGCGAGGGCGATAAGAGCGGCCAGTACCAGCCGCGGCCAAAGACGTATCGTTTGCATAATCATTCCTCTCTGCTTTGTGCGCCGGCCACGGGGACCGACGCACCCTCCTTAAAAATCTCTCCGGTGGGCGGGTGCGCATACCGGATCGGATCCCGGACGCCCGCTCCCTCAAAAGCGCGTAACCGCAACACGCAACTTTCGCACAGGCCGCAGGCGGCGTCCGATCCCGAATAGCACGACCACGTTAAATCCAGCGGCGCCGCTAATTCAAGGCCGAGTGCCACGATCTCCTTCTTCCGCATATGGATGAGCGGCGTCTCTACAACGATGGCCCCGTCCCGCGTTCCCTGCCGGATCAATTCCTGAAAGGCCGCGTAATAAGCCGGCCGGCAATCCGGATAGCCCGAGCTGTCCTGCTCTACGGCGCCGATGAAAACCGCCTTCGCATCCAGCACTTCCGCCCAGCTCACCGCCGCGGAGAGGAAGTGCGCATTGCGAAACGGCACGTAGGTCACTGGAATTTCCGTACCGATCGCCGCGCCGTCCGCCGGCGCCTCGGGAACGTCAATGCTGGTGTCGGTAAGCGCCGAGCCGCCAACGCGGCGGAACAGATCCAGCCGCAGGTGCAGAAAGTCTTTGAATCCCAGAGTTTCGGCGACCGAGCGTGCGGCACGCAGCTCCCGTTCTTCCGTGCGCTGCCCATAGCTGCAGTGCAGCGCGTACGCTTCATAATCCCGGGCGGCCAGGGCGGCGCATACACAGGAGTCCATTCCGCCGGAGAGGCAAACTACAGCACGCGTTCGGGATGCGGACATCAATCTCTATCGTAGCGCGACAGACTGCGCGCTGCGTCTCCCAGGTTGCGAGACGCAGTCCATTCGTAATCGCCGAGAGTCACGAACCACGCGTTGCAGAGGCCGGGCCCCGGGCGGCCAGTGGGGAAGCCGGCCGCTCGCCGGATGATGGACTTTTTCCTCACTCTGTGGAAAACGTGTCAAGCCCCTCCGGGCCGAACTGAAGTAATCGGCTTTGATTCCAAAAGTCTTCTACGCCAAAATACCCGCCCAAACCTGGCACTAAATCGGTCCAGACTTGGTATTCTAAAAATAGAGGGGAAAAACAAGAATTCCTCTCGCGAAGGCTGCCCATCCGGCAGCCTTTTTGTTCAGGATTCTCTGGGTGCTGGGTGCCCCATGTCCCTGGTGTTGGGACATGGGATGGGTGACATGGGATCTCGATGTCACCCATGGATGTTACCGATGCGCCCCAGCAGAATCAGCAACATCCCCGTGAGACCCCATCGAAAACGGGTCCGTTTTCCGTCGAGAAGCCCGGGCGTCACGCGGTTGGAACAGCGCGGCCTGCGCCCGCCGTAGCGGGTCGAAACCTGCGCAGCGCCAGAACGGCCAGGACCACGAAGAGAACCAGCGTCGCGAGCTGCACGATCTTGAAGGGGGCTTCTTTCTGCGTCGGTGCGAGCGCATGCAGAGCGGGCACCTTCTCAAACGACTGCACGATGAGGACAAAGAAGTTCAGGTACTGGGCCAGGATGGCCGTGCCAACCCAAGTCGACCGCCACCCGCCCTCCATGTGCCCCCCGTACCGCGCGACGACGGCAAAAACCAGTACCACGCAGGAGAGGATGCCGATGATGATGCCAGGCGTCATGCCGTGGAACGGGAAGAGGAATCCAGTGAGGCTGGTCAGCGCGGTGGTGATGAGGAAGAGAGCAGTGACGAGGGGCAGGGATCGAGAGGCGATCATGCCGAGGATCACAACGAATCCGGCAGCGATGCCGATCAGGCTGATCGCGACGTGGAACTGGGTGAAGGCGGAGAGACTCATGCCGAGGATCATGGGGTTCCTTTCCTGAGGTTCGAAATCGGGGGCCGGCGATGGATCAGTACGCGGGGGGAAAGTTGAGCGTACCGCCGCTGGGGGAGCGCTGCAAGCGATGGATGCCGGGGCGGGAGCCAGCGGTGCGTTTATTTGGCGCGAAAAGGGTCGAGGCTCTTGAAGCCACCCGGTCAACCACTCATTCCGTGATAGGCTGCCGCCCATGAAAACGGAACTGCTGCGATTCAACGGTACGGTTGACCGCGATCCCGCCATCGAGGCGTGGTTCGACGCGCATGACGGCGAAATGGGAGCGATGGCGCGGCAGTGGTTTGCGGTGATGCGGCAATGCGGCGACGAGGTGCGGGAGACCCTGCATGACGGCTGCCCCGTGGCCTGCCTCGGGAACGTGCCCTTTGCCCATGTGAATGTGTTTACAGCGCACGTGAACGTGGGATTCTTTCACGGCGCAAGCCTGCCCGATCCGGCGCGCCTGCTGCAGGGCGATGGCCGCTTCATGCGGCATGTGAAGCTGAAACCGGGAACGCCCAGCAACGACGCTTCAATCAGGAAGCTGATCGAGACCGCGTATGCCCATATCAAGGACCGGGTAGAGAACGGGTAGACCGGCGCGCGGCTCGTTTGACATAGCTCACTGAGGCGCATACTTTCGGCACTTGCGAAAACTTCTTTGCTCAGGAGTTCACGAAATGATGCGTCGCCTGGCCCCGCTCTCCCTCTCCTGCCTTGCTGCTGTGCTGATGTTGGCCACGATCTCCGCTGCCGGCCAGGATGCCCCAGCGCCCACGCGGCCGCCGGATGGGCAGCTGGACCCGACGAAAAATATCCAGCACCCGGTGCTCTTCTCGTCCTTCCATCAGCCGCTGCCGGAGCAGTATGTGTGGACGCACGATCCCGCGCACCAGAACGATGCCGAGCAGAATGCGCCGCGGTATTTCCGGGCGCACTTCCAGGTGGACACCGTGCCGCCGGTGGCCATTCTGTATCTGGCCGGCCCGCAGAGCGCCGACGTGTTTGTGAACGGGAGCGAGGCGCGGCGCGTGGCATCGGACCCGCTCTCGCGTATTGAGCCAAAGGTGTTCTGGGTGGATGTGACGCGGCTGCTCCAGACGGGCGACAACGTGGTGGCCATCGAAGCCGATCATGGCGACCGTCTGGTGGCGAAGCTTCTCCCCGCGCCGCCGGGGATGATTGGACAGCCGAGCGGGATGGCGCAGCCGCTCCTGATCACCAATGCGGACTGGAAGGGAACGAAGTCGAACGCGAGTGGCTGGCAGAGCGCGAGCTTTGACGACAGCAGCTGGCCCGCGGTGGACGCGATGGGCGGCATCGAAAGCAACATCGACTTCTTCCAGTGGAACCAGGATGCCGGGATGTATATGTGGCCCGGATATCAGGGCGAGTCACCGTTTTTGGCGCACACATTTCTGCCCGCCGAGAAGGTGAGCGACGTTTATGCAGGACTGGGCAGCTTTGAGAATGTGGACGCGCTGACCTCGGCGCAGGAAGACGCGGCGCATGAGTTCATCGTGCATCAGGGGCCGGATCATGCGCCCAACGAGTACATTCCCACGCTGACGCTGGACTTCGGGCGCGAGGTGGCGGGGCGGGTGCAGGTGCAGTCAGACTCGGACCAGCCGATGACGGTATCCATCGCGTACGGCGAGTCGATCGAAGAAGCGCACAGCGAGCCCTATCTGGGCGTGGATCTGCTCCATGTGACGCCGCATGGGTCGGGATTGGGGCCGAAGTCGGCGTTCCGCTACGCGCAGATTCGCTTCCTGTCGGGCGCCCCGGAATTGAAGTTCAAGGCCATTCGTGTGGAGGACATTTACTACCCGGTGCATTACCAGGGCTCGTTCGCGTCGTCGGATCAGCTGCTGAACGAGATCTGGGAGACGGGCGTCTACACCACGCACCTGTGCATGCAGAACGATATCTGGGACGCGCCCAAGCGCGATCGCGGGCGGTGGATGGGCGATACGGACATCAGCGGGCGTGTGAGCGATGCAGTCTTCGCGGACAGGTTTCTGGTGGAAGACACGCTGACGCGGCTAATCGGGCCGCTGCCCCTTCACGATGCTGTGAACGGAATTCCGGGTTACTCGTCCTACTGGTTCACGGAGCTGGCAGATTTTTACAAACATGAAGGAGACAAGGACTACATCGCGTCCGTGCACGACCGAATCCTGGCGCTGCTGCAATTCATGGACCTGGATTTCGACGCGGAGAACCACTTCATCAACCACACGCACGAGTGGCTCTACGTGGACTGGTCTCTGGGTCTGAACGGAATCAGCCCCGAGACCCGGGAGGCGACGACGCTCGAGTATGTGCGCGCCTATCACGCAGGAGCGTGGCTGCTGCGGCAACTCGGCGACACGCAGAATGCCGAACACTGGGAGCAGCGCGCGGATGCTGTGACAAAGACGACCCAGACGCGCGACTGGACCGCAGGGGGCTCGTTCGGGCCGCGGTGGCAGACGAATGCAATGGCCGTAATCTCCGGCGTGGCGCAACCGGATCAGTATGCGGACATCTGGCAGAACGTGCTTTCGCACGTGGGCGCGAAGACATGGCGGCCGGACGTGATCACTCCCTACTACGGGGCGTATGTGCTGGACGCGATGGCGGAGATGGACCATCGGCAGGCCGCGCTGGACTGGATTCGCGAGTACTGGGGCGGGATGATCCACGAGGGCGCGACCAGCTTCTGGGAGGCGTACGATCCGGCGTGGCCGAAGGACGATCCGCATGTGGATCTGCAGGCGGACGACACGGCAGGCTACCGGATCAGCCTCGCGCACGGTTGGTCGACCGGGCCAACGTACTGGCTGATGGAGCAGGTGCTGGGCATTCAGCCAACGGGGCCGGGATTTGCGACGGTGACGATTCGCCCGGACCTGCTGGATCTGCAATGGGCGAAGGGCGGCGAGCCCACGCCGCACGGGCTGCTGACCGTGGACCTGACGAACCAGCACGGTCTGACGGCGACTCTGGATATACCCGAGGGCGTGGCGGCGACGGTGCTGTTCCCGGTGAAGGCCGGCTCGGAATCGGTCATGGTGAATGGCAAGCCGCAGCGGGGGCGCTCTATGGAGAGCGGGCAGCGGATCGCAGTCGAGGTACCGGCGGGGCGGAGTGTGGTCAGCGAGGCAGGCAACAGGCAGTAGGCAATCGGCAATAGCGAGAGGCTTCGGCTGAGGCCCGGATTATCGTTGTGCGCGGACTTCTTCAGCGATGCGGCGCAGCTCCGGGAGAATCTCGCCCAGCGGAACCGCCGGGGCGTTGCGCGTGCCCAGCGCAAAGTAGACCTTGCGATAGAGCTGGTAGAGGCGATCGCTGACAGCCACAGCCGCGGAATTGGGCGTAAAGGTCCTGAAGGCAGGGCAGAGCTTCGCCTGCGCGGCTTCAATCGTCGGGAAGGCGCCGGCCGCGACCATGGCGAAGATGCCGGAGCCGAGGCTGGTGGGGATTTCCGCGGGGACGAGCACCGGCTTGCCCAGCACGTCAGCGTAGACCTGGTTCAGCACGGGATTGTTCTGCGGAATGCCGCCGGCGTTGATGACGCGGTTGACCGGCACGCCATACTCCGCCATGCGCTCGAGGATGATGCGGGTGTGGAAGGCGGTGCCTTCAATGGCGGCGAAGAGCTCGTCCTGCGCGGTGTGGATGAGGTTCCAGCCGAGAGTGACGCCGCCCAGCTCGGGGTTGACGAGGACGGTGCGGTCGCCATTGTCCCAGGAGAGGCGCAGCAGGCCGGTCTGTCCGGCGCGGTACGCTTCGAGTCCCTGCGACAGCGCGGACACCTTCACGCCGGCGCGCTTCGCGATGGCGTCGAAAATGTCACCCGTAGCGGAGAGCCCGGCTTCAATGCCGGTGTACTGCGGATGCACGCTGCCGGGCACCACGCCGCAGACGCCGGGGATGAGCCGCGTCGATTGGGCCATGGCGATGATGCAGGTGGAAGTGCCGACGACGTTGACCACGTCGCCTTCGCGGCACCCGGCGCCAAGCGCGTCCCAGTGGGCGTCAAAGGCGCCGACCGGGACAGGAATACCCGCGCGCAGGCCAAGCTGCTCGGCCCATACAGGGGAAAGATGGCCAGCGAGATGGTCGGAGGTGAGGTACTCGGCGGAGAGCTTGTCGCGGACGCCGTCGAAGAGAGGATCGACGCTGGAGAGGAATGCCTGGGAGGGCAGACCGTCCCACTTTGGATTCCACATCCACTTGTGGCCCATGGCACAGACGCTGCGCTTCACCTGCTTCGGGTCGGTGATACCGCACAGCGTGGCCGCGACCATGTCGCAGTGCTCCAAGGCAGAGGCGAACTCCGCGCGCTTGTCCGGGTTGTGGCGGAGCCAGTGCAGCAGCTTGGCAAAGCCCCATTCGTGCGAGTAGACACCGCCGCACCATTCGATGGCTTCGAGATTCTGCTGGTGGGCGAGGGCGGTGATCTCCTGCGCCTCGGATTTGGCGCGATGGTCGCACCAGAGGTAGTAGTCGCTCAGGGGCTGCAGGTGCGCGTCGACGGGGACGACGCTGGAGCCGGTGGTGTCGAGGGCGATAGCCTGAATTTCGTCTCCACGAATGCCGGCGTTACGAACGGCCGCGTGGGTCGCCGCGACGAGAGCCTTCATCTGGTCGGCGTGGGCCTGCGTGGCGTAGTCGGGATCCTCGCGCTTGCGATGCAGCGGATATTCGTGGACCGCGGTTTCGAGGCGCCCCCGCTCGCTGTCCAGAATCGACACGCGTACGCTCAGCGTTCCAAAATCCACTCCTGCGACGATGGCCATGATCCATTTTCCTTCAGGCTGACTGGGTTTTGTGTGCCGGTTTCAGGAATCCTCAGTGCAGGTTCAGCACCAGCACTTCGATGGAGAACGGTGGCATGCGGTGGTGCAGTGCTGCGCCCTGGCTGTCCAGCGCCGTTTCCACCGGGACGATGTTGGTCGGCTCCTCGAGGGTGTTGGTGGCCTGCGTGTCTTTCGCGCTCAATACCACCTGGCGCCCTCCAGCCGCCAGCGTGGCGCAGTCGATGTGGATATCAATCTCCCGCACGTCCGACGTGGCATTCACCAGCTTCAGGTAGAGCTGCTTCTTCGCCGTGTCTTTGGTGACGGAGTAGAAGAACCGCGGGCCGGCGCCTTCCATCTCCGATTTCGGCGTCTCCTGTCCCAGATACTTCGAGAACATCACCTGAGCGTAGTAGCTGGGCGATCCGTAGCTGCGCAGCGCGTCGTAGCCGATCAGATCGGTGTCCCACTGCATGGCGCCTGCCGAACGGCTCACGTTGGTGAGCAGCGGCGCGTACGAGGCCATGACGATCAGGTCACTGTTGCGCTCCATGCCGGTCATCCACGCGGCATCGCCCAGCGCTGCGCCAAAGTTGGGGGTGGGCGTGCCTTCGCGCGTCGCCCACTCGCCCACGAAGATCTTCGGCCCGCTGCGGTCGGTCTTGTCGTAGTGCGTGGTGTCGGCGAAGAACTGCGTGGCCCGCAGGTAGTAGTGGTCGTCGATTACGTCGGGGCGGGTGCCCTTCACCGGCGTCGTCGCGATGAGCTGCAGGTCAGGGTACTTCGCCTTAATAGCCTTGTAGAACTGCGCGTAGCGCGCGTCGTAGCTGCCCGAAGTGTCGAACCAGTCCTCGTTGCCGATCTCCACGTAGGTGAGATGAAACGGCGCGGGGTGGCCGTCTTTCGCGCGTTCGGCGCCCCACTTCGTATCCGTGCCGCCGGTGACGTATTCAATCTCGTCGAGCGCGCTCTGCACGAAGGGCTCGAGGTCCGGCCCGGGCGCGATGTGCTCATGCTCCAGCGCGTAGCCGGCATAAACGGCGAGCACCGGCTGCATGTGGAGGTCCTCGCACCACTCCAGAAACTCGAGGAAACCGAACTGGTCGGTGGACCAGTAGCCCCACGGGCTGGGGTGTCCAGGGCGATCGACCAGCGGGCCGATGGTCTTCTTCCAGTCGTACCAATCCGCGAGGTGGTTGCCCTCGAGATAATTGCCACCGGGGAAGCGCAGAAACGCCGGATGCATGGCGTCCAGCTTCTCCATCAGGTCGATGCGGTCGCCGTTGGGCTGGTCGTGATACGTGGGCGGAAAGAGCGTGACCACGTTCAGCCACAGCGTTCCAGGATGCGCGACGGTGATCTCCAGATGATTGGCCAGGGAAGGCTCGATCGCGCCGGTCTTGAGCGTGAGTTTGTGCTCAGCCCAGTCCGTGTCCACGCCGCTGACGACGGCGCTGGCCAGCACTTTACCGGTTTCATTGGCGACGAGCCGCACGGTCACGTCCCCCACGGCTGCCGAGTCTGCCTTCGCGTAGAAGGAACCTTCGTAGGTAGTGTTGGGATGCAGCCCCATGCCCCAGTAGCCGGTGTTGAGCACGCCGGCGCTGCCTGACCCGCCGGCCGCGCTCACGTCGAGCTTCATGCTGTAAGGCAGCGCGGCGCTCGGCCCCGTGGTCTTGTCGACCGACATCTTCGCCGACGCGCTGCCATTCTCCAGCAGATACCAGTCCAGCACTCCCGACCAGTCGGCGTGAAAGGTGTTGTTGCTCACCATCTCCGCGTACAGGCCGCCTTCGTAGGAGTGGTTGATCTCCTCGGTCATCAGGCCGTAGAGGGTCGGGCTGACCTTTCCCGCCGTCTCATCGGCATGGATGGTAAGCACTGTCGGCCCCGCCTGCGCCAGCGCGTAGCCGGCCGACGCCCCGCACAAGGCAACGCTGAGCAGAATTTCCCTGGTTTTTGTCAGCACCGCAATCCCTCCCCCGCAACCTGACGAATCCGGTTCCCCATCCGCCCGCGAATGGGGACCGAAAGAACTTTATACCCAGGGGCGGCGCCTTCGGGCACCTGTTTTGCCCACGGCTCAGGAGAGCGATCCGTCGGCGATGGCGGCCTGCTTGCCGTGGCCCTCGAAATATTTCTCAATTTCCTCGAGGGTACGGCCCTTCGTCTCCGGCAGGAAGAACGTGGCCGTGAGGAAGTAGAGCACCGTGCATCCCGCCCAGAAAAAGAACATCGCGTAATAACCGAAGATGCCGACCACGGGCAGAAAGAGCGCGGCAATGGCCGTCGAGATTCCCTGATTGATGAGCAGGGCGATCCCCATGCCGGTGGAGCGGATGCGGGTCGGCATCAGCTCAGAGAGCATGAGCCAGACCACCACGCCCGGCCCCAGAGCGTAGCCCAGAATGAATAACGCGAGGCAGCCCGCTACCGACCACCCGATCCCTGGTTCCGGGATTAACCCGTAGCGGGCGCGGCGGATGACGAGGGGCGCGCCGGCTTCGTTCGCCTCAGGTGCGATGTGCAGCACGGGATCGGGCGTGTCGCTGAGAGCAGTGTCCATGTGCTCGCCCTGGCCGTAGGAGTAGACCACGGTGAGGGTGGTGGGGCGTCTTGGGGTTTCCCGAGGCAGGGCCGCGCTGCTGAGCGGAAACGTGAGGCTGTCGCCGCTGACCGCTGACTGCAGAGTGGCGCGGACATCGGCGCTGCGCGTCTCAATGTTGTAAAAGATAAGGCCCGCGGCGAAAAGGGCAATCACCACGCCGCCGGTGCCGATGCGCAGGAGGAAGCGCCGTCCGCGGCGATCGACCAGGGCGACGGCCACCAGGGTCATGACCGAATTCAGGACCTTCACGACGACATCGCCCTGGGTGGCGTGGCGGGCGCTCATGCCGGCCTGGCGAAGAATGATGACCAGAAAACTAAGAATGGAATTGATGCCCGTGGTTTGCGTGAGCCCCAGCACGATGCAGGCCAGCACAAACGGAACAACATATTTGCGGCGCCACAGCGAATCGCGCGTGCCGGTGTCGCTGGCCGCCTTCTGCTCGCGCGCCGCGTCTTCCATTTCCTTCCATACGATGGCGGCTTCCTGCTCGGGCAGACCGCGGAGCAGCGCCGTGCGCGCCTCCGCAATACGCCCTTTGCGATAGAGCCAGCGCGGCGTTTCGCTCAGGAAGAAGCACGAGATGAAGAACAGGATCCCCGGATAAATGACGGTGAGGAACATGCCGCGCCACGCATGATTCTGCGCGGCCATCACCAGGACGGCGTTGCCGGCGGCGTGCCCAATGGCCGTTTCAGCCTGGCGCGTATAGAGAAAGCCGATGAGGGCCGCCAGCACGATGCCGAAGGTGAGCATGAACTGGAAGAAGCCCGTTCCGCGTCCGCGCTGGTTGGCGGGCAGGCACTCGGCCAGATACAACGGGACGACCACGGCAATGACGCCGCCGCTCATGCCCTGCAGCAGCCTGCCGAGGAAAAGCCCGGTGAAGCCGTGCGAGAGGATGATGATGACAATGCTCACGATGAACATGAGGCCGCTGACGATGGTCATCTTGCGCCGGCCCAGCCAGTCGGCCAACATGCCCGCGGCCAGCGACGAGAACATGCTGCCGCCCAGCACCGCGGCCACTACCAGCGACGTTTGCGCGATGGTGAGATCGATGGTCTGGCTCAGATAGAGGAGAGCGGCCGCGATAATGCCGATGTCCGCGCCGTACAGCAGGCCGCCCAGTCCGGAGAAGGCGAGCAACAGCCGGCGATAACGTACTACACGTGCCTGGGAGTTGTTCATGAGCCTGCAGAAACCGCGGATTGCGAAGGTCCAGCCGTTTTGTCCGCGATGACAGGCTTCGGGGCCAGCAGTCGCAGCGCATTTTCACGATACACCTTCCGCAGAACGTCGTCGGGCAGGTGCAGTCCGTAAATGTTCCAGCGGCCCTGGCGCGAAGCGTGCGACGGATATTCGAAATACTCGTCAGCGGTTTCCAGAAAGCGGAAGTAGAGCCGGTACATCGACGGCTCCGGCAGCAAATCCGTGCCGAAGAGGATGCGATCGGCGAAGTGGAGGAAGAAGCGGCGGGCGGAGTAGGGCTGGCGGCCCAGCTCCGAGGCGCGCGCGCTGATGTCCACGGAAACGTTGGGGCAGGTTTCCAGCAGCTTTTCCACGTGGGCCAGGTGCTCTCCGCTCTCGGCCACGTGCGCCGCCACAAAGGTGGTGCGCGGATGGCGCGCGATGACGCGGTCGCGCTGGTCCAGCAACTCGCGCTTGGAGTAGTGCGAGCCGTAGAAACTCCAGTCAGGATGCGCAGCTAGTTCCTCGTATCGCTCGTTCTTCGCATCCACGGGTACAAAAAAGGCGTCCGGATCGGCGGTGTGGAACATCACCGGCAGGCCCAGGTCAGCGGCCTTGTCGAAGATGGGCGCGAGAAGCATGTCGTCAATGCGCAGCAGCGCGCCGGCGGCGTCGCGGACTGACAGGCCCAGGTCCTTCCAGAACTTGATGCCCACGGCCCCGCGTGCAGACAGCTCCTCCAGCCGCGTGCAGGTGCGCTCCACAAAGCCAGGCTCAGCCACGTCAGACCAGTCCATCCAGCCGATGGTGGCGAAGCGCTGCGGGTCCGCGGCGGCGAACTTGTCGATCATGCGCAGGGCCGCGTTGCCGGTCTTCATCGTGATGTTGACGATTTTTTCCACGCCGCAGGCGTCCATCACCCGCAGCGCGTCTTCCGGCTCCACGGAATCAAGGTGGTTGTGGTAGTCGATGACGGGAAAGCGCGCCCGCTCCATGCGGTGCTCGGCGCTCTCCAGCATCGATCGGGGGTGGAACTCGCCGAGGGGCAGAGTTACCTCTGCCGTCGCGGTCACCAGCTCGACAAATTTGTCGCGACCTTCGTCGCCTTTTGTGGATGCCATGCGCGGTTAGGCCAGGATGACCTCAATGTTCTGGTTGCGAAGCGCCTCCTCAGTCTCGCGAGGCAGATTCTTGTCGGTGATGACGCAGTGAACGGCGGCGGTGGGAATAATGCGCGACAGGCTGCGCCGGTTGAATTTAGTTGAGTCGCAGACCACGACGATGCGCCGCGACGCCTTCACCATGGCCCGATTCACGCGCGATTCGAGGAAGTTGGGCGTGGTGATCCCGGTCTCCACGTCGAAGCCGTCTACGCCGAGGAAGAGGATGTCGGCGTGCATCTCCTCCAGAACATCCTCAGCCAGCGGCCCGACCAGGGAGAACGAATTCTTGCGCAGCGTGCCGCCAATCAGGATGACCTCAAAGTTGGTGCTGGCCAGATCGGCCGCGATGTTCACCGCATTGGTAATGAGCGTGAGCTGCGAGAAGCGCTTCAGCGCATGGGCCACCATGGTGGTGGTGGTGCCGGAGTCCAGCATCACGCACTGGCCTTCCTGCACAAGGCGCGCCGCCTGATCGGCAATGCGCTGCTTTTCCTGCGAGTGCTGCTTCTGCTTTTCCTGCAACGAGGGGTCAAAGAGCGCGCCGGACTGCAGCCGCAGCGCGCCGCCGTGGGTGCGCTGGACCAAACCGCGCGATTGCAGATGCTCCAGGTCTTTGCGGATCGTGATCTGCGAGATGCCCAGCGCGCGCGACAGCTCCCCCACCAGCACCCGGCCCTGGCTCTGCACCAGCGACAGAATGTGCCGGCGCCGCTCATCAATGAGCATCTGGCTGTTCTCGCTGGGTTCCGCCGCTTTGGTGGATGTGCGTGCCATTGCCCTGCTGTTCGCCGCGCCGTCGCCGGGCGGCCGTTCATGCCGCATCATAGCGGCTCCTTCAAACCTGCGCCAACGATAGCCGCTTTCACTGCAGCCGGTGGATCTCCGCCGGTTCGAAGCGCGTGGACATGTGTCCGGTGATGTGCATCTGCACCTGCTTCTGCGCCTTTTCGCCGTTCAGGCCCTGCGCTGTTACGGTGACGGGATAATCGCCGGGCTCGGTCCACGTGTGGCTCGTCTCGTGGCCGCTCGCCGTCACGCCATCGCCGAAGCTCCACGTCCAGGCCACCACGGGATCGCCGCTCGTCTGCTCGGCGGAGAGGTCGATCGTCGCGCCGGCTACACCCGTCGCAGCGGCGTCGATGCGAATCTCCGGATCTGCTGCCGTCACGCTGTTGTCGATGAACTTCACCATCCGCACCGATTCGCCGGCAATGGTGAACTGAACCTGGCCGCCGGCCGCCGCGGGCAGATCTTTCTTCTCCAGCACGTCGGTGAGGGCATACGGAACGCTGGCTGACAGACCCAGCCGCTCCAGAGAGATCGTCCGCTCCACCGGCTGCTTCGTAAAGTTGAAGACCGTGAGAATGCTCTGCCGCGGCGACTCCTTCAGGAAGAAGATCGTCGGCTGCAGGTCCTGCTCCCGGTACTCCATCAGGTCAACCGGCGTGGAGGAGCGGCCCAGCTGCACCATATCGATGAGATCGCGATTCTCAATGAGCGCCAGGCGGTCGGGTTCGTGCTCGAGGGTGGGCAGGTTGTCGCCGATCTCGAACATGCCGGCGGCCACGGCGGCCAGCGCGATCGCGGCGCGCGCCTCGTCCAGCGTTGCCGGCTTGCGGCTCTCATGCCAGCTCTGGTCCGCGATCGTCTGCGTGGAGACGGCAAACGCATCGGGATCGGCGACGAAGTAATTGCGGTTCATGTAGTAGCGCGCCGCGATGCCCGTCTCGGATTCTTTCGTCGCTTCAAAGGTGTGGCCGGTATCCTGCGAAATGCGCCCGTAGTTCACGTAGCCCACCGGATCCAGCATCACGCTGCCGTCTTTGTCCAGATACACATCGTCGCCCACGGCCTTGCGGATGATGCCCAGCCCGATGCGCTGTGCCTCCATCGCCGTCGTGCCCGGCTGGTGGTAGTAGCCCTCGATGGCGCTGTCGTCCATAAAGTCGAGCTTGATGTAGTGAATACCCCACTCGTGCACCAGCTTGGTGTAGGTCTGGCGCAGATACTCGGCCGCGCCGGGATTCGTCACGTCCAGCATGTAGAGCTGGTCTTTGTGGTCGCCCACGTCGCCGGCCGGGATCGGCTCGCCCTTCGCGTTGTGGATCAGCCAGTCGGGATGGTGCTCATACACCCAGGCACGGTGCGAAACCTCAAAGGGCGCCGTCCAGATTCCAGGCACCAGACCCAGGCCGCGCACGTTGTATTCCAGCGGCGTGAGCCCCTGCGGGAAAAGCGTCGCATTCGGCGTGATGTATTCGCCGCGCGCGTACTGGTAGCCCTCGTCGATATGGAAGACGTTGTAGCCGAAGGGCAGCAGGTGCTCTGACTCCCACTGTGCGTTGGTCAGCGCCGCGCCATCGTTCAGGCCGAAGTAGAAGGCGGTCCAGCTCCACCAGCCCATCAGCGGCGGCGCCGGCCGTGGGTGATGGATCTGCCGGATCATCGAACCGTAGGTTTCCAGCTGATGATGATAGTCGCGGCTGACACCCAGCAGAACCCGCTCCGAGTCAAGCTGCCCGCCATTGGGAACCGCGAGGCTGAGCGCAATCTGATCGTCGGCGGGCGACTCGCGCAGCGAGTTTTCCTTCTCCAGCTCCGTAGTGCCGGTGGATTCCATTTCGTACGAGGCAATGCGCGGAGCCGCGCCGGCCGCGAGATGCACCCGCAGGACGGTCAGGAACTTGTCCGAGGTGAGCGCGCCCACAAACAGGCTTTCGTGGCTCTCGCGGTTGTAGATGAGCTGGCTGCCGACGCCGCGATGCATCGGCGTGGGCTGCTTGTAAGGCGCATCGGCCAGGTCGTGGATCTGCATTGCCGGGCGGTCTTCACTGAAGCTGTCGGAGAGCACGCGGTCTTCGGCCTCCGGACCACCGAGATTCACGACGTCGTCTCCGCTGGCGTCGATGGCGCGGATCGCCTCCACATGAATCGCATGACCGGTCGCGTTCTCCACCGTCACCTGCACATCGGCGAAAGGCGCGTCCTGATAAGCGCGCAGGCGGTAGATCAGATTGGGCTCGCCTGCGAGGCCGGACGCCGTCACCGTCCAGGCGCGCGTTGCCCCCAACTCACCCTGCGCCTCGCTCTGCCGGATCGCATGCTTCGGATAGTCAGCCGAACGCAGCCACCGGCCGTCGACCTCTGCCGCCACATCCGCGGTGAGCGCAAAATCGGACCCGCCTGCCACGCCCACGCTGTAACGGCCATCCGCAGGCACCTGCACATGCAGTCCGCCGGTCTGCGCCGCCGCGGACGACGCGATCGCAAGAGCCGGCAAAAACGCGGCCGCCCAAACGCCGATCCGCCACTTTCCCGTGAAGTTCATGCCACGTCCGCCGCCAGCCGTCCTGTTCGGTGTCAATTTCGTTTCCTTTCGGACAACGTCGATCCGGTATCGGAGACTAGTGGACGTTGTGCCTGCCTGTCAAGCGATCCTCTCGGCCGATGAACAGAGCTAACTCCTGAAAACACGGGCCAACATCCCGGCTCTCAACGCTCCCGCGGGTCGCGCTGCTACGATTCCGTTCCGAACCCATTGCCGCCGATAAGAAAAGAATGGTAATAATACGGAATCTTCACAAAGCACTCCTCGGGACCGCCGCAACAGCCAGGTATGGCGCACTTCGATCTCACCCTCGCCGGAGAAGTCAACCTCGACCTCATCCTTTACGGCCTTCCCGAGGCGCTCCCGCTCAATCGCGAAACCCTGGCCACCAACTTCGAGCTGACCCTTGGCAGCTCCTCCGCGATCCTCGCGCACAATCTCTCTCTGCTCGGCATCCGCACCGGCTTCATCACGCGCGCCGGCAACGACGAGCTGGGGCGCATTGCCATGGAGCGCCTCGCCGAGAGCCAGGTGGACCTCTCCCGCGCCATCCGCTCCACCGGCGGCACCACCACCGGCGTCAGCATCCTGCTCCACCACGGCGCCACCCGCCGCATCCTCACCTACCCCGGCGTCATGTTCGAGATGACCTGCGCCGATCTCGACCTCGACTACCTCGGCTCGGCACGGCACTTCCATCTCTCCTCCATCTTCCTGCAGCAGGGGCTGCACGCCGGCCTGCCCGATCTCTTCCGCACGCTCAAGCAGCGCGGCCTCACCATTTCCCTCGACACCAACGACGATCCCGACGACCGCTGGGATGGCATCCTTGACGGGGTCCTGCCCTATGTCGATGTCCTGCTGCCCAATGACGACGAGGTCCGCCGCATCGCCCGCCGCGACACCGTGGAAGCCGCCCTCGACGTCCTCGCGCCGCGCATCCCGCTCATCGCCGTCAAGTGCGGCTCCCGCGGCGCGCTCGTTCAGCAAGGAAAGAAACGCATCCTGGTCCCCGGAGTTTCTGTCGCGCCCGTCGATACCGTTGGCGCGGGCGACACGTTTAACGCCGGCTTTCTTTCCGCGTGGCTGCGCGGTGCGGACCCGGAAACCTGTGCCCGCGCCGGCAACATCGCCGGCGCTCTCTCCACGCTGCGTCCCGGCGGCACTGAGGCCTTCCGCGACCGCGCGCTGCGCGAAGACTTTCTCCGGCAGCACGCATTTCCGTTTCCGTTATAGTCTGGCGAGCGCGGCCGTTCCCGCGCAGGAGGCACTCTCTGGAGCCCACCACCACCACCAATCCGGCCGGCGGCCCCGGGCTGCGCCGCGCCCTCAAGCTGCGCCACCTGATTCTCTACGGCATCATCATCATTCAGCCCACCGCGCCCATGGGCCTCTATGGCATCGTCAGCAACGCGGCGCGCGGCCACGTGGTCACCACCCTCCTCATCGCCATGGTGGCCATGCTGCTCACCGCTGTCAGCTATGGACGCATGGCGCGCATTTATCCCAGCGCCGGCTCGGCTTACACCTACGTCGGGCATGAGATCCATCCCATGGCCGGCTATGTGGTCGGCTGGTCCATGCTCATGGACTACATGCTGAACCCGATCATCTGCGTGATCTGGTGCAGCGCCGCTGCGCTCAACGTCTTCCCGCAGGTCCCCTACGCGGCGTGGGCTCTCGCATTTGGCATCCTTTTCACCGCGCTCAATCTCATCGGCGTGCAGGCTTCCAGCCGCGTGAACGCCGTGCTTGCGCTGGGGATGGGCATTGTCGTCGCCATCTTCCTGGCGTTTGGCATCCGCTACATCGCGCTGGTGGCGCGGCCCACAGGCTATGAGTGGCTTGCGCCCTTCTACGATCCGTCGCGCTTCAACGCCGGCCGCCTCCTGCACGGCACATCGCTCGCCGTGCTCACCTACATCGGCTTCGACGGCATCTCCACCATGTCGGAGGAGGTCGAGAATCCGCGCCGCAACATCATGCTGGCCACCGTGCTCACCTGCCTCGCCATCGGAATCCTCTCCGCGGTGGAAGTCTATGTCGCCCAGCTGGCCTGGCCCGCGACCCACCCCTTCCCGGAGAGCACGGTCGATACCGCCTTCGTCCAGATCGCCCAGCGCGTCGGCGGACGATTCCTCTTCCAGTTGCTCAACGCGACGCTGCTCATCGCCAACCTCGGCTCGGGCATCGCGGCCCAGTTCGGCGCCGCGCGTCTGCTCTACGGCATGGGCCGGGCCAACGCTCTGCCGCGCCGCTTCTTTGGCGCCGTCAGCCCCCGCACGAATATTCCCCGCAACAACGTGCTGCTGCTGGGGCTCATCACCCTGTGCGGCGCCTTCCTGCTCACCTATGAAAAAGGCGCGGAGCTGCTGAACTTCGGCGCCTTCATCGCCTTCATCGGCGTCAACGCCTCGGCCCTCATCCACTACAGGTTCCGCTCCCGCGAGAAGGTCTTCCTCGCAGCCACCATTCCCGTCGCCGGCATCGCCATCTGCACCTTCATCTGGTTCAATCTCAGCCGCAACGCCAAGCTGCTGGGAGCCGCGTGGGTTGTGGTCGGCCTCATCGTCTATCTGCTCATGCGCGGTAAACGGGCCGCCGACTCCACCCTCGAGGACGCGTTTTGAACCCCACACACCAAAAAGGACAGACCCCATGCGCCTTTGGATCGCCGTGCTTCTCTCCGCCGCATGCGCTGCTTCCGCTCCAGCGCAGACCGCCCCTCCCGTGCCCGACAATGCCGGACAGCGCTTCCAGGGTGACGGTATTGCGATCGACGTCCGCGCCGCGAACGGCCGTTTTCAGAGTCTGCACGTCACCGACGAGCTGGCCTCGCGCGCGCTTGATCTGCCCCAGGCCTTCGTTCTGACCATGAAAGATGGCTCCGTGCTGCGCTCCTCCGCAATGCGCATGGGGCCGCTCACGATCAGCGATGGGACGTTCGCCGGGGCGGCAAGCCATGCACCCGAGCGGCGCGCCTGCGCTGACTTTTCCGACTCAAAATTCCCCGGCCAGCTTCACTGGTGTCTGTTGATCCGCGCGCACGCCGGATATTTCCGCCAGGAGCTCACCCTGCACGCCACCTCCGACGCCCCCATCGCCGAAGTGCGCATGCTCGACTTCAACGACCCGGGCGCGCATGTGGACGGAACCGTGCGCGGCTCGCCAATCGTCGACTCCGGCATGTTCTTCGGCTTTGAACATCCGCTCTCTACCGCGCATGTCGACGGCGATCATGTCATCGCTGCGCTGGCCCGAGTGTTGCCGCTGCGCGCCGGCCAGAGCACGACGTACTCCTCGGTGGTTGGCGTGGCCGCGCCCGGACAGATGCGCCGCGCCTTCCTGCACTACATCGAAAGCGAGCGCCCCCGCGCGTACAAACCGTTCCTGCACTACAACTCCTGGTTCGACATTGCCTATGGCGGCGCGTACAACGAGACCGACGCCATCGACCGCATCCACGCCTTCGGCCGCGAGCTGGTCGAGAAGCGCCACGTGGAGATGAATTCCTTCCTCTTTGACGATGGCTGGGACAATCCCAATTCGCTGTGGGGATTCAACAGCGGCTTCCCTGACGGCTTTACCAGAACAGCCGCCGCCGCTGAGCAGATCCATGCCGGCATCGGTGTCTGGTTCTCGCCCTGGGGCGGCTACATGGAGCGCCGCAATAAGCGCATCGCCTACGGCCGCGCTCACGGCTACGAGATCATCAAGGGCGGCTACGCGCTCTCCGGCCCGAAGTACTATCAGCGCTTCGAGCAGGTCTGCCTGCAAATGGTCGAACGCTACGGCGTGAACCAGTTCAAGATCGATGGAACCGGCAACGCCGACCGCGTCTTCCCCGGCAGCGCTTTCGACAGTGACTTCGATGCCGCCATCCATCTCATCCAGGTCATCCGGCAGCACAAGCCCGGCATCTTCATCAATCTCACCACCGGCACCTACCCCTCGCCCTTCTGGCTCTTCACCGCCGACTCCATCTGGCGCGGCGGCGACGATGACGGCTTTGCCGGCGTGGGAACTTCGCGCCAGCAGTGGATCACTTACCGCGACGAGCAAACGTATCGCAACACCGTCCAGCGCGGGCCGCTCTTTCCCATCAACTCGCTCATGCTGCACGGCCTCATCTATGCGAAGCTCGCGGATCGCCTCAGCACCGACCCCGGCCACGATTTCCCTGACGAAGTGCACGACTACTTCGGCACCGGCACGCAACTGCAGGAGATGTACATCACGCCCTCTCTGCTCAGCTCCGCTGACTGGGATGTGCTGGCGCATGGCGCCAACTGGGCGCGTCGCAACGCTGCCATTCTGCAGGACACACACTGGATCGGCGGCGACCCCGGCCAGCTCCAGGTCTACGGCTGGGCCGCGTGGAGTCCGCACGGCTGGATCGTCACCCTGCGTAATCCTTCTGACAAGCCCCAGGCATACGCGCTCGATCTGCAGTCGGCGCTCGAGGTGCCCCACGGCGCCCGGCTCGGCATCATGGCCTCCGACCCCTTCGGCCAGCCCGGCGCGGCGCCCGTCCGTCTCGACCCCCACCACGCCGAGGTTCATCTGACCCCGTTTGAAGTCCGGACTTTCGAATCCACCTCGGGAGATTCCGAGTCTCGCTGAGCGAGATAAAGCTCCCGCGAAAATACTTTCGCTTTGCACTTTTGTATTACGTTTTGTTACGATAACCCAGACTTCAGGAAGCCCCCCCGTCCGTCTCGTAAACTGCGGGCGAGAGTAAGAGAGATCACCGTGGATCCCTTAACGGCACTGCTTCGCCTCTCCGCCTCAGAAAAGCTGGAGCGCGGGCTGCAACACACTCCGCAGGAAATCGCCCAACAGCCCCGCACCTGGCGCCGCACCTTCGATCGTCTGCAGGCCAAGCGCAGCCAGCTGGAAGCGTTCCTTGCCTCTGCCGGTGTACGCGGCGCGCTCGAACAGCGGCCCACCGTTTTCCTCGTCGGCGCGGGCACGTCGGACTACATCGGACGCTCGCTCCACCATCTGCTGCGGCGCTGCTGGCACTGCGAAGTGATCCCCGTCGCCAGCACCAGTCTGCTCACGGATTTTTCCGATTCGCTCATCCCCGGCCGCCGTTATCTCTGGATTTCCTTTTCGCGCTCTGGCAACAGCCCCGAAGGCGTTGCGGTTCTCGAACGCGCGCTCGATGAGTGCCCGCAGGTCGGCCACCTGCTCGTCTCCTGCAACAGTTCCGGCCGCATGATGCAGGCCGTCGAACGCCGCCCCGGCTGTCACGCCATCGTGCTCGACGACGAGGTGAACGACCGCAGCCTGGCCATGACCAGCTCCTTCACCAACATGGTGCTCGCAGGGCAGTTCCTGGCGTACCTGGACAATGCCGCGTACGCGCCCATCGTGGACGCGCTCGCCACCGCGGGTGATTCGCTGCTCCCCCACGCCGCTCAGCTCGCCTCCGACCTCGTTGCCGAGGGCTACAGCCGCGTCTGCTTCCTTGGCTCCGGCGGCCTCGCCGGCGCCGCGATGGAATCCGCGCTCAAAGTCCTGGAGCTGACCGCCGGCCGCGTGCTGAGCATGTCTCAGGCGACCCTTGCCCTGCGCCATGGGCCCATGGCCGCGCTCGATCACGACACGCTGCTGGTCGCCTTCCTCTCCAGCCAGAGCCCGCGCCGCAATTACGAACTGGATCTATTACGTGAAATTGGCGCCAAGGGCCTCGTCCGCACACGAGTCGCCGTCGCCGCCGATCCGAGCGGGTTGGCGGGTGAAGCCGAACATGTTCTCGCGCCGGCAACCGCCGCCGCCATCCCGGACGCCTGCCGCCCGATCTTCGATGTCCTCTTCGGCCAGTTGCTCGGGCTCTTCGCGTCCATCCACGCCGGGCTGCAGCCGGACTCGCCGAGCCCTACCGGCGCCATCAGCCGCGTCGTGCCGGAGCTCAGCATCTACTAGCGGCGACTACTCGAACCACGCCGCCGCGCCGCGCTCCAGACCCGGCAGCGTAAACGTCACACGCGCGCCCGACGCCTCACCCTCCACTGTCGTCTCCGTTCCCATAAAGGGCAGCCAGTGCAGCTTCCTGCCCAGCGCGGCCTGGACCGTCACGCGAATCCCGCGCTGCGTCGCCGGCATCTCGTTTTGCCCGGCCTGCAGGCCAGCGAAATTCGCCAGGAAAAGAAACGTCCGCCCATTCACGCGCGCTTCGTGGACCACCACGTTCTGCGAAGCCTTCACCTGCACATCGCTCACCGTCTCTATCGCGTGCAGCAGCCCCGGCTCACTCGCAGGGTTGACCCCGTAGAAGTCCTTTTGCGCCGCGTCCAGATACCGCAGCTCCGGCTGATCCGGAAAGCGCGCCGCCTTCAGCCCGCTCAGCCCCGCATCCGTCTTCCCCGTCAGTACCAGTCGCCCGCCCTGGGCCGCAAAGGCCCCCAGGCCGGCGGCTTCCTGCTCGCTCAGCACCCTCACATCCGGCAGCACCAGCACCTTGCCGTGAAATGCATCCAGCGTTCGCGCCGTCACGATCCTGAACTGCACATGGTTCTGCAGCAGCATCAGCAGCACACCGCGATACGCCTCGACAAATTCTTTGGGATAGTAGTTGCGCGTCGTGTCGGAAAAGTAGACGCCCGTCTCGCCCTCCGGCTGCCGCTCCGCCCCAAAAATATCCTCGTGCGCCGCGATCCAGTGGAAGATCTGCACCCGCGTCGGCATGTCGTTCGATCCCGACATCACATGCCCGCGCGCGTCCCAGAAGTTGGCGCCTGCCGTCAGCTCAGAGTTGGCCAGCGACAGCATCGCCTCGCGCGGCTTCACGTTTTTCGCGCCGTCCCAGGAGTAGTTCAGAATCCACGTCGGCTTCGTCTCACCCGCGAAGGCGCGGAAGCTGCGCATGCCGATCTGGTAATTGAACCAGTCGAACGGAGAGCGAGAGGCCGCCGTGTGATCTTCGCTGTCCCCAAACTCGTACTCGTGCGCAATCGCATCCACCACCGGATACAGCTGGTACACATCCGAGCCCACGCGCGGTGCCGCTTCTTCGATCCCCGGATAAATCTCCGGGATCAGCGCGATATTCGGATTCACCGACACCGCATTGCGCCGAATCTCCGCCAGAAAATCGTTGATGGTCTGGATCCGAAAATCGATCCACTTCCTGAATCCCGGATCGTCGGGGTCGCCCAGCTTGATGTCCTTGCGCGCGTCCAGTCCGGTTGCCTTCTTAAACGCCGCCACCGTCGCATCGTCGAAGCTGGCCCAGCTGTCCTCCCAGCCGGTGAAGTGCGTCATCCAGTACGGTATGTCCACGTAAATGCCATCGATGCCGGTCCCGGCAATCTGCCGGATGTGCTTCATATAGATCTGCCGCCACGGCTCGGCGTAGGGGCTCACCCACACATCCTCTTCGCCCGGGCGAATCCAGAACGCCGACTTCGATCCGAAGATCGCCGGCTGCCCTGTGATCTTGCGCTGCACCCAGTCAGGATGCTCTTTGGCCAGCGTGTGCGGCCCGTCCGCGTTCAGCGAGATGCACTCCGTCCCCGCAATGTAGACGAACGCCTTGTTGCCCGCCTTGTGCGCCGCCTCCGCCACCAGCCGGATCGCCTCCAGCTTCTCGGTCGGATCGAGGAAGCTCTCGTAGCGCCCCTCGATATCGTTGTCCACCTCGATGCCGTAGACCCCGCTGGCCGTGGCCTGCTGCACGATCTGCTGCGCATTGGCCGGCGTCAGCGGATAAGCGGCGATCCGCACCTTGCGCATCCACGCCCGCGCCGGACCGTCAAAGCTCTGCGCGCTCACCGCCGCGCCGCACGCCATCCCCAGTACCACCACCCCCGCCGTTTTGCGGAGTAATCCCCACGAGGCAGCAGACATGAAAAGCTCCTCACTCTTTGAAGGAAAATAATGGCCGGGACCGCAACGGCCCCGCCCCGCTCAGAACTGGTAGCGCGCCCCGAACTGCAGGTGCCGCGGGATATAGCCCGCCGCCGTGGAGCTCACGATGCCGAAGCTCGAGTCCTCATACCCGAAATCCGGGAACGCGAACCGCGGCGTGTTCGTGAAGTTGAACAGGTCCACGTGGAACTCCAGCCGGCTTTCGCGCGGCAGCGTCTCCGACTTCATGAATGACACGTCGAAGTCCCGGATGCTGTCTCCGCGAATATCCGAGAAGTAGCGTGGTGCATTGCCTGCCTGCTGATCGCCAGGATCCGCAAAGCAGTTTCCGTTCAGATAAGGCTGCTGCGTGTAGGCCGCATTGTGAATGCTGATCCCCGTCGTCACCTGCGAGCAGGTCACGTCCGGCCGCTGGTTGCCGTCGGCCAGCCGCGGATTCCCCATCGATATCGGCATCGGCGTTCCCGTCTGATACGTCATCAGCGTGGAGCCCTGCCATCCGCCCACAAAGTAGTCCACCACGCGGTTCATGTTCGCGCCAATGGCCCGCCCGCGCCCGATCGGCGACTCCGCCACCACCGCCGCTGCGATTCGGTTGGTCGCATCGTTCGCGCTGATCGACCACTCCCTGTTCAGATGGTCCAGCTCCTGCGGATTGCCCGTGTCCAGGTAGCCGACAAACGCGTTGAACCCAACCGACGAATCATCCTCGGCCTTCGACCAGGTGTAGTTGCCCTCGAACGAAAGATACTGGCTCTCCCGCTTCTGGAAGCGCACCTGCATGGAGTTGTACCAGGAGCTCGCCGCCAGTTTCGGCAATCCAGAAAACACGCCGTCGTACTGCGGATACGGGCGCAGCAGGTTCAGCAGCGGCAGCTGGTCGTCGCCATAGCGCGACTCCGGCTCGTTGAAGATGGCGTTCGGCCCGCTGAACAGCGGCTGAAAAGGATTGTCCACCAGATTGCTCAGCTCGTCGCTCGTGTACTGCTCGCGCACGTTCGAGGCGATGAAGTTGCGGTTGCTCGTGCTGCTGTAGCCGCCCCACGGCAGATGCGTCGAGCGATTCGCCGAGTAGTCGATCCCCAGCACCACCTTCCAGGGAAACGCCTGCTGAATGCCGAAGTTCCACTGGTAGATTTCCGCGTTGCGCGCCGGCTCCAGATCCAGGTTGTTGCCGTCCGAGAGGCCCCAGTCCGCCAGCGCGCCGTACTTCGTGCCCTGCGGTTGCGGAATGCCGCCCGGGAACGGATTCTCCAGCGTCGCAAACCGCGTCTGATAGTTGTCTTTGCTGAAGAACACCGAGGGGCTGGCGGCAAAGGCCGGGCCCGGATACTGGTAGTTCGTTGCCACATTCAGCCCGTAATACACGCCCCCGCCGCCCCGCACCACCGTCTGCGGATTCACCTGCCATGCAAAGCCCACCCGCGGCGCCACGTTGTTGCGGTCCACAGGAACCGTGCGCATGCTGCTGGTCGCGAAAATCGTCGCCCCCGGCGGAGTATCGCTGGGCTGATAGGCGCTCAGCCCCGGAACCGGCTGCCCGCTGCTCTCCGTAAAGTCGCTGAACTCGTTGTAATTGTGCCGTTCTGTATAAGGCGTGCTCCACTCGTAGCGCACACCCAGGTCCAGCGTCAGTTTGGAGGTCGCATGCCAGCTGTCCTCGGCATAGAAGGCCGTCTCCCGCGACATGTCCGCCACCGCCGGCTGCACGTTGATGCCCCCCGTATCCCCGTAGCCGATAAGAATGTTCGCGAACGAATTCCCCTGCGTGCCGTTCGCCGTGTCATACGGCGTGGCCGACGAAACCGTCTGGTCGAAGCTGAAGTACCCCGTCGGATAGTTCGGCTGATCGAAGTTGTTGTAGAAGATCCGCTGCTCACCGCCGAATTTAAAATTGTGCTGCCCATGCGTCCACGCAAAGCTGGAGGAGTAATTCAGCAGCGTATGCGCGAACTTCGTGTCCACGCAGCACTGGCTGTACAGCGGCGTGAATCGCGAATAGTCGCCGTAGTCGTTGGGCAGGATTGACGGCATGCGCGCAATGCCGTTCGCATCGTCAAGATACGACGGGAAGCCGATCGTCGTCGGATTCGGCGTCTTTGTGAACGAAGGCTGCGCCACCCGGTCGATGCCGAAATTGCTCACCCACAGCGTGTTCGGCGTCGGCGCGTAGGTGTACTCCAGCCCGTCGTTGTAGAACGCTCCCGTGTAGTTGGTGCCGTCGTTGAAGATGTCGTCGGTGAAAATGCCCGGCGTGCTGCCGTCATTGTGCTGGTAGCTGTAGCGCGCGCTCAACCGCGACCGGGCGCTGAAGTTCTGATCGATCTTGATATCGAACTGCTGGCTGTTCGACGCGGCCAGGATCACATCGCGATAATTGTTCGTCCCAATCCCCGCATCGCCCGCTGAAGTCGCCTTGGGATACAGGTTCAGAATCGCCTGCCCCACCGGATCCCACTCGCTTTGCGGAACCATGTTTCCGTTGTAGGCAGTCCGGTTCCCGTTCGCGTCCGTCGTGAACGGGTCGAAGATCTGGTTCAGCACCAGGTTGCCGTTCGCATCGTAGGCCATCGTCTGCGAATAATCGCCGTTGCGCTCCGCGGTCGTGGGCACCGTGGCCACAATGTTCACCGGCTCCCGGTCGCGCACAATCGACAGATCCCCGAAGAAGAACGTCTTGTCCTTGTGGATCGGTCCCCCCAGCGTAAAGCCGACCTGATCCTCCGAGTGGCCCGGCACCGGCCCGGTGTTAAAGAAGTCGCGCGCATCGAACGCCGCCCGCTGCCCGTACCACCAGCCGCTGCCGTGGAACTGGTTGGTGCCGGACTTCATCACCGTGTTCACCACCGTGCCGCCATTGTTGCCGTACTCCGCGGAGAAGCTGTTGTTCTCCACCTTGAACTCCTGCAGTGCCTCCACCGAAGGCTGGTAATACACGTTCGTCGTGCCGCCTTCGCCCTGCTCCGGCGCGCTCAGCAAATCGCCGTCCAGGCGGACGTCCGCCGTCGCGTTGCGCTGCCCGTTCGATACAAAATTCGTCCCGCTCGGATAGTTGTCCTGCGTGCCTGACCCCGTCGTCTCCGTCACGCCTCCCGCCAGAAACGTCAGCCCGAACGAATCGCGGCTGATCAACGGAATCTGCACCAGATACTTCGCGCTCACATCGGTGCCCAGCGTCGCATCTTCTGAGTCCAGCAGCACCGGAATGGCGTGCACCGTGATGTTCGTCGATTCCGCCGCCGGATGCAGCGTCGTATTCAGCGTCGCCTTCTGGTTCACCGTCAGGACGATGTTGTCCTGCTCCACGGTTCCGAAGCCTTTTGCTTCGATCACCATCTTGTAGCTTGCGGGAGGCAGCGCGCGAAACGAGTAGTCGCCCTGCCCGTTCGTTTGCGTGGTCCGCGCGATATTGGTCCCGATGTCCGTCAGCGTCAGCGCGGCCCCCGGGATCACCGCTCCGCTTGGGTCGCTGATCGTGCCCGCCAGCACCGCCTCATTCGTCGATTGCGCTCGCGCCAGCCAGACAGGAGAGCCAAGGAACACGACTGCCCACACCAGGGAAGTAAATTTGCGCATAGCGCCTCCAAAAGAATTGCATACGAAACATTGATTTATTTCTTATAGTTTCGTATTGAGTCCTTTTAGTCCCGAATCGCCCGCCCTGTCAAGGGCCACATCGCCACAACCCTCGCTTCCCCACCCCTTCGCCGCGCGGAGTCCTGCTACCATCGCCGGATGTTTCGGTTTCGATTCGGCCGACCCCAGTCCGCGGGCCAGTGGCTCGCCCACGTCCTCCTTGCCATCGTCGCTCTCTTCCTCGTCTGGTGGATGTTCCGCGCCTTCGTCCTCTGAGCCAGCCGCTACACTGCCCCTATGGACCACCGCTACCGTGTCGTGGACGTCTTCACGGAAAATCCGCTGGAAGGCAATGCCCTCGCCGTCTTCCCGGATGCCTCCCGGATCGACGGCGCCCTCATGCCCCGCATCGCCCGCGAGCTCAACCTCTCAGAAACCGTCTTCGTCCTGCCCCCCACCGATCCCGCCTGCGCCGCGCGCCTCCGCATCTTTACCCCCGCGAAGGAGCTCATCTTTGCCGGGCATCCGACGGTCGGCTCCGCCTTTGTCCTGCTGGATGAAGGCCTCGTCGCTCCCGGCACCGAGCGCTTCGCTCTGGAAGAAGGCGTCGGTCCTGTCCCCATCCGCGTCGAAACCGGCCCGCGCCCGCTCATCTGGCTCCATACCCCGCCCATCGAGTTCCGCCGCACCTTCGATCCCGCCCTCTGCGCCCGCGCTCTCGGCCTCCAACCCGCCGATCTTCTTCCCATCGCCCCCCAGCTCGTCACGGCCGGCAATCCCGCCATCTTTGTCGCGCTCCGCGATCAAGCCGCTGTCGATCGCGCCTGGCTCGACCTCTCCGTCCTGCAGGAAATCCGCACCTCCCCGACCCCTGACGAATCCGACGCATTCTTCGTCTTTGTCTTCACCCCCACGCCCCTGGGCGCATACTCCCGCATGTTTGCCCCCGAGCACGGCGTGGTCGAAGACCCCGCCACCGGCAGCGCCACCGGACCCCTCGCCGCCTATATGATCCGCAACCGCCTGGTCTCCGGCGCCGCCGGCCACCGCTTCCTCAGCGAGCAGGGAACAAAGATGGGCCGCCGCAGCATCCTCCACGTCCATATCCTCGGCAACGATGGAGCCGGAGGCATCGAAGTCGGCGGCTATGTCGCTCCCCTCATCGAAGCCACCCTGCGTCTGTAGCCGGCAGCCCCGTAACCTGCAACCCGCAACCTGTACCCTTGTAAGTGCCCATGCCCGCCTTGCGCCACCTCTTCAGCGACCATGCCGATCACGTCCGCGGCCGGGTTCTGGGCATCTACGCACTCCTCGCCGTTTTCAACGCCGGCGCCTGGCTCTGGGCGGTTCTCGCCTTCGATCGCTATCCGGTACTCCTCGGCACCGCCTTTCTCGCCTACTCCTTCGGCCTCCGCCACGCCGTCGACGCCGACCACATCGCCGCCATCGATAATGTCACCCGCAAGCTCATGCAGGAGGGCAAGCGCCCCGTCGCCGTCGGCTTCTTTTTCTCCCTCGGCCACTCGACGGTGGTCATCCTCGGCGCGCTCCTTCTCGCCGCCGCCACCCTGGGACTGCAGCAGCACATCGACCACTACCGCTCCATCGGCGGACTCATCGGCACCAGCGTCTCGGCGCTCTTCCTCCTCGGCATCGCGCTCGTCAACCTCATCATCCTGCGCTCCGTCTACTCCACCTTCAAACGCGTCCGCCGCGGCGAGCCCTATGTCGACGAGGACTTCGATCTGCTCCTCAACAGCCGCGGCTTTCTCGCCCGCATCTTCCGCCCCATCTTTGCCATGATCCGCCGCAGCTGGCATATGTATCCGCTCGGCTTCCTTTTTGGGCTCGGCTTTGACACCGCCACCGAGATCGGCCTCCTCGGCCTCTCCGCCGCCGAAGCCTCCCGCGGCCTCTCCCTCTGGTCGATCCTCGTTTTTCCGGTCCTCTTCGCCGCCGGCATGTCCCTGGTGGATACCACGGACAACATCCTCATGCTCGGCGCCTATGGCTGGGCCTACATCAAGCCCATCCGCAAGCTCTACTACAACCTCACCATCACTTCGGTATCGGTCGTGGTGGCATTTGTTGTCGGCGGCGTTGAGGCGCTTGGCCTCCTCGGCGGCCAGCTCCACCTGCAGGGCACTTTCTGGGCCCTGGTGGGCCGCCTCAACGACAACTTCGGCATGCTCGGCTACTGCATCATCGGCATCTTTGCGTTAGCGTGGATCGTCTCCATCGCCATCTACAAACTCCGCCGCTTCGAAGACCTCAAGCTGACCCCCGAAGCCTGAGTCGCTATGACCGATCCCAAAAGACACTCAATCGGCGGGCTGGATCGTAGCAGGAATCGTGGGGATCTTCTTCATCGGGTTGGCGTGCCTGCTACCCACACCGATCTTCAACTTCCTGACAGCCCGCGCACCTCTGCAAACCCGCCTGCGTATGGAAAGACACCGCGAACGGCAGGCAGAGAACCGAAGTTAGGTCCTCAAACAACAGGACCCCGCCAGGCAAACTCCGCCCAACAAGGTCCTTGGTTGTCTATACGCTGTCCGCTGCTTTTACTTGCTGGCCTGCTCCACCGCCGCATTGATCGTGTGCACAAAGTGCCGCGCCGCTGCCTCGGTCGTGTGCTGCTGCCCTTCCAGAATGCTCGTGAACGGCACTTCCGACCCATACAGAGCCTTCGTCGCTCCGTGGTCCTGATTCAGCTCCGCGCCCTGCAGCGTCGCTCCAACATAAGCGCCCTTCGCCCGCGAGTAGCTCAGAATCGATGCCTTCCAGCCGCCCGACCCTGACGCCTCGCGCCCCACGGGACCCGCCGCCGCATCCACGCCCGCGCCGACCTTAAAGTGTCCGGACTCCAGTGCCGCCATGCCCTCGTGGTTCATGATCATCATCACGTAGCCCTGCTCTTCGCCGCCGATCTGCGCGCCGAAGCTCGCTCCCGACAGCTGGAACGGCGCCGGCGGGCTCCAGTGTCCGTTCGCCATCCGGCAGGTGGCCACGCCATCGCCGTGCTGTCCCCCGATCACAAACCCCGCTTTCAGCATCTTCGGTATTACCGCCACGCACTTCGCGTCCTTCAGCACCGCATCCGGAATTCCCGCGCTCGACTGCGGGCCGGTCAGCTCGTGCATAATCTGTGTTGCTTCATCCAGCTCGTTGTCGATTTTGTTCTGCGCGCTTGCGGCCAGCGTCATCCCGGTCGCCAATAGTCCTGTCGTCAGTATTGCCAGTGACTTCCTCATCCTCGTGCTCCTTCCGTTTCCTGAATTGGATACGTGACCTGGCCCTGCATGGGTATAGAACAGATGAAAAAAATGGAATCCCGGAGCCGGCAACTACGGCTGGCGCCCTTCCGCGTGGGGGCTACCGGCCCAACTCCCGCCAGATAGGACACCCGCGCCCCGCACCGGGTTGTCCCGCCACTCCAGCCTTTGACTGCAGCTACGCCGACCGGCGGGTCTCACTTCACCACGGCCGCGCCGTTCTTCGCATGCCCGAACTTCCACGCGGGATTCTCCACCACCACCGTCGCCGGCTCCGACCGGATCGGCAACCCGTCCGATCCGCTGGCGTTTGCCGTCAGGGTAAAGATGTGTCGAAAACCCAGCTCGATCTCCCACCCCGGCCGCCACGTGTAGCTCCGCGCATCCGCCGGAATCGCACTGGTAATCACCTCGCTGTCCGTCACATCGGTCAGCGTAAAGCCGCTCAGGCAATCCCGATGCACGGTTGCGCTGCAATCTTCCCAGCCGCCTCGCGCGTGGTCCCACGTAAAGACCACCTCGTGGCCCGGCTTGCCCCTCTGGCTCCAGACCCACGCGCCCGCCCCGGCCAGTACCGCCACGACTAACACGACGATCAGCACCCGCTTCATGGCCACGCACCTGTGTGAGGATTCAGATTGCGGCCATTCTATCGCCCTCCGCCCCGGCAGGCACGGCATTCTGCGCCGCCACCCGCCCATACCACGCGCCGGAATCTTTCACCGTTCGCGTCTGGTCGCGGAAGTCCACATACGTCAGCCCATAGCGCTCCGCGTACCCGTCCGCCCACTCGAAGTTGTCCAGCAGGCTCCACGCATGGAAGGCCCGCACCCGCGCCCCGTCGCGAATCGCCCGCGCCAGCTCCGTCAGCTCTGCGCCGAACCATGCGATCCGCCGCGCATCCGGCACGTGCCCGCCCTCCTTCGCATACGGTGCGTCCAGATAGCTGCACCCGCTCTCCGTGATCTCGATGATCGGGTGGTTGTACTCGCGAGAAATCCGCGTTACCAGGTCGTAGATCCCGCGCGGCCAGATCTCCAGCCCCGCATCCGTCAGCGGACCCTCCGTCGGCATCACCGCGTGAAACCGCGTGTACGGATCGCGCCCGCCCGCCGTGTCCTCCTCCGTCTCCGTCCCAAAGCTGCCGCTGCCCCCCGCAGGCTTCGCCACGCCCGCGTCCGACACAATCCGCCGCGTGTAGTAGTGGAAGCCGATCCAGTCCAGCGGCACCTGCATGATCTTGTCATCGCCCGCGCGAAAGCCCATCTCCTCATACGGCACCGGCACCACAAACGCGTTGGGATACCGCCCGTGCATCGCCGTCTCCAGGAAATACACGTTGTTCATCGCGTGGTAGCGCTCGGCGGCGGCTTGATCGGCCTCGCTGTCGCTCTTTGGATACGCCGGAGCCATCCCGTACGCGCTGCCCACCGTCGCCTTTGCGGACGCGGCCTTGATCGCCCGAAAGCCCTCGCCCTGCGCCAGATTCACCGTATGCGCCGCCTTCAGAAAATCCGCATACTGCGCACGCCCCGGCGGAAACACCCCCACCCCGTAGCCCATCCAGCAAAACGACCACGGCATGTTGAACGGAGCCCACACCGTGATCCGGTCGCCCAGATGCTTCGCCAGAATCCCGCAGTAGTCCGCAAAGTAGCCGGCCAGATCGCGATTCGGCCACCCTCCCCGATCCTCCAGCCCCTGCGGCAGATCCCAATGGTAGATCGTGCAGAAAGGACGAATTCCCGCCTCCAGCAGCGCGTCCGCCAAACGGCTGTAATGGTCCACGCCCTTCATGTTCGGTGCGCCCGTGCCCGTCGGCTGAATCCGCGGCCACGCAATCGAGAAGCGATAGCTCTTGAGGTTCATCCGCTGCAGGATGCCGATGTCCTCGCGATAGCGATGGTATTGGTCGCAGGCCACATCCGCGGTCGCCGCGCCCTTCACCCGCCCCTGCGTGTGCGTCCAGCGATCCCAGATCGACTCGCCCTTGCCGCCCTCGTTCCACGCGCCTTCTACCTGAAACGCCGACGTCGCAATCCCCCACAGAAAGCCCTCAGGAAAACGCGCGCCGCCCGTCTCGCCCGACGGTGCAGCCCCGGGACCTGGATCGGGCATTGCGGTCGACCGGTTCTCGGCAGAGGCTGCCTCGCCCAGCAGAGCGGCTCCTGCCGCGGCCCCAACTGCGCTCGCAGAATGATGGAGAAACTGGCGCCGGTTCATCGCGTCCTCCCGCTACCGATTGGCCACTATAGCACCGCGCAGGGACGCCAGTAAAACGTTTGATTGGATCGAGCAGCGCCTCCCCCCGGGCTGTCATCCTGACGACTCGTACAACGACGCGGAAGGATCCGCGGTTGCTTCTCCGCCCTGACTTTCCGCCCGAAAACTCCGTAAGCTCGCCCAAACGGCCACGCGGATTCGTCAACACCGCCCATTCGAACTGTCCGCGACGTGCCCGAAAAAGGTAAAGCTGTCGGCGAGCGTATTCGTCATATCGACCACCGGTTTGCGGGCATGCAGCGTCTCAATAGATACGAAGCAAAGACGAACGCCATCACGAGAATCGGATCAAATTTATCAAAGGTACTGCCACCGGCATTCAGTTGTGAATAGAACGTGAGTAAGAGGGTGATCGTGAGACCAGCGTAAGCCCACTCACTCAATCGAGGCACGCGGGGAATCAGAAGGCCCACGCCGCCAAGGATGTGGGTCACGCCAATCAGAGGAAGGATATAGAGCGGGTATCCGAGCTGCTGATTGGCGATCCTCCATTCGCCGGGATCGTGAATTAGAAATAGCCTCCCGAAGTACACCCAGATCAAGGCGACAAGACCGGTTATTGCCATCGCGGCTATTTGGGTTGCTCGACCTGCCCACGCGGGTTTTTCGATTGTGTGTCCAGTTTTCATATCAAAAGCGCTCCTCTCCCTGCGGTTTCAATGGTTAAGATCGTTCTGCAATCAGTCGGCTCTTGCGCGCGACTCGAATCAACGCGCTGTATGGGCGGTTTGGCCCTTCGCCAGGGTGGAACCGGACAGTCAGCCGTCCGGCTCCGCCCGTTGCGCCCAAAGCAGGAACTTTCCTGTTTGACCGCGATCTTTCTTGACGATGGTGTCCTGTTTCTGAATTCTCTATCTCACTGGAGGTGTCATTCTGAGCGAACGGGGCCCCAAACGTCGTTCAGTTTGGGGGTGGTAGGCGAAGAATCTGCGGTTGCTCTTCCCTCCGGATCGCCAGGCAACTTCCGGGACACCACACTGGAGTCGCAGTTCCCAGGGAACCGGGCTGACTCAGCTTGCCCCGGACTTACGCCTTGGTGGCGTTCTGTGCAGCCGCAAACACCTCGCGTGCGGACGTCGTACCCGCTACGTGCTCCGTACCCGCGTCTCCGAGGCCCATCCATCCCGCGTTAATGCCCTCATACATTTCTTCGGCAGGTCCCGTGTGGCCCCTCGGGATGCCGAACTGCTCGAACGCTTCCGCCCACCCTGCCCGCGGGATTGCAAAGGCTTTTACGTCGAGTTTCAGGACTTCACCCAATTGTGCGGCCACTTCATCCGCGCTTACCATTGAACCTGTCTCGATCACGCGATGCCCTGACCACGCCGGACCGGTGAGAAGCGTTGCCACCTCTGCGCCGATGTCGTCGGTCGCGACCATGATCGATTTCCGGCTTGTAGGGTTGTAGAAGACCGGTAATGTTCCGCCCTGGGCGGCCTGTAAGCCGAAAAGAAAATTTTCGAAAAAGCCGCCCGCGCGCACAAATGCGACCGGAGAGGACAGGCTGCGAAGACCTTGCTCCAAAAAGGATAAGCCCGTGATCATCCCCAGCCCGCTGGTTCTGTTCGCGCCCGTCGACGAGAGCGCTGCCACCCGCGGTGTCACTACCCTGGTCAGCGCCTCGACATAGCTCGCAATCACGCCCCTGGCTTCCTTGAAATCCGGCGAGGGGGTCCAGACGGTCGGCAGCATGACGAATGCGCCGTCGACTCCCTCGAGCGCCGCCGCTATGGCTGTCGCATCGTTCCAGTCTCCATCCACCAGCTCCACCCCCCGGTCTGCCCACTGCGCCGCTTTCTCGCGATTGCGCACAAGGGCCCGCACCTGTTTGCCTTGCTTCAGCAGATACCGCGCGGTCGCGCCGCCAACTTTTCCGGTAATGCCCATAACTAAATACATGCTCGTTTTCTCCTTGTCAGAACGAAGGTGATGCTCCGATGCGAACGCCGGAGCTTGTGAGTTGCGCGGCCAGCACTCCGCTGGTCCTGTAAGTTTCCACAGTTATCTGTCGCGTGAATCGCTGCAGGCCTTGACACAGCCGATCGGATCGCCTCGAGGAGAGAGGGGTTTGATCCTCGCGGAGCCGTTGCTATGTGGTCGTCACGGTCACGGCCTGACGCACATACCGGGTGCTTTCCAGTTGCTGGACCATGAAGGCTGCCAGATCGGCCCGGGCGATCTTGTGCGCCTTCTCGCCGCCCTCCGTGCTCAGCACCCTGGCAATGCCGGTCTTCTCGCTGTCGGTCAACATCGGCGGCCGCACGAGCGTCCACTCCAGATTGCTGCCTTCGATCTCGGCCTCCATGCCCGTCTTGTCGACCAGCAGACCCCGCAGAAACGTCCTCATGAGCAGGTGCTCGTTGAAAAAGCCGGCGTTCCTGACGCTCTCGCCCGCACCAACCACCGAAATCTTCAGCAATCGCCGCACGCCATTACGCCGCATCGCGTCCACAATATTGTGGGCCGCGCTCGTTTCCATCGTGGTCACTTTCCAGGGCGTCTTGCCGCCCAGCGCGTCGATCACCGCATCCTGTCCGGCCACCGCAGCGTCGACCGCGGCCGCGTCCAGCACGTCACCCGCAACCACTCTGACTTTCGCCTTCTTGTACTGCGCGGCGCCGCGCACGAAAGCCGTCACCTTATGTCCCGCCGCCAGCGCCTCATTGACCAGCGCTTCTCCGCTCCTGCCCGCTGCTCCAATCACCAGAACGTTCATCGCATCCTCCCTTTGCCTCGTTTTTGGCCGCCCATCCAAATGAGCGGCCTGACCATTAGAGGCCGTAGATAACCAGTGGTTGCAAAATAAGCAGTGGTTTCATCTGAGAACACACGAAACGCTGCGCCATGCAGGGGTGGCGCTTTTGCAACCGGCGGTCATAAAACAACAAGCGGTCGAAAAACTCGTCAAAAGGGGCTAAACTGTCGGAGTGACATCCCCATCACCGAGCCGCCGGCTGGAGCGCAAGGAAAAGCTGCGGGGCGAAATCCTTGCAGCTGCAGGCAAAATGTTTGCTGAACGCGGCTACGAAGCCGTGACGCTCCGTGCGGTCGCTGAAGAGATCGGCTATACCCACGCCGTGATCTACCAGCATTTCCCTGACAAATGGCATATTCTCGCCGAGTTGAGCCGCGAGACGATTGAGCTGCTGATTCAGAATTTTGATGCGACTGCCGCTCAACATCCTGCACCGAAAGAGCGCCTCTTCGCGACTTCACGTGGCTTGATTCAGTGGTGCACTGCCCATCCCCAGCAGTTCCGCAACGTCTTCTTCGGGCCGGAGAGCCGCGACGGCATCCGCGCCGGACAATATATCAACGACCTTGGCGCGCCCTTGTTCCAGCGTTTCGTACAGCTCTTCTTCGATGTTGCCAGGGAGGAAGGATTGCCAGGCAAGGATGACATCGTGGTCGCCCACACCTGGTGGTACACGATCTTCGGCCTCGCCACGCTCATGGTCATCCAGGGAATTGTGCCCGACTTGCCTGAACAGACTCTCGTGGTCGAGCAAACGATCGCCACCCTTTGGGCGGGTGTTCAGGTTGTTCCGCGATTGCCGAAGAGCGCGGTCTCCAGGCGGTTCCGCCGATCCAGTACCTCAAAGCAATAACAGCTCTGTCTACTTAGGACTTGTTAGAAGTGCGCCTGGGTTCAGTGCCCTGATATGGGTTTAAGGCCGACGATCTGCTACAGAGACCGTCAGCGTGTGCCCAATCGCCAGGGCGCGTTTCCAGCTTCGCAACTCTGGAACCCCGGCTTGCCCGTTTTCGCCCCCTTTGGAATCCCGCCAACCCTGGTCGACGGCCCTCCGCGCTTTCGCTTCAGTTCCCGCACAGGCATACTCCTCTACAGGAGGGTAATGATGATCCCGCCCCCAAATCTCCGCCGCCAGCCGTATGCCTCCCCCCCGGCTGTCATCCTGACGACTCGTACAACGAGGCGGAGGGATCCGCGGTTGCCTCTCCGCCCTTGACTCTCCGTGCGAAAGCTCCTGAAGCTCGACCGTACGGCCAGGCGGATTCGTCAACACCGACCCGTTTACCGATACCGATCTTCCTGTTGCCCGGAAAAGCAAACTCAATGAGCGCATTGCCCTGAATTCACCAATCGAGAAAACCGAAGTTCGCAGATTTCTCAATACCGGCCCACTTCTCGATTCCGATTCCCTCATTCAACTTCGGGTCGAATCGGAGCGCAGTCGTGATTGACTGGCCTTCTCAGTCTATGTGGCAATTGGAATTTGGCTTAACGGGCATATAGTCCCCTATACTCCCTGAAAGCAGCCCTCTGCTAAAACGTTCGAGCGCAGCCCCGGTGCCTGTACAATTCAACAATTCGGCTTTGACAATCTGCCCCGTGAGGATTGCGTGCAAACGATCCTAGCCTGGTTCAGGAAGCACCGGGCCGCCTGTGCCGTCGCCGCACTGATCATCCTCCAGGTTGCGCAGTTCAGTTACGTGGTCCATCGCGAATCGCTAACCTGGGACGAAGGCGACCACTCCTTCTCCGGCTACATGATGTGGAAGACCGGGGACTACGGTCTCAATCCCGAGCACCCTCCGCTGGTCAAACTGCTTGCCGCCGTCCCCACGCTCGGCAAAAATCTCTGGACCCCGCCGCTCCGCGGCCGATTCTTCAAAGGTGAGGCCTATCTCGACGGCCGCGACTGGCTTGCCCGCAATGACGGCGGCAGCCAGCACCTCCTTTTTCAGATGCGCATGATGGCCGGCATCCTTGCCATCGGCCTCTCCCTCGTAATCTTCTTCGCCACACGCGAATTATTCGGCATCGGCGCCGCGCTCTTCGCGCTCGTCCTGGCAACCTTCGACCCCAATCTCCTGGCCCACTCCGCGCTGGTCACCACGGACATCGGCGTTACCTGCTTCTTCGTAGCTTCGATCTACGCCTTTTACCGCTACGTGAAGAAGCCCGGATGGGGGCGCCTCATCGTCGCCGCTATCGCCGCCGGGCTGCTGCTATCGACCAAACACTCCGGCATCCTGCTGGCCCCGATCCTGCTCGTTCTCATTCTCTGGGAAGTGGCGACGGCGCCAGGCGGCCAGCGCCTCCGCACCGCCCTCCGCCTCGCCGGATCGTTCGCCTTCATCGTCATCGGCAGTTGCGTCGTACTGTGGGCGTTCTTCGGATTTCGCTATGCCGCCCGCCCTCCCGGATTAGAGCTGCATCCGTCCCTCGCCGCCTACGCCTCAGGCCTGAGCCATTTCGACCAGTCCGTGATCCTGACGTTTGCGCACTGGCACCTGCTTCCCGAGTCCGAACTGATGGGCCTCGTCGACGTCAAAATCATGGCCCAGGACTACCCCACTTTCATCCTCGGCCGCGTCTACGCGCACGCCGTGTGGTGGTACTTCCCCGTAGCCGTCCTCATCAAGACCACCCTCGGCCTGCTGGCGCTGCTCGCCCTGTCCGCTTTTGCCATCGTGACCGGGAGTCTGCGCTGGAGCCGCGAAGTCGCTTACCTTGTCCTGCCCGCCGCGCTCTATTTCGCCATTGCCATGGCCGCCGGCATGGACATCGGCGCGCGCCACGTCCTTCCTCTCTATGCGATGGCCGCCATCCTCGCCGGAGGAGCCATCATGGCTCTCTCCCGCCGCAATGGACGCTGGATCCCCGCCTGGACGTGGGTCTGCTCCCTGCTCGTCGTCGCCCACGTAGCCTCTGCGCTCTCCGTCTTTCCCAACTACATGGCTTACGCCAACCGCGCCTGGGGAGGCCCCGAGAATCTGCACAACCTGCTCAGCGATGCCAACGTCGACTGGGCTCAGCAGCTCTACCAGGTCCGAGAGTGGCAGGACCTCCATCCCAGCCAGTCCTGCTGGTTCGCCTACTTCGCCTATCCTGAAATTGATCCGGCCGTCTACGGTATCTACTGCAACATGCTGCCCACGGCCGACACCGGCTGGGACAGCGGCGCCTCCATCGTTCCCCCTGTCATCCATGGCCCCGTCTTCATC
>DATAWD010000011.1:0-80885 GCA_036267395.1 Acidobacteriaceae bacterium | reverse complement strand
GGGCATCGAGCTGGGTTTTCGGGGCGTAGTAAGCGCCGCAATCGAGAAGGCCGCTGCGCTCGGGGTGGAAGAGCATCGTTTCTGTGTCAAGGACGCCGGACTGCCAGTACGCCTTGCCGCCGGTCGAGTGGATGAGAACGTGGCGGTCGCCGAGGGGGAAGAAGTCGGGGCACTCCCACATGTCGCCGGAGTCGACGGGATTGGCAGCGGCGTGGCCGGAGCCGGATCCCTGGTAGAGCGGGTGAAGGTAGTCCCAGTGGTAGAGGTCGGAGGAGCGGTAGAGGAGGATGGTTCCGCCCTTGCCGCGGATGCCGGAGCCGATGGCGGTGTACCAGAGATCGCCCTGACGCCACGGGGCGGGATCGCGAAAGCCGGTGACATCGAGGCCGGGCGGCGGCGCGGGGATGACGGCCTGGGGGACTTTGGTCCAGTGGGTGAGGTCGCCGGAGGAGAAGGCGAGGCACTGCGACTCGCGCAGGCTGTGCGCGCCGTCGCGGAGGGTGGCTTCGTTTTCGGGTGCGGAGGCGACGCCGGCATAGAGGATGGCGACGCGATCGCCGTGGGGGAGGGCCGAGCCGGTCCAGCAGCCGGCGGCGTCGGGGCCGCCAGGCGTGGGCGCGAGGGCGACGGGGAGGTGGCGCCAATGGACCATGTCGGGGCTGACGGCGTGGCCCCAGTGCATGTCGGCGGCGACCGCGGCGTGGGGATTGTACTGGTAGAACATGTGGTACTGGCCGCGCCAGTAGATGGGGCCGTTGGGGTCGTTCATCCAGTTGCGGGCGGGGAGGAGATGGTATTGGGGACGGCGTGGGTCCTGCGCGAGGACGGAGGCGGGGACCTCGGCGAAGACGGGGAGGCGGGTGGCGAGGGCGAGGGCGGCGGAGCGGGCGAGGAGTTGGCGGCGGCTTAACACAGGTGACAGGTTACAGGGTGCAGCTGGGGGGCAGGAGCTCGGAGTCGGGAGGCGGCGGAATCCCGGGGCTGAAGCCCGGATTCTTTCGGGCGCTGTCTCCACGGCCTGAAGGCCATGGCTTTCTCCGTCGTGCTGCTGCGCAGCACAAGGGGGTGCAGAGCGAGCCCATGGGCGAAGCGACTCCCCATGGGTGAAGCTACTCCGATGAGCGAGGCTACTCCCCATGAGTGAGGCTACTCCCCATGGGTGAGGCTACTCCCCATGGGTGAAGCTACTCCGATGAGCGAGGCTACTCCCCATGGGTGAGGCGACTCCCCATGGGTGAGGCGACTCCAATGATGGCGGCTGGCGAAATTGATTAATCAGCACGCTGCGGTGCAATGCCGTCAGCGTCAGGAACAGCCGCGGATCCTTCCGTCTCGCTTTGCGAGCCTTCAGGATGACAGTTCGGCGGGAGCGATCGCGATCAGCTGACGGGTTGCGCCTGTTTGCGTTCCCAGGGCTGGAGGATGCGGACCGATTGCATGCCGGCGGCTGTTGCGGCCTGGATGCCCATCTGCGTGTCTTCAAAGACGAGGCAGGATTGGGGCGGGACGTTGAGCTTCTTTGCCGCCAGAAGAAACGGCTCGGGGTCGGGCTTGGAGTGGGTATAGTCGCCGGCGCAGACGAGGACTTCGAATTTGTCTTCAAGGTGGAGGGCGCGGAGAGAGGCGGTGACGGAGTCGCGCGTCGATCCGCTGACCACCGCGAAGGGGATGCGCTGGTGCGCTTCTTCGATCTGCTCGAGGACTTCAGGGACGGCGGTGAGCTGGGGGAGAAGCTCGTAGTAGAGGTTCTCCTTACGGTGAGCGACTTCGTCGACGGGCATGGAGAGGGCGTGGCGCTGGTTGAGCGTGGCAATGATGCGGGTGACAGGCCATCCACCCCAGGCATAGAAGAGGTCTTCAGGGAAATCGTTGCAGCCGTATTCGGCGAGGGTTTGTTTCCACGCGATGTAGTGGAGGGGCATGGAGTCGGCGATGGTTCCGTCCATGTCGAAGAGGTAGGCGCGGAAGGGGCCGGGGGGAAGATGCAGCTTCATAAGAGCAGCGTATAGCGTATAGCGGACAGCGGACAGCAGGCGGGTCGGTTGTGTTGGCTTTGCCACTCAAGCCAACTGCGGGTTGAATGGGGCACCGAGGCGGAGGGCTGAGCACCAACGATACAATCCATAGCGCTGGAGGAAGCATGATGCGATGGATGCGAAATGTTCGCGGAGGAAGCCAGCGGGTGCTGGCTGTTTTCATTTTGGCGGCGGGGTTGGTTCCGGTAGGGGCGCGGGCGGCGCAGCGGGGAGTGCAGGGGACGGATGCGGCGCCGTTGCATCCACCGGTGGCGCCGGTGAAGCCGGTGACGGAGGACTACTACGGAACGAAGGTGGTGGATCCGTATCGCTACATGGAGAATTTGAAGGACCCGAAGGTGGAGGCGTGGTTCAAAGGGCAGAACGCGTATACGCGGGCGCAACTGGCGAAGATTCCGGGGAGGAATGCGCTGCTGGCGCGGATTCGGGAGCTGGATACGTCCACGCCGGCGAAGGTGAGCGCGGTGAACCGGGTGCCAGGCGGACGGTATTTCTACGAGAAGGAACTGGCGAACGAGATTGTGGCGCGGCTGTATGTGCGCGACGGGCTGGAGGGGCAGGAGCGGGTGCTGGTGGATCCCAACAAGTATCCTGCGCCGGCGGGGTCGCATAACGTCATCAGCTATTACGTGCCGTCGTTGGACGGGAAGAGCGTGGCGGTGGGGATTTCGGCGGGCGGATCGGAGAACGCGACGATCCATATTTTCGATGTGGACACGGGGAAGGAATCTCCGGAGACGATTGACCGGGCGCAGTTTGGGAACGTGCAGTGGCGGGCGGATGGTCGATCGTTCTTCTACAACCGCATGCAGGAGCTGAAGCCGGGGCAGCCGGAAACGGACAAGGAAGAGAAGAGCACGGATTATCTGCACGTGGTGGGGACGAATCCTGACAAGGATGTCGCGGTGCTGGGGTATGGGTTGTCGCCGCAGGCGAGGATCGAGGCGCTGGATATTCCGTTTGTGGCGATTCCGGTGGATTCGAAGTGGGCTCTGGCGCTGGTGGTGCATGGGGTGCTGCCCGAGGTGACGCTGTACGAAGCTCCCGCGAGCGAGGTGGACAAGGCGGACGTGCCGTGGGTGAAGATCTGCGACGTGAGCGACGATGTGACGAATTTCGACGCGCACGGGGATGATCTGTATCTGCTGAGCCACAAGGACGCGCCGCGGTTCAAGGTGCTGCGGACGAGCCTCGAGCATCCCGATGTGGCGCATGCGGAGGTGGTGGTTCCGGAAGCCGAGGGCAACACCGTGGTGAAGGCGGTGTCGGCGGCAGAGGACGGGCTGTACGTGCAGTCGACGGACGGCACGGTGGGACTGCTGGAGCGGGTTCCCTATGGCGGCGGCCACCCAGAGGCGGTGAAGCTGCCGTTTGAGGGAACGGTGGCGGTGGCCAGCTCGGATCCGCGGATTGCGGGCGTGCTGCTGGAGCTGACGTCGTGGGCACGGGCGCCGCGGATCGATGCGTACGATCCGCAGGCGGGGGCGGTGACGGATACGAAGCTGCAGCCGCTGGGACCGAACGACGATCCCGAGGACGTGGTGAGCGAAGAAGTGAAGGTGAAGAGCTGGGACGGCGTGGAGGTGCCGCTGTCGATTGTGCACATGCGCGGGCTGAAGATGGACGGCGAGAATCCAACGCTGCTGCGCAGCTACGGAGCGTACGGGATCACGATTCCGCCGAACTTCGATCCGACGCTGCTGGCGTGGCTGGAAAAGGGCGCCGTGTATGCGTGGTGCCATCCCCGGGGCGGCGGCGTGTATGGGGAGGACTGGCATAAGTGGGGCGAGAAGCTGACCAAGCCGAATACCTGGCGTGACACGATTGCGTGCGCGGAGTACCTGATCGATCACAAGTACACTTCATCGGCGAAGCTGGCGGGGTCGGGAACGAGCGCGGGCGGAGTCACGATCGGACGAGCGTTCACGGAGCGGCCGGACTTGTTTGCGGCGGCGCTGGATCGGGTGGGGATGTCGAACGCGGTTCGGTCGGAGGACACGCCGAACGGGCCGCCGAATATTCCGGAGTTCGGGACGGTCAAGACGCAGTATGGCTTTGAGGATCTGTACACGATGGACGCGTACCACCATGTGCGGAAAGGGGTGAAGTATCCGGCGATTCTGCTGACGACGGGCTGGAACGATCCTCGGGTGGCGAGCTGGGAGCCGGGGAAGATGACGGCGCAGCTGCAGGCGGCGACGGGGAGCGGCAAGCCGATTCTGCTGCGGGTGGATTACGCGGCGGGACACGGGATCGGGTCGACGAAGGTGTCGAACGAAGAGGACATGGCGGATGAGTGGAGTTTTCTGCTGTGGCAGTTGAGGGTGAAGGGGTTTCAGCCTTGAGGGGCAGAGTTTAGAGTTCAGGGATTTGGGTTTAGAGGTGCTCGGGAGTTTTGTTTCCCGGCTAAGCCGACCGCGGGCTTGAATGGGGCACCCGCATGGGGGAAGACGTGCGAGCGGCAATTAAACTGTCTGCGTCGACTTTTGCATGCACATTCTGTGTCACCGCCCTCGCGCTCTGGTTCGCACAGGGGCGAATTTTCCAGGCATACTTCGGCAGTCCGCTGGTTGCACCTCTCGGAAAGGGATGCCTCTATTTGTCAATGCCTGGGCTCGTTGTCGAATTCGCTGTCCGCGGTTTCTACGCCAGCGGAACTGTATTCAGCGACCTGCTCATTTTGGTCGTTAATGCACTTGCGTACGCAATTCCGTTGATTCTGCTTCTACGGTGGCGTGCCAAGCGCAATGCATAAGGCCGCCCTGTCATTGCAATCCGATCCACTACCGAGCTCACGGATCACGACGACGGTGCGAGGGTGGCGGTGCGGAGGAAGTCGAAGGTGCCGCTGGGGTTGGGGTGGATGTTGCCCAGCCTCTTGTTGTGGACGATGACGGAGTCGAGATACCAGAGGTCGAGGGAGGGGAGATCGCGGGCGGCGATGGCCTGGATCTGGCGGTAATCGGCGATCTGGTGCTGACGGTCCGTTGTGTCGGCCCCGTCGGCGATGAGGCGATCCATCTCAGGGTTGGAGTAGAAGCCGCGGTTGGCGCCGTGGGGCGGGAAGCTCGCGCTTGAGTAGGCGTAGCGGAAGATGTCGGGGTTTTCGTTGCCGCCGATCCAGCGGCCGGGGGCGAGCTGGAAGGCGCCGCGGGTGAGGTCGGCGTAGTAGGTGGCGAACTCGTAGCTGCGGAGATCGAGGGCGATCCCGATCTGGGCGAGCTGTTCCTGGATGGCGACGGCCATGAGGCGGACGGTCTCGTCGTTGGAGGTCTTCATGCCGATGTGGAAGCGGATGCCGTGGTCGCCGCGCCGGTAGCCGGCCTGGTCGAGGAGCGCGTTGGCGCGGGCGGGATCGTACGGGTGCTGCTCGACATCGGCGTTATAGGCCCAGTGCTGGGGCGGTAGCAGGCTTTCGGCGATGCGGGCTTCTCCCCGGTAGAGGGCCTGGATGAGCAGCGGGCGATTGATGGCCAGCGCGATGGCGGATCGGACGCGGACGTCGCGGAGGATGGGATCGCGCATGTTGAAGACGATGTAGTTGAGGACGGTGCCGGGGCCATCGTCGACGGCGAGATGGGGATCGCGGGCGAGGGCGACGATGACGTCGGCGGGGAGGGCGTTGCTCTCGACGTCGGCGGAGCCTTTTTCGAGCTCAAGGGCGCGCGTGGTCGCGTCAGGGACGACGGCAAAGCGGAGGTTGGGGATTTCCGGCTCGGGTCCCCAGTAGGACGGGTTGCGGCGGAGGACGACGTCGCGGTCGAGCTGCTGGCTGACAAAGGTGAAGGGGCCGCTGCCGATGGGGTGCTGGGCGAAGTCGCGTCCGCTGCCGTAGGGGACGATGCCGATGGCGCCGTCGCAGAGGTTAAAGGGCAGGGTGGGATCGGGGCGCTTGAGGTGGAAGACGACGGAGGCGGGGTCGGGGGCGTCGATGGAGGCAAGGGCGGTATAGGAGCCGGCCTTCACGGAGATGACCGTTCCATTCAAAATCGAATCGATGGTCCACTTAACGTCGCGAGAGGTGAGCGGGCGGCCGTCCTGAAAATGCACGCCTGTGCGGAGGTGGAAGACCCAGGTGAGCGGGTTGGGGCTCTCCCATTTTGTGGCGAGGAGGGGCTGGAGTCCGAAGTGTTCGTCGCGATGGAGGAGTGCGTCAAAGAGGAGGGAGTCGATGTGCTCGGCCTGGGCATCGGTGCCGATGCGGGGGTCGAGGTTGGCGGGGCTCGACTCGATGAGCATGGTGACGGTGGCGGGGTCGGGGCGGTGGGAGCAGCCAGTGAGGCAGAGCACAGAGCTCAGGGCACAGAGGGGCAAGAGGCAGCGGATAGCGGACAGCGTATAGCGGATAGAAAGGCCCGGGGCTGAAGCCCGGTTTTTTGGCTGCCTCTTTTCCCCGGCCTGAAGGCCGGGGCTTTCTCCGTCGCGCCGCGGTGCGGCGCCAGTGGTAAGTGCGAATCGGAATCCCTCACACATAGGTGATCTGGCCGAGGATCGCGGGGCAGGTGGCGCCGGTGGCGGAGGGGACGTTGGCGGGGCGGTGGTGCCAGGTCTGGTATGCGAGGAGGGCGAAGGCTGCGGCTTCTTTGGCTTCTGAAGGCAGGGCCAGAGCGTCGGCGGTCGTGAAGGTGCAGCCGAGGGCAGCGAGACCGTCGCGGAGGGCGGAACATAGCGAGGCGTTGCGCGTGCCTCCACCAGCGGCAATGAAGTCGGTGGGGATCGAAGTGGATTGGGTCGTGAGGAGAGGGCGGACCCAGCGGCGCACTGCATCGAGGATGGACTCGGCGGTGAGCGCGGTGGCGGTGGCGACGGCGTCTTCGGGGCGCTTGCTGTGGCGGCGGCAGGCGGCGAGGAATTTTTCGGCGTAGGCAGCGCCGAATTGCTCGCGGCCTGCTGATTTGGGGGGTGGCTGGCGGAAGAATTTTTCTTTGAGGGCGGACTGCAGGACGGGATCGAGGATCGTGCCGCGGGCAGCGATACGGCCGTTGCGGTCGTAGGGCTTCGCGAAAAGCTGTTGCATCAGCGCGTCGATGATCATGTTGCCGGGGCCGGTATCGAAGGCGATGACGCGTTCGAGAGGTGCGCCCGCGGGGATGGCGGTGAGATTGCCGATGCCTCCGATATTTTGAAGAACCCGGCCGCGGAGAGAGTGGCGGAAATAAACGAAGTCGAGGAGGGGGACGAGGGGCGCGCCTTGTCCACCGGCGGCCATGTCGGCGGGGCGGAAGTTGGAGACGACGGGGATGCCGGTAGCGGCGGCGATGAGGGCGGGTTCGCCGAGTTGCCAGGTGCAGGCGAAGCGGCGTCCCGCATACGGAGCCGGCGTGCCCTGATGGTAGACGGTCTGGCCGTGGCATCCGATGAGGGCCGGCGTGATTTTTGTGTCGCGGAGGGTCGCCTGGAGAGCTTCAGCGTAAGCGAGGCCGAGGCGCCAGTTCAGCCGGGCGAGATCGGCGGTGTTGGTGTTGGGGGCGTCGGATTGTCCGGCCATGGCGGTGAGGATGGCGGCGCGGAGAGGTTTGGGGAAGGGGAAGGCGCGGTCGGCCAGGAGAGTGAGTCGTGGCGAGGCCTGTTCCTCGCCACTCAAGCCAATAGAGGGCCTGCATGGGGCAGCCGGGGTGATCTTGACCAGGGCGACGTCGATGCCGTCGGCAGAGGTGCCGCTCATGATGCCGGCGACGATCATGGATGAGGCAGAGGTCATTCAGGAGACGATTTTACAGGCGATGGAGCGAGGCTCGAGGCCGGTGGTCACAGGGGTCGAGAACGAAGGGCTGGAGCCGGCGCGCGCGAGGACTGGAGGAAGAGCCAGACGAGTTCGAGAAGCATGGGCCAGACGATGACGATGGACACGAACCAACCGGAACGGGAGGAAGCCGTTCCAGCGGCTGCGGCATAGACGACGAGACATAAGGCAGCATTGGCAAGCCAGGCGGTGTTCAGGCCAATCAGACAGGTCTGGGTGGGAAGGAGGTTGCGGCGGCGCAGAAGCAGAAGCACAGCACTCGCGATAACGATACCGAGTCCGAGGCTGAGGACGATGAGGCGCTGCCACTCGCTGGTTCCGGCAAGGTGCAGCAGAAACGGCGACTCGACCAGGAGGGTGCCGAGGATGGAGAGACCGACGAGGGTCCGGATGACGCGCCGTTCGGTGGCCGTCGAGGGCCGGGCGGAAAAGAGGGAGCGCAGGCGGAGCCAGATCATGGGAAAGGCGAGAAAGAACGGCGCACCGGCGAGGAAGTGCCACCAGTTGCCCTGATTGCCGGGAACCCGGAACGTGACGGCGTCCCATGCGGACGTGTTGAAGGCAAAGGGAAGAAAGGCGACCGCTCCGGCGACCAGCCAGACTGAGAGTGCAATGAGACTGATTGCGCGGGGGGGACGATGATCCGTGGACAGAGCCGTTGCGTGGCTCGACGGAGCGGTTGGGGACAGGTTCACGATGACCTCCGAGTCAGCCTACGCAAGGCTGGCGACGGTGGTTCCCCGAGGATGGTTCAGGAGGAGGGCCCGAGGCCGTGCCAGCGTTCAGGGTCGGCGGAGTGGACGGGGGCTTCTCCGACAGCTTGTGCAAACTGGCGGACGTCATCGCGGAGGCGCTGGAGGCGGACGTCGGTGGGGCTTTGGCGACGGGTGGGCTGCAACCACTTTTTCTTGGAGCGGTAGATTTTGCGCCAGGCGGAGGCGACCACATTGCGGAAGGCACGGGAGCGCTCGGCTTCCTTGACGATGGCTTCCCAGGCGCGGTGGACGAGTTCGGGATCGCGGCAGATTTCGATCATCTGAACGCCGGCAAGGAGAGCCTGGATGACGGCCTCTTCGATGGGCATCTGGGAGAGGATGCCGCCCATTTCCATGTCGTCGGAGAGGATGATGCCTTTGAAGCGGATCTGGCGGCGGAGGACGTTGGTGACCCAGTAGCGGGAGACGGTGGCGGGCACGGGATCGCGGCCGGGCCACGGGTAAGAGGCGTGGGCGACCATGGCGAAGGGCACGCGGGGGCCGACGGCGAGCCAGGGAGAGAGATCGGTGCGCCACATGAGACGCGTCTGGCGATGGATAACGGGCATGGACTGATGCGAGTCGACGGCGCCGCCGCCGAGGCCCGGAAAATGCTTGCCGCAGGCGAGGATGCCTTCCAGTTTCAGGCCGGCGAGGAAGGCGCGGGCGTAGTCGATGACGCGCCAGGGCTCGGGGGCGACGGCGCGGGAGGCGAGGATGGAGGCGGATTCCGGCAGGGCGAGGTCGAGGACGGGGGCGAGGACGGTATTGAAGCCGAGAGCGCGGGCCTCGCGGGCGACGAGCCATCCATGCTGGCGGTAGAGCTGACGCTTGCCGGTGGCGAAGACGGCGGCGGGCGAAGGTAAGGGCGCGACGAGGTCGCGGAGGCGGTCGACCCGGCCGCCTTCTTCGTCGATGCAGCGGAAGAGCGGGGTGGAGCCGAGGCGGTCGGCCTGGCGGAGGAGGTTGCCGGTCTGCGCGGCTTCTTCGATGTTGCGGCGGAAAAGGATGAGGCCGCCGGGGCGGATGTGCTGGAGCCAGGAGCGCTCGGCGTCAGAAATGGAAGTGCCGGCGAGGCCGACGATGAGGGTCTGGCCGGCCTGCTCGGCGAGCTCGACGTTGCGACGGCGGGGCATGAAGCCGGTCCTGCGCGGACTGCGGACCGCCGCAGGAGAGTGTGAGGCAAGGTCTCGGGGGTGGGGAGGAGTCATCTGTAGGTCCGTAACGGGTCCTTGCGCGGGTGAATTGAATGGTTCCTATCCCCGAATTTCCGCTTTCAGCTCTTCCAGAAGGTTCAGCGCCTGCAAGGGCGTAAGGGTGTTGACATCCATCTCCGCGAGACGATCGAGGATGCGCTGCGAGAGCGGAGTGAACATGGTGAGCTGCAGCGAAGGCTCGGCTTCGAGAGCAACGTTCTGCCGCTCGGATCGTTCATGCTGCTGCAGCACCTGACGGGCTCGCTGGATAACCGCCGGAGGCAGACCGGCCAGGCGAGCGACGTCGATTCCGTAGCTGCGATTGGCAGCACCCTGTTCTATGCGATGCAGAAAAACGATGCCCTGGGGGCTTTCCCGGACAGAGACATGGAGGTTTTTCAGGCGGGGGAAGTCGTCGGCGAGCAGGGTGAGCTCGTGGTAATGGGTCGCGAAGAGGGCGCGGGCGCCGATCGACCGCTGCAGGTGTTCGAGGGTGGCCCAGGAGAGGGCGAGGCCGTCGAAGGTGGAGGTGCCGCGGCCCATCTCGTCGAGGAGGATGAGGGAGCGGGGGGTGGCGGTGTTGAGGATGGTGGCGGTTTCGGTCATTTCGACCATGAAGGTGGAGCGGCCGCGGGCGAGGTTGTCGCTGGCGCCGATGCGGGTGTAGACGCGGTCGACGATGCCGTAGGTCATGCGGTCGGCAGGAACGAAGCTGCCGGCCTGGGCGAGGATGACGAGCAGCGCCGCCTGGCGCAGATAGGTGGATTTGCCGCCCATATTGGGTCCGGTGATGAGGAGGAGATTGGGGGCGGAGGTGGTGTCGGAGGCGTCGAGGTAGAGGTCGTTGGGAACGAAGCGGGTGTCGCCGGCGTCGTCCATGAGGCGCTCGATGACGGGGTGGCGGCCGCCGACGATTTCGAGGAGGGGGGCAGACTCGATGCGGGGGCGGGTGTAGTTCCGCAGGGCGGCGAGGTGGGCGAAGTTGGCGACGAGGTCGATTTCGGCGACAGAAGCGCTGGAGCGGCGGATGCGGGAGGCGTTTTCGACGATGCGTTGGCGGAGAGCGGCGAAGAGACGCTTTTCGATCTCGACGGAGCGCTCCTGGGCGGTAAGGACTTTGGTTTCGTAGTCCTTGAGCTCGGGAGTGGTGAAGCGCTCGGCGTTGACCAGGGTCTGCTTGCGCTCGTAGTCGGCGGGAACGCTGGCGAGATTGGATTTGGTGATCTCGATGTAGTAGCCGAAGACGGAGTTGAAGCGGACTTTGAGAGAGCCGATGCCGGTGCGGCGGCGCTCGCGGTCTTCGATGGCGGCGATGGAAGCGCGGCCGGAGGAGCCGATGGAGCGGAGGTCGTCGAGCTCGGCGTCGATGCCGGGGGCGATCGCGCCGCCTTCGGCGAGGGTGAGGGGCGGATCGGGGACGAGGGTCGAGGTGATGGTGGCGTGGAGGTCGTCGAGGGGGTCGAGGGTGGCGGAGCTTTCCCAGAACGAGCGTTCAGCGTTCAGCGCAGAGCGTTCAGGGGCGGGGTTGGCGGTGTCGGCATTCTCGCTGGCGGCAGCAGCGTCATTCTTTCCGGCGAGCGACGCAGCGGTTGTGCGGACGGCGGGGAGATGCTTCAGGGATTGCGCGAGGGCGAGGAGGTCGCGGGGGCCGGCGCTGTCGAGGGAGATGCGGGCCAGGAGGCGGTCGAGGTCGAGGATCCCCTGGAGGGAACGGCGAAGCTCTTCGCGGCGGATGAGGTCGTGGCGGGCGGCATCGACGGCGGCGTAACGAGCCTCGATGAGGGCGGGATCGATCATCGGCCGGAGAAGGGTGGAGCGGAGTAGACGCTTGCCCATGGGGGTACAGCAAGCGTCCATGGTGCGGAAGAGGGTGACGTCGGGGCCGGGCTCATGGAAGAGGGGCTCGACGAGCTCGAGGTTACGGGCGGTGACCTGATCGAGGTGAAGGTGCTCGGCGCGGCCGTAGAAGCGGAGCGAGTCGACGTGGGTGGCTTCGGAGTGCTGGGTGCTGCGGACGTAGTGGACGATGGCACCGGCGGCGATGGCGGCGGCGGTGTGTTCTGCGAGGCCAAAGCCTTCGAGGGACTGGCTGCCGAGCTGGCGTTCGAGGAGGGGCAGGGCGAAGTCGGAGGAGAAGACCCAGTCATCGATGGGAGAGCGGGTTTTGATCTGGGCGAGGAGAGGCTCGAGGGTGGCAGCGTCGGCTTTGGGGCCGAGGGGGCCGGCGGCGGCGGGGAAGAGCAGCTCGGCGGGGGCGAGGCGGAGGAGCTCGTCGAGGCACTGGGCTGTTGAGCCGAGGCCGGAGAATTCAGTGGCGCGGAAGTCGCCGGTGGAGAGGTCGAGGAGAGCGAGGCCGGCGGCTTCTGCTGTGACGTGGACGGCGGCGAGGTAGTTGGACTGCTCGGCGGCGAGGGTGGGATCGAGGGCGGTGCCGGGCGTGAGGACGCGTGTGACTTCGCGGCGGACGATCTTCTTTGCCAGTTTGGGGTCTTCCATCTGCTCGCAGATAGCGACGCGGTAGCCCAGGCGGAGGAGGCGGGCGATGTAGTTTTCCGCAGCGTGCCAGGGGACGCCGCACATGGGGGTATTGCGTTCCTTGTCGCGAGCGGTGAGGGTGAGCTGGAGCTCGCGGGAGGCGGTTTTGGCGTCGTCGAAGAAGAGCTCGTAGAAGTCGCCGAGACGGAAGAAGAGCAGGGCGTCGGGGTACTGGCCCTTGGCGGCCATGTACTGGCGCATGAGCGGGGTTTGGGATTCGGCGGCGGTGTCGGGCACGGAAGGATCCAGGAACAGGGTATAGGGATCAGGGCCAGGGTGCAGGGCGAGCGAGAGTGTTTGGAGTTCAGAGTTCAGAGTTTGGAGCAAGTTGGTTGATCGACCGGCGCACACGGCTCCCGGCACATATCCTCATCAGAGCTCGGGCCGGATAAACTCCAAACTCTAACCTCTAAACTCTAATCCGTGGCGAAGAAGCGCATCGGCATTCATCTATCCACTTCCGGCGGAGTGTTTCGGGCGGCGGAGCGGGCGCATGCCATTGGCGCGAACACGTTTCAGATCTTCTCGTCGAGCCCGCGGATGTGGAAGGCGCAGCAGCTGGAGGCGAGCCACTGCGAGCAGATGCGGCGGCTGCGGAAGGAGTATGACTGCTTCCCGCTGGCGATCCACAAGCCCAAGCCGCCCAAGCCGCAGCCTTCGAGCCAGCAACGGTTCTTCAAGAGCAACGACTACTTCGAGGCCAGGTACTACGCATCGTCAACGGGACGGTTCTTAAGCCCGGATTGGAGCGCCAAAGTCGAGCCGGTTCCGTACGCCAAGCTGGACAATCCGCAGTCACTCAATCTGTATGCCTACCTGGGAAATAATCCGCTCGGCGGAGTGGACTCCGACCATTACCGCCACGGATGATGCATTGTATCTGCAGGCAAAGCAGGGGGGAGCCTCAACGGATTACAGCTTCGACCTGCAGACCACAAGCTGGGACTCCGCTGACTTTTCCCAGCCGTCGTTTGAGGATCCAGTGGCCGCCGGTGCCCTTGATGGCGGAGCAAACGTAAACACAACGCCCGGCGTCGTTTACAGTTATTCAATTCCACCCGGCTACTACGATTTTGCGGGGAACCTTGTGGGATTCAGTGACTCCGTGATGGGTGTATGGGGATTCAGTTATGACAGTCTGGATCGGCTGACCCTCGCGGCAAACGACAAAGAGGGGGACTGGGACAGCAATCTCTGCTGGGCTTACGATGACTACGGGAACCGCACCATCCAGGCGGGTTCCTCGGCTGCTTTCACCGTTGGTTCACCGGCACCCGCTGGTACCCCGCCCTGCCAGGCCGCAAGCGGCAGTACGATTGACGGTGTCTCGGCCAACATGAGCTCCGCGAACAACAATCAGTTTGGCAACACAAACCTGGCGCCGGCTGGTGTCGTCTACGACGCCGCCGGCGACGAGACCTACGACGGCACGAATACGTATCTCTACGATGCTGAAGGCCGTATCTGCGCGGTCGCCAGTACTCCCGTTGCTGGCAGCACTGTGATGACCGGGTACATCTACAACGCGGATGGCAAGAGAGTCGCGAAGGGAACCATTAGCTCCTGGAGCTGCGATCCAGCCGTAAGCGGCTTCACTACCACCAGCGACTACATTCTCGGGCTGTCCGGCGAGCAGGTCACCGAGATGGGTGTCGATCCGGGGAGCAGCGCGGCGACCACATGGCAACATACGAACGTCTATGCGAACGGGCAGGTGATCGCCACCTATGATCCGAACGGCCTCCACTTCTACCTCAACGACTGGCTGGGAACCCGCCGGGCTCAGACCGACTACACGGGAGTCCTGGAGCAGACCTGCTCCAGCCTGCCGTTCGGGGACAGCCTTAATTGCAGCCAGTCGCAGCAGTACCCAACGGAACACCACTTCACCGGCAAAGAACGAGACACAGAATCAGGCAACGATTACTTCGGGGCCAGGTACTACGGGTCTACGATGGGGAGGTTCTTGAGCCCTGACCCATTTGGCGGTCATCTTGAGTATCCGCAAAGTCTAAACAAATACGCCTATGTGATGAACAACCCGCTGAGATATACCGACCCGACTGGTCTGGACCTGCAAGAGGTCTGCGCAGGTAAAGGCAGCGCAACTTGCGGCAAGAGTCATTGGTGGAATCGCGAGCGGCATGTTGGGACAACTGACGCAAAGGGACACTTTCATGTGACCCATTTCCAAACGGATGCGAACGGCAACCTTGCTGGTCACAATATAAATTTCAACACATCAGGAATTCACATCGACGGCAACAAGGGAGAATTCATTGCCGGAACCGATCCAACGCGGGTCAATGGGGAAACCGGAACTCCCTGGGCAGACACTCATTTTGTAGCGAACTCAAATTGCGGCGGTACCTGTGAAGCTGGTGGGGCTCTATTCGGTACAGCGCAAACCCTTCAAAATCTCGCCACACAACAGCTAATTGGACCAAACAAAGGGCTGGATGCTCTAGGCCAGCATCCGGGTGACCAATATCGCGGCGGCAACATAGAAGGACCCGATATGCACCTGAGTTTATTACCCGGAAGCAATGTAGACCCGATGCATTTCGACAACCGCTATCCTTACGGCGGGGTGTCGGGGTACATGGATCATGCGGCGGGGTGGCTTGATCCCGCAGGTCACGTCGAAACGCCGCTTCCCCAAGACATAACACCGGTGCCGCAGCCATGATTAAGAGTTGTCTATTTGTTGGGTTTCTCGCGTTTAGTTTTATCCATGGCTACGCTTCGGGCGAGGGGCACCGTAGCTCCTTGAGCCTTAGCGGTAGTGATTTTCATCGCTACCCGGCTCGAATGCTCTTCACGCCTGACGGGACTTTTATTGTTGCCTACCGCACCTCAAGCACGAAGAATGAGTCTTCGACGTTGCAGATCGTCGCCTTTGATGGGAGAACAGGACACCAGATCGGCAAGCATTCATATGATGTCCCATCCGCTGGGCCTGCCAAGATTTCTAACGGATTTGTGATTTCCCCTGACGGGCAATCAATTTATTATGTGGAACTTACTGGAAATCCAGTTGCGCTTGAGATAAATACTTCAACCCTCGGCATCGTGAGCGAATCTACGGCTCGATTCTTCGATTCGAATGACTTTCGTCCGCGCGTCGAGGGTGCGACTAATAACTTGTTGTTTCTTTCGGCCGAGAGCAAACTACCGGGAAAGGCTGTACATATAATCGCTCTGGAAGGGCGAGATTTATCCAAGAAGACGATAGACAAGCAAATTCCCGAAAGCGCTGGGTGGGGAAAGTCATACGTGCTGTCCTATGGCGGTGATTCGCTCTGGATGGGCAGCGGCAAATACTGGTTGAAGATTGGGCTCGAATCTGGGCGGGTTGAGGCCAAGATGAACGCTCAAAACGATGTAAACCGCTTGATGGCTTTCTCAGGTGGATTGGTCGGAATGACGAATCTGTCGAGTAAGGGTTTCCTTCAGCTTTTTGACAGGCAGGGGCACCAGTTAAGAACGCTGGAGGAACCACACTGCGGGTTCGTATCAGTTCGCCTATCTCCTGACGAAAAGGACGGGGCCGCCGTCTGCGAGAAGACTGGGACCACAGAATGGAGCTTTGGAAAAACGCTTGAGCGTAAAGCCGTCGTTTTTGACGCCCGGACAATGGCCTCCATCAACAGCATTCCCTTGTCGAAACTCAGCTTCAAAACCTCAATCGGGACAGGTGATGAAAGTCTATGGTTTCCGCAGCCCGCCGTTTACGATTCTGAACATACTATTTGGATGGCTGTGCCTGAATTTTCCGGGATCATAACGCTGCATGCGATACCGCTTTCCGAGCATGCCCAGTAGTAGGCAATTCTCTGTCTGGAGTTCCATGCCTATGACTTTACCTGCCGCTTGTTCAACCAGCGTGTGTTTTTCGAGACCGCACTTCACCGGCAAAGAACGTGACGCCGAATCAGGAAACGACTACTTCGAGGCCAGGTACTACGCATCGTCAACGGGACGGTTCTTAAGCCCGGATTGGAGCGCCAAAGTCGAGCCGGTTCCGTACGCCAAGCTGGACAATCCGCAGTCACTCAATCTGTATGCCTACCTGGGAGATAATCCGCTCGGCGGAGTGGACTCCGACGGACATTGCCCGGCAGATCATTGCCCAAGCCTTTTGAACAACGGGCTTTGGGCTAATATTGACGCTGTGGATATCGCGAGTCTGCCCGCAGTAATGCGGCCGCCAACAGAGGCCCAACAGCAGAACACTGAGATCGCCCAGGAAGAAGCGCCGGAATCTCCGGAAGAGGTGGAACAAGAAAGAGAGCAAAACGCGCTGGAGCCAGTCAAGCCGGGCGAAGAAGTGGTTCCATCGAACTCGAACGGGAAGGTTCCTGGCGCTATTTATCCAGGAGACAAGGGGCCACTCGATCCGGCACATGCCAAAAACTTCAAGTGGTATATCCCGATGGAACTCAAATCCGCTGAAACCTATTACCGGCAGTGGGGTCCTCCAGCAGGGCCCGAAGGGAAGCATGGCGGCACGTACTACGGTTTCTTTCCTCCGGTAGGCTCCAGCGACTTTATGAGACAACAGATGTCCCTGCCCGGAGAATGGAACTCGATGGAGCACACCGACGCAGTAACCATTCCGGCTGGTCGAACGGTTTACATAGGACCGGCAGCGGCGCAGGCCGGTTATCCGGGGGGCGGGATTCAAGTGTTTGTCCCAAACCCGTAGAAGTGGAGCGATCATGCCAGGCGGTTTAGATTCGATCTTGAACGGATTAACGATCAGCAAGCGAGCGGATTGGTTGGTTTTTGTCCAGAGGCTGGAAGAGCTAGTTCGAAGCGGACGTGCCCGACGCATCCCGCCGTTGTGGAGAGCACTTGCCCAAGGAGAAGAATGGTACCTGGACACGAACAGCGGCGAGGTTTACGTGTATTTAAGCCCGGACGCACCGATCCTGCCTATATGGGAAAAAGTGGATGTTTTTTCAAAACCTGAAGCGCCTGAGTCCCATGAGAGCGGGTTGGGCGCTATCCCGACGGCCAGGATGAGCCGCCCAGAGACGGAATCCCTCAAAGAAATCCTGAAGGTTCTTGTTCGTCACGGTGTAGCGGAGGCTCTTGATCCTCCCAGTTCTGTTTCGGTTGCATCCTCAGAAGGTACACAGAGCTGGTACAGGGACTCCCAGACAAAAGCTGTTTTCAGACTCGTTGAGGGCCCCGGCGACGAGAGCAGCCGATGGGAAAGAGTTCCTGCAAACCAGAAGGAAGTGGCGATTCAATAGTCGTCCGGCGTCCCCTTTTATCCGTCAGCGTCCCGAACGCTGCCTACGGCATCGGGTTGAGGGCGACATGTCACCCCGGGAGGGGTGCTGCACTGCAACGAGAGTGGATGAACGGAGAACGTGATGAGATTTGAAAGCGATATTGCATCGACACCCCGGAAACGGTACGCCGGATTTGGAGTTTGCGCGTCAATCGCCATCCTCCTTGCCATCGGATTAGCGGGCAACCCACCGCTCCTTGTGGCGCAGGTGAATACGGCGGGGACCTACGCGGACTCCACGAATCCTTCCGGGCCGCCGGGACCCACAAAGGACGTACAAATATGGAAAGTCGACCCCATCTCGGGCCGGCTGGAGGCGTCAATTTACAATCGAAGCTGAGTCCGTATATGCCAACAAACCAAAAAGCAGAAGCCGCTGCACAGGCGGCCGCCGGGGAGTCTTCTTCTTTGGAGGTACGCTACACGCCCGCCGAGATTGAGGCGAAGTGGCAGGCGCGCTGGGCGGAGCAGCCGGAGCTGTATGCCGCGGAGCCGGCGTCGTCGCCGAAGCAGAAGTACTACGTGCTGGAGATGCTGCCGTATCCCTCGGGGCAGCTGCACATGGGGCACGTGCGGAACTACTCGATTGGCGATGCGCTGGCGCGCTACATGTGGATGCAGGGCTACAACGTTCTGCACCCCATGGGGTGGGACGCGTTTGGACTGCCGGCGGAAAACGCCGCGCTCAAAAACGACACGCCGCCGCGGGAGTGGACGCTGGGCAACATTGCCGCGATGAAGCGGCAGATGAACCGGCTGGGGCTGAGCTACGACTGGCGCAACGAGGTGACGACCTGCCTGCCGGACTACTATCGCTGGAACCAGTGGTTCTTTCTGCGCATGTACGAGCGGGGGCTGGCGTATCGCAAGAAGAGCAAGGTGAACTGGTGTCCGCAGTGCGCGACGGTGCTGGCCAACGAGCAGGTGGTGGCGGGCTGCTGCTGGCGGCACGAGGAGCAGATCGTCGAGCAGAGGGATCTGGAGCAGTGGTTCCTGCGGATCACGAATTACGCGCAGGAGCTGCTGGACGATCTGAGCAAGCTGGAGGGCTGGCCGGAGAAGGTCCGCACCATGCAGCGGAACTGGATTGGCCGCAGCGAAGGCGCGCGGGTGGAGTTCGAAGTAGAAGACGGGAGCGCGGCGGCGGAGGACGAGGAGAAGGCCCGGAAGACGGGTACGGCGATTCTGCCGGCGCGGGAAGGTGTGGGCGGGACGGGGCAGAAAATTGCCGTCTTCACGACGCGGATCGACACGATCTACGGGGCGACGAGCGTGCAACTGGCGCCCGAGCATCCGCTGATGAAAGAGATGGCGGCGGCGGATCCTGCTTTGTCCAATGCAGTAGCGGCGCTGCTGGAGCAGCAGAGGAAGGCGCGCGAGGCGGGAGATGTGGGCGCGATCGAGAAGCACGGCGCGTTCACGGGGCACTACGCCATCAATCCTTTCAGCGGCGAGCGGCTGCCGGTGTGGGTGGGGAACTACATTCTGCTGGATTACGGGACGGGCGCCATCATGTCCGTTCCGGCGCACGATGAGCGGGACTACGAATTCGCGAAGAAGTACGGGCTGGAGATTCGCGTGGTGGTGTTGCCGCGGCGGACGGGCGAGACGCCCGCGGAGGGCGAAGTGCAGGCGCTGCTGCCGTTCACGTCAGAAGACAGCCTGCTGATCAATTCGGGTGAGTTCAACACACTTGGCTGTGTCGAGTCGCAGAGCAAGATGGCCGCCCATGCCGAGGAGCATGGATTTGGCAACGCGACGGTGACGTATCGGCTGAAAGACTGGGGAGTGAGCCGGCAGCGGTACTGGGGCACGCCGATTCCGATGATTTACTGCCCGAACGACGGGATCGTGCCGGTGCCGGACGACCAGCTGCCGGTGCTGTTGCCGGATCAGGTGGAGATTACGCAGCAGGGCGGATCGCCGCTGGCCAGAGCGCCGGAATTTGTGAACACGACGTGTCCAAAATGCGGGGCGAAGGCACTGCGCGAGACGGACACGATGGATACGTTCGTCGATTCATCCTGGTATTTCTACCGCTACACGGATGCGAAGAACGACCAGGCACCATTTGACACCTCGACGGTGGCGTATTGGTTCCCCATCGACCAGTACATCGGCGGCGTGGAGCACGCGATTCTGCACCTGATCTATTCGCGTTTCTGGACGAAGGTGATGCGCGACCTGGGGCTGGTGAAGAATGACGAGCCGGTGGAGCGTCTGTTCACGCAGGGGATGGTGATCCGGAACGGCGCGAAGATGTCGAAGTCAAAGGGCAATGTGGTGTCGCCGGACGAGATGGTGGAGCGCTTTGGCGCCGATGCGACGCGCATGTATTCGCTGTTTGCCGCGCCGCCGGATCGCGATCTGGACTGGCAGGAAGACGGGGTGGCGGGGGTGAGCCGCTTCCTGGGGCGGGTGTGGCGCTTTGCGATGAAGCATGCGGAGCGGGCGAAGGCGGCTGCCGGAAAAGAACACCCGACCACGGACAAGGAGATGATGGATGCGCTTCGGCATCCTACGCCGGCCTCGCAACTGATTCTGCGCAAGCTGCACCAGACGATCCGAAAGATTACGGAGGATTTTGCGGGGCGGTGGCACTTCAACACATGCATCGCCGCGATTATGGAGTTGGTGAACACGCTGACGGCGGCGGAGCCGGCGATTGCCGCAGGCGAGGTTCCGGATGCGGTGCTGGCGGAGGTACTGCGCACGCTGACGCTGCTGCTGGCGCCGTTTGCGCCGTATCTGGCCTTTGAGCTGTGGGAACACATCGGCGAGAAGGAGAATCTGCTGCGGGCGCCGTGGCCGCAGTTCGATGAGACGCTGGCGCGCGAGGAACAGATCGAGATTCCCGTGCAGATCAAGGGCAAGCTGCGGTCGGTGGTTCGCGTGGATGCCGAAGCCGACGAGCAAGCCGTGCGCGATGCGGCGCTGGCGGACGAGAAGATCGCGGCGCTGATCGCGGGCAAGGAAATTGCGCGCATCATCGTGGTGCCGCGCAAGCTGATCAACATTGTGGTGAAGTAGAGAGTGATGCCGGCAGCAGTTCCCGCAACTCCGGCGGCCGCTTCTGCGGCGCCGGGCACTCCATCGTTTGTGCAGGTGCTGAAGCTGTGCCGCAAGCGGCCCTCGCTGCTGGCCCGGGAGCTGCTGTGGCGGTGGCTGTACGGGGTTCCGCTGCTGGCGGTGATTCTCCGGGAGGCCATGCGCATTGGAGCGGAGACCTCCGCGGCGGTGCAGGCCACGGGTGTCGACCAGTTCTCCCTGGAATACCCCATGCGCGGCGCGCTGGCGTTTACCCAGGCATGGGCCATTGTGTGGACGCCGGTGGTGCACGTGCTGGCGTGGCTGCTGCCGGTGGCCATGCTGGGGTGGGCGGTGGCCGCCGGCCTGGGACGGAATCTGCTGGTGCGCGGCTACGATCGAACGCAGCCGTGGCGGCCGGGACCGATGATCGTGCTGCAGCTGCTGCGGGTATCGGCTCTGTTCACGATGGTGGCGCTCTGGTTCGGAGCGATACGCTGGGCAGCGAACTTCAGCATATCCGGAGTCCCGCCGGCTTCAGAGACGATGGCCGAGCCGAGCCTGGTTCTGTATTGCGGGCTGGTGATCGTGATTTCGCTGGGGACGATTGCCGTATGGCTGCTGCTGAGTTGGGTGTTTTCCCTTGCGCCGCTGATTTCGTTGCTGGAGCGGCGGGGCGTGGGCGCGAGCCTGGCGCGCAGTCTGCACCTGGGTCCGATGGCGGGCAAGCTGGTGGAGATTAACCTGGTGATGGGCTTTCTGAAGCTGGCGTCGACGGTAGCGGTGATGGTGCTGTCGGTGACGCCGACCGCCTTCATCGTTTCGGTGCAGGGGATCTGGCTGTACCTGTGGTGGGGCGTGGTGAGCGTGCTGTATCTGGTGGTGTCGGATTTCTTCCAGGTGGCGCGCGTGGTAGCGTACGTGCAGCTGTGGGGCACCTACGGTGTGGCAGCCGCTCCTGTTTCTTTACAGCCCTCGGATTCCCTGACAAACTGAGCTGTGACTCCCGCCTCCATTGTCATCCTCGATTTTGGTTCGCAGTACACGCAGCTGATTGCGCGGCGCGTTCGCGAGCAGAACGTCTACTCGGCGGTGCTGCCGTGCACGGCGAAGATTGAGGAGATTCGCGCGCTCAATCCTGTTGGGCTGGTGCTTTCGGGCGGACCGTGCTCGGTGTATGACAGCGATGCGCCGCCCGCCGATCCCAAAATCCTGGAGCTGGGGCTGCCGGTGCTGGGCATCTGCTATGGGCTGCAGTTCATCACGCACCATCTGGGCGGGCGGGTGCGGTCGGCGCTGAAGCGCGAGTATGGCCATGCGGAAGTGGCGGTGGTGGACGGGGCCAATCCGCTGTTCAGCGATCTGCCCGCTTCGCTGCAGGTGTGGATGTCGCATGGGGACGAGGCGCTGGATCTGCCGCCGGGCTTTCATCTGACGGCGAAGACGGCGAACGCGGTGGCAGGGATTGCGAATCCCGAGCGGCGCATCTGGGCGGTGCAGTTTCACCCCGAGGTGCAGCACACGCCGCTGGGCACGCAGGTGCTGCGGAATTTTCTGTTCAACATCTGCGGGGCGCAGCCGGACTGGACGCCGGCGCACTTTATCCAGAGCACGGTGGCGGCGATACGGGAGAAGGTCGGCACAGGGCATGCGATCTGCGCGCTGTCGGGCGGCGTGGACTCGTCCGTTGCGGCGGTGCTGGTGCATCGTGCGATCGGCGACCAGCTGACATGCGTGTTTGTGAACAATGGCGTGCTGCGCAAAGACGAATTCACCAAGGTGCAGCAGAACCTGCGCGACAAACTGGGGCTGAAACTCGTTGGCGTGGACGCGAGCAAGCGGTTCCTGGGTAAGCTGCGCGGGGTGACCGATCCTGAGGGCAAACGGAAGATTATCGGGACGGAGTTCATCGCCGTGTTCGACGACGAGGCGCACCGGATCGCGCAGGAGACGGGCGGCGTGGAGTGGCTGGTGCAGGGCACGCTGTATCCCGACGTGATCGAGTCATCGTCGGTGAAGGGGCCGTCGCAGACGATCAAGAGCCACCACAATGTGGGTGGGCTGCCGGAAGACATGCAGCTGAAGCTGATAGAGCCGCTGCGGGATCTGTTCAAGGATGAGGTGCGGCGGATCGGTCGGGATCTCGGCATGCCGGAGGACATTCTGCAGCGGCAGCCGTTTCCGGGGCCGGGGCTGGCGGTGCGCATCCTGGGCGAGGTGACGCCGGAGCGGGTGGCGCTGCTGCAGGAAGCGGATGACGTTGTGGTGACAGAGATCAAGAACGCCGGGCTCTATACGAAGATCTGGCAATCGTTCGCGGTGCTGCTGCCGGTGAAGAGCGTGGGCGTGATGGGGGATCAGCGGACGTACGCGTACACGTGCGCGATTCGCGCCGTGCACTCCGAAGACGGGATGACGGCGGACTGGGTGCCGCTGCCGTATGAGGTGCTGAAGACCATCTCGAGCCGGATTGTGAATGAGGTACGCGGGATCAACCGCGTGGTCTACGACATTACGTCGAAGCCCCCCGGCACGATCGAGTGGGAGTGACTGGCCGTCACGGGCGGGCGCGCCCTTTGGGCGCCATTCCTCTGCCAGCGACTTTCCTGATCTTGAAGAGCCGATCCCTGCTGGACTCTGTCGGATTCGCCGATGCTGTTCGCGGGAGAGCGGAAGATCCTACCTGAGCGAGCGGTCGGGCGCGAAGGCGCAGTTGCCTGGACGGCCAGTCCCGGCCAGTCCCTGATATTCTTCCTTCTTCGCTGCAAATCCCTGATCGAGGCTGCGTTTTCCATGAAGAATCGTTGCTGCCCGTCGTTGGCGCTGCTGGCGTCGGCTGTCTGTGCTGTTTCTCTGCCCCTGCTGGCGCAGACGGCGAGCGCTCCAGTTCCGGGAACGCCGGCGACGGGGCTGGGGGCGATCAGCTCGAGCTACGCTCGGGATCCGCAGCAGCCCATCGATCGGGAGTACACCGAACACATCCGGCAGTACACGACGGAGCCGTACTTCAATTCGCCGCTGACGGATTATCTGCCGGCGTCAAAGACCGTTCCAACGCCGGAGAAGGTGCTGGGCGATGTGTCGGGCGCGCCGAATATGCTGCCGTACGCGGAGGACGTCTACAAATACTTCCGGCTGCTGGCGGCGAGCACACCGCGGGTGAAGGTGTTCACGATCGGGCACACGGAAGAGGGCCGCGAGGAGATCGCGGTGGCCATCGCGGATGCGTCGCTGCTCGACAAGCAGAAGGAAAACGATGCGCGGCTGGCAAAGCTGGCGGATCCGCGCACGATCCACATGGACGACAAGGAGGCGGCCGATCTGGTGAAGCAGTCGTACCCGGTGTACTACATCACGGGAACGATCCACTCGCCGGAGACGGGCGCGCCAACGGCGCTGATGGAGCTGGCGTATCGGCTGGCGGTGGATAATTCGCCGTACATCCAGTACATCCGCACGCACATGATCGTGCTGATCACGCCGGTGGTGGAGGTGGATGGGCGCGACCGCATGGTCGATATCTACAAGTGGCATCGCGCGCACCTGGGCGAGAACTATCCGCGGCTGGTGTACTGGGGACATTACGTTGCGCACGATAACAATCGCGACGCGATGGCGATGACGCTGGACCTGACGCGCAACGTGCTGAACAACTACCTGGCGTGGCATGCGCAGGTGCTGCACGATCTGCATGAATCGGTGCCGTTCCTCTACGACAACACGGTGGGCGACGGACCTTACAACGCGTGGATCGATCCGATTCTGGCCGGGGAGTGGGCAGAGATAGGCTGGAACAACGTTTCGCAGATGACCGCCCTGGGCATGCCGGGCGTGTTCACTCACGGGGATTTCGACACGTGGAGCCCGGGGTACCTGATGTTTCTGGCGGCCATGCACAACGGGATCAGCCGGCTCTACGAGACGTTTGGCAACGGCGGCGCGGATACGGAGAAGCGCATTCTCGCGCCGGATGAGTATGAGCGGACGTGGTTCAAGCAGAATCCCCCGCTGCCGGTGGTGGAGTGGTCGCAGCGCGACAACAACAACTATGAGGAGACGGCGCTGCTGACGACGCTGTCGTATTTTGCGCAGAACAGCCAGCAGTGGTTGCAGAACTACTATCTGAAGGCGAAGCGGTCGATTGAGAAGCCGGAATCGGCGGGGCCGGCTGCGTACGTGATTGCGGCGGACGCTTCGCCCAGCCGGCGCGCGGAGCTGTTGCGGGTGATGGCGCTGCAGCATGTGGAGATCAGCAAGCTGGACGAGGCGGCGACGGTGACGGAGAAGCCGGCGAAGGAAGGCGCTGAGGCGAAATCGCAGACGTTCCCGGCAGGGAGTTACGTGATCCGCATGGATCAGCCGTATTCACGGATTGCCGATGCGCTGCTGGATCGGCAGTACTGGGCGCCGGACGATCCGCAGAAGCATCCTTATGACGACACGGGGTGGTCGTTCCCGGATTTGTTCGACGTGCCGACGGTGCGGGTGACGGATGCGTCGATTCTGAAGGCAAAGATGGACCCGGTGGCGGATGCGGGCGCGCCGTCGGGCTCGGTGAGCGGCTCGGGCGATGTGGTGGCCGTGAACAACGAGGGCACGATTTCGATGCTGGGGTTGCGGTACGAGCTGAAGGACGCGAAGATTTCGGTGACGGAGGCGGGCTTCGATGCGGGCGGGAAACATTTCAACTCGGGTTCGCTGATTATTCAGGGCGCCAGTGCGGATGCGGTGCAGAAGGCCATCAAGGATGCGGATGTAGCGGCGGTGAGCCTGAGCGCTGCGCCGTCGGTGGCCATGCACGAGGCGCCGGCGCCGCGGATTGCCATGATGCACACGTGGCTGGCTACGCAGACTGAAGGCTGGTGGCGCGAGGCGCTGGACAAGCTGCACGTGCCGTACGACTACATCAGCACCCAGACGGTGGCGCACGAAGCCGATCTGCGCTCGAAGTACGACGTGATTCTGTTTGCGCCGGTCGGCCGGGCGAGCACGCAGCAAATCGTGGATGGCATGCCCATGTGGGGGAATCCGCTGCCGTGGGAGAAGACAGAGTTGACGCCGAACCTGGGGCGGATTGATTCGACACCGGATCAGCGGCCGGGCTTGACCGAGGCTGGGGTCGCGCACCTGAAGGATTTCGTCGCAAAGGGCGGGCTGCTGATCACGTCGGAAGACACGGCGGAGTTTGCCATTGATGAGGGGCTGGCTCCGGGCGTGTTTCTGAACAAGGGCGGCAATGTAAAGGTCGTCGGCAGCGTGCTGGGTGCAACGTTTGTCGATCGGCAAAGCCCGGTGGCCTGGGGCTACGGCGAGAACCTGCCGGTGTACAGCGCGAATGGTATGGCGTTCACCATCGGCGACATGACGGTGCCGCGGCATCTGGAGACAGAAAAAGATTTCCATCGGCCGACGGGACGCGGCGGTCCGCAGGAGCAGGATATTCCGCAGGGGCGGCTGGCGGTCGAGCCGGAGCCGCTGCCTTCGCCGAAGCCGTGGGAGGCGACGCCGCTGAACGAGGAGGAGGCGCGCAACAATCCGTTTGTGATTCCGGCGCAGGATCGGCCGGATGTGATTCTGCGGTTTGTGGCAGCGAAGAACCTGCTGCTGTCAGGGCTGCTGGAGAACGGCGGATCGATCGAAGAGAAGCCGATTGTGGTGGATGCGCACTATGGCGACGGGAATGTGCTGCTGTTTGCGACGAATCCGATCTACCGGGGCGAGACGATTGGCAGTTATCCGCTGGTGTTCAACGCGATTTTGAACTTCGATCATTTGGGGCGAGCGGTTGGCGCTAAATGAATGTCAGGCGGCAGCGTTGCATCAGGGGCAGCGATCGCGTACGGGGCATTTGTATTGGTCGCAGCGGCACCGGGCTTTCTGTTCTCCTGGCGGATTGCGGGCAATATTGCGGATAACCTGACAATGTTGCGGTTAGCGGTCTGTCGCTCCACAGTTCACAGCTATATCGAGAGCTTCGCAGAAACGTTGAACAGCCACCAGATTTGCCCGAGTAAGCTTCAATTGTGGGAGGAAGTCTGGAATTCCGCCAGGTTGACGGTCCTATGAATCGCCTCGGATTGATTGCCGGCAACGGACGCTTCCCTTTCCTGCTTCTGGATGCGGCGCGGGCGCATGGGACGGAGGTCGTAGTTGCGGCGATCAGGGAAGAGACCGATCCGGAGATCGGTGCGCGGGCGGCGGCCGATCCTGGTGTGCGGGTGTACTGGCTGTCGCTGGGAGAGCTGTCGCGGCTGATTGAGTTGTTCCACCGCGAGGGCGTGCAGCGGGCGGTGATGGCCGGGCAGGTGAAGCATAAGCAGATCTTCTCGAGCATCCGGCCGGATTGGCGGCTGGCGAAGCTGCTGCTGAACCTGCGCACACGCAATACCGACATGCTGCTGGGCGCGGTGGCGAAGGTGCTGGGGGATGAGGGGATCGAGCTGATTCCGTCAACGGCCTATCTGGAGCCACTGCTCGCGCCGTTGGGCTTGCTGACGGCGCGCAGTCCGAACGAACAGGAAGAGAAAGACATTGAGTATGGACGCGAGGTGGCGCGAGGGCTGGCCGGCTTCGATCTGGGGCAGACGGTGGTGATTGCGGCGCAGGCCTGCGTGGCGGTGGAAGCGATGGAAGGGACCGATGCCACGATTGAGCGCGCCGGGGCGCTGATGCGGAGCCTGGGTGAGCCGCCGGCGTCTACGCTGGAGCGGAGCCTGACGGTGGTAAAGGTGGCGAAGCCGAAACAGGATCTGCGCTTCGATGTGCCGGTGATCGGGGTGGCGACGATCCGGACGATGCGCGAGGCGGGCGCGACCTGTTTGGCAGTGGAGGCGCAGCGGACGCTGCTCTTCGATCGCGAGGCGTTACGGGCAGAGGCGGACGCGGCGGCCATTGCTGTCATCGCGCTCGAGCGCGGATAATGATCGCTACCTGATCGCGCCGGCTTCCCAGCCTGCGGGCATTTCCCCAATGCAGAAGGAGAAACTTCATGCCCAGGATTGTCATCATCCTCGTTGTTGTCGCAGTTCTTCTTGTCGTGGGTGGTTTTGCGCTGCAGCGCGTCTTTGCTGCCGACAACGCGCCCATGCCGGAAGCGGGGCAGACGGCGCCCACGTTTACGTTGCCCAACCAGGAAGGGCAGCCGGTCGATCTGGCCAGCGATCGCGGCAAATGGGTGGTGCTGTACTTCTATCCCAAAGACATGACCCAGGGGTGCACGATTGAGGCGCATAAGTTCCAGGCGGATCTGGACAAGTACAAAGCGCTGAACGCGGTGATTCTGGGTGTGAGCGTGGACACGGTGGACAGCCACAAGCAGTTCTGCACCAAGGACAGCCTGACGTTCACGCTGCTGGCCGATCCGGACAAGAAGGTGGTGGAGCAATACGGCTCGCTGGGGAACTTCGGCCCGTTCCGGATCGCGAACCGGAATACGTTCCTGATCAATCCCGAGGGGAAGGTCGCGAAAGTGTGGACGAAGGTGAATCCCAGCGTGCACAGCCCTGAGGTGCTGGGGGCGATCGCGGGGATGGAGAAGCAGGAGGGGTGAAGAACGAGAGTTTAGAGTTCAGGGATCAGAGTTTGAAAGTCCTCCGAAACTCGTTACCAGAGGCAGGCTGCATTCGCCCCGCTGAGTATGTACAAGAAATGGGCGGGACAGCCTCAGCCGACATTCCGCTGCAAACTCATTGTGTGGGATCGCGCAATGGACTTATGCGCGGAAGTATATCCGCTGACCCGGAAGTTTCCGCGAGAAGAAATCTACGGTCTAACCAGTCAAATCAGTTGTGCCTGTATCTCTATCCCCAGCAATATTGCCGAGGGCTATGGTCGCGGAACCCGAGATCAATACAAGCAGTTCCTGTCGATCGCGTTCGGTTCTTATATGGAATTGCAGACGCAGCTCGCCCTGGCCCAAAGGCCTGGTTACATTGCTCCAGGAGAATTCGAAGTAGTGGAGAGCCTCGCGTCTGAGGTGGGCAGAATGCTATCTGCCCTGCTGACCCGTCTGCGGATACCGCCGCCAAACTCCAAACTCTAAACTCTATTGCTTATCGATTGGGGTAATCGGATGGGCGTTTTCCGGGGAGTTGGGGGAGACGCCGAAGTCCCAGACGTCGAGGTTCACTTCGCCGGGGGCGAGGATCTCCATGAGGGCGTATTCGCCGACATCGAGCGGTACTTTGGGCGTGAGCTTCATCCAGTGGCGGCCAGGGAGAATCTGCACAGCGGTGGGCACGATGTCACTGGATTGGGTCGCGGTGCCGGCGCGGCTGATGCGCAGGGCGCCGACGACGCGCTCGCCGGGGCGGACGTCGACGCGCACGATGGCGTAGTGGCTGTCGGGGGAGCTGACGTCGCTTTTGTCGGGCCTGCCGTTGTCGCGGGTGTTGACGACCAGCGCCGATTCCGGAGCGACTTCTTCGCTGTTGCCGGTGGTGAGCGAGACGTAGAGCGCGGGATCGTTCACGTGCAGGCGGACGCGGGCGGCCTGGCCATCGATGCGGATGGGCTCCTGGGCGCCGCGGAAGGATGCGATGGCGGCGCGCAGCACGTTGTGGCCGGAATACTCATTGACATTGCCGGCGTGCTGCTCGAGGAAGATCAGCTCGGGGATGCCCTGGAAATCATCGAGCGCGAAGATGCCGTTTTCGTCGGGGAGGTGCAGGCCGGGGGCGACCAGCGGAGTGCGGGCGCGCTGGTCGGCGCGTTCGGCGGCGACCGCTTTATCAATGGCAGCGGCATCGCGCTGGTCCTGATCGGGAGTGGGCTGGGCCAGCTGCGGGTTGGCCGGCTGGTTGCCCATGGGGTTCATGCCGGTAGCAGGACGATTCTGGGTGACGTCGGTGTTGGGCGGGGCGGCGCCCGGGGCGTGCTCCTTGTTCCACTTGTTGGTGGCGTCCCAGTCGATGAGGTTGTTGGGAATATCCTCCCAGTCTTCGCGCTCGGCACTGAAGTAGTGGACGCGGTCGCCTTTAATCTGCCATTTCGTAACGATCTGGAAAGAGCCGTCTTTCAGAATGAGGCGTTTGGTCGCGATCTGGGCGTGGGCGGCGGGGGTGAATCCCGCGAGCGTGGACAGGGGCGCGCCGGGAGCGGCGATTAAGGTGAGCAGGGCCACGGGGATCAGGGGCCGGAATGGAAGACGTGCACGCATTCGCTGTCCATTAGATAGGAGTGAGCGATTTCCGTCACCCGGTGTGACGTGGGTGTCGTCGCTCGGCGCGGGGGATCGGAAGCCGGGCTCGGCGCCGGGGTGTTGTCGGAGAAGCGGGCAGTATAGTGGATCGTTCCCGGGAGGAAGGCGGATCGATGGGCGTCGGGCAGGGATGGGGACGGCAGGTAAGGAATTGGGTGGGCGCAGCGGCGCTGGGGAGCCTGGGGCTGGGATGCTGGGCGCAGCCGTCGCTTCGACCGCCGCAGCCGGTGGATACGTTCACCGGGCATCCGCGGGTGGCGATCCTGAGCGACATTGGCAACGAGCCGGACGATCAGATGTCGTTTGTGCGGCTTCTGCTGTATTCCAACGAGCTGGATCTGGAGGCGATGATTGCTTCGACGTCGGTTTGGCAGAAGACGGCGACGCATCCGGAGACGATGCGCAAGCTGATTGCGGCGTATGGCGAGGTGCGGCCCAATCTGCTGTTGAATGCGCAAGGCTGGCCGGAGGCGCAGACGCTGGACAGCCGCGTCTTTGCGGGGCAGGCCGGGTATGGGATCGCGGCGACGGGTCCGGATAAGGATTCGGCCGGAGCGCAGGCGCTGCTGCATGCGATGGAGCGGGACGATCCGCGTCCGCTGTGGATCTGCGTGTGGGGCGGGGCGAACACGCTGGCGCAGGCGCTGATGGATCTGCGCGCGACGCATTCGGCGGCGGCGACGGAGCAGATTGTGGCGCGGCTGCGGGTCTACACCTCGTCCGATCAGGATGACGCGGGACCCTGGATTCGGCGGGAGTTTCCGGGGCTGCTCTCTATCGTGATGCCGAGCAGCCAGGATGGGCAGGAGTATGCCTATGCTACGTGGACGGGCATCAGCGGCGATCTCTATTACCGGAACTGCGCCGGCGCCGATACGAGCCTGGTGACGAACGAGTGGCTGGACAAGAACATCCGCTCGAAGGGGCCGCTGGGCAAGATGTATCCGCGGTTCATGTTCATCATGGAAGGCGACACGCCCACGTTTCTGAACCTGATCGACAACGGACTGAACGGGTACCGGAGGCCGGACTGGGGCGGCTGGGGCGGACGCTACGTCTACCGGCAGCCGCATGGGGAGACGCATCCGATCTGGACCCAGGGCGGCGACGAGTTCATGCGCGCGACGTCGCAGGATGCGGTGAAGGGCGTGGACGGGGAAGTGCACGTTTCGGACCCGGCAACGGTGTGGCGCTGGCGCGAGGCGTATCAGAACGACTTTGCCGCGCGGATGGACTGGACGGTGAAGGACTTCGCTCATGCCAATCACAATCCAGTGCTGGTGGTGAATGGGCAGGCGGGGACCGCGCCGCTGGAGCTGACGGCGCATGTGGGCGAGACGGTGACGCTCGATGCCCGAGGGAGCAGCGACTCGGATCATCAGACGCTGCAGTACAAGTGGTGGGTGTATCCGGAAGCGGGGCTGGATGGCGCGCATGGCGCGGATGTTTCAATCGCGGATGAGGGCCAGCCACAGGCGAGGGTGAGGGTGCGGTCAGCGTGCCGGCCTGGGTGGCTGCCGGGGCTGATGCCGTGCCGCGGCGAGGGGGTGGTGCACATCATTCTTGAGGTGACGGATGACGGCACACCGCGGCTGACGTCGTATCGGCGCGTGGTGCTGCATGTGCCGGCGGAGGCGCATTCGTAGGTGCGGGGAAATCCGCATCGAGGGCCGGGCGAGTTTGCCCAGGCGTGCCCTCTTTTCGATATCCTCTGAGGTATGGTTTCCCGATCGGTACGAGCCGTGAGCGGTTTCGCGGCAGCTATTTGTTTTGCCTTATTGGGTTTTGCAGGCCAGGCACAGACAACGTCCTCCACGCCATCCTCATCAGCCGCACAGCCAACGCCCCCCAGCCAGCAGAATGCTCCACCGCTGCAGCTGCACGATTTGCCGGCTCCGCCTCACACGCCGACGCCGCAGGAAGAGGCCCATGAGCGCAATCAGCGGATCCTGATGGAGATTTCTCGGCTGGCGACGATGGAGGCGCAATGGGGACCCCAGTCGTCGACGCCGGGGATATCGATTGACCTGAAGGAAGTGGGGCGGACGAAAGCGCCGGATGGAACGACGCAGATCGCCTGGCAGATTACGGGGAAGGGCTATCCGGCGGACCAGCAACTGGTGCTGATGCGCTGGGCTCTGGACGCGAGGCCGCAGAGTCTGATGAGCGGGATCCGGCTGGACAGCCAGGGAACGGCGGTGTGCGCAGCGCCTCCGATTCCGGCCACGGGAACGGCGGGTGGCAGCACGCAGGCAGCGGGAACGAACCCGACCCGGCCGGGTGCGGCACCCTCGGCTCCGGCCCCTTCGGCGGATACGCCTCCACTGCCGCCGAGCTGTGCGGCGACGACGAAGTCGGGGCAGCCGATTGAGCTGCGCGCGACGGTGGGAACGGGCGAAGCGGTGCGGGTGGCGTTGATAGGGCAGAGCGAAAAGAATGGAGCGCCGGTGCGGATTGGAGCGGCGACGAGCCTGGTGCCCTTCCCGATGGAGAACACCGACAAGGGCTGCAAGCTGCAGGTGATCCGCGGGATGAAGAACGCGGCGATGGTGCTGGTGGAGGGAACGGGCTTCCCGGCGGAAACGACCATGAAGGTCGATACGGTGGCAGGCGGTGAGACGCAGACCATTACTGCCAAAACGAACGAGAAGGGGCGGTTTATTCTCGCAGCGTTGCCGGCCATGGGGGGCAAGGACGGGGGCAATATGACGGTTCGCATGGGCGGCACGGTGCAGCCTCCCAGTCTGGAAGCGCCAAAAACCCCGGTTGCGACGGCCCCTGCCTGTGAACCGGCGGTGACCTTTCAATGGGGCAACGACAGCTACAAGCCGCAGTAGGGATCATGGGGGCGGACGGGGGAAGGGGCATGACTGGCACCTGCCACAAAATCGCTGAGAACGCTCTTCCTTTCCCCCGGCGTTCCTGCGATACTTGATCGTGCCCGCCTGGTTCGCCCAGCACACAAATCCAAATAAGGTGACGCGAAAATGTCTGCAAAGTACATTTTTGTGACTGGTGGAGTTGTGTCCAGCCTCGGCAAGGGTCTTGCCGCTGCCTCGATCGGGTGTCTGCTCGAAAGCCGTGGCCTCAAAGTCAATCTGATGAAGTTCGATCCGTATCTGAACGTCGATCCGGGGACGATGTCGCCTTTTCAGCACGGCGAAGTATTCGTGACCGACGACGGGGCGGAGACGGATCTGGACCTGGGCCACTACGAGCGGTTCACCCACGCGAAGCTGACCCGGGACAACAACCTGACGACCGGCCGCATTTACGAACAGATCATCACGAAGGAGCGGCGCGGGGATTATCTGGGCAAGACGGTCCAGGTGATTCCGCACGTGACGAACGAGATCAAGAACGCGATGCGCAAGGTCGCGGCCGAAGGGGACGTCACGATTGTCGAGATCGGGGGAACGGTGGGCGATATCGAGTCGCTGCCGTTTCTGGAGGCGATCCGGCAGATGCGCCAGGAGCTGGGACGCGAGAATACGGTCTTCGTCCACGTGACGCTGGTCCCGTGGATCGGCGCGGCGCAGGAGCTGAAGACGAAGCCGACGCAGCACTCGGTGAAGGAACTGCTTTCGATCGGGATCCAGCCGGACATTCTGTTGTGCCGGACGGACCGCTTCCTGTCGCGGGAGGTGAAGAGCAAGATCGCGCTCTTCTGCAATCTGGAAGACCGGGCAGTGATCACGGCCAAGGACGTGGAATCGATCTATGAAGTGCCGCTGACGTTTGCGCAGGAAGGCGTGGACCGGCTGGCGCTGAAGTATCTGCACCTGGAGACGCAGGAGCCGGATCTGAGCCATTGGTCGGACCTGGTGCAGCGCTGCTACAACCCCATCGACGAGGTTTCGATCGCGATCTGCGGGAAGTATGTGGAGTACGAGGACAGTTACAAATCGCTGAAGGAAGCGCTGGTGCACGGCGCGCTGGCCATGAATCTGAAGCTGAGCGTGACCTGGATTGAGGCCGAGGGGCTGGAGACGCCGGGGTATGAGGAGCAGCTGCGCGGGTTCGACGGCATTCTGGTGCCGGGCGGGTTTGGCAAGCGCGGCATCGAGGGGATGCTGAACGCCATTCGGTACGCGCGCGAGCGGCAGGTGCCGTACTTCGGGATCTGCCTGGGCATGCAGACGGCGTGCATCGAGTATGCGCGGAACGTGTGCGGGCTCAACGGAGCGAATTCGAGCGAGTTCGATCCGGCGACGCCGCACCGCGTGATCTACAAGCTGCGCGAGCTGACTGGCGTGGAAGAAATGGGCGGGACGATGCGCCTCGGCGCGTGGACCTGCGTGCTGGACCCGGGATCAATGGCGGCGCAGGCGTATGGGAAGACGGAGATCAGCGAGCGTCACCGGCATCGTTACGAATTCAATCGCGAGTACGAGGCGCTGCTGACCGGCGCGGGGCTGAATCTGACGGGCACGACGCCGGACGGGACCTACGTGGAGATCGTCGAGATTCCGGGGCACCCGTTCTTCCTGGGATGCCAGTTCCATCCGGAGTTCAAGTCGAAGCCGCTGGAGCCGCATCCGCTGTTTGCGCGGTTTATCCGGGCGAGCTACGAGAATCGGGTGAAGGCGAAGCAGGCGGAGCCGGCGAAGGTGGCGGTGGGGCAGAACTGATCTATACCGCGGCGTGATCGTGGATCGCAATCTCCATCTTCGGCGGCTGCAGCAGGGTGTTGTGGATGAGGCAGCGATGCACGGCGCGATCGACGCCGGCGCGGTCGCGTTCATCGCAGGCCATCGGCAATTCCACCTCAATGCGGATGTTGTCGAGGCGCGCGTCCGGCTTCAGGAGCTTCTCCGCGTGGACGGTGACGCGGGTGCCCTCGGTGGCCAGGTTTTTCTGGCGGAGGTACTCCGCGGCATAGTAGGCAGCGCAGGAACCCAGCGAAGCCAGGAAAAGCTCGGGGGGCGTCATGCCTTCATCGAAGCCCTGGTTCTCCGCCGGCTGATCGCTGACAACGGTGTGCTGGCGAGCCCTGATCTCAAACTGGACGGCGCCGAGATGCTGGACGGTGACTTCCATGATGCAAAGCCTCTTCTTCCATGGTCAACCGTCTGCAGGCGATTCACGGTGACGGCGGTCACTGACGCCAGGGGTGAGCCGGGATGAACTGGGAGGCGCCGGGATGTAACCCTCCCCCGCGTTACTCCCGGACATGCGAGGCCGGATGGAATACCTGAATCGCGCTTGCCTTGAGGCCGTTTCGGCGGAAGTTTTTCAGGCGACGCAGCCTTATCCCTGGACGAATCTCGCCAACAGCCTCACGCCCGAGGGATACGAAGCCTTGCGGCAGAGCCTGCCGGATACGGCGCAGGCCGAGAAGCAGGTGGGCAAAAAGCGAGGCTACGGCCAGGCGCCGCACGACCGCTTCCTGCTGCACTACCGTCCGGGTGTGAAGGCCGCGCCGGCGTGGGCGGAGTTCCTCGCAGAGCTGCAGGGACCGGTGTATCAGGATTTCCTGCGGCGGGTGCTGGGACCGCAGACCTTCATCCCCACGTTTGAGTGGTACTACGCCTGGCAAGGCTGCGCCGTTTCGCCGCACTGCGACGCGGTGCGCAAACTGGCGACGCACATCTTCTACTTCAATACGGAGAAGGACTGGGACGCCGCCTGGGGCGGGCAGATCCTGATCCTCGACAGCGAGCGGCAGTTTAAGGCGCACTCGGCACCGGGCTTTGAAGATCTGAAAGTGGCGGCTTCGCTGGAGCCGCGCGGCAACGGCAGCCTGCTCTTCCAGCGGACGGCGCATTCCTGGCACGGCGTGCGACCGCTGCGGTGTCCGGAGGGGCAACTGCGCAGGCTGTTCATCGTGACGATCAACGTGCCCAGCTTCCAGGTGTGGTGGCGCCGGGTGCGCGGGAAAGATCCGGACGGGTATCGCCTGGAAGCTGCGGCGTAGGGGCGGGCGTCGTCATCTAAGGCTCCATGGCGAGCGTTTCTTCTCCCGCGGAGCGCCGGGCGCGTTTGTGGCCGATGTTATTGGCCGGGACCCTGGGTGGGTTCCTGCTGGGTGCGGCCCTGCTCATCGGATTCCTGCATGCGGCCAAGCGAGGCGTGTGGGATCGTGTGGCGACCGTCCTGAGCGCCCGTACGCTGCGCATCGACACAGCGCAGCCGACGGTGGTGATGGAAATCCGGCGGCTGGCGCGGCTGGAGACGGTGGCCTATGCGATGGACAAGATGGTCTCCGGCGACCGGGAGAATCGCGTGCTGCCGGCGTTCCTGACCGGGGACAGGATTCTGCTGGAGGTTCATGGCGAGGCGATTGCCGGCGTGGACCTGGGTCAGCTGACGCCGCAGGAGGTCCGGGTCAGCGGCCGTTCGGTCCAGGTGCATCTCCCTCCGGCACAGCTGTTTACCGTCGCTCTCGACGACGAGAAGACGCATGTCTACCAGCGGACAACGGGGCTGCTTGTGCCGGTCGATCCGAGCCTTGAGGGCGAGGTGCGCGAGCAGGCGGTGGAGAACCTGCGGCAATCGGCGCTGACGGCAGGGATCCTGGACAAGGCCCACGCAAATGCCTGCGCCACCGTGACGAAGCTGCTGCTGGGGTTGGGCTTTGAGCAGGCGCAGTGCGAATGAAGCAGTCGGTGGCCGGTAGCCAGTAGCTGTACCCCGGGCCCTGCGCGCGGTACCCTGTTTTCGTGAGCCAGGAATTTGAGATTGGGCCGGTACGGGTGGGCGGTGGCCAGCTGTTTCTGATCGCCGGGCCGTGCGTCATCGAGAGCGAAGCGCATGTGCGGACCATGGCGGAGGCGATTCAGCGCGTGACCTCGGATTTGGGTATCCCTTTTATCTTCAAGGCGTCGTTCGATAAGGCGAACCGGACATCGGTGACGAGTTTTCGCGGACCAGGCCTCGTCGAGGGCACGGCGATCCTGCGACGGCTGGCCGAGGCCACGGGGCTGCCCGTACTGACCGACGTGCACGAGCCGGCGCAATGCGAAGTGGTTGCCGAAGGGGCGGATGTACTGCAGATTCCAGCGTTTCTGTGTCGGCAGACCGACCTTCTGGTGGCGGCCGGGCGGACGGGGCGAGCGGTCAATGTGAAGAAAGGCCAGTTTGTGGCGCCATGGGACATGCGGCATGCCGTGGAGAAGGTCGCTTCGACCGGAGACACCCGTGTTTTTCTGACGGAGCGGGGCAGCTCATTTGGTTACAACAACTTAGTTGTGGACATGCGATCGCTGGCGGTGATGCGCGGCTTCGCTCCCGTGGTCTTTGACGGGACCCATTCGGTACAGATTCCCTCTGGAGGGGGAGGGGTGTCGGGTGGACAGCCGGAATTCATTCCGCTGCTGACCCGGGCGGCAGTGGCAGCCGGAGTGGACGGGATTTTCCTGGAAGTGCATGACAACCCGGCGGCGGCTAAATCGGACGGAGCCAACGCTCTGGATCTGAAGAACCTGAAGCCTCTGCTGGAAACGGTGCTGGCCATCCACGAGGCTGGGGCCCCATCGGTCTGACGCGACGGGGAGGAGACAATTTTGATGCTATGAAAACGGCTGTGTTGATATGAAAGCGTTTTCATCCACATCCGCTAACTTTTTTTCGCTACCCGGTGAACCCAGTTGCGAGTTGTTCACCTGGGGGGCTAGCATACGGGTCAGTTCGGTGCAGTTCCCGCCTTTCTAGGACGCGCCAGAAATCAGAGCCATGTCCATCCCCGAGAAGCTGAAGTTCAAACCCCATACCAAAACCAGCGAGCGGAGCGATTTTCTATGGCGTGGTATGCCTACTGCATAACCGAAAGACAAGCCTTTCCCGAGCTGCTTCGGCATCGTAAGCCGATACCAATGGAAGCAGTTACGGGAGTCCAGGGAAACCAAATCTTCCTCTACCCAGCCAGTGATCTAGCCGTTATTGTCAGTGAATATTCCCCCTCGGAAAAATTTACCCAGCAGGCCGGCGTAGAACACGCGCGGGTCATCGCTGACTGCTTTAAGTCTTCGACTGTTCTGCCTTTCCGCTTTGGAACGATCTTTACCGACGACGAGGCTCTGCGCCGGTCGATTCGATCCAATCAGCGGCAATTCTTAACCAACATTGAACGGCTGCGGGGCAAAGCCGAGATGCACCTGAAAGTAATGCTCGACGATTGCTGCCGGGAGCAGCCGCGACGCTATGTGGCTGAAGCGCTTCCCACAGTTGGCAAGGCGTACCTTTCCAACCTGCGGGAGAACGCGGCGTTACAGCGCGAGCGGCAAACCAAGGCACGCGCAGTGACGGTGCAGATGCACCGCATGTTCCTGCCGCTGGCGGAAGAAGTGACCTGCCGCCGCATGGATTCGGGCAAGATGCTGCTGGATATCGCCCACCTGATCGATTCGAACGGGGTGGAGCGGTACCAGAACAAGTATTCGAGCGCGAGCGTTCTGATGAAGGACTGCCAAATGCAGCTCTCGGGCCCCTGGCCCCCGTATCACTTTGTGCATCGGCTGACACACCACTCGACGGCGGCGACAGTCGCGGCGCATGTGGCACGTCCGACGACGCATCTGGCCGCTTCGGCGTAACGGCCGGGAGGCATCTGGCTGCCTCTGCTGCATTCGTCATCCAAAAAGAAAGGCCCCGGCGGACCCACGAACCACCGGGGCTTTCATGGAGGGGCAGCAGGGACGTGAACACAAGTGCTGCGTCTCGCGCGCCTCTTGACTTTTAGACGAACGACCCCCGCAGAAAGTCATGGACCAGCTGTGGATTGTTGCCAGACGGGCGCGTGCCCCGAAGTTTTTCGGGCCGTAGGGCGGCGAGCGGCGAGCGGCTATCATTTCTGAGAGATGACGAAATCAGCCTTTCTCTTTCCTGGACAGAACTCGCAGCATGCGGGCATGGGGCGCGACCTGGCGGAGACCTTCGCCGTGGCGCGCGATACGTTTGACGAAGCGGATGCGGCGCTGGGGTTCTCGCTCTCGAAGCTGTGTTTTGAGGGGCCGGAGGAGCAGCTCAAGCTGACCGAGTTCCAGCAGCCGGCCATCTGCACGGTGTCCGTCGCGGCGCTGCGGGTGCTGGCTGAGAAGGGCATCGAGCCGGCGTTTGTGGCAGGGCACTCCCTGGGTGAGTACGCGGCCAACGTCGCCGCCGGTTCGCTGCGCTTCGAAGACGCGGTGCGGATCGTGCGGCAGCGCGGCAAGTTTATGCAGGAAGCCGTGCCGCAGGGGCAGGGCGCGATGGCGGCCGTGCTGGGTCTGAGCTCCGAAGAGACGGCGCGGGCCTGCGATGAGGCAGCGGCGGAGACGCAGAACATCGTGTCGGCGGCGAACTTCAACTCGCCGGAGCAGACGGTGATTTCGGGCGAAGCGCCGTCCGTCGAGCGGGCGGCGGAACTGTGCAAAGAGCGCGGCGCGAAGCGGGTGGTGATGCTGCAGGTGAGCGCTCCCTTCCATTGCGCGCTCATGCAGCCGGCGCAGGATCGGCTGGCGGAGCTGCTGCGGGCGACGGAGTTCTCCGCGGCGAAGATCCCGGTGACGGTGAATGTGGATGCTGCGCTGGTGACGGATCCGGAGAAGCTGCGGGAGGCGCTGATTCGACAGGTGACGGGTACGGTGCGCTGGGTTGAGCTGGTGCGGCTGCTGATCGCGCAGGGGCCGGCGGCGTTTGTCGAGGTCGGGCCGGGCAAGGTGCTCAGCGGGCTGATGCGGCAGATCGACCGAAGCCAGACGTGCGTCAACGTCGAGGATGGAAAGAGCCTGGACAAGCTTTTGGCCATTCGCAGTTAGCCGACATTTTATGAGGAGGGTCGCTCAGCGAGACTCTGCGCGCCGGGCGATGTCGACGAGTTGTTTCCTTTCCATAACAAAGTGCGCGGGTCTGCCGAGGAGCAGGGCTGTCCATTGCGGTAATCCGTAGGGGCGGTAATCCGGTGCGACCCTTCCGCGTACGATCAGGCGGGTCCGGTCCGTATCGAGTTCCTTGAGTACGAACGCCCAGGTGGTTTGATACCGACCATCAGGCAGTCGCCATGCAAGCACGAGTGCGCGTTCGGGTTGGCAGCGGACCACAACAAACACGTCCCTGGCCCCGGGAAGCGCAGGCATAATGCTTCCGACACCGATCTCCTGATATTCGGGCAAGATCCGGTCGGAGCTGCGACGGCCGCCGTTGTCAATGAAATCATAGGCGTACCAGCCTGCCCGGCCAGATCCCATCTGGACAAGCCACGGCCATACATCCTTCGAAGCACGATTGATGGTAATGGCATGGTTGATGACTCCGATCGGATGAGGGATCAGATCGTCACCCTCCAATTCTGCGTTGTCCTCGGCCTGCGTAGCGCGAACCTGGAAGTTGCCGTAGACGATAACGGCGGCCGCCACTCCGAGCAAGCCCGCCAGAACCATCAGTCGCTTCTTTCTCACGGCCGTTTCCACGTTCCTGTACTTATTAGGTGTTTACGCCGGCCTCACGGGCCGGAGTAGAGTTCGACGGGCGAGAAGCCGATGGTGCCGGTGTGGTCGACGCGGAGGAAGATGGGGGTCTTGCCGCCGTTGATGTCGAGACCGACGACGACGCCGTTGCCAACGTGGCGGGCGATGATGATTTTGTGGCTCTTGATGACGCCATAGTCGCTGGCCGGACCCCAGTCCTTCTGGAAATCGGTGAAGCTGTAGGCCTGATACTGCTGCGGATGCTGCTGCCAGTTGGGATCGTTGTTCCAGAGGCCGAAGGCCTTCTGCATGTCGCCGGACTCGACCGTGGCGAAGAAGTTGTTGATCTTGTGATCAGCGGGGAAATGCCAGAGCTGCCACGGAATCTGGAGGAACCAGAGCCAGGCGCCGATGGCGACCACGATGACGACCACGACGCTCGTGACAGCCAGAACGTGATTGCGGCGCGCCCGGCGCGCGTTAAAGGCAGGAGCATCAAGCAGAGTCATGGCGGTACGAACTCCTTTTGAACTTGAACCCGAAAAGCCGGACCCATCAAAAAAAGAGGTGAACAGCCTCGCATCTATTCTGACACCTGAGATGCGGATTTGGTTTCTATCAGGACAGGGAACAGACAACAGCGGTTACAGGGAGTAGTGATTGCGGTCTTTGTCGGCGCGGCGCTCGAGCGCGAGCTGGATGAGCCGGTCGATGAGCTGGGGGTAGGGCACGCCGGAAGCGGCCCAGAGGCGCGGGTACATGCTGATGGAGGTGAACCCGGGCAGGGTGTTGATCTCGTTGACGTAGATCCGGCCGGATTGGCCGGGCTCCATGAGGAAATCCACACGGGCGAGGCCGGCGCAGTCACAGGCCTGGAAGGCGCGGATGGCCATTTCGCGGACCTGCTTTGTCCGGGCTTTGGTGAGCTTCGCGGGGACGATCAGGTCGGAGCCTTCGCTCAGGTACTTGGCTTCGTAGTCGTAGAATTCCTTGCCGGGAACGACCTCACCGACGACGGAGGCCTCCGGGGTGTCGTTGCCGAGGACGGCGACTTCGAGTTCGCGCGGCTTTTTCTTCCCCCCGACGCCCTGTTCGACGACGATTTTACGGTCGAAGCGGGCGGCCAGCTCGATGGCGGGCCCGAGCTCCTTCGCGTCGTGCGCTTTGCTGATGCCGACCGAGGAGCCGAGATTCGCGGGCTTCACGAAGACGGGATATTTCAGCGCGGACTCGATGCGGGTGCGGACCTTGCGCGGAGACTTCTCCCACTCGCCCCGGAAGAAGGTGACCCATTTGACGATGGGCAGGGCAGCCGAGGCGAAGAGGCGGTGCATGGTGTCCTTGTCCATGCCGGTGGCCGAGCCGAGGACGCCGGAGCCGACGTAGGCGATGCCGGCCAGCTCAAAGAGGCCCTGGATGGTGCCGTCTTCGCCGAAGGTGCCATGGAGGACGGGGAAGATCACGTCCACGCTGAGGACCTGATTGGAGCCGGACGGGTCCGAAGCTGAGGGAACCACGGCACCGGCATCGCGCTCAAAGGGGACGAGAGCCTCGGAAGGAACCGGCGGCACCAGGACGGATTCACCTCTGCGGAGGACGGCGGCGGCGGAGGTGGAATCGGGATCGCCGGCGCGGAGGTGTTTGGCGGATTTTTCGCCGGTGAGCAGGCGCTCCGCGTGACCGGCGGTGACCCAGCGGCCTTCTTTGGTGATGCCGATTGGGATGACGTTGTATTTTTTGCGGTCGATGGCCTGGAGGACGGAGGCGGCGGAGAGGAGCGAGACTTCGTGCTCGCCGCTGCGGCCGCCGAAGAGGATGCCAACTCGAGTCTTTTTCATGATGCGCCGCTTGTCATTGTAGAGGCTAAGGGGCGTTGGAAGGGGCGGGGGGAGTGCCTGCGGAGAGGCCATCCGCTCCGGGGAGACGGTCGCAAGCATCTTTGCGTCAGGGGTAGAATCAAATGCTCTGAGAGGTTCCAATGGCCAAAGCGACATTTGCCGCCGGCTGCTTCTGGGGTGTGGAAGCGCAGTTTCAGCAACTCCCCGGCGTGACATCGACCGCGGTGGGATACGAGGGCGGTGCGCTCGACAATCCCACCTATCAGCAGGTTTGCACCGACCGCACCGGCCATGCCGAGGCCGTCGAGATCGAATACGATCCAGCGCGGATCAGCTTCGAGCAGCTTCTGGACGCGTTCTTCTCGCTCCACGACCCGACGCAACTCAACCGGCAGGGACCGGATTGGGGGACACAGTATCGGAGCGCCGTCTTCTTCCACACGCCGGAGCAGGAAGCGATCGCCAGGGCCACGATTGAACGGCTGAACGCGGAGAAGAAGTTTTCCAAACCGATTGTGACGCAGGTGGTTCCAGCAGAGACCTTCTGGCGCGCGGAGGAGTATCACCAGAAATACCTGGAGAAGCGCGGCGCGGTCAGCTGCCACATTTAGGTCGGATATCGAAGGAAAAAGGCGCGGGCGCAACCGCGCCTTTGCTTTTTGTGGTGTTAAGCGTCACCCGCCTCACGTTGTTCTCTCGCTGTCAACAGTGCCACGGTCAGGCCGATGCAGACGAGCAGCGCCAGGATGCCGCTCGCTCGCGAGGCCAGGCTCATCGCGGCGCGCGCATGCGGCACGTGTGTGAGGGGCAGGACCGCAAAGTTCATGACGGCATAGACCAGCGCGCCATAGAGGAGCCCGCATGCGACCGGACGCTGCACCAGCAGGCGCCAGCGACGAGCAGCAAGGAAGTAAAGGGCCGTCCAGGCGAGCGCGATCGTGTAATGGATTGCGACCCCCAGCGTCACCATGCCGGCGCCGCCCCGGATCGCCGCCATGCCCAGCAAACCGCTGGCGATGTAGCGGAAGATCATCGCCGGCGTGATATGCCGGAAGGCATTGAAGACCAGGTTTTCGGAGATATCGAGAGTACCGGCGATCAGCCCGATGCGCAGAACCGCCCCAACGGAACTCGCTTTTGCCATCGGGGCAGTTTACCGGCGGCCGGGGACGTTTGCCATGACCAGCAAAGGCATGCGCGCATCACCACTGGCGTCCTCGCTTCAGACGGCTTAAAAGGCCCACTCGCCCTGGCGCATGACCGGCTCGGCCTTGCCGTCCGCGCTTAGACCGTCGACATCGATTGTGTCCGAGCCGATCATCCAGTCCACGTGGATCAGGCTGTCGTTGGCGCCTTTCTCTGCCAGCTGCTCCGAAGTCAGCTTGTCCCCGTCTTTCAGGCAGCTCGAGTAGGCCTGACCGAGGGCGATGTGGCACGCCGCGTTCTCGTCGAACAGAGTGCTCAGGAAGAGCAGCCCGCTGGCGGCGATGGGCGAGGAGGCCGGCACCAGGGAGACTTCGCCCAGGCGTCGCGCACCTTCGTCGGTCTCGATCATGCGCTGCAGCACCTGCTCGCCCCGGGCGGCATGAGCCTCGACAATCTTTCCGCCTTCGAAGCGCACCTGGATTTTCTCGATGAGCGTGCCCTGATGAGAGAGCGGCTTGGTGCTGGTCACCGTGCCTTCTACCCGGTCTTTGTGCGGCGTGGTGAAGACCTCTTCGGTGGGCATGTTGGGAATGCAGTAGCGCCCGTTGTGCGCAGTGGTGCCGCCGCCCAGCCAGAGATGATCGTCGGCCAGGCCGACCCTGAGATCGGTGCCGTGGCCTTTGAAGTGGAGGGCCGCATAGCGTTTGGCATTCATGCGATCGGCCCAGGTGTGCAACTTGTCGTCGTGGGTCTTCCACGCCGCTACGGGGTCATCCTGGTCCGCGCGGCTGGCCGCGAAGATTGCATCCCACAGACGGCCCAGCGCCTGGTCCGCGGTCAGGTCCGGGAACACAGCCGCCGCCCAGGCGGGCGTCGCGGCGCTCACGATGGTCCAGTTAATGTCGTGCCGGGTGATGAGCTCCAACGCGGGCCGGTAGGCCTTCGACATGGCGCGGTTGGCGCGGCCGACTTTGTCCGGGTCTTCCTTTGACAGCAGCGAGGGATTGCCGCCGGTGATGGCCAGCCGCGCGGCGCCGCTTTTGTAGGCTGCCGCCATCCCCTCGTAGAGCCAGGCGGCCGCGGAGTCGAAGGTGGCGTCTGCGCCGTAGCGATAACGCAGCAGCCCCGACTCCTCATCGGCGAAGAGCGTGGTCACGAGCGAGGCTCCGGCCTGGTAGGCATGTTTCGTGATGAGCCGAACCAGGGGAAGGGCTTCAACGCTGGCCGTCATGACCAGCTCCTGGCCCGAGGCGAGTCCGAGACCGGATCGGATGGCGACCTGGGCCAAGCGGTCGAGCTTCTGTTCAAAATCTCTTGTGGGTGTGGAGAGGGCGGTAGTGCTCATCCTTCTATTCTGCTGCCCGCCGACGTGCAATGGCAACGCGGGGGATTCCCTGCAGGTCATCGACAAACTCGACAGCGTCCCAGCCGACGAGAAGGGCGGAAACGGCGTCGCGCTGGCCGTAGCCGATCTCCAGCAGCAGCAATCCGCGGTCGACCAGCGCCCGCCTGGCGGCGGGGATGAGCCGCCGGTGGACTTCCAGACCGGTGGGCCCGGCATAGAGCGCCTGCTGCGGCTCATACAGGCGCACCTGCGCCTCCAGCAGCTCGCTGTTGGCCACGTACGGGGGATTCGACACGATCATGTCGAAGCGCTCCCCGTTCACGGCAGCGAGCAAATCAGAGGGCAGGAACCGCACGCGGGCTGCGACGCCATTCCGTACGGCATTGCCGCGCGCTACCGCAAGCGCTTCCGGAGACTTGTCCACCGCCGTCACTTCGGCCAGCGGCAAATGGTGCGCGAGGGCGATGGCGATCGCGCCCGAACCCGTTCCTACATCGCAGATGCGGGCCTGCTGGTCGTGGGCGACGCGGGTCAGAGCCGACTCCACCAGGTGCTCGGTTTCGGGCCGGGGAATGAGGACGTCGGGCGTGACCTGCAGCGGCAGCCCAAAGAACTCCTGCTCGCCGAGGATGTACTGCACCGGCTCGCGGCGCTCTCGCCGTGCGATCCAGTCCTCGTAGCAGCGGGCCTGCTCGTCACTGAGCGCGGCTTCGGGATGCGCCAACAGCCATGCTCCGTCGCGCTGCAACACGCGCAGCAGCAGCTGCTGGGCATCGCGCCGCCCGTTGGGGAAAGCTCGCAGCCGCTCCACACCGCGGTGCAGCACCGCGGCCAGCGTATTGGCCTGGTTCATCACAAGAGTGGAAAACACGCTTTCGTCCGTCCTCGTTCCGATCGAATCTGCTCAACGCCGTCCGGGAGAACGGAAACAAACTTCGGCGTCCCTGAGTCGATCTCCACCAGAATCTCCTCGAGGACCCCTCGATTGTAGTAGGTGACGACCGACAGAAGACCTGCGCATGCCATAACCGTCAGCGCGCGAACTTCTCTCATCATCCGATGGCGCGCGCGAGGCTCCCATCCCTCTTCCGAGGAGTTACCCCGGGAACTTTTGCGCTGAGTGCACGAGGAAACAATCAGAAGACCGGAGCCAGAGCCACCGCGGTGAGACCGATCAGAAAGGTGAGGAACATCCAGGCCAGGAGAGTTTTGGAGCGACGCGGAGCAGCGGCGAATTCGTGCCAGATGAAGACACCCCAGGCAGCGGAGATCATGGTGGCGCCCTGGCCGATGGAGTAGGAGACCGCGGGACCGACGATGTGAGCCTGCGAAGCGACGAAATTGAGAACCGCGCCGGTGCACCAGATTCCGCCTCCCAGGACGGCCCAGAGATGCCAGCCTGCATGGGCGCGCGCGTAGTCGCTGAACGGCACGGGCTGCCGGCCGTCGAGAGGGCGGCGCATCAGCGCGGTATTGGCAACGATGGAACACGCGGCCACGCCGATGGCGAAAAAGAAAGTCGTGGCATAGGGGCCAGGCGCGCGGACTCCGGTCATGGCTCGCGACACCAGGGGATAGAAGGTGCCCATGAGAACTCCCGAGACCAGGCTGAGCACCACGCCGCGCGTGCTTACGCTGCGGCGCTGTTCGCGAATGCGATACGCCGCTGCGTCCAGAATGATGGCCACCACGACGATGGCGATGCCGCCGAAGAGCAGGGCCGGGTTTCCCTGAGGGGAGACAACGTAGCTTCCGATGGAGCCGACGACGAGGGCCAGGCCGATGCCGACGGGAAAGGCCACGGCGAGTCCGGCAATGTCGATGGCGGCGACCAGGAGCAGATTGGCGACGTTAAAAATCACTCCTCCGGCGAAAGCGAGGGCGATGGCGCTGGCCGGAGAATGGGCGAGATCCACGAAGAACGAGCGGCCGGAATGCCCCATGCTGCCGAGGGTGAGGCCCCAGACGAGTGAGCCGGCCACTACGCCAACGACGTAGTCCCAGTAAAAGAGCTGGAATCGGTAGCCGGGACAGAGCTTAATGGTATTCGCCCAGGATCCCCAGCAGAGCATGCTGATGACCATGAAGGAGAGCGCCAGGGCATAGCTTTCAGGCTGAAACATGCAGCTTATCCTTTCCGCAGCGCGGGCTTGTCGAGAGGATCGCCGCCCGTCGACTTTGGGTCGCGCGGCTCACCGGGCATCCTGCACGCAACGGAAACCCACCGCGCCGGAGCGGTCGTAGCCAGGAGCCATGAGCAGCAGCTTCCCGTGCTCGTCGTTGCGCCAGGCTTGTGGGAAGTACCAAACCGAACCCTGGGGCTGATAATAGCTCCCGCCGCGCAGGATCGCGGCTCGCGTGTGCTCGTCGAGGTATTCGTCGGTCCACTGCCACACGTTGCCCACCATATCCATGACACCAAACAGGCTGGCCCCGGAGGGATGGGCATCCACATCGTCGGGACCGCGCAGGGTGCGCCCCTGGTCGGGAACCGGGACGCGGGACGGATCCCAGTCGTTGCCCCAGGGATAGATCCGGCCGTCGGTGCCCTGGGCAGCCAACTGCCACTCCCACTCGTGCGGGAGCCGCTTGCCGGCCCACTTCGCATAAGCGCGCGCGTCCTCGAGCGAGACCCAGGTGACCGGCTTGTTGCCCCATCCGGCAGGATAGGTGCCGTTCTTCCATTCCTTCAGGAAGTTCAGGTCGTCGGCAGGGTGATAGTGAGCGGCGTCGAGGAAGTTTTTGAATTCGGCATTGGTGACGTCGTGCCTGTCGATGTAGAACGGAGCCACCTTGATGACGTGCTCGTGCCAGCGGCGCGGGGAATCCTCCCATGGAAACTGGATATCGACGCCTGCATTGTCGCCCCCTTCAATCTCGATGCCATGCACGCGGAAGACATATTCGGCGCCAGGGATGCGGGCCATGCCCGGAGGAGCGCTCGCGGCGGGCTCGGTTGTAGGGATGGAAATCAGCTCCTGCGGCAGCGGCTTCCACTCATCGGAGTAATCCGCGAGCGGCTTCGCGGTGAGCTGCTTCATGGTGGACATCAGCCTGCTTAGGGTCGCGTCCGGTTCGCCGGCAGTGGCGAGGACGGCGCCATACCCGTGGGCTTCGATTGCGAACGACAGGACGGCCTGATCGCCTTCGTGCGCAGGAGTCAGTTCCACGCCGTGGTAGAGGTCGAAATAACGCATGCCGTCGCGCCAGGGCACCGACATCTGCCGGCCTGCCATGTCGACCTCGGTCCGGTTCACGAGGGTCCACACCGTCTGGTCAGCCAGGGGCCAGCGGCTGGCAAAGACGCCGTAGAGATGCATGGGATAGAACGGCTGCCATCCGCTGCTGAGGAAGAACGGGGCGACGGCGCGTTCGAGGGTGGCGACGCGGCGAGTGGCTTCGTCATCGCGCGGCGTGATGCCGTTCCAGATGCCCCAGATATTCTCCCAGCTCTCCCAACCTTCGCCGTTGAAGAAGGCGTACTGGAGGTCGTCGGTTTTTAGCCGGTTCCAGCGATCGGAGATGTTCACCTCATGCCGGCGTTCGAGCCAGCGAAAACGGTCGACGGTGGGCACAAACTGGAATTCGTACTGGCCCCAGGTGAGGACGTTCCAGGCCAGACCTTCATCGCTGGGGCCGTCTTCCGGCTGGAAGGCCAGCGGGTGTCCCGCATGGATCGCGGCCAGCGAGAAGACCAGCGGCGCGCCGTCCTGGGTATCGCCGTTCACGCCGTCGGCATCGATTTGCTTCAGTTGTTCGGCCAGCGCCGTCGGCCACGGCTGGCCGGGATTGCGGGTGCCCTGGTCCCACATCATCATGGGGAAAAGCACCTTTACGCCGCGGCGATGGAACTCCTCGACGGCTTCGTGCACGCCGGCCAGGCCACCGGGCATGGAGCGCACCATGTCCAGCTGATTGCGGTCATCGATGCCCATGTTGGGATAGGTCGCCCAGATCAGCACCGCATCGATGCCGCCGTAGCGCTTTTGCAGATCATCGAGGTAGCGATCCACCGTGTACCGGTGCTGGACGGGGTCATAGAAATAGCGATCCTGCACCATCATCTGCGGCTGCATGAACTCGGAGCGGGTCCACTGCAACTCCGGCAGGGCATAGAAATCCGGGACGCCTTCGAACTGCGGCCCGTCCAGGCCCACGCGGATGCGACGCTCGCTGCGCCAGTGCTCGATGTCCTTCAGCCAGGAGGCATAGTTGTCCGGCGTGCAGGGCTCGCTGCTGCCTTCCCAGGCGCCATGGTGGATCAGGCAGGAGGGAGGCGGGATCTGCTGGCCTTCCGGACTGTAGTGGGTATCCTGCGCCGCCGCGCCTGCGGCAAGAGCCGTGGTCAGTACGAAGCAAGTCAGCCGGTCGATGCTCATCGGTGTCCTCTCCTGTCTCCGGGTGCCTCCGCCGTTGCGCCTGGAAGGGAGACGGCGAGCACTTTCGGCACCGGGAAGTCCAGGGTTCCGCCCGCATCCATCACGCGACCATAGTAGCGCCCCCGGGCGGGAAGTCCCGACCGAATGAGGGGTGATGTTTACCGCGGCGTTTGCCTCCGCGGGAGTGCTGTTGCTGGTTGGTTTCGAAGGAGGCGCCGGATTATGTGTTTCTGCGAGGAGATTGCGTTGATTCGCGGGACTCCGGTTGGCGCCCCGACTCCAGGGCCCTTAAGTCTCTCCGCAGGCCGTCGGTCTGGGCCGCTCCCAACACGGCTTCCACCTCAGCGTGCGTTCGTTCCCAGACGGGCGCTGCTTCCGCCAGCAGCTTTTTTCCACGCGCCGTCAGGCGCAGCAGGCGGCCACGCCGGTCCACCGGGTCGATGACCACTTTCACCAGGCCGCGGCGCTCCAGGGGTTTCAGCGCTGCGGTCAACGTGGTCCGGTCCATGGCCAGCAAGTCGGCCACCGATCGTAGGCCAGGCGCCTGCGGCCGGTTCAGCGACATCAGCAGGGAGAACTGCCCGTTGGTGAGCCCGAGCGGCTGCAGAGCCTGATCGAAGCGCCGTGCCAGCGCGCGCGCCGCCCTCTGCACGTGCAGGCATAAACAGCAGTCCCGCACCCGCAGGGTTGTTTGAAACGAAACCGGCTCAGTGCTTGACATACATCCACTGTGTTGATATCAACATAAGCCAGGACCGTCAAGTCCCCGGAAGGTTTCTGCTAAGAAGCAGCAATCCCCAGGCCCCGGCATCCACTTCCTGTTCCCAGACGGAGAAGCCATTATGCCTTTCGTTCGCGATCTTAGAATCGCTGTTCGTTCTCTCTCCCGTGTTCCCTCCCTCTGGATCGCCGTGGCTCTGACCCTCGCGCTGGGCATTGGCGCGAACGCTGCTATCTTCTCGGTCGTACGCGCGGTGCTGCTGCGACCGCTGGCCAATCGCGACGAAGCTCGACTGCTCTACATTCGCCAGAGCGCCCCCGGCATCCACGCCGTCAACACCACCTTTTCCATCCCCGAAATCGACGATCTTGGCAAGCACCTGACGTCCATCTCCGAGCTCGGCACCTTCTCAGAGATTGACTTCACCCTGCACGGCCTCGGGCAGCCTCGCGAGATTCCGGCGGGGGTGGTTGACGGGCACTACTTCGAAGTGATGGGGCTTCGTCCCATCCTCGGCCGCCTGCTTGGCCCCTCCGACGACGGTCCGAACGCATCGGGAGCCGTGGTGCTGACCTATAAGTTCTGGACGCAATCGCTGCACTCCGACCCAACAGTCATCGGGAAAGCGATCCGCCTCGACAGTTTTGCCGGATCGCGCACGGCGACGATTGTGGGCGTGCTCGAGCCCGCTGTGCCGTATCCGGTTGCCACGGAGATCATCGCGAACGTGGTCACCAGCCCGCACCACCTCTCCGCGACTATGGTTACCGGGCGCGAACATCGCATGACCGAACTCTTCGGCCGACTCGCTCCGGGAGCCACCCTTGAACAGGCGCGCGCCGAGCTCCGCACCGATTACGCCGCAATGCTCCAGGCCCACCCCGAGGTATACAAACGCGACGACGGTTACACCATTTCCGTTCGACGGATGCACGACCAGATCAACGCCCGGGCCAACACGATCCTGTGGGTCCTCTTCGCCGCCTCTGCGCTTCTGTTCGTCATCGCCTCTTCCAACGTTGCCAACCTGGTGCTGGCTCGCACCCTGCGCCGGGAATCGGAGCTGGCCATCCGCTCCGCACTGGGCGCCAGTACCGTAGCCCTGCGCCGCTCGCTGCTCGCGGAAAGCCTCATTCTCTGCGGATCCGGTGTCGCCGCGGCCCTCCTGATCGCTGCGCCGATGGTGTCGATTCTGGGCAAGTACGCGGCTCGGTTCTCCGTCCGCGCAGGCGACCTCCACCTCGACTCCACCCTCGTGTGGTTTGGTATCGCTCTCGCACTGGCTGCGTCGATCTTCCTCGCATTCATCCCGCGGCTGCCATCCACCAAGGCCTCGCCGGCCTCCGGACTCGCCGTTGGCGGAACCCGCAGCTCCACCGGATCCAATCGTCGTCTCCGCATCTTTGCCGTCACGCAGATCACGGCTTCCTTCCTGCTTCTGGCGGGCGCCGGCCTGCTGCTGCGCACCCTCTACGATCTCGAGTCCACGCCGCCACCCTTTGACACATCGCGCGTCCTCGCCATTAATCTTCCGCCGGTCACCTACGGCCGCACGCCACAACAGCAGCAGGATTTCAATCGCGAGGTGGTTCGCCGCGTCTCCGCGCTTCCGGGTGTGAAAAGCGCCGCAACCGGCTTCAGCGTTCCGTGGCGGGATTCCCAGGGCCTGGGCATCAGCTTCGCTTTTGCGGTTCAGGGGGCTACGCGCAAAAATGGCGACGAAGATCTGCGCGCTGATTTCCGCTCGATTTCCCCAGGATTCTTCTCCACCCTCGGCATGCCGATCCTGGAAGGCCGCGACTTTCGCGACACGGACAGGAACGGGTCCGATCGCGTCGTGATCATCAGCAGGAGGGTGGCCGACAGACTCTTTCCCGGCCAGGAAGCCATCGGCCGCAACATGCGCTGGACCGACGGCGTCATGAAGTTCATCGGCATCAGCTACGACACTCGGCGCATCGTCGGCGTGGTTCCTGACTTCGATGACGAGAACATCATCCCCAACCCGTCGATGACCATCTACCAGCCCGTCGATCAGGAAGGATGGGGCGGGCGGCTGTTCGTGCGTACGGATGGGGATCCGTATGGGCTGGTTCCGGCGATCGTGAAAACCGTTCGGGGCATCGCCGCCGATCAGCCGGTCGAACGCGCGGCCACGCTCCAGGACATCCGCACCGAAATCCTCTCCCCCGATAAGCTCAATGCCCTTGTCTTTGGCGGGTTCGCGGCTGTTGCTCTGCTCATCTCCGTGGTCGGCGTCGCCGGCGTGCTTGCGTTCTCGGTCAGCGGACGGACTCGCGAATTCGGCATTCGCATGGCCCTCGGTGCTGAGCCGCGTCACATTCTCACCGACGTCCTGCGAGAAGGGCTCATCATTGCTGCGATCGGCGTCGCCGCGGGCCTGGTGCTGGGCGTGGCCGGGGCACGTGGGCTTGCGGCGTGGTTTGGACAGGTCCATAGGCCCGGGGCGCTCAGCTTCATCGCCTCAGCGGCGGTGATTCTGGCGTCCGCGGCGATCGCCTCTGCCGTCCCTGCGGCTCGCGCTGCTCGCGTCAACGCCGTGGAAGCTCTGCGCGCCGAGTAACGATGCAGCGGGCGACAACCTGGCAGTGTGACCGATAAGTGGGCGAGTCCTGCCTCTAATGGTCGAAAGTTGCAGTTCAGGGCTTTCAGAGTAAACTCATCCTGATCGTCTCCCCGGTTCTATCTCTTTCAGTGGGTCTGACTATGACTTGAAATGGGCGATGCCCAGGTGAGTTATCGTCAGGGCTTGTTTGCCCAGGTGGTTCGCCATGGACGACCTTCCCGACAGGATCGACAGCCCCGCCGTCCAGAGCGCGGCACCCGCATCGACCGAGACCTGCGCCCTTCCTGAGGGGGATGGGAGTGCCCTCGAAGGGTCCGCTCCGCCCGCAGGCATTCCGCAATTCAAACCAGGCGAGGTGGTGGACGATCGCTTCGTTGTGATTCGATTCATCGCGCGCGGCGGGATGGGTGAAGTCTACGAGGTCGAAGATCGCCAACTGCGCGGGGTCCACGTAGCGCTCAAGACGATACTTTCGCGGTATGCGGTCGATCCGGCGATGCGCCAGCGATTTGAGCGGGAGGTTCTGAGCGCACGCGAAGTTGTCCATCCAAACCTTTGCCCGATCTATGACCTTGGGCACTGGAGGCGACCGGACAGCCATGTGACTTACCTGACCATGAAGCTGCTGTCCGGTGAGAGCCTGGCGTCGAGAATTGTGCGCACGGGGCCGATTCCCGGCGAGGAATTGCTTTGTATCCTGAAGCAGGTAGGAGCGGGGATCGCGGCGGCCCATGATGGCGGAGTTCTGCATCGGGATATTAAGTCCGCGAACATTATTGTGCGTGGGTCGGGTGCCCGGATATCTGCCTGCGTGACGGACTTTGGCCTGGCGCGCGCGACCTTCAGCGAGGAGACGGTTGTCACCGTTCAGGGGGTTGCCGGCACACCGGCCTTCATGGCTCCCGAACTCTTTCATGGGGCCTCTCCCACGAAGGCGAGCGATGTCTACGCCCTGGGAGTGGTGGCCTACCAGGCGCTGACAGGGCGGTTCCCGCAGAGTTCTTCCAATGCTGCGGAGATACCGGGGGCATGGAGACGCTTTATAGGCGGCTGCCTCAAGCCTGAGATGGAGAAACGATTCCAGACCATTCCCGAGGCGATGCAGGCTCTGCCGTCGGAAGCGGTATCCGCAGAGGTCTCGCCTGAGCGCGCGCAGCGGATCACCCGCAGGAAAATGCTGGCGTGGGGGACGGGCGCCAGCGCGGCAGCGGCGGCCGGTGTGTGGCTGGAGTGGCCGCGAATCCTGAATGTTCTGGAGCCGTTGCCCTCGATCCGTTTCGTCGCCCTGATGGCGCTGCCGACCGATCGGCCGCCGGCACTTCTTTTCGCTGTGCTGGCTTCAATCGGGCGGCGGCTGGCGCGCGCAGAGGCATCGGTGAAAAATCTGCTGATCATCAGCCCCAGAGACCGGCCTGGACCCGTGACGGCAATCGAAACTCCTGAAGAGACGGAGAGCGCGCTGGGCGCAAACCTGGTGCTGACGGCGTCGCTCGACCAGACCGTGTCACGGACGAGGTTGCACCTGCGGTTGCTCGACGCGCATGCCCAGCACGTGCTGCGCGAATCGACCGTGGAGTGCCTGTCGAACCGGATCAGCAGTCTGGCAGAAGAGGCCTCGCGCGCGGCTGCGACGTTGCTGCAGCTTCCCGCCAAAGACGTGCAGTTAAGCGATCCGGAAGAATTGAAGAGCGTTCCTCCCCGTGATTACCAGGCATTCAGCGAAGCAGAACAGCTGATGAACCAGCCGAATCATGCCGGCCTGTCCCAGGCGATCGCTAAATATGAATCGGCCATCGATCTGGACGGTCACTTTGCCCTGGCTTACGCGAGGTTGGCCGTGGCCTATCTGCAACAGTTCAATGTGACGAAGGAACCGGCCAATGTGGATCTGGCCAGCCGAAACGCGGTGACGGCGCTGTTCTATAACCCTCACTCGGCGATGGGCCTGATGAGTCAGGCTATGGTCTATGTCTATCAGGGTAAGTCGAGCCTGGCGCTGGAATACTTTGGGAAAGCGGAGCAGGCGGACCCGGGCAATCCGGATGTGCTGTATCACGAAGCCTGGGCTTTTGAGCATCAGGGGCAGCTGAAAGAGGCGGAGCAGGCCTATCGCAACATACTGGTGCAAAGGCCGAACTTCTGGCCGGCTTACAACAACCTGGGCGTGATCCTGACGCGGCAGGCGAGGTACGAGGACGCCGCGAAGGCCTTTGCAGCGGCGGGGGCGGCCGCGCCGAAGGTGGCGCAGCCGATGGCCAACCTGGCCCAGACCTATATGGAAATGGGCAGGCGCGACGATGCGCGGACCGCTCTGAAAGAGAGCCTGGCGCGAGCGGATAACGAGGATGCGTGGCTGGCGCTGGGAGATCTGGATTTCGAAGACGCGAAGTACAGCGATGCCCTGAAAGATTACCAGCATGCAGGCAAGCTCGATCCCAGGAACCATTTGATCGAGAGGAATATGGGCGACTGTTACTTCATGCTGGGCAATGCTGCCATGGTTAGCCAGAGTTATACACGCGCCGCGCAGTTCTTATCGGCGCAGCTGCAGACCAGCCAGCGGGACGGCTTTGGGTGGGCGAACCTGGCTTTTTACCAGGCCAAAATCGGCAACCGCGCGGATGCCGATGCGGATCTGTCGAAGGCGAAGACACTGGGCGCCAACGATGTGGCATCGCGCTTCATGATGGTGCAGGCGCTGGACGTTCTGGGTAGAAAGCAGGAGGCTTTGGATTTGTTGTTGTGGTGCATGGATAAAGGACTCTCCCCCGTTGAAGTCAATCTGGCCGTGGATCTGAAAGATCTGCGGACTACGCGTGCCTATCAGGAGCGAGTGAAGGAAGGCGGCGGAAAAGGCAGGGCCTCTACCGCTTAAGTTCTCTCACGCAGTTACCAGGAAAGGGGGACGGTCACATGAAACGACGTTCGGTTGGGGTATCCGTGCTGTGTGCGTTTATCATCGGGATCTTCGTTGGAATCTGGATGGATTGGTCCGCATGGCGACAGAAGCTCACGGGGCGTGAGCTGGTGTATGAGGTGCAGAACTATCCCATGGCGAATCTGCAGGTGCATAGCGGAGACAGGATTCGGCTGGTGCCGCCGCCGGGAGGCAACGCCGCGGGTCTGGCGTTCAATTTCGTCGGCTATTCACCGTGCGCAGCCGGAACGAACGCAGCCACCTGCCTCATTGACCCCCAGGCGGATAGCGGCCCCTATCTCTTTACCTGCACTTCTTCCCAGGGGTATAGCTGCCCGGAGCCGGGAGTACAACAGTCGCCGACAGGTCCGATCAATAGAACGAGTTACGCCAAATTTGTGGTGACGGATTTCGATCATCTGCTGGGTATCCATCCGAGTCCGGTCGCGGAACCGGCGCCGCCGACCGCGCCAGGCGCTCATCCGGCCACCAACGCTGTTACGGCGTATGTCTCCTGCCAGAACAATGCCACAGTGCTTCAGGATCCAAACGGCAAGCCTCTGACGACGATCACCGCGCCCAAGGGCGACTCCGTGTTCTGGATCAGTGCGAAGACGTTTTCGCTGGACACGAGCACCTTTCCCGCGGGGCTCTGTTCGAACGGCAATCCGGGAAGCGGCGAAACTCAACAAGCGCAGTGCGACATCGCGATGAGCGGAAAAACCATTCCGTACAAGGTGCAGGCACAAACAACACCTGCCTGCGGCGCGCTGGCGGCAACTCTGGTCACGCAATAGGCGGACGGATCACGGCCGGGTTGGGGAGATCCTGTCCCCAACCTCGCCGTGATACTTCGGGCCCGGATGCCAGGCCCGCGCTTCTGGCTTCTTACTCCCTGCTGTTGGAGCCAGGCGCGGCCGCGTCGAGGCCGGAGCCGCGCGGATCCGGCTTGACGGTGACGGGCTGGGTGTACGTCTGGCCATCCACGGTCAGGCGCAGGGTGTAGCTTCCGGGAGCCAACGCTACCGGCCCGCGGCGGAACCCACGAGCGGGATGCTCCTCCGGTTTCATGGCGCCCGCGCAGGCGTCATGCGGCGGCTCGGCCCGGGCCGGGCCAAAGAAGCGCGGCTGCGGCAGGTCGAGCGCATAGCGGTGCATGCCCGCCTGCGCAGAAGGCGGAAGCTGGGCCGGCTTTTCCCAGATGGCTTCGATGTTGATCTTCTCCGTATCGATGGGCGTCACCGGGGTATCGCTGGCGCCGCAGGCTCGCACCTGACCTTCGCTGTCCACCAGTTCGAGCCGGATGGGCTGCGTGGGTGCGGTCTTCAGCCAGTAGTAGGCCATTACGCCGGGCAGCGGATTCTGCTCGGTCGGCTCTTCATGCGGGAGCGGCGTGCCATCCTGGCTGCTGGCGGGAACGGCCAGCGCATCGCTGGGCTGGAAGAGATACGCGCTGCTGTCGAGAATCTGGTTGCCCTTCCCGGCAATCTGGCGCAGGGCGCTCATCTGATCCATCACCCAGAAGCCGCGGCCATGCGTAGCGATGTCGAGGTCGTCGCCGTGCACGATAATGTCGCGCACCGAGGTGACGGGCATGTTGTTTTGCAGGGGCTGCCAGTGATCGCCGTCGTTGAAGGAGACGTAAACGCGCAGCTCGGTGGCCGCGTACAGCAGACCTTGGGTGACGGGATCCTCCTTCACGGAGTTCACGTAGGCACCGTCAGGGATGCCATCGACGACGTTTTGCCAGGTTTTGCCGCCGTCATGCGTGCGATAGATGTACGGCTTCATATCGGCGAGGCGATGGCGATCGACCGAGGCATAGGCGGTGTCCACGTCGAAGCGGCCGGCCTCGACCTGGGAGACTTTGCTCCACGGCGTCATGGCCGGCGGCGTCACGTCGGTCCATGTCTTGCCGTCGTCGCGCGTCACCTGGATGAGGCCGTCGTCGGTGCCCACCCATACAGTGGTGGCGCTCAGCGGCGACGGGCTGATGGTGTAGACCACGCCGAAGTGGCTCGTCATCGCCTCATCGATATCTTTCGCCGTAACGGGGTCGAGGTTCGCCGGGACCGGCGGGTTGAGCCGTGTGAGATCGGGGCTGATCTTCTCCCACGTTTTGCCGCGATCGCGGGTGCGGAAGACAAACTGGTTTGAATAGTAGAGCGCGCCGTCAGCGGGCGAGAAGACTTCGGGGAGCGTCCACGTCTTACGGTCAGGATCGTTGGGATCAGCGGGAGGCAGCTTGCCGCCGAGCGACGCCTGGATGTTCAGGGCCTGGTTGCAGCGCCCGGCACCCGCACCATAAAGGATGTTGGGCTCGGTGGGATCGGGCACGACGGTGTCGCTTTCACCGGCCAGGCAGATGGGTTCCCAGTTGCGGAAGTCGAGAATGCCTTCCTTCGACCAGGTGCTCACGCGCACCGCGCCGCTGTCCTGCTGCGCGCCATAGAGGTAATAGGGGAACTGATTGTCGGCGGCGACGTGGTAGATCTCCGCCGTGGGCTGGTTGTACCAGGTGCTCCAGGTTTTGCCGCCATCGACGCTGACCACCGTGCCCTGGTCGCTGCTGAGCACCATGCGCTGGCCGTCGCGCGGATTCACCCAGAGCTGGTGATAATCGTCGCCGCCCGGTGCGCTCTTGATCGGTGTGAAGGTCTTCCCTGCATCCGTCGTCACATACGTGCCCGTGTTGATGATGTAGGCCTTGTCAGGGTTGGTGGGATCGACGGCCACGTTTTCGAAATACCAGCCGCGTCCCCACAGCCGCGTTTCCGCATTGACCACGCGCCATGTGGCGCCCGCGTCGTCGGACAGGTAGACACCGCCTTTGGGGGTGGGAGCCGATGTTTTATGTTCCTCGGGTCCCATGCGCAGCGGCGGAGCCACGCTCGCGCCGACATCGTCGATTACAGCCCACAGGCGGCTGGGATTACTGGGCGCGATGGCGATGCCGATTTTGCCTACGAAGTTATCGTCGGGTAAACCGCCGGTCAGCTTCTTCCAGTGATCGCCGCCGTCGGTGGATTTATAGAGACCGCTTCCAGGCATATACGACGGCGCGTAGACCGACCATGGTGGACGGCGTGTGGCCCAGAGCGAAGCGTAAAGAACGCGCGGGTTCTCCGGGTCGATGGCGATGTCGATGGCGCCGACGTTGTTGGGGTCGGAGGCGCTGACAAGAACTTTCTTCCAGTGGGCGCCGCCGTCGGTGGAGCGGTAGACACCGCGCTCCGGGTTGGCGTCGTAGATGTGGCCCAGGGCGGCGACATACACGCGATTCGGATTGTTGGGATCAACCACGATCCGGCCGATCCGGCGCGTGTTCTCGAGACCGATATGGGTCCAGGTCTTGCCCGCATCGGTGGATTTGAACATGCCGATGCCGTAGGAGATCTGGGCGCGGACATCCGGCTCGCCGGTGCCGACGTAAACAATGTCGGGGTTCGACGGAGCGACGGCAATCGCGCCGATGGAGCCGATGGGAATGCCCTGGTCGGCAATCGGGGTCCAGGTGCGGCCATCATTTTCCGTTTTCCACACACCACCGCCCACCGACCCCATGTAGAAGGTGTCGGGCTGGCTGGGGATGCCGGCAACGGCGAAAGAGCGCCCGCCGCGCATGGGGCCGACATCGCGCCACTGCAAACCCTGGAGCAGGTTCTCTGGATACTGCCTGGCGGAAGAAGAGTCCTGCGCATGCACAGAGAACGAGCCAAAGGCAACCAGGCCCAGCATCAACACAGAAAGGGACCCGTCACGACGCAAACCCATGGAGAGGCTCCTGTTGGCGATGAAATTGTGAAATTGGCGAACCTTCACCTTAGCACGGCAGGAGCAAGGGGTTCATCTCCGCTGTTAGTGGGCGCCCGTCATTTGTTGCGCCTGACAATTCTGCATGTTAAGCTCGGGCCTCAAGTCCCCCGGTTTCATTTCTTAGCCCCAGTTACTCTCCGGAATCTGGTATCCGATTGGACCTTCGCATCCGTCTGCGTCTCTGGCTGCCGGCGCTCCTTGCCCTGTCCATCGCGCCGCTTGTTTGCGCGCAGGCGGGTGCAACCGGTAGTGCAGAAGCCACCTCGTCCGGCAAACCGGAAACCGGCATGCCGGTGGTGCAGAACTACTCCGCGAAAGACTATGACGCCGGGGAGCAGGTATGGACCGTCGCGCAGGACGAGCGCGGGCTGATGTACTTCGGCGTTTCCGGCGGCGCGATTCTCCAGTTCGACGGGGTCACGTGGCGCAGAATCCCGACGCCCTCGACCGTGATCCGGTCGCTGGCTCGGGACGGCCAGGGAACGATATGGGTGGGCGCCGATGGCGAGATCGGCTACCTGGCGCCGGATGCTTCCGGCAGCCTGCGCTACGTCTCGATCGTCGATAAGATTCCGGAGGGGCAGCGCAGCTTTTCTGATGTGTGGCAGGCCGCCGCGACGCCGCAGGGCGTCTACTTCCGGTCGCTGGAGAAGATCTTCCGCTGGGATGGGAAGCGGATGCAGGTGTGGAGCGCGCCGCCGGATGCACATTTCCAGGCGCTCACGGCGGTGGGCGACAAGGTCTATACGGCACAGGCGGGCATCGGACTGGAAGAGATTGACGGCGATGAGCTGCGGAAGGTGCCGGGAGGCGATGGATACAGCCAATCGACCAAGCTTTTTCTGCACCGTTACGATGCGACTCGCCTGATCGTCTCCGCACGCAACGAGTTGTTGACGCTCTACGACGGGCAGAAAGTGACGCCCATCCCGACAGAAGCCGATGCATACCTGAGGCGACACCATCTCTACACATCGACGCTGCTCAGTGATGGAAGGCTGTGCGTGACGACGCTGGACGGCGGCGTGGTGATCCTGAGCCACGACGGCAAGCTGCTGCAGACGCTGGATAAGGCGTCGGGACTGATGGATCCGGGAACGCTGACGGCATTCCAGGATCGGGATGGGGCGCTGTGGGTCGGCATGGGCGCCGGAGTCGCGCGAGTCGATATTGATTCGCCGATCTCGATTTACAGCCGCGACGGGGCCATCGACGTCCAGCGCTTCCAGGGCTCGATCTATGTGGCGAGCGTAGGCGGCGCCGCCGCGGTCTTCCGGCTGGCCTTCGATCCGAAGACGGGGCTGCCTTCTGAAGTGCCGCTGCCGGGACCGTCCCAGGCATGGAATTTTGTTGTCTTCCACGATCCCACCCATCCAGGCCCGGATCAGTTGCTGGTGTCCACCAGCACCGGTGTGGATGGCGTCGAGGCAAATGCGCTGAAGCCCCTGATCCCCGCACTGACCAGTCTGGATCAGCAGGCGTACTTCATCGAACAGTCAAAGAAGACGCCGTCGCGCGTCTTCGTGGGGCACTTCGATGGGGTCAGCTCCATTCGTTGGGACGGACACACATGGATCGACGAAGGAAAGCTCCCGAACACCGTCTATGCGGCGCATGAGGTCCAGGAAGACGGTGAGGGCAATCTGTGGGCGGGCGGAGACGACGGCAAGGTGCTGCGGGTTCAGGTGGCGTCCACCGGCATGAAGGACTCCAAAGTCGAGGTCCTGGGGAAAAACGCCGGGCTTCCGCGAGGCTCCGCGGACGTGTCGTGGGCAGCGGGGGCACTCTGGGTCGGCGTCGCCAATCATCGGGATCTCTACCGCTGGAATGGCTCTACTCACCGGTTTGTCGTGGACGACCGCTTTTTGCTCCCCATCGATGGAGATATCGCCGTCCACGTCCTCTCCCCCAATCCCGATGGCACCTTGTGGTCGGGGTCGGCATCTCCCGGCAGTGGGTCGCGCCTCGGGCTCTTTCGCAAAGATAAAGACGGGCAATGGCATGTTGACGAGAATCCTTATCGTCGTCTGCTGCGTTTTCGCGATCTGCCGGATAACCCGGATGGAAAGAACGCCTATTGGTTTACCGGGGAGAATGTGGTCCGGTTTGCCCCGCAGGCGAATGCGCCGGCCCCGGCTCCGTTTCTCACTCTGATTCGAGACGTGACCACCGGCGGGAAGACGGTCTTTGGCGGCAGCGGCAATACGGCTTCTCTGCGGCTCCCCCCGGGGACGCAGTCGCTGATCTTCCACTTCGCGGCGCTCGATTACGACAATTCCGGCGGAACGGAATACCAGTACGATCTGCAGGGCGCGGACAAGGACTGGTCTCCGTGGGGCAAGGAGACGCGGGCCAACTACGGCGGTCTCGGCCCGGGCGACTATCAGTTCCGCGTTCGTTCCCGTTCCGACGACCGGCGGCTCGGCGAAGAAGCGTCCTTCTCCTTCACCATCCTGCCTCCCTGGTACCGCACAGACTGGGCCTGGGCTCTCTATGCGCTGCTCTTCCTGCTGATGACCTGGCTGGTGTGGAGCGCGGTCATCCGCTATGAGCGCCAACGCGCCCGGCAACGCACGGCCGCTCTGGAGGCTCAGGCGAAGGAACTGGAAGCCACCGTCACTGCCCGCACCCAGGAGATTCGCGAGCAGGCCGCGGAGATTTCCGCACAGAAAGAAAGCATCGAGCTGCTCAGCCAGATCGGCAGGGAGATCACGGCCTCGCTCGATCTGAATACGATCCTGTTCAAGCTCTACGAGCGCGTCAACCAGATCGTCGACGCCAGCATCTTCGGCGTGGGACTTTACCGGCCTGACAAACGCCTCATCGAGTACAGCCTCGCCATTGAGAACGGCAAGCGCTACGCGCCGTACACGCGCAGCACCGACGACAAGAATCAGCTGGCAGTATGGTGCATCGAAAATCGCAAGCCGATCCGGCTGAACGACGTCTCCACGGAGTCCTCGAAATACATCGCCACCTACGATCATGCCTCGCGGACGCTCGAAGACGGCAGCGCAGCCCAGCCGCCTGCCTCCATGATCTACCTGCCGTTGATTGCGCAGGATCGGGTGCTGGGTGTTCTCAGCATTCAGAGCTTCAGGAAGAACGCCTACACCGATCAGCATCTGCGGCTTCTGGAAAACCTGGCAGCTTACACCACCATCGCGCTGGACAACGCCAACGCCTACCAGACCATCAACCAGCGCGAGCGCGAGGTGAGCGAGCGCGCCGGGGAACTGATCACCATCAATCGCATCACCCAGGCTCTGGCCAGCCAGCTGGACCGGAATCGGCTGATCGAGTTTGTCGGCGATCAGGTGAGAGACGTCTTTCATGCCCCGGTCGTGTATCTGTCGCTTCTCGATCGCGCCGCCATGATGCTGCACTTCCCCTACACCTGGGGTGAAGAAGCGCCCTCCCGGCCCTTCGGTACCGGGCTGACCTCACAGATCATTCGCACTGGGCAGCCGCTGCTGATCAACGAGGACATGGACGCTAACCGGGCGAAGATGGGCGTCGAACGGGTGGGGCTGACAACGGCATCGTACCTCGGTGTGCCCATTCACTCCGGCGGGCAGACCATCGGCGTGATCAGCGTGCAGTCCACCGACCAGGAGGGACGCTTCACCGAAGCCGATCAACGGCTGCTCTCCACCATCGCATCCGCCGTCGGTGTGGCCTTCTACAATGCAAGACTGTTCGACGAGGCGCGCCAGGCTCGCTCCGCTGCGGAAGAAGCCGATGCCGCGAAGAGCTCGTTCCTTTCTACGGTCAGCCACGAACTACGCACTCCGCTGACCTCGGTGCTCGGCTTCGCCAAGATCATCCGCCGCCGCCTGCAGGAGCGGCTCTTCCCGCTCATTCCCGACGAAGATCGCAAGGTGCAGCAGGCCAAGCAGCAGGTCATCGAGAACCTCAACGTCGTGGTGAGCGAGGGGGAGCGCCTCACGAAGCTGATCGACGACGTGCTCGATCTGGCCAAGATCGAAGCCGGCAAGTTCACCTGGAACATGGGCGCGGTTTCGGTAGCCGATGTCATCGAGCGCGCGACGGCGGCAACGGCTTCTCTCTTTGAAGCGAAGAAGCTGCATATGATTCGCGACATCGATTTGGATCTGCCCTCGGTGACCGGCGATCAGGACCGCCTGATTCAGGTGGTGATCAACCTGATCTCTAATGCGGTGAAGTTCACCGATTCTGGTTCGATTGCCTGCGCGGCTCACCTCCATGACGACGAGCTGGTCGTCAGCGTGAAGGACTCCGGGATCGGCATCGCCGCTGCCGACCAGGCCAAGGTCTTCGAGAAGTTCAAGCAGGTAGGCGATACGCTTACGGACAAGCCCAAGGGAACCGGGCTGGGGCTGCCCATCTGTAAGGAAATTGTCGAGTATCACGGTGGGCGGATCTGGGTGGAGAGTGCGCCGGGAAAAGGCAGCACCTTCCTCTTCACTTTGCCCATCGCCGCGAAACCGGCACAGATGTCGCTGCTTCCGGAGAAAAGATCGCTGGATTTTGAATCACTGGTGCGCCAGTTGCGCGCGACTGTGGCCGGCCAGAACGGGCATGCCAAGTCTGTGCTCGTAGTCGACGACGACCCGAATATCCGGTCGCTGCTGCAGCAGGAGCTGACGGAAGCGGGCTATGCGGTGCGCCTCGCTGAAGATGGCCGCCGGGCTCTGACGCTGATCCGCGAAGAGACTCCCGGCCTTGTGATCCTTGACGTCATGATGCCGGAGATGAACGGCTTCGATGTGGCAGCGGTGCTCAAGAATGATCCTGCCACCATGGATATCCCCATCATTATCCTGTCCATCGTCGAGGACAAGGAGAGGGGCTTCCGCCTGGGCGTGGATCGCTATCTCACCAAGCCCATCGATACGAAGTCTCTCTTCCACGAGGTGGATTCGCTGCTCGGGCAGGGCAAATCGAAGAAGAAGGTCATGGTCGTGGACGAGGATTCCTCGACCATCCGCACGCTGACCGACGTGCTGGAGGCGCGTGGCTATCAGGTAGTCGACTCGGACGGCAAAGATCTGCTGAACCGGGCGGTGGCCTCGCGTCCCGACATCATCATCCTGAATTCATTGCTCTCCGGCAGCGACGGGGTTCGCTCGCTGCGATTTGAAAAGGGCCTGGAGAACGTACTTTTTCTTATCTACTCATGACGCCTATGAAGATTCTGATCGTCGACGACGAACCTCACCTCCGCACGCTGATCCAACAGGCTCTGGAAGAGCTGGAGGACGACGGTGTGGAGCTGCTGACCGCCACCAATGGGGAAGAAGCGCTCGCGACGATCCGCAGCGAAGAGCCTAACCTTGTTTTTCTCGATGTCATGATGCCGCGCATGAATGGCTTTGACGTGTGCAGCACGGTCAAGAACCAGCTCGGCCTGGGGCACGTGCACATCGTTTTGCTCACGGCCAAGGGGCAGGAGTTCGATCGCCAGCGCGGGCAGGAAGTCGGTGCAGACCTCTACATGACCAAACCCTTCGACCCGGACGCGCTGCTCGCGAAGGCGCGTTCCGTGCTGGGACTCACGGCGATCGGGGACTAGACCTCCATGCCCGGGATCAGCCTGAAGTCAGTCGTCGGGCCGCGATCCGGCAGCCGCGCCGCGCTGCAGGCCCTCATCGCGACGCTGGGCGGCGAAGTGGCGATCGCCGACAGCCAGGGCAGGCCACTGATCGGTCAGGATGCCGACCCCGGTTCCGAGTCCGGCGTCCCTGTTCTGCATGAGAACGTTCAGCTCGGTCTTGTCACCGGCTCTCAGGCGCCGGCGCAGGCCATCGCTCTGCTGCTCTCGCATCTGGCTGCCCGTGAGGCCGAGGGTCGCGCCATGGCGGCAGAAGTGCTGCATCTCTACCGGGAAATTCATCTGATCGAGGAACTGTCGGAGCAGCTGGCTCCGCTGCTCGATGAGGAAGCCATCGCAAAGGCCGCTCTTGACCAGGCGCAACGACTGATTGCCGCGAGTCGTGGGGTTGTTCTCTTAATGGACAGGCCCGGCGAATCGCTTCGGACGGTGTCTCGTTTCGGCGACGAGGTTGCGGAGAGCGCTGCCGCGATCGGCCCACAATCTTCCATCGCGGCGTCGGTCCTGGAGCGTGGCGTGGCCGAGATCGTTAACGGGTCAATCACTGAGCCGCTGGCGCAAAACGGCCACAGTGCGAATCGAGCCATCCTGGCAGCGCCACTGCGGGCGGGGGAGCGAACCGTAGGCCTGATCGCGCTGACCCAAACCGACGATGACGCGCATTACTCGTCGGCTGACCTGAAGCTGCTGAACACCATCAGCCTGCAGGCGGCCACGGCCATGGAGAAGGCACGACTCTTCTCCGATATCGTAAGCGCCGAGCGCCAACGGGCAGAGTTTGCGGCCGAGCTAAAAGCGGCCAGCGCAGTGCAGCAGTTGCTGCTGCAGAGTGCCTCAAGGCCTACGCCTGGATTTCAGATCGAATCGGTTTATCTGCCGGCAAAGGAGGCGGGTGGAGATTTCTTCTTCGTTCAGCCCACCGCTGATGGATCCATCACAGCGATCGTGGGCGACGTTGCGGGAAAAGGTCTTACTGCGGCCATGCGCGTTGCTATGATCCTGGGCGTCCTGCGCCGTGAGACTTCCGAAGATCCTGCAGAGATTTTGTTCCATCTCAACAATGCCCTGGTTGCGCAGGGTCAGTTGGGATTCACGACGGCTTGCTGTTTGCGCATCGCGCCAACCGGAATGTTTGTGCTGGCCAACGCCGGACATATCTCCCCGTACATCGCCGGCGAAGAAATCTCTTCAGCGCCGGCGCTGCCGCTGGGATTAGTCCCCGACTCCACCTATGGCACGTTGCAGGGTCGCCTGCCCTCGGGAAAGTGGCTGGTGCTGATGTCGGACGGGGTGCCGGAAGCGCGGTCAGCCTCGGGGCAGTTGCTGGGCTTCGATCAGCTGGTGCCCCTGAGTCGGCTGACCGCCCATGCAATCGCCGATGCCGCATGTCGATTTGGGCAGGAGGACGACATTACAGTCCTGACGATCGCACAGGTGTAATGGCCGGAATGCATGGGGGAGAAGCGGGCTGCAAAAATAGATGCGGCGACCGTACAGGGCGCTTTGGAGACTGGATCCGTCCCGGGATCGCCGGGCCTGGGCAAATTCTGTTCATGGGGAAACAAGCGTAACGGACCTTCTGTTTGGAAGATGCCGCGAATGTTCGTTGTTCAGACGGCGATCACCCGTATGCCGCGCGACCGGAACCCCTCGAGAGCCTCGGGCGCAATCCCTGAATCCGTCACCAGAACATCGATGTCGGCCGGCGGGCAGATGAGGGCCGGGCTGACCATGCCAATCTTGCTGGAGTCGGCGACGACAATCACCTCTTTCGACTGACGGACCATGGTGCGAAAAACTGCGGCCTCATCCGGCTCGATGGTGGTGGCGCCGCGCAGCACGTCCACGCCGCAGGCGCCGATGAAGGCCCTGTCCATAAAGACGGCGCTCAACATCTCGATCGCCGTGTGGCCGGTGAGCGAGAAGGCGCCGGCCCAGCGCATCGTGCCGCCGGTCAGCGTGACGTGAAGGGTGGGCAGGTTGCTCAGCTCCATACCGATGTTCACAGCATTCGTGATGACGTGGATGGAGCTGCGATGACGGATGCAGCGCGCCACCTGCGTGGGCGTGGTACCGGCGGTAAATCCCATGGTGTCGTGCTCGCGGACCAGGTCGGCCGCGGCCAGGCCAATGCGGCGTTTCTCCTCGGCAAACCGGCCCTCGCGTTCATGGAACGACGAATCGAAGCGAAACGCTTCATACTGCATCTGGCTGGCCAGCCGGGCGCCGCCGTGGGTACGGTGCACCAGACTGCGCTTTTCGAGCCGCGCCAGATCGCGACGCACGCTCGGGGCGGAGGCGCCGAGCAGACGCACCAGCTCTTCCACCGAGGTGGTGCCGTGCTGCAGCAAGACCTGCAGGATGGTCTTTGCCCGTTGTTCGGTCTTCAGCGACATGAGCTTGTCGGGAAATCGCGGCGTCCCGTCCGTGCGATGACCATCAGCCAGATCTCACCAGAGTGCGTTTTGCCGACTCCACCGAGTCGACGCAGATTTCAAGTTGCATAAGGTCCGAATAGTCTGCTGCGCGAAGCGGAAAAGCGGGCGCCGCGCATTGGCAGCCGCCATCGGGTTAGAAGGCATAATGCGCCGAAAACTGAAGGTGGCGCTCCTCAGATCTTACCGGACTGCCCTGATTGGAAATGTTTCCGAAAGTAGGATCGGTGACGCCGGTATCCGGGTTCCCATAGCTGGCAATATTGAATGCATTGAAAGCGTCAAAGCGGAACCCGATGGATTGCTCATGGTAGGTGTAGAAATTCTTTGAAATGGAAAGATCGACGTTCTCGAAACCGGGACCGCGCAGAGTTCCGTTTCCAGCCGTTCCGAACGTATTCGGGGCGGGCACCCCGTATGCGCAAACACCGTTGTCAACTCCCGGAGTTGTGCAGGGAGTGGCCGAAGCGTCTGTGCCGAACCAGTTATCGATACTGCGATCGACAATCTTCAGCTTGCGATACTGGTTGGGTCGCGAGTTGCCATAGCTGTCGGAATTGTTGCCGGGACCGGTAAGGGTCTCCGGAAACCCGGTATAACCAACGCCAACCGCCGAGAATGTCCAGCCGCCAACCGCCTCATTCGCCCAGGGATTGGCTCTGGAAAGGAATTGCCGGCCCTGCCCGAAGGGCAGGGCGTAGACCATGGTCCAGCTAAGGTCGTGCCGCACGTCGTAGCCGGCCGGCCCCCAGTCCGCCGCACTGTTGTAGTAATTCTGGAAAGCGCCGCTGAAGCCGTTGACCTGCAGTGCATAGTTGCCCAGGCTGTTGGTGAGGGCTTTGCCGTAGGCGTAGTTCACCGTGAATTCCAGACCGTAATACGGGCGCTCGCGCACCACCGCCTGCAGGGCCTGATAATTCATGGCGGCGCGTGATTCGGTGATGAGCAGCGGGTTGGACCCAATGCTGGTAGCAGGGTTGGCATTCACGCCCAGGTACTGGTTGTCATAGAAGGGCGCCGAGGTGGAATCGCCGTTGACTTTCCACTGGTTCACGTTGCCGTAGTCTTCAATGTGCTGGCCCTGCTCGCCCAGGTAATCCACCTGCAGCGACAGGGTCGGAGTGACGGCATACTCCGTGGTCAGGTTCCACTCCTGCACGTAGGCCGGCTTAATATCCTTTGGATACACATTGAACGAGCCGCCGTAACTCACGGAACCGCCGGTAAAGCCTTCCTCTGCGGTTCGGGGAACGTTGTACGGAGCGGAACTGGTAGGTGAGTACGAAGGAGTCTGAATCGCCTGAATGAACGGAGTTATCGAAGTCAGGCGCTGGTTGGAGGAGTTGCCTTCGAAGAAGCTGACAGCTCCGTAACCGCCGCGAACCACGAAACGGTTCGTTGCCTGGTAGGCAAACCCCACACGAGGCATTAAATCGTTCTGATTGTCATAGCAGCCAGGATTGCTGCACAGGCCCGATCCCGGAGGCGCACCCGCCGGAATGGCATGCGCATAGAGAACCTGGCCGGTCGTAAGATCGATGTTGCCGGTCTTGTTGTTTTCCTCGACCCATGGCTCGTCATATTCGTACCGCAAGCCGACGTTCAGCGTGAGATTGGGAAAAATCTTGTAGCTGTCGTCGGCGTAAAAGGCAGCGCGCCACTGCCTCTGCCCGACATTCACACTGGAGAGAGTCGCAGCAGCGCCGCTCACATAGTCGAGCAGGAAATCCGCCCCCCCGTAGCCGCCGGCGTTCTTTAGCGACGGGTCGCTGGTGAACGCGCCGGAATAGTTCAGGCTGCCCATATAGCCGTAGTTGTTGGCGGTGGGATAGTTGTTCTGGTAGCGCAGAGACTGGGTGCCGAACGTGAGCGTTTGCTTGCCGTGCTGCCAGGTGACGTCGTCCATGTAGCTGTAGGTGTTGTCGATGAGGCCGCCGCCGTAGACCGGGTTACCCCCGGCGGTGATACCGCCGCTGATGTTCTGGTAGGTATACCCAGGATAGGCCTGATTGGGAAACGGGACTCCGATTTTTTGATCGCCCGTAGTTCCGAACAACCCGGTTGGATCCACAGAGGTGTTTTGTGCCCAGATGGTGCGCGTGAAGCCGACGTGCAGAGAGTTGATCAATCCGGGCGAAAATATGTGCACCCAATTGATGCCGCTAAGCTTGGTGGGATAGATGTTAGGACCACTGAACGAAATCGCGAGCACCGGCGTAGACCCGTTGTAGGCGGTGGACATGGAATAGAAACCGGTGATTTTGTCGGCATTCCTCAGGTCATACTCAATTTTGATGTCGCCCTGATTATTGGCCGCGTAGCTGCGCGAGGGACCCTGATAATCGTTAGCCGCGATGCCGTCGGTCGGCGTCGCATTGGGCAGCGGATAAATGTTCGAGTGAGCAAAAAGGAACGTGGCCACGGGATTGACAACCGGAATCCCTTTATCACCGACAAATGGCTGGTAGTTGTTCTGCGAATCATACAGCTGGATGGGGTTGCTGCCTGCCAGCAATGCCGAGAAATCGCCGCTGCGCATGGCCGGAGTGAAGACGCTGGCCGATCCGGTACCGCCCACGTGATGGCGCGAGCCGAGGTAATCCACAAAGAAGAAGAGCTTGTTGTGAAGGATGGGCCCACCGAGGGTGCCCCCGAACTGCGCCTGTGAATACGGGTTGACCGGAAGGATCGGGCTCGCGTGATCGTTGGACCACGAGTCAGCGTTCATCCGATAGTCCTGGACGTAGCCGTAGACCTCCCCATGGAACTCGTTGCTGCCGCTCTTCAATATCGAGTCGACCCCGCCGCCGTTGACATTGCCGAGACCGACCGGCGAGTCGGCTGTGACCACCTTAACTTCCTGCAAAGCCGCCGGAGCGGGACTGTAGGAGATGAGGTTGTTGAAGGTCTCGTTCATGTCGATGCCGTCCAGCGTAAAGTTGTTCGCCTGGGCGCGGTTGCCGTCCACGTTCACGGTGTCGGTAAAGTAGGTGCTCCGCTCGATGCTGGTGGTTCCGGAGGTGCCGGCGGTGCTCACCGAGCCGGGGACATAGAGCGTCAGAGCGGAGAAGTCCAGGCCATTCAGCGGAAAATTCCTGATGGTATTCGCTGTAATGGTGGTGCCCAGAGTGTCATTGGTCGTGTTCAGGATTGGAGCGGCGGCTGAAACGTTCACCGTCGTCGCCACACTGCCCGGCGTCAGGGTCACATTGAAATTAGCTGTCTGCAGCGCCTCAAGATGGAAGACCGGCACGGTCTTCTGGCCAAAGCCGACCGCATTGAAGGTGACCTGGTAATTGCCGATCGGAAGGTACCCGATCCGGTAGACGCCAGCCGAATCCGACGTGATTGTGGAATTCACTCCGGTATCGACATTACGGGCAGTCACATGCGCGCCCGCCACGACGGCTCCGCTCGGATCCGTCACTTCCCCGGTGATCGAGCCGGTTACGGTTTGCGCGACGCATGTGGGACCGATCAGCAATAAGGTCGTCGCACAGCCCCAGATCAACTGCCTCCAAATCATCTTCATCAGGGTTTCCTCAACTTGCTTCCGTCCGCGTTGTGTTTCTCGCGGTGTTTTCGTCTCGGTCCCGAGGAGCTTCCTCTCCATCGAATTGGCGGAGTTTCCGCTGGAAGCCCTAAGGGAGCAGAGAACGATTGTGCCGATCATCAGAGCACAAATCGACGAAAATGGTCAAACAAATTGATCGGTATGATCACATTGTTGCGCGATTCGGCGCTTCTGGAGCCTCACATAGTCCAGTACAACTGTCTTATTATCAATTAGATAATCGAGTATCGAGCGACGCGCGACTCCTGGTGCAGAACGTGGTCAAAAAAGATGCCCGCTCTCCACCCTTCCTATAGACAAACCGCAGCTATCGAGAAGCGGCGACAAGCCCCGACGGAGGTCGATCCAAAGGAGCTGCACCCCACGCTTTGTTCGGCGCGGAACCCATGCGGAACCGGAGCGCCCCGCCGGCCAGAATGTCGGCGTGAGTGAACCAGGAACGAGTGAGCGGCTTTCCGTTCAGTTCCACACTCTGCACGTAGAGGTTCCGCTCGGAATTGTTTTCGGCGATAACGCTGAACGTGGTGCCGCTGGTGGGATTGCGCAGGGTCGCGCGGCTCACCAGAGGGCTGCCCAGCACGTAAACTCCGGTGACCGCATTCACCGGGTAGAATCCCAGCGCGGCAAAGTTGAACCACGTGGAGATCTGCCCGCAGTCATCGTTGCCGGGCACACCCTGCGGCGTGTTGTTATACAGCCGCGCTACCTGGCGCACGCGCTCCTGCGTCTTCCAGGGCGCGCCGGCGAAGGTATAGAGATACGGAATGTGGTTGCTGGGCTCGTTGCCCTGTGCATCCTGGCCAACCAGGCCGCTGATGTCGGGAGGCGAATCGAGCACATCGGAGGGTGCCGCGTAGAGCGTATCGAGTTTGGCCATAAAGGGCTGGTCGCCGCCACAGAGGCCGATCAATCCCTGCACATCCTGCATCACGTTGAAGGTCGCCTGCCACGCGTCGGACTCGGTGTAGTCCTCCCAGTATTCGCGGTCGGGGCGGAAAGGATCGCGCCACTTGCCCTCTTCCGTGCGGCCACGCATAAATCCGGTGGCCGGATCGAACAGATTTTTGTAATTCTGCCCGAGCTTGTAGAACATCGCCGCGTCCTCCTGTTTGCCCAGCAGTTCGGCCATCGCACCCACGCACCAGTAGTCGTAGGCGAAGTCGAGTGTGCGTGAAACGGACTGCCGCTGCGGACCGGTGGCCACGTAGCCCAGGCTGCGGAACTGCTCCTGAAGCGCCTTGTTATCGTTGGCGATTGCGCCCACCATAGCGGTGTCGCGCATGGCAGCATAAGCAGCCTCCACGTCGAAGTCGCGCAGTCCTCGCGTATAAGCGCCGACAATCAGGCCCACCACGTGAAAGCCGGTCATGCACCACGTCTCATTGCCCCACAGCGGCCAAACCGGCAGCGAGTGCTGATTGAGCTGGCGATAGTCCGCCAGCATCGTCTTGACAATGTCCGCGATGCGATGCGGCTGCATCAGGGTGAGGAACGGAAATTCCCCGCGATAAATATCCCAGATGGAAAGCGTGGTGTATTTCGTGAAACCCGGACCGGGATAATTTCTGTGATCCTGCCCGCGATAGGTGCCGTCGACGTCGTTGAAGGTGGCCGGGGCCACGAGGCCGTGATACGCGGCGGTCGCGAAGGTCTGCTGCAGCATTTTGTCGGGCAGGGTCGCGTTCAGCACGTTCAGTGCGCGGCTCCATTCCCGCTGATTGGCGCGCAGCACCCCGTCGAAATCCCAGCGCGGAATCTCTGCTGCAAGATTCTTCGCCGCGCCTTCCACGCTGGTGCCGGAGATTCCCACGCGGACCAGGAGCGGCTCGGCGGCGGCGCTCTGAGTGAGGATGACTTTGATCTGTTTACCGGAGAGGTGGTCGCCGACGGACGCGGCGCGTGCTGTGCCGTCCACCTGCACCTCTGCCGAAGCAAAGGGCCGGGAGACCTCGATGACGAAGAAGACCTGCTTGTCGGTGGCCCATCCATGGGTCGAGCGCACCCCGCTGATCCGCGTGGCGCTCTCGATGTGCAGCTCTGCCGCGTAGACTTCGCAGCCAATGCCGTGCACCAGGTCGACAATCAGTCCCCGCCGGGTGGTGGCCGGCAGCGCAGGGTAACGATAACGGTGCAGGCCGCAGCGCGTGGTGGCCGTCAGCTCGGCGTGAACGTCGGGAGTGTCGAGATGGACCGCATAATAGCCAGGCTGAGCCGTTTCGCGATCATGCGAGAAAGCCGAACGGTAGCCGCGTTCCGGTTCATCGAAGACCCAGCCGGAGTTTGTGCCGATGGCCAGGGTCTGCGCCTCGGCCTGCTGGCCGGGATCGCCCGTATTCCAGCTCCAGTTGCGACCCTCCACCAGTGGCATCAGCAGAACATCGCCGAGATCGGCGCCCCCGGTGCCCTGCAGATGCGTGTGGCTGAAGCCCAGAATGTAGTTGTCCGGATAGTGATAGCCGGAGCAATGATCCCATCCGGTGGTGTCCCACTGGCCGTTCCATTTGGCCTCGGGAGCGCCGCCCGTGTCCGGGCTCGCCTGAACCATACCGAAGGGTGCGACAGCGCCGGGAAACATGTGTCCGTGCCACCCCGTGCCGATCACCGGCAGCACGTCCCTGAGATCTTCCCCCGGGGTTTCGTCGGCTGTCTGGGCGCCGGCCAACCGATACGACGGCGTCATCGATCCCGCTGCCAGTACCGCAAAGGTCTTCAGGAATTCGCGTCTACGCATGAATACGGTTCTCCTCAGGTCCAACCCTTAACCTTAGATCAGGCGGCCCGCGCTCCACCAGGGGTATCCACGAGCAGCGTACCCACCCGAGACAAAGCCGGACCTGTTCCCATGCGTTTCCGGGGTCACAGCCGACAGGGCATAAAAGCGAGGCGTTCACCTGGCAAGAGACCTCGCGTCCAGTGCGCCGATCGCAGTCCGGTGAGACGTGACTGGCATCACTGATCGGCAGCAATCGCCGATTTTATACTGCGACATCATACTCAGGAGATCTGCCCGTGAATCGCTTTCGCGCGTGTATGTTCGGTTCCGCCCTGCTCGGTTTTCTCTTTACGGCTGCTGCCGTCCAACCCGCCATGGCGCAGCAAAATCAGGCTACGCACGTGTTCCATCGGCTGATTCCAGCGGGGGATACCTGTGCCACCTGCCATAAGGGAGTGTATGACCAATGGAAAGCCAGCCCGCATGCCGCCAACGGTGTCGAATGCACCGTGTGCCACGGCGAGACGACAGCCAAGGAGTTCGCGGGCAAGCCGGGGCTCAGCACATGCGACACCTGTCACGCGGATCAGGTGGCACAACTGAAGTCGGATCCATTCATGCTAGGCAAGACGTGTGTGAGCTGCCATCAGGCGCACACCTTCGTTGAGCACAAGAAGGCGGCGCCGGCAGGCGAGTAGTAACAGTTTTCCAGCGTTGCATTCTCGAACTGCCGCCGGGCGCATCCGCGCTTACTGCCCTGGCAGCGTGTCATCGCATGCCAGGGGGAATGGGCGATTGCATCACCTCGTACTGCGAATTCGGACTGCTCCGGCCAGCGATCGGGGAAGACGCAGCGCCTTCGCAGTTGTACTGACTCGAATGACAAACCCCTCTCTAGGCGTATTCGTTACCTCTATGGGCGCCCCTGGTGTGATGCCATGGGCCTTGAGCCGCTTCAGCAGAGCGGAATCCTGGTCGGAAACACTGTCCACCACATAGGTTCCGGCTTCTTCTATCTCCGTCAGCGTTTGAGAGATTTGTTTTGACATCCTGCCGTCCAGGGCTGGAATGCAATGTCCATGAGGATCGAATCTGGGCCGGCCCAGTTTCGCGTCAATGCGATCCTCAAAACGTTCGGAGATGAAATGCTCCAGTCGCTCGGCCTCGTCATGGACCTCCTCGATTGGGTAGTCGAGGATCTGGTAGAGAAATGCTTCCAGAAGTCGATGGTGACGTACGATTTCGAGAGCGCGACGCATGCCGGCGGGTGAGAGACGTACTCCGCGGTGCAGTTCATACTCGACCAAAGGGGACGAGCCGGACGCCAGCTTCTGCAACATGTTGGTAACCGACGCGGGAGCGACGCCGAGCCGCTTCGCCAATGCGGTGCTGGTGACCCGTTCGCGCTCCGATCCTTCGAGCGCAAAGATGGCTTTCAGATAGTCGTCTACCGATTCGGTGTTCGAATTCACACGGCGGGTTGTCATGCCTGTCCTGTGCTCCGGTTTGACATTTCCTCCAGTGTAGGCGAGCCTAATCCTTAGGCGTGCCTAATACCCTTGATGAGTGGCAAATTGCCTGGCATCCCAGAGGTAGTTCCCCGGACAACTGGAGATCGGAATGCGCTCCCATCGAGCAAGACACTCAGCCCTCATTCTCTTTCTGGCGTTAATTATGGTTAACTCGCCTCGGCTCCTTGCTCAGAGCGGCACCAGCAGCGCGCTCTCCGGCGAAGTGACCGACCCGAGCGGCGCTGCAGTACCCCATGCATCGGTCATCGCCACAGACGCGGACACCAAGGCAGTACGGAGTGGCGGAACCGACGCCAGCGGCCGCTTTCTCTTTTCCCAGATCAATCCGGGAACCTACATTTTGACGGTTGCGGCTCCAGGCTTCGCTGTTTCCGAGTCCCAACCGACCCAGGTCGGTGTGGGCAGAACGGTGACGCTGAACTTTTCGCTTCGGATCGGGAAAAGCAGTCAGACCGTCCAGGTCACCGCGCAGCAGGGACTATTGAGCCTGGATAATCCCAACACCACGACGACCATTGAAGCGAAGGCGATCAGGAACCTGCCCAACCCCGGACAGGACCTTACCTATATTGCGCAATTCGCTCAGGGCGCGCTAATGAACACGGCAGGATCTTCCAACGATGCCAAAGCCGCGGGCGGTTATGGGAACGTGGAGTTCAACGGCTTGCCGGCAACTTCGAACGGCTACATCCTCGACGGATTCGATACGAACGATCCCTGGCTTGGACTCAACATTGGCCTTTCCACAAATCTCGTGATCGGCCTCGACGCGGTGCAGGAGGCGACCGTCAATACCAACTCCTTCGCGGTCGATGAGGGCCGATACGGCGCGGCCCAGGTCAACTACTTCACGAAGTCAGGGACCAACGCATTTCACGGCGATCTTTACGAGATATGGAACGGATCCCTGTTCAATGCCGAGGACTACTTCCTCCACGCCAATGACACCGAAGGGAATATCGCGCACAAGCCTCGCTCCACAGTGAACGAATTTGGCGTGAGTGTCGGCGGCCCGATTCGCCGGGACAAACTGTTCTTCTTTGGGCATTACGAAGGCATTCGCATCGCACTGCCACTGGTCTCGCAGATCACTCTGCCCACTCCCGCGTACCAGCAATATGTCCTCGGCCAACTGGCCACAGGTGGCACGGATCCGGTGACCGGTGCATTTCTGCCCGCCGAGCCCTCCGAGATTTCGTTCTACCGGGAGATGTTCTCCCTGCTGCCAGCACCTGGCGGGTCGCCGGTGCCGATTGTCGGATGCCCGCTCGGTACTGCCGGCGATGGTTGCGCCAGCCAGAGGCAGGCATCTCTGAACAACAGCGACAGCGAAAACCTGATCGTCGTAAAGATCGATCACACCATCAACGCGAAGGACAGCACCTGGTATCGCTTTCAGCAGGACACCGGCCTTCAGGCCGCTTACACCGATCCCATCAACTCGATCTTCAACTCCTATTCGCCACAGCCGCAACGGACGCTCGTCGCCGGCTACACCCATGTCTTCAGCCCTGGCTTAGTCAATCAGTTCAACCCGGGCGCAAGCTGGTATTCGAGTATCTTCGAGCCGAACAACTACGGTCAGCTGCAGCGGACCTTTCCGATTGTGCTGGCCTCAGGAAGCGACAGCGTGCCATTCACTACGATCGGCGGCAATGACAATACTTACCCGCAGGGTCGCAAGGTCACGCAGTGGCAGATCAACGACAATCTGACCTGGAACTGCGGCAATCACACCTGGAAATTCGGAGTCAACACGCGCCGTCTGGACGTGAGCGATTACGACCTCGGCGAGGGCATTGTGCCGACGGTGACTTACAACGACCTGGCCCAATTCACTTATGGTGCGGCATACACCGCCAGCCAGAGCTTCCCGGTTTCGCTCAAGGAGCGAGTTTCCGAGGGCAATCTCGAGTACTACGGCATGGATACCTGGAAGCCGTCGCCCAAAGCGACCGTCACCTATGGCATGCGCGTGGCCTGGAATGCCAACGTCACGAGCGCGCGGAACCTTTTCTCCAGAATGGCAGGTTCGTTTCTCGACGCCTCACACGATACCGATCAGCCGCTCAATCAGGTGATTCTCGGCACTATGAGCGATTTGTTTCCGGGAACACCCCTTTTTATCTATCAGCCTCGTGCTTCATTCGCATACGAATTGTTGCCCCGTACCGCGGTTCATGGAGGCTTTGGCGTCTTCAGCGACATCATCCCTATGCAGATCGCCGATCTTGCCGCAATGAATGCTCCGAACGACCCGACCTTTGTCGGGGGCATCGGTGGGCAGGTTGGCGGCGTCGGGATTGCGCCCGGCACTCCCGGCAGCGCCGTCGATGCGGCCCTGAACGCGAACACTTCTTTTCAAACCACGTTTCGTTCCGGCGGTAATCCGTGCGTGGGCATTCAGGCGGGCGCCCCGACCTGTCCTTTCGCCGTCAGCCTCAATACGTTTCCCAGCGGAGCGCTCAAGACGCCCTACTACTACCAGTACAACCTCGGTGTCGAGCAACAGATCGGAACCCATGGCGGCCTGCGCACCGACTTCGTCGGCACGCGCGGCCTGCACGAGCCCTTCCAGGAACAACTCAACGGATATCAAACGGTCTGCGACGGGTGCTTTGCGCCGTATCACTATCAGCGGCCGCTCGACCAACGATTCGGAAACGTGACGGAATTCCGGACCGACGCCGGCAGCAATTACGCCGGCCTGCAAATGGCCTACACGCAGCAATGGCATAGCCTGACGCTACGCGCTAACTACACGTTCAGCCATTGCCTCGATGAGATCTCGAACGGTGGCCTGCTCGCATTTTCAACCCAGGGTCTCATGTCTCCGCTGCCCGGAGAATTGCGCCAGCAGTATGCGAGTTGCGATTACGACGTGCGCCACAACATCTCGGCCTTCGGGCTTTATCAGATTCCATTCCATTCGCGGCACGCGATGTTACGTCAAATCTTCGGGAGCTGGTCGTTTTCAGAGACGGCGATTCTGCACTCAGGGCTTCCATTCAGCGTGCTGAGCCAGTCTTACATCGCCAATGGGAACGGCGTCTTTCAGGCGAATGGAGCGAGTACCGTCCAGTTCAACGCGCCCGCTTATGCGAATCGCGTGCCCGGTGTGCCCGTGTACAGCAGGAATGCCGTCGCCGGCGTGACCGTGGCCGGTACAAAACAATGGCTCGATCCCAACGCGTTTATCTCGGTCGTCGATCCTGCAACCGGGGCCTGCACCGGGGGAGATTCTCCCGCGAATTGCCAGTTCGGTCACTCAGGCCGGAATTCGGTTCGAGGGCCGCATTACACCGACTCGGACGTCTACATCACGAAGACCTTCCCGATCCACGAAGGCATCACGTTCCGCCTGGACGGGCAGTTGTTCAACGCGTTGAACCATCCGAACTTCGCGCTGCCCAGCGCGGTGGAAGCCGGCGTCCCTGGCGGCTCGATTCCCGCGCGCTTCGGAACACTCGAAAGCACCATTTCGCCTCCGACTGGACTGCTCGGTGTCGGCCTGGGCGGCGACAGCTCCCCGCGCATGATTGCATTTCAAGGACGGGTTGAGTTCTGAGAAAGCCCTGGCGGTTAGGCTTAGCCCGCCTGGTCATGAGCCTGGATTCGCTATCTCGTGAAGTGCGGGGTCAATGAGCGAGATCGGCAAACTGCATTTTCGAAGACGCTCAAGTTGCGGATGACCTCCCGGCCTGAATCGCGGGAACGTAGATCCATCATCCATTCAGGGCGTGACGCACGAATGCAGCGCGCGGATTGGCCCGGTTTTGCGAAGACATCCATTTCAGGCTATAGTTCCAATCACATGCGTTTCGTGACGGCAAGACGCGGAACAGGGCTTTCCTGGGTATCGATCCTGGGGATTGCCTGTATCGCGCTCGTCCTGCTCACGGGCATTCTGCACGTTAGTCACACGCACCCGAACGGTCAAATCGATCACGACTGCTCGTTGTGTATGACTGCCCATCAGGCCGTGCAGATCACAATCGCCGTTACGTTCATCGTGTCCGCCGGGCCCCTCGCCTGGTACACCCTGGACAGATACACCCCGATTCCGCGCCAGCGGTTCCTCCTCAAGCTCGCCAATCGACCTCCGCCTGTCCCAGCTGCTTTCGCTGCCTGAATCAGCAGTTCATCCCCAGGGACAGTCCACATTCATCGGAGGTCGTCTATGCGCACGTGTCTGCGTGGCGCGATTGCTTTTATTTCATTCGCATGTTTTCTCTCGATTTTCTCCCCACAGTTCGCCGCTGCTCAGGCCGGAGCTACATCCGGCACCGTGATGGGCACGGTAACCGATCCTTCTGGAGCGGTAGTTCCCGGTGCGATGGTCACGATCCAGAACCCGGTCAGCCAGTTTGAACGCAGCGGCAAGACCGATAGCACGGGGCATTTCCAGTTCACGAACGTGCCTTACGATCCATACCACATGACGGTCGTGATCAAGGGATTCGCTCCGTATGTGCACGATGTCAGCGTCCATTCGGCTACGCTGGTTAATGTGCCGGTGAGGCTCAGCGTTGGAGCGGCCGCGGAAACCGTGCAGGTGACCAGCGAAGACCTGATCAACCGCAACGCCGACATGGACACAGATATTGACCGGAAGGCGTTTGCGGAGATTCCGCTGGAGAGCGAGTCGTCCGGCCTGAGCTCGCTGGTGACGCTGACGACGCCGGGCGTAGCGGCGGACTCGAACGGGTTGTTTCACGGGCTGGGAGACCACGCATCCAACTCGTTTTCTGTCGATGGGCAGCCGATTACCGATCAGCAGAGCAAGGTGTTTTCGAATCAGCTTCCGGACAATGCGGTGCAGTCGATGGATGTTATCGAGGGTGCGCCTCCGGCGGAGTACGGGGATAAGACGAGCCTTGTCATTCAGGTAACAACACGGTCCGGACAGGGCGTGACGAAGCCGACGGGGTCCATCTATGCCTCTTATGGCAGCTTCGGATCGTCGACCGGCGGTGTCGAGCTTGGCTATGGCAAGCAGAGCTGGGGCAACTTCATTACCGTGGACGGGCTGAACACCGGCCGGTTCCTCGATGGCCCGGAATTTGTGACATTCCACGACAAGGGGAACGAGGAGAACATTTTCGATCGTATCGATTACCAGGTGAACCAGGCGAACTCGCTGCATCTGAACCTGAACTACTCGCGCTCGTGGTTCCAGACGCCGAACACCTATGACAACCTCAACCTGGGCGGTGTGAATCTTGCCGGGCAGGCCGTAACGGAACAGACGGATCAGCGGTCGAAGATCGGGACAGTCAACGTGGCGCCGAGCTTCACGCACGTGCTCTCACCCGAATCCGTGTGGAACATTGGCTTCTACTACCGCCGTGACGCGTACAACTATTATCCGAGCAGCGATCCATTTGCCGATCTGGGGCCGGTGCAGACGGAGACGATCGGACAGAACCGCAGCCTGGCCAACGCGGGGCTGCACACGGACCTCTCGTACCAGAAGGGCCACAACAACATCAAAATCGGCGGTGTGTACGAACAGACGTTCCTGAATGAAAACGACACGCTGGGTATCGTCGCCCCCGGATATCTGGATTCACTGACCGACAGCAACGGGAATCCCTGCATGTCGGGCGGAACGCCGGATGTGCCGCTGGATTCTCCGTGCACGGACCTCTATCCGTACGACCTGACGCGCGGTGGCACGGACTATAACTTCCAGGGTCATACCGATGTCAAGGAGTTGGCGCTGTATGCAGAAGATCGGCTGACGCTGGGCAACTGGCTGTTCAATATCGGCATTCGCGGTGACGTGTACAACGGTCTCTCGGACGCCAGCCAGGCCGAGCCGCGTCTGGCTGCGTCGTACAACATCAAGCGGACGAATACGGTGTTGCGCGGTTCCTATGCGCGGACGCTGGAAACGCCCTTCAACGAGAACCTGGTTCTTTCCAGCCAGGGGTGCCTCAACGCCGTTCTGAACCCACTGCTGCTGTGTCAGGGCGGTGCTACCGGTGCGCTGACGCCTGGGGTTCGCAATGAGTACCATGCCGGCCTGCAGCAGGTGGTCGGGCCGCATTTTGTGATCAGCGGTGAGTACATCTGGAAGTACACCAACAACGCATACGACTTCAG
>DATAWD010000010.1:0-55233 GCA_036267395.1 Acidobacteriaceae bacterium | reverse complement strand
AAGAAAATCCTGAAAAGGGCCAGCGGCTACTTCCTCACCAAATCCAAACTCTACCAGGCAGCTCAGGAAGCCGTTGAGCGCGGCCTGAAGTTCGCCTACAGCGGCCGCAAGCAGAAGAAGCGTCAGTACCGCTCCATCTGGATCGTGCGCATTAACGCCGCCGCCAAAATCAACGAGATTTCGTATTCGCAGCTGATCAACGGCTTGAAGAAGGCCGGGATCGAGCTGGACCGTAAGGTGCTGGCCGATCTCGCCGTGAACGACGCCGCGGGTTTCAGCGCGCTTGTGACCCAGGCGAAGGCCGCTCTGAGCCAGGCCGCGGCCTGATCCGCCCTCTCTCGAGTGCCCATCCTCGTCCGCGGGGGTGGGCCTTTTCCTGAGCACTAAGGGACTCTGGTTGTCCCACAGTCATCCCGCGTACACTGGCTTCTCACGAAACTCTGCTCGGCCATGCCCCTTCCTGACGCCAAGTCTGCTACCCAGCGCCAACCCGCCGCGTCCCCGACCACCTACGCTGATGCAGGCGTGGACCTCTCCGCGGGCGACCGCGCCAAGCAGCGCATTAAATACCTTGCGCAGCGCACCTTCACGCGCAACGTCCTGGGCGAAATCGGCGGCTTCGGCGGCCTGTTCAAGCTGGACGGCAAATACGAGGAGCCGGTGCTGGTCTCCTCGGCAGACGGCGTAGGCACGAAGCTGAAGGTGGCCTTTCAGCTGGGCGTTCACCATACCGTGGGCGCCGATCTGGTGAACCACTGCGTGAACGACATCGCCGTGCAGGGCGCGACGCCGCTGTTCTTCCTCGATTATCTGGCTACGGGCCGGCTGGACAGCGAGATTACGGAGAAGGTCGTCTCCGGGCTGTCGGATGCGTGCCGCGCGAATGGCTGCGCGCTGATCGGCGGGGAGACAGCGCAGATGCCGGGCTTCTACGCCGATGGAGAGTACGACCTGGCCGGCTTTATCGTCGGCGTGGTGGAGCGCGCGAAGCTGATCACGGGGGCGAAGATCCACCTGGGCGATGTGCTGCTCGGCTTTCCCTCCACGGGACTGCACACCAATGGCTACTCGCTGGCGCGGAAGCTCTTCTTTGAAGTGGCGAAGTACAAACCCGAGCAGTACGTGAACGATCTGAAGGAAAAGGCGGGCGCCGCTCTGATGAAGACGCACCGCAGCTATCTGGGCCTGATCAGGAAACTCACGGCGAGCGACTACGCCACAGGCCTGGCGCACATTACCGGCGGCGGCATCACGGAGAATCTGCCGCGCATCCTGCCCAAAGCGGTTTCAGCGCAGGTGGAACTGGGCTCCTGGCCAGTGCTGCCCATCTTCGAGCACCTGCAGCGGCTGGGCAACGTGGAACAGGACGAGATGCTGCGAACGTTCAACATGGGCATTGGCCTGATCGCGGTGATTCCGGCGGAGCGCTTCAAGCGCTGCAAATCGATGCTCGACCGCGCGGGCGAGAAATCGTATGTCATCGGCCGCATCATGAAAGGCGACCGCAAAGTCGTGTACGCCTGATGCAGAATCTCGGCATTCTGCTCTCCGGACGGGGCTCGAATTTCATTGCCATCGCCGACGCCATCGATGCGGGAAAGATCCCGGACGCGCGGATCGGCGTGGTGATCTCGAACCTGGCCGATGCGCCAGGACTCGTGGCCGCCCGCCAGCGCGGACTGTCCGCGGTTGCGATCGAATCCAGGGGCCGCAAGCGCGCCGAGCACGACCAGGAGATCGTCGCCTGTCTGCGTGAACACCGGGCCGATCTGGTCTGTCTGGCCGGCTACATGCGTCTGCTGTCGCCGGGCTTCGTGCAGGCTTTCGCGGGACGCATCCTCAACATTCATCCCTCGCTGCTGCCGGCCTTTCCCGGGCTCGACGCGCAGCAGCAGGCGTTTGAGTATGGCGTGCAGCTGACGGGCTGCACGGTGCACTTTGTGGATGAGCAGCTCGACCACGGAACGATTGTTCTGCAGCGCTCGGTGCCGGTCGAGCCCGGCGATGACGCGCACACCCTGGCGGAGCGGGTCCTCGAGCAGGAGCACGTTGCTTACGCTGAGGCCATTGCGCGGGTGCTTTCCGGGAAGTATGAGATTGTGGGGCGGCGTTATCGGCCGAAAGGCTGATCGCCCGCTCAAAGCTGCGATGCCCAACCGACTCTCTCATCTCCAGGCCATGGCGTTCGCCTTTGCCGGGTTCACGCTCTGGGTCCTGACCGACACCTCCATCAAGCTCGTGGCGCAAACGGGGCTGCCCTGGTATGAGATTCTCGCCTTCCTCGGCCTCTTCATGTCGATCTTCCTGGTGGCACGGGGATTGTGGCGGCACGACCTTGCGGCGCTGCGTCCGCATCGACTGCGCCCGCAGTTCCTGCGCTCCGCCCTCGATCTCGGCAACAACATCTGCGTGATCGTCGCTCTCCGCCATCTCACGCTGACGCTCTTTTACATCCTCATCTTTCTGGCGCCCATCACCGTCTCCCTGCTCTCCTCGATTTTTCTGCGCGAGCGCCTTGCCTGGCACAAAGCCCTCGCCATCCTCACCGGCTTCGCGGGGGTCGTGATCGCGGTGCATCCATGGAGCGGCTCTCGGGAGGCCGACTGGGTCGGCTACACAGCCTGTTTCGTCTGCGTGGCCTGCTTTTCGGTGAACATGGTCTGGTCGCGGGTCCTCACGCAGACCGAGAATCCCGAAAGCCTCACCCTGTTCTCCGGAGCGGTGATGACGGTGGTGGGTTTCTCGCTGATGGCCGGCTTCCGGCTCACGGCTCCGCATCCGACTCCCATCACGCCTCGGGTTGGCGCGCTGCTCGTCGCGGTAGGCGTTCTCTGCGCCACGGGCAGCCTGTGCTTTTTTGTCGCGCTCAGGAACACAGCGGCGGCGAACGTGTCGCAGATCCACTACACCCAACTGGTGACCGGGGCGATCATGGCGTGGCTGGTGTGGCGGCAGGCGCCGACGCTGCTGACGGTTGCGGGCGCGGTGCTCATCATCGCTTCGGGCCTTTATATCGCCACCCTGGCATCGCGCGATCACCACAGTACCCGGATTTCTCCGCCGGTTCACCCGGATTAGCCGAAACCATACATCCTTCAGGGCATTTCGCCGCGAAAAAATGGACGCTACACTGCGCCCTGTTGCTGGTTTTTTGCTGATCTCGCGCGATTCGAGGCTTGTCTCGAAATGGGATATCTGCAGAGAAAAGTTGTCGCACTTCTGGCGTTTCTCACCTTCGTCGGCGTTTATACGGCGATGCACGAGACGGGCTTTGCCCTGGAAGGAGCGGCCGCGGCCAGCTACACGGTCGCGGTCTTCTGCAACGCCTTCCACAAACGCGGCGTGAAACTGATCGCCGGCGAAACCGCGAAACCGGTCATCGAAATTCTGCTGGTCCACGCGCTGTTTCTTGTTGGGCTGATCATGGTTGTCGCCTTCAGTTCCATGGCCGCCGATTCACTGCCGCCGTTCCTGGCGCAGCCCATCACCATCAGCCGCTACGGACGGCCCGGCCCGTCGGGCTTCCGGCTGCTGCAGACGGCGTTCCTCTTTCTGCTGGGTTTCGTTGAATCCCGGTGGCTGACCGCCGTTAAAGCCGTGGACCCGTCGAAACCCAAAGTGGCCTGGACCGCATCCGCCATGGACGAAGACCGCATGAACCGTCTGCGCCTGCGCTGAGACGTGGAATCTCTCTCTCTGCACGGGCGCGATCGCGCTACCTGGCCTTGCCTCCTTCGGATTCGTTCTTCTCGCCTTCGTTCCGCTTCTCGCGCGGCAGCTTTGTCTGCCAAAAGCTCTGCTGCAGGCGCTCGGTCTCCTGCGCCTGCCATTGCTCGCGCCGCAGCTGCGCATCGACCAGCTTCATCTCTTCCACCTTCGTCGCTTCCAGCCGACGCACACGGTGCCAGGGAATCAACCGGTTTCCGCGCACCAGAACGCCGGAGCGCACCCACTCCTCCGCCAGGTCCGTGACCTTGCTCTTGACATCGTGGGTGTCTTCAAACGGAAGCAGTGCAAAGCTTTCCCCGTCCTCCAGATGCACCGTCACATACGCCACCAGGACGGTATCGGTTGGCAGCAGCGTTTCAGCTTTTTCGTTCTTTTCGGCCACCTCTGGCTCCTTTCACTTCAGGTTCACAGGATGAGATGCAGCCGCTGAACCGGATTGCGGCGGGCTGGTTCCGGGCCGCTTCGTTAAAATAAGAGTGGATGGCTGCCTCGCCCAATCTCGCCGGCTCCGCATTGATCCAGATCGACCTCGCGCCCCGGCGCCCGGTGCCGAAGCCGGAGTGGCTGCGCGCCCGCGCCCCGATGGGCGAGAACTATCACGACCTGAAAAAACTGGCGCGCTCTTTGAACCTGCATACGGTCTGCGAGTCGGCCCAGTGCCCCAATATCGGGGAGTGCTGGCACCACCGCACCGCGACGTTCATGATGCTGGGCAACACCTGCACGCGCCGGTGCGGCTTCTGCGCGGTGCCGAAAGGCCGGCCCGATCCCATTGACTTCGACGAACCCCGCCGCGTGGCAGAAGCCGTGGCCGCGCTGGGGCTGCGCTTCGCCGTGATTACCAGTGTGAACCGCGATGACGACGTCATCGGGGGCGCTCGCGCCTTCGTGATGGTCATCGAAGAGATCGGGCGCCAGGCTCCCGGCTGCAAGGTGGAAGTGCTCATCCCCGACTTTCAGGGCAACGAAGAGGCCATCCGCCTCGTGGTCGAGGCCCGCCCCGCAATTCTCAACCACAATACGGAATCGGTTCCGCGCCTCTACCGCGCGGTGCGCTCCGGCGCCCGCTATGAGCGCACCCTGCGTCTGCTGCGGTTGGCCAAAGAAATTGAGCCGGCCACGGTGACGAAATCCGGCGTCATGGTCGGCCTGGGCGAAGAGATGGACGAGTTGCTGGCTGTCTATCGCGATCTGGCCTCTGCCGGTGTGGACGTGCTGACCATCGGCCAGTACCTGCGGCCGTCGAAGGACCATCTGCCCATCGCGCGCTACTACACCCCCGACGAATTCGCTTTCATGAAGCGTGAAGCGCTGGCTATGGGCTTCCGCCACGTCGAGTCCGGCCCCCTGGTGCGCTCCAGCTACCACGCCCACGAACAAGCGGATTCGCAGGCCGCGGCGGCTGCGCCGTCTTCTGACACCGGCGTTCGGGTGCTCATGTAGACGGGCCTCCGATCCGCGTACAATACCTGTTTTGAACGCAGTTTTCCTGAAGGGACTGATCCTATGGCAGGTTCATTCATGGCGGGGATTCCCGCTCTCAAATCCGATTACGCGCAGCTCCGCACCCGCATGGACAAGGCGGTGGGCGATTTTCAGACGAATCTCGGCTCCGTGCGCACCGGGCGCGCGTCCATTCACATGCTCGATCAGGTGAAAGTCGACTATTACGGGACGCCCACGCCTCTGAACCAGGTGGGACAGCTAACGACTCCCGATCCCAACATGATCGTCATCCAGCCGTGGGACGCCGGCCTGATCGTCGAAATTGAAAAAGCGCTCCGCATCTCCGACCTCGGCTTCAATCCCAATAACGACGGGAAGATCATCCGCGTGCCCGTCCCACCCATGACGGAAGATCGCCGGCGCGAAGTGGTGAAGCACCTTCACCGCATCCTCGAAGATCATCGCACCGCCGTCCGCAACATCCGGCGCGACGGCAACGACCTGATCAAGAAGGCCGCGAAAGACAAGAAAATCTCAGAAGATGAAGAGAAGCGTTCCCTCGAAGAGATTCAGAAGCTCACCGACGAAGAGATCAAAAAGATGGAAGAGATGGCCAAACGGAAGGAAGTCGAAATCATGCAGGTGTGAGGCTTCCCTGCTCGCGGACAGCAAAGGCCGTCCTCGGGACGGCCTTTCTTATTCTCCTCGAACGGCGGCCCGCCATCGTGCTTCACGACTGGCTGTTGACGTTCATCTGCGGGGCGATGGCCAGCTGCAGATAGGTCCCCCGGTTCAGCTTCACGTTGCCGTCCTGATTGGTGAAGGTAGCAGAATTCCGGCCCTGCACGGCGCTCTTCATCTCAATGTGCCGCAGCAGCCCTGGCTTCTGGGTGTACCTGTCCTGGGGATTGATTTGGCGCGGGGCCGAGGGCAACTCGCCGCCCATCGAATTCACATAAGTATCGCGCGCGCTCGCCGGAAAGGCTCCAATGACGGTTACTTTCACAGGCACCGTCTGTCCATTGTTCAGCTTCGCAGTCGTGAAGCGCAACGTCATCATCGAGGGCCCTCCGTTCTGCGACGCCTCGACCTTCTCAACTCTTCCCCATACTTCCGTGCCGCCGGGGAGTTTGGCGCCTGCGGCCGTTTTGACTGTGTGGTCGAGTTTCACCCCCACCCGCTCCCCAACGTGCGCGGAGCTGGCATCGAGCGTGTGATCGAGCCGTGCATTCACGCCTCTCAACTGCCACTGCTGGGCCTGGGCCGAGGAGGGTTGCATGGGTGACGACGGGGTTGGCTGGGCCAGGGCCGATCCTGCCAACAGAAAAGAGGCTGTTGCCACGCCCAAAGACAGGTTTCTCAAAGACATTAAACTTCTCATATCCAGCTCCTTTGCGGATAATTTCCTGCGCGCGCAGCAGCGTCTGAAGAACCCGTCTCCGGATTCTGGCCCCTCGCATTTCTGCACGCATGGCGGAGGTTCAGTCTCCGTCCTGAGGAACTGCATCGAGAGAACCGGCTTGTGTGTGGTGCGCCGGCCCGCAATTCCCACCTGGCGATTTTGGCTCTCCTCGGAAAAAATCGCTCTCTATTTACTTCGACGCGCCCGCAGGCAAATCCGATTCCATCGATCGCAGGAAAATCTGTCGCAGGGAATTGTCGAAGGGGCTTTCGAAGCAAAACTCAGCCATAATCATAATAATCATTTTCTGTTACAAAAGCGGGGCAACCTGCGCGCCGACTCCCGGGGCATTTCTGCGCGTCCAGCGGAAAAAAGGCCGCCCGCAGGCAGCCCTTTCCCTCTTGCTCTTTCCTGTGCCTCTTGCTACTCGGCAGCGTTCTGCGCTGCGGTGCCGGCCGCGCCCACGCCCAGCTGCAGCAACGTTCCCGAAGGCAGTTTGAAGTTTTCGTTGCTGGCAAAGGTCGCAGAGTCGCTGCTCTTCACCGCGCTTTTCAGGCTCACGCGGGACAGAGCGCCCGGCTCCTGATCGTAGACACCGTCCAGCGGAACCTGCTGCGGCGGCGCGCCCATGGTGATCCCCCCATCTTCGCCCCCCTGGTCGGCCGAACGCGGATAGGCGGCGATGACGGTCGCCTTCACTGGAACTTCTTTGCCGTTTTTGAGCTTGGCCGTCGCGAACACGACACTCACGCTGGCCGGGCTGCCTTTCTGCGCAGCCTTAACCTCGGCGATCCTGCCAATCAGTTGCGTGCCCTTGGGCAGATCGAGCCCCCCGGCCTTCACCGAACCTTTCAGGGTCGCCGTGATGGGCGTGCCTACGGCGGCGCTCTTCGACTCCAGCGTTTGGTCCAGCGTGGTTGTCACGCCCGCCAGCGTCTGCGCCGACGCCATCCCCAACCCCGCAAGCGAAACCATGGCCAGACCGAAACCCCAGCTTTTCCATGAAGACAAACGCATACGATGCACTCCTTTGCAGAGAACTCTGCAGTTCGCCGCGCCACTTCGTCCTGGGCCGGTCTCCGGGCAAATCACTGCGCACGCGCCGGTCAGCACCGCCGCCACGACCCGGGAATGTCCGGAATGCATCTCTGCCAGGGAACTGGCGCCAACGCGCTGGCGGAGGACGACACGGCTCCGCCTCACAGATCGCCCCCGTGCCACAGCTTCATCCGCAGAACCAAACGGGATGCGACCCAAGCCCGCCTCGCCGAGAGCGTTCACCCTCGAGAGGCACAACACTCCTATTGACGCACGGACGCCGGTGGAAGATGCAGAATTTCTGTGAGGATCAGTAAACTTTAGTGTGCAATACCCGCCAATCAATCGTTTATTTAAACGCGATTCACATTACGTACGCCACACCCTCGAGCTCCTGTTGCATGCACTCCAGCGAGCACGCGTTCCCTTCCAGGCGCAGCACCGCCTCTCGCACCGTCGCGGGATCCGCTCCGTAGCCGCGCCCCGACAGAAAGGCCGTGACCAGTTGCGCCGCCTGCCACGAATCCACGCCCGACTGCAACAGCTCGGTCCGCAGCCCTGCCAGTTCATTCGCTGCAAACTTCTCCACTTTGCCTTCGCTCGCCATGGCGTCTCTCCGTCTACGGGGAACCTCGGCGAACCGTTTCCGCCGCCGTTCTGCCGTCAACCTCTTCCTTTAGAGACCTCATTCTGCAATTAGTGTTGCTGTCGCTTTTACGCGGTTTGCCTGGTATTTTCTTCCTTCCCATCGTCCGGAGGTTCCTGCGGGAATCGACCGCCGTACACTAAGGAGTGCCCTCGCCCCAACAAAATCAGGAAGATCAGGCAACCTCTCCCGGCCCCTCATGGGGCCTGATGCTCTTCTTCATCTTTCTTGCCATGCTGATCGCCTCAGGCATCGCCTGGGCCTTCATCCATCCCATGTTTCATCAGCACTAGGTTTTCTCCTCACGCGCGGCGCGTCCTACAATCACAACGGAGCCTGCAAACTCTCGACTGGAGAACCATGCTGCGTGTCGGACTCACCGGCGGACTGGGCAGCGGCAAATCCACCGTCGCCGCTCTCCTGCGCGCAGATGGCTTCGCCATCCTTGAAGCGGACGCCATCGCCCGCGAGCTCATGCAGCCCGGCCAGCCGGTCTTCCGCGCCATCGTGGAACACTTTGGTCCGGAGGTCGTGCGGGCCGACGGCGGCCTCGATCGCGCCCGCCTTGCGGACCTCGTGTTCCACCAGGGCCGTCTTTCCGAACTGAATTGCATCGTCCATCCGCCCGTCATCGCCGAGCAGGAACGTCGCATGGCCGAGATCTTCGACCGAGATCCGGGCGCGATTGTGGTTGTGGAATCGGCGCTTATCTTCGAAGCCGAAGCCTGGGGCACCGTTCCCCAGTGGCGCCGCCGCTTCGATCGCGTGGTCCTGGTCGCGGCTCCGGACGAGCTGAAGATCCAGCGCTTTCTCGCCCGCATTCTGCCCGCCGGTGCTTCGGCCGATGATCGCGCACGCGCCGATCGCGATGCCCGCGCCCGCCTCTCGGCCCAGATCCCTGACGCCGTCAAGATTCCGCGCTGCGATGCCGTGATCGACAATGCGGGCTCTCTCGACGCCACTCGCGCCCAGGTCGACCGGCTGGTGGCGCGCCTGCGCACCGAAGCCGGAGCCGAGGCCCCGGCTTTCGCCCCGCCCCTGTCCTGAACCTGGCGGCTCGCGCATGGCTACAATGAATTTGGCTCAGGGGACGCGCGCGCTTGCCTGCCGGCTCATCTCAACCCAGCAGGCTGCCGACGGTCCGCAGCCGCCGCACGTATACGCCTATGACTTTTCGCCGCGTCTTTCTCGTTTCGGTTTTCGTTGGAGCCTTCGCTTACCTGGTTTCGTTCTCCAGCTTCCACAATCCGCTCTGGCACGCGTCGCCCACTTCGCTCACCCTCACCGAAGCGCACGCCGCGCCTGCTTACAATGCCGCGGAGCTGAACAATATTGCGGTTTACAAGCGGGTCGTTCCCTCGGTGGTGAACATCACCGCCGGGACGCTGACGCTCGACTTCTTCTACGGGCTGGTGCCCCAGGAAGACCAGGGCTCGGGCTTCATTCTCGACAAGCAGGGACACATCCTCACCAACTATCACGTGGTGGCCAACGCCCGTAAGGTGGAAGTGCAGACCCACGACAAGCATCGCTACACGGCGCAGATTATCGGCAGCGATCGCCTGCACGATCTCGCTCTGCTCCAGATCAACGCGACCAACCTGGTTCCCGCCGTCCTGGCTACGTCGCACGACCTCCAGGTGGGGCAACAGGTCTTCGCCATCGGCAACCCGTTCGGCCTGAGCGGCACCATGACCGCCGGCATCATTTCTGCCATTCGATCGGTGCGGGGACCGCAGGGCGCGCCCATCGAAAATGCCATTCAGACCGACGCCGCCATCAACCCCGGCAACTCCGGCGGTCCGCTCCTGAATTCTCAGGGAGAAGTGATCGGCATCAACTCGATGATCGCCCAGAATGGCGCTGAGCAGAATGCGGGCATCGGATTCGCGATCCCCATCGACACGGCCAAGGCCGTCCTCAACGACATTCAGAAATACGGCCACGCGCGGCGTCCCTCGCTGGGCATTCGCACCCTGGCCATCGGTCCCGATCTGGCGCAGCAGATGGGACTTCCCGCCGAATACGGCATCCTCGTGGAAAGCGTGGTTCCCGGCGGCGCCGCTGCGCGCGCCGGCCTGCACGGCGGCAATCAAACTGCCTATCTCGGTAATGAGCAGATCTCCATCGGCGGAGACCTCATCGTTGCCATCGACGGCCAGCAGATCACGAACTCGCAGGACCTGGCCGAGATCATGGACGAGCACCAGCCCGGCGACACCATTACCGTCACCTTCTACCGCGGCCGCCGAGAGATGACCGCCCACGTAACCCTGGGCGAAGCCCACGAAGCGACGGTTTGATTTCGGTTAAGCGGGAATCACCACCGGAGCCGCCATCCGCGTCACTGCGATCACGCTGATGTCGTCCTCCTGACCAAACGCCTGCGCGGTCGAGGCGATCTCGGCCGCTGAGACCCCGCGGTCCATCAGCGCCTGCGCCCGCTCGAATCCGAAGAGCCGCCGCTCCGCATCCGTCGCTTCCACTACGCCATCGGAGATCACGACCAGACGGTCTCCCTCGTTCAGACGGAAGTGCATTGAGGAGATGTCTCCGGCTGCCTTCATCCCCAGGGGCAGCGCCCCATCCATGGGCAGCGGACGCCCGTTCAGGTAGGGCGGCATATGTCCGGCGTTCGCCAGCAGCACGCTGCCGTCGGCGTCAATGCGCAGCGCCAGGCATGTCGCATGGGCCTCCCCGCGGCCCAGCAGCCGCCGGTTGAGCGCTTCCAGAACAGCGCGTGGATCCGTGGTCGCATCGACGGTGCTGCGCGTGGCGCCGACCAGCAGCGCCACCAGCATGCCCGCCTTCAGTCCCTTCCCGGTCACATCGCCGGCGACAATCAGCAGGCTGCTGTCCGCGGGATCGGGGATGATCTGGAAGAAGTCCCCGCCCACGTCCAGCGCGGGCCGGTACTCGCTTTCGACCACCAGGCCCGGCAGCACGGTGCGCGCCTCAGGCAGAATCACCTGCTGCACCTCCTGCGCCTGCTTCACATCCAGAGCCAGTCGGCGCTGTTCTCGAACGGAGGTGAGCAGACGGCGCAGCAGCAGCACCGCCAGCGTTCCGACCATCAGAAAGCGCGCCAGATCTCCAATGGTGAACTGCAGGCCGAATGGAAACCAGACGGTGCGAATGTGGAGCACCCCGAGTTCTCCGGTGAATGTGCTGATGCAGAGGCAGAGAGCGGGAGGCACAACCAGCCAGCCCTCCACCCCGCGCACACGAATTCCCTGCACGACGATCAGCCCGAACAGCACCAGCAGGAGAAGTCGAATCACCAGGTTTGCATCCTGAAATGCAGCGTCCATCCCCGGGGAGACCGTCGTGATCAGATTTTCCGAGAGCAACGTGGAGACCATATAGATCCCGACGAGCGCCGCGAGTGCGCGCGGGACCCATGCGGGGCGGGAAAGCCGAAACCAGCTCCACCACACCATCGTCCAGGTGGCCCAGCTCAGCGCGCCGAGAAAGACGTCGACGATGAGATTACCGGAGCGGTAGCCCAGCCACTGGGTCCAGGAGCCTACGACGTTCAGAGCCATCGCGCTGGCAGTCACGAGCAATGCCGCGCCCAGCCAGAGATAGGCCCGGTCGCTCCGATCGAAGAGCGTCAGGGTGAAGGCGACGATGGCGAGGATCAGGAACAGCGCCGCTTCCACCGGGCGGGGCGCGTACGCCCGCAGCAGTTCCAGCCAGCGCATCTGGTTTTCCGCGGTCATCGCGCTCAGATCTCCGAGCACGGGCGCGGTATGCATGCCTCCGGCATCGGGAGTGTTCGCCAGGGTGTACGGCTCCATCCATACCCGGACAGCGATCACCAGATCGGAGCTGCCGGACGCTGCCGCGACATCCAGCGGGAACAGCATCGGTTGCGTGTAGTAGACCGTGGGACGAGCATGCGAGAAATCGCCAAAGCTGCCGATGACCGAGCCGTTGGCAAACATCTGGTAGACATCGTCCACGTCGGGCGGCCCGGAGAGAGCGAGCTTCTCACCCGGCTGCGCCTGAACCCGCAGATGAAGGCGGTACCAGGCATACCCCCACAGCCCGGGATGCCCGCGCCGCGTCCAGCCCGGCGTGTAGCCGGAATAGCCCGCGACCGGATCGAACGATCCTGCAGCCGGCGTCAGATCCACCGACTCCCACCCGGCATCGTTGAACGCACGACTGGCCCACAGGGGCGCGTGCGTTGCCGGATCGAGCGGCGAGTCGCCGGGATGGAACCTCCAGGGACCGTACAGCGACACCACCGAGCGTCCAAGGGTGATTTGATGGGTGTCAGCCGGCCCAGCGAGCGAGAGTGCGGTGCTCTGGGCGAACGCAACCCCGGCGCAGACGATCGCCAGGGCAAAGGCTGCGGCATAGGTCAATCCGGGGCGACGCGGCAAACGGTCTCTCCAGGGGGATTCCAGCGAGTCTATGCACTCCCGTGGCCAATGGCAACAGGAAACCTGCTGCCGTTTTTGCGCACACTTTGTTCTGCGACGCTCCATCCCCTGCGACACTAAGGAGAGATCAGGAGCCTCCACCCATGCCGCACTGGACCGCCGCCAACATTCCCTCTCAGCGCGGCAAGCTCGCATACATCACCGGCGCCAATAGCGGCATCGGCTTCCAGACCGCGCTCGAACTGGCCCGCGCCGGAGCCGCCGTCATCCTCGCCTGCCGCGACCACGCCAAAGCCGAGGCCGCCCGCACACGCATCCTGGCTGCCGTTCCTTCAGCCGAACTCGACATCGCCGAGCTCGACCTCGCCAGTCTGGCCTCGGTCCGTTCCGCGGTGCAACAGTTCCTCAGCTCCGGCCGTCCGCTCGACCTGCTCATCAACAACGCCGGTGTGATGGCTCTTCCCCGGCGCCGCGTCACGCCCGACGGCTTCGAGATGCAGCTGGGCACCAATCATTTTGGCCACTTTGCCCTGACGGGATGCCTGCTGCCCGCGGTGCTGGCCGCGCCCAGGGCGCGCATTGTGACGGTCAGCTCGATCGCCCATCGCGGCGCGACGATGGACTTCAACAATCTCAACTGGGAGCGCGGCTACAAGCCCTGGCCCGCCTACCGGCGCACCAAGCTGGCGAATCTGCTCTTTGCATTTGAACTCCAGAGGCGCCTCGAGAGCGCACATGCGCCGGCTATCTCCATCGCTGTGCATCCTGGCGTCTCCAATACCAACCTCTTCGCAGCAGGACCGGGACAGGGCAGCGGCCTGCTGGCCAAAATCATACCGCTGTTCATCGCGCTGATTGCGCAGTCGGAAGCGCAGGGCGCGCTGCCCACGCTCTATGCCGGCACCTCACCCAACGTGCACGGCGGCGGCTTCTACGGTCCCCATGGATTTCGCGAAATGCGCGGCTATCCGGTGGAAGTCCGCGCCCAAGCGCAGGCCTACGATGAGAGCGTGGCCGCGCACCTGTGGCAGGTCTCAGAAGAGGCCACGGGCGTGCACTATGAATTGCCTGCCACCAGCCGGTAGCGGGGTCGCCCGCCGGCTGCGCGCACCTGCTTTTCTGCTACCGGGTTCTCTTCACCGCATGCGCAGCCGCACTTCGGGCCGCACCAGGTAGAGGAAGAGCACCATGTTGACGGCGGCCATGCCCAGCAGCGGCAACTCGTGGAACTCCACGAAGCGCCACATTTGATAGATGCCCGACAGCAGCACCGTCGCTAACGTGAGCGCCCAGCCCCAGCGCTTCTGCCGCAGCAGGCCCTGCCCGGCCAGCGCAAAGGCAATGCAGAACAAATAGACCAGCCTGGGCAGCTTGTGCTCCGTCACCCCCAGCACGCCCAGGATACACAGCAGGAACATGTACAGTCCCACAGCGGCTACGCCCGGCAACGGCTTCTGCTTTGACTCGGGACTCATAATGTGTGGAGATACGCCAGCAGATCCTGCAGTTGCTGGTCGTTAAGCTGGTTGCCGAAGCCCGGCATCATGTTGCGTCCCTGCTCAATCACCGGGGCCACCCGCGCATCGTTGGCCGGCGCGCCGCTGGGCAGATACTTCTTCCGGTACATCGCAAACAGGCTCGGCCCGTGCAGATCGCCGGTCTGGTTCGCATAGTGGCAGCTGGCGCAGTCCTGCTGATAGACCGCCCGCCCTCGCGCCTCCTGCGCCGTCAGCGCGCCGATCGCCTTCGAGGGCCCCAGCGACGGCCCGCAGCCGATGGCGATGCCAGCCATCATCCCGCCACAAAGCACCGCCACGGTCACAAATGCAACTCGCGTCCATCCACGTTCTTTCATCACGCGCTTCTCTGGCCTCTGAACTCTGATTCCCGCCGGTCAGTTTCTCTCCGCTACCGCCCGCACCACATCGTCCATCGCATTCCGCGCCGCATCGCCCTCCGGCTCCTGGTCATTACACAGGATGGAAAACACCAGCGTCTTCCCGCTCCGCGCGGTCAGATACCCGCTCAATGCGTTCACTTCCGACAGCGTTCCCGTCTTGGCAAACACCCGCCCCCGCAAGGCATGATCGAAGCGCCCGGAAAGCGTACCATCCACGCCACCCTCCGGCAGGGTCGACCGATACAGGCCGCCCCACGGCTGCCGCGCGGCGTACACCAGCAGCGTGGTTGCCGCCCGCGGCGTGATCAGATCGTTGGGCGACAAACCCGATCCGTCATAGAAGAGAAAATCACCAGGATCAACGCCCGCCGCGATCAGAAACTGCCGTACTACCCGCGCCCCCTGCGCAATGGTCCCGTCGTCGCCCTCCAGACGCCCCAGCAGGCGCTGATAAAGCTCCGCATGCAGATTCTGGCTCACCTTATTGGTTACCTTCACATCTTCACCCACGGTCGGCGAGACATGCGCGGCCAGCACGCGCAGCCCCGTCACCGGTGGCGCGATCGTCGTCAGGGTCAGAGGATGCAGGACCACCGGCTGCCCCACCTCGGCGCTGTACTCCTCTGTGTCTTCGGAGAGCCGATGCCACGCGCGCGCCGTTCCCGTCACCGTCACGCCCCGCGCCAGCAACATCTGTCGCAGTGCCACCGCCGCAAACTCCGCAGGATCCTCGATAGCCAGTGCCTCGTGCATGCCGTTGGGCGTGATGGACCCAAACAACCGAATATCCTTGCTGCCCGGGACCCGGTCGATCCCCGAATGTGCGACCGTTCGCGGCGCTGCCAGCATCAGCCCGTTCTCCACGCGGTAGTACGGCACGTCAGGATTCCACGCCACGACCCACGGAGCGCCCGCGTCAGGTGTCTCGGCGCCACCCGGCGTTGCGGCGGTCCCGCTCATAGCCGACGTCACGTTCAGATACTGCACATTGTCGTTCACGGTCAGCGCGGACACCGGCGCGCCATAATCCCACTGCAGATCATCCCAGCCCCAGCTGCCGCCGTAGCGCTCCCACACGAACCAGCGATCGTCGCCGACCACATCGCCGTCGATTCGCTTCACGCCGCCGGCGACAATCTGGTCCGCCATCTGCTCCAGTGCCTGCAGCGGCGGGTTCGGCCGCTCGGTCTTCCCCGCATACGGATAGCTCCGTCCCGACAGCGTGGGGTCGCCCGCGCCCAGCAGCCGCACATCGCCGGTAAGCGTACCCTGCGCATCGACGGTTCCCGACGTCACCACCGTGGTCGTCCAGGTCGCAGTGGAGGGCACCAGATCCAGCAACGCTGCCGTGGTGAACAGCTTCGCGTTCGATGCCGGCTCGAACATCTGGCCATCGTTCAGCGCAAAGACCGCTTTGCCTTCGAGCGTGACCACCGAGATGCCCCAGTGGGCCCGCGCCACTTCCGGATTCGCGAGAATCTGCGTCACCGCCGTCGCCAGCGGCACACGCCGCGATGCACGCCTTGCCGGATGCCGCCGCGCCGCGCCCGATGCACACGTCCCGCTCACGACCGCCACCAGAACCCACGTCAGCATCGATCGCGCTAACCGTTTTTTGGCCAACCCGTTCATCGCTGACCGTTGTTCTCCGGGCTTCTCTTCACTGGCTCCTTCTCACTGATCGCGAGTGTAGCATCGTTGCCAGAATGACTTTCACCCGCCGGCCCGCGTTCACCTGGCAGCTTCGCACGCGCTCCCTGGCTCTCGGCCCGCGCACTCGGGTGATGGGCATCGTCAACGTCACGCCCGACTCCTTCTCCGAATCCGGCGCCCACCACGAGACGCTCACCGCCATCGAGCATGGCCTCACGCTTCTCGACCAGGGTGCCGATCTCCTCGACATCGGCGGCGAATCCACGCGCCCCGGCGCCACGCCCGTGTCCGTTCAGGAGGAACAGGACCGCATCCTTCCGGTCATCGTGTCGATCCTCCACCGCCGCCCCGGCACTCTTCTGTCCATCGACACCTACCACGCGGAAACCGCTCGCGCTGCCATCGCCGCCGGCGCGGAAATCGTGAATGATGTCTCCGGATTTCTCTGGGATCCGGCGCTTGCGTCCGTCTGCGCCGAACTTCAGTGCGGCGTCATCCTGATGCACACCCGCGGACGGCCTTCCGAGTGGCGGACCCTCCCGCCGCTTCCGCCGCAGGAAGTCCTGCCGCTGGTCCGCTCGGGTCTCGTTGCCGCGCTCGACGGCGCTATCGCCGCCGGCATCGATCGCAGCCGCATCGTGCTCGACCCCGGCTATGGGTTTGGTAAGGCCTACGACGCCAACTACCCGCTCCTCGCGCACCAGGACGAACTGCTGTCTCTGGGCCAGCCTCTCCTCGCCGGCGTCTCCCGCAAATCGTTTCTCGCGCACGCCCTCGCGGAAAGTCTGCCAGCGGAGCCGGCCATGTCTCCACCGGTGGCCGACGCTTCCGCCTCCACAGCAAAATCCCCTGCCGCCCTCATCCCGCCCGCTGCTCGCGGCAACGCCACCCTCGCCGCCGTCACCACTGCCATCCTCGCGGGAGCCTCGATGGTCCGCGTCCACGACGTCCGCCCCACAGTCGAAGCCACGCGGATCGCCGATGCAATCGTGAACGCGCTTTGACGAGTGCGGCATGCACGCCTGCAGGATCCTTCACGCGAAAATACAGCACCGTGCTGCCCGGACCGGCCTGCGCTGCACCGGTTGTCAGCATCAGCCGCACCGTCCCGCACTGCAGGAAGGTGAGGGACCCGCGTCAAAGAGGATGCGCATGCCGAGCGTGTCCCGATAAAAGGCGCGGGCTTCGTCGAGATTCGTAACGGTCAGGGTGATCTGACCAATCTCGTCCAGATGGATGGCGGTTGAAGCTGCCATAGCGGCCTCCCGGGACCCGAAGTGCAACCAGCGTACTACCGGATGGCCGCCCGGATGACGCCGACTCGCCCCATCAGCGGAGCGGGTTCGATCGGGACGAGCTCAAACCCGAGCTCTCGATAGGTTTGCTCGTGGATCGCCTCGAAGCGCAGCGTCTCCTCGTAGCTGATGCGGCGCGCCCCTGTGGGCGTAATGAAGCCAGGGGTGCGCACTAAGAAGACGCGCTTCTCGAAGAGGCCTTCGTCGCGGATGCGGTCGAGTTCGGCGGAGAGCGCAGAAGACCAGGGATAGCCGAGGTAGGTGGCCAGGGCTGCGGTGCAGACGGCCGAGCGGTCGTGGAACTGCACGTCGTCGGGGTGATGCGACGCTCGTCGGCAGCGCTCCTTCTGCAGATGCACGACGGCGTCGATAAAGGAAGAGCGCGTCCAGGGCTCCGCAGTTCCCTGGGCCTGCGCGGCGGCGATGATGTCGGTGGCCGCCTCTTCAACAACGCTGCAGCCGTCGATCTCCAGCTGGCGCAGGATTGCGGTCTTGCCCGATCCGGGCGCACCGGTAAGGATGAATCTTCGCATGCCTGTCTTTTGACGGAGCTGCATCGCTCCAGGACGCATGGCGGCGCACAAGCTACACTTTTCTTATGGCCACTGCTGCGACCCTCTCCCCGGAAATCCTCGCCAAATACGAGCCGGTTATCGGTCTTGAGGTGCACGTGCAGCTTCTGACGGAGACCAAGGCGTTCTGCGGCTGCGCGAACCGCTTCGGAGCCCCGCCGAATACGAATGTATGCCCCGTTTGCCTGGGTCTGCCGGGAGCGCTGCCGGTGCTCAACCGCCGCGCCGTCGAGGTCGCCACGCTGGCCTCCCTGGCGCTGCACTGCGAGGTGCGCGAGCGGTCGATCTTCGCGCGCAAAAACTACTTCTATCCCGACCTGCCCAAGGGCTACCAGATTTCCCAGTTCGACAAGCCGCTGGCCGAGCATGGCTGGATCGAGGTGCCGAGCCGGGACGGAAAGAAAAGGATCGGCATCACGCGGCTGCACATGGAAGAGGATGCCGGCAAATCCATGCACGACGGGTTTCTGGATTCCGCAACCCGAACGTATGTGGACCTGAACCGCTGCGGAACGCCGCTGATCGAGATCGTCAGCGAGCCCGATATGCGGACGCCCGACGAGGCGTACGAGTATCTGACCCGGCTGAAGGAGATCATCGTCTACACCGGCGTGAGCGACGGCAACATGGAAGAGGGCTCGCTGCGATGCGATGCCAACGTGAGCGTCCGGCTCCGAGGCGCGGAGAGGTTCGGGACGAAGGCCGAGGTGAAGAACGTCAATAGCTTCCGCTTCATTCGCGCGGCGCTGGAATACGAGATCGAACGGCAGGTGGAGCTGGTGGAGTCGGGCGGCCGGGTCGTCCAGGAGACGCGCCTCTACAACGCGAACGAGGGGCGGACCTGCTCCATGCGATCGAAGGAGCAGGCGCACGACTACCGCTACTTCCCCGAGCCGGATCTGCCGCCTCTGATCGTCACCGACGCGTGGAAGGCTGAGATTGCGGCGCGCATGCCGGAGCTCCCGGAGGCTCGGCGGGCCAGGATGATTGCCGAGTACGGCATCACGGAGCAGGATTCCCACACGCTGACGGCGACGCGGGCGTTTGCCGACCAGTTTGAGTCCGCGGCGCGGGCGGCGAAGAGTCCGCGGCGGGTGGCGAACCTGGTGCAGAGCGAGCTGACCATGCGTCTGAAGGCCGCGGGCCTCGATCTGGAGCAGTCGCCGATCACCATGAAGGGCGTCGCGCAGGCAGCGGATCTGGCCGAAGAGGGCAAGCTCTCGTCGAAGCAGCTGAAGCAGCTCTTCGATCTCTGTTTCGAGAAGGGCGAGGACTTCGGGCCGGTCTACGAGCGGGAGAAGCCGCAGCAGATCACCGACACGTCGGTGATCGAGAAGATGATCGACGAGGTCATCGCCGCCAATCCGGCGCAGGTGGAGCAGTACCGGAAGGGCAAGAAGACAGTAGCGGCATTCTTCGTGGGCCAGGTCATGAAGGCGTCGAAGGGCCAGGCGAATCCGGCGCTGCTGAATGAACTGGTGGCCCGGAAGCTGGAGTCCTGACCGGACGGGCGGACGCGATCCTGGCCGGATGGGCAATCGCCGCTTGCGGTCGCGCTCCCGGGCGGACCTATGACCTTAGTTTTGCCGGGCCCTCGATTTCCCTTGCCTCCCAGCCCGCCCGCCCCGCATTCTGGAGCGGGAACCTGGTCCAGAGGACTCGCCAACGCGAGTCCTTTTTCGTTGTGGCAGATCGCCAGGACAGCCCAACCGATCGCCGGTCCCAGGGCCGCTCCGATCCCGAAGCACTGCGCTCTTTCTCAACCCGTCGGTTTCCGTTCTCCTCCGGATCTTGCGTCCCCCTGGGGCGCTTCCGATCGAGGCGCGCGTCCTGCAGGGTAATACCCAAAAGGTATTACCCTCCTAAGCCAGCAGAATCAGCGAGTTGCCATTGATCCATCCCCGGGGGGGTGCAAAAAGGCTCCTCCATCTGGCCGGGCATGACAGAAAAGTCACGATGCCTGCCGTAACCCTCCGGCGGAATCCGGGTTGGTAAGAGGTTGGCGCTCCAAGCGGCTTTCGGGCCGAATCGGGGCGAAGACGCAAGACCGAAGCAGAAGATCGGTCGCAGCCGGGTACGGCGCGGTCTGCGGAACACAATGCAAGGCTTCCACGAGCCTTAGGGCCAAAACGAGGGCAGTATGAATGCTCACCGCTTTCCGCACCGCCGCTGGATGGCCGGCATTTCCGGCTTGATTTTTTCCTGCACCGCTGTACCGCTGCTCGCCCAGACGGTTGGATCGTACGGCGTTGGCACACCGAATCCGCAGCAGAACTACGGGCCGCCTCAGACCGACGTGGCGCCGCCGCCGCCGGACTATGAGGACAATGGTTCCTACGCGAATCAGCCGTACCCGAATCAACCCGGCTACGGCTCGGGATACGCGGCCGAGAATGCTCCGCCGAATCCTTCGCCCAATTACCCTGGGAATTATCCGCCGAATGATGGGGCGGCCAATCCCAATCAGCCGCAGGCACTGAGCGACGATCAGCTGGAGCAGCTGGTGGCGCCGGTGGCGCTCGATCCCGACACGCTGCTGGCGCAGATTCTGGCCGCGGCAACCTGGCCGCAGCAGATTATTGAAGCAGACCAGTGGCGACAGGCGCAGGGCGATGCTCCGCCGCAGATGATTGCGGCCGGAGCCAACGCGCAGAGCTGGGATCCGAGCGTGAAGGCGCTGACGGCGTTTCCGCAGGTGCTCCAGGAACTGGACCAGAACCTGCAGTGGACGACCGAGCTGGGTAACGCCTACTACAACGAGCCCGATGCGGTGCTGGGCACCGTGCAGACGCTGCGGCAGCAAGCGCAGGCGGCGGGAACTCTGCAAAACACCCCGCAGGAATCGGTGAGCGACAACAACGGCTACATCCAGCTGGCGCCGCCGAATCCGAATGTCGTGTATGTGCCGTCCTACAATCCGTGGAACGCCTATGGGCAGCCAATCGCGCCCTATCCGGGCTTCTCGCTGCTGAACGCCATCGGCGATGGGTTGGGATCGGCGCTGCAGTATGGAATGGGCAACGTGCTTTCGGCATTTACGCCGTTTGGCTGGCTGGGCTGGGGACTGAACTGGCTGGTCGGCGGTCTGTTCTTCCATGGCGAAGGCTGGTATCCGCACAATGCGGCGCTGATGGACTGGGGGCTGCCCTACGGGGGTCCGCGGTGGGACTGGCGGCACGGCGGCGGCTATGGCTGGGATCGGGGCTATGGTCGGGGTGGCTTCGGGCGCGGAGGGGATCGCGGTTACGGGCGCGGCTACGGCCAGGGATACGGGCGCGGCTATGGGAACCGGGGTAGCTTCGGATATGCGCGCGGCACGGGTCTGGATCAGCGCGGGATTTATCACGGACCGGCGCGGCCGATCGGGAATGGGTTTGGCGGCCGCGAGATTCAGGGCGTGCGCGGCTCCTACGCAGTGCGCGGCGGCTATGGAGGACGGGAGCAGCAGGCCTGGAACCGGTCGCCGTCCTTCAACGGCGGGCGAACGGCGTATGGGCGCGGAAGCTATGGTTCGGGATACGCCGGCCGCGGTGGCTCGTCGTTCCGGAGTTCGGGCGCGACCTACGGCAGCCGCAGCGGAAGCGGTTACGGAGGTGGATTCCGCGGCGGATACGGGAATGCCAGCTCGGGCTTCCGCAGCCCAACCGTCGCGCGGAATTTTGGTGGGAGCGGCATGCGGGGCGGATCGGGCAACTCGTATCGGGCTGAGTCGTCTCGTAGCGAGTCGTCGCGCAGCTTCTCGGGGCGCGGATACGCCGGCGGGTCATCCCATTCCGGCGGCTTCCACGGGTTTGGCGGCGGCAGCCATGCGTCGCGGAGCTTCTCGGGAGGCAGCCATTTTGGCGGGCGATCTCACTCGGGCGGCGGCGGACACTTCAGCAGCCATGGCGGCGGCCACTCTGGCGGAGGCGGCCACAGCCACGGCGGGGGTGGACATCATCGTTAGAGGCGCAGCTGCCTCTCACGGGTAGCCGGCCCGTTGTCGACCGGGGTTGGGACGCGGTGCTATAGTTGCGCCAAACTTCACAGCCAGATGGTTGAACGACGAAGGGCGGACGCCGATGCCTGTTGGTCTTATGCCGCATGCGGTCTGCTGGAGGCAGGATCCTCGCCTTATTGCGACCATGGCGACGACCAACTTCATCACCTTCCTCAGCTACATTTCCATCTGCGGGACCCTGCTCTATCTGGCGCGGCGGACGCGCCGGGCGCTGGTGCGGGACTGGGCGTACTTCCTGCTTGCCTTTGCGCTGTTCATCGTAGCGTGCGGCTCCACGCACCTGATGGAGGTGGTGACGACGTGGTCCCCGGCCTTCTGGGTGGACGCCTGGACCAACATCATCACGGCGGTGCTTTCGGGCTACGTGGCTGTGCAGCTGATCCTGCGCGTCAATCTGCTGGGCGCCGGAATCAACGACTACGCCCATCAGCTGGAAAACTCGGCGGTGGCGATTGAGCAGATCAGCGAGGGGCGGCGAGCGGAAGCGCAACTCCGGATCCTGCAGGTGCAGTACACGACGGAACTGGAGCAGAGCAAATCGGAACTGGAACGGGTGGATCGCCTGAAGAGCGAGTTTCTGGCCAGCATGAGCCACGAGCTGCGCACGCCGCTGCACACGATCATCGGCTTTACGGAGCTGCTGCAGGACGAAGGGGAGGGCGGCCTGAGCACGACGCAGAAGCGCTTTCTCCGGCAGATTCAGGGCGATTCGCAGCATCTGCTGCAACTGATCAATCGGGTTCTGGACCTAAGTAAGATCGAGGCCGGGCAGCTCGATCTGAAACGGGAGGAGTATCCGCTGGAGCAGAGCATTCGGGAGGCGCACGAGGCCATTCGTCCGGGAGCGGAGCTGAAAGGGATTCGTGTGGAAGACCATGGGCAGGCCAACGCCATGGTGCATGCCGACCGGGTGCGCATCCGGGAAATGCTCTATAACCTGCTGAGCAACGCGGTGAAATTCACGCCCGAGGGAGGGGTGGTCTGGATCAAGAGCGTGGAAGCGGGCGGCTTCGTGCACGTCACGGTGGGCGATACGGGCATCGGCATCCCCCACGAGGAGCAGAGCAACATTTTCGACCGGTTCTATCAGGTGGGCACCACGACGCGGGGGATCCGCGAAGGAACGGGGCTGGGGCTGCCGATCACGCGGCAGCTGGCCGAGATGCACGGAGGCTGGATCGAAGTGAAAAGCGTTCCGGGGGCGGGCAGCGAGTTCATTTTTGCGTTACCGGTCGCGGGCGCCGCCGCGCGGAGTTGAAGCGAGCAGTGGATGGTGTGGAGCTGCCCGGTTCGTGCAGGGAAGAGGAGATTCTCATCTCCAGGTAGAATCTTGATGGCATGTTGCGTTTGAGCGCCTGGGCGCGCGTTGTTCTTTTCTGCCTGATTCCGGGGGTGGTGCCGATGGCGGCGCATGCGGCGGCCGAGACCGTCGATACCGATCCGCTGAATCGGACACCCGAGGTGCGCGAGGCGTTCCAGCACTTCTACAGCATGGATTACGACAACGCGATGGAGCGCTTTGAGCGCATTCATCGGGAGCACCCCGGCGATCCGATGGCCACGGATTACGTGCTGAACGCGACGCTGTTCCGGGAGCTGAACCGGCTGGATCTGCTGGACACGACGTTCTATGCCAATGACGGATTCCTGACCGGCAAGCACACGGTGGTCGAGGATCCGCAGGTGCGGGACCGGATTCGCGCGCTGGCGGACGAGGTGACGGATGAGGCGAACGCGGAGCTGAAGGCGAATCCCAACAACGCCGATGCGCTGTTCGCACGCGGGTGGGCGAAGGCGTTTGTGGCCATCTACGACGCGCTGGTGGAGCGGTCGTTCGTGGCAGCGCTGCGCTCGGCCATGAGCGCGCGCGGCGACTGCGACCGCGTGCTGCAGATCGATCCGCATTACGTGGATGCGGAGTTGGTGGTGGGCGTGTACCAGTACGTGGTGGGATCGCTGCCGTTCGCGTTCAAGATGCTGGTGGGGATCGTGGGCATTCACGGGTCGAAGAGCTCGGGCATGGCATTGCTGCGGGATGCCGGCGAGAACGGCGTAGTGACACGCGTGGAAGCGAAGACCTCGATGATGCTGTTCCTGCGGCGCGAGGCAAAGTATCAGCCGGCGATCGAAATTGCGCAGCAGCTGGCGGAGGAGTATCCCCACGATTATCTGTTCAGCCTGGAAGAGGCCAATCTGGAAAAGGACGCGGGCGATGGAATGACGGCGGCGCACACGTATCAGCGGCTGATCGAGGCGGCCCAGCACTCGGGGTATTTTCCGAACGCGCACATGGAACTGGCGTACTTCGGGCTGGGTGACACTCTGCGCGGGCAGAAGGACTACGCGGCGGCGGTGGAAGCGTATCGGCAGGGCGCGTTGCACGCCACGACGAGTCCGGAGCTGAAGCGACGGTGCCTGCTGGAGGCGGGTAAGACCTACGACCTGATGCACGAGCACGCGCAGGCTGTGGAGCAGTATCAGGCAGTGCTGCAGTCGGGGAGCGATACGGCGCAGGGCGACACGGCGCGGAAGTATATGAAGTCGGCGTATGCGGGGAAGTAGGGCAGGTGCGGCGTACGGGGCTGGGTGCAGCGGACAGGTCTTCACACCGCTTGAGTTTTTGTCGGCTCCTGACAATTCATGCACAAAGGCGGCAGCTCTGGTTGGAGCGCGCCGCCTTCGTGGGTTGCTCGGGTGCTGCTACTGGTTCATATCGTCCACATAGCGGCCGAGGATGACCGGATTTCCGGAGGTCGGATCCTTGAGCAGGATGCCCACTACGCGGATCTTGTCGCCGACCGTGATGTCGCCGTCAGAGCTGTAGCCGTCGCGCCATTGGGTTCCTCCGGCGGTATAGACCGTGACGGTGCCGGGCACCAGTTGTCCGGCAAAACCGGTGACGTTCATCTGGAACGACCCGGCGGTTGCCGCGTTGGTGTTGGCGGCGACGGCGCCGTTGAAGCCCCAGTTGCGCAGGACCACGCGCTTGACGCTGATGGGCTGGGTGGCGGCGCCGGAGAGCGGTCCGCCGACAGAGACATGCTGTCCGGGCAGCAACGAGGAGGAGTTGAAGAGGAACTGGGTGAAGCGGTTGTGCATCCAGTAGATGAAGTATTTCTCTGACCCGGTGAGAGCCACCTGCGTGATCTGGCCCAGAGAGACGCTGTCCCCGCTGGCGGGCAATGTGCCGCGGACGTACAGGTCGAAGTTGGTGGCGACGCCGGAGGGGGGCTGGACATAGGTGATCTGGCCAGAGGCGTAGAAGCCGTTCTGGGAAAGGATGGCGACCTCGTCGGCGTCGAGGGTGGAGTCGGCGTGGTCGATGATGCCGGAGATCTGGACGATGCTGGTGGTAGTGAGGTCGCTGATGGTGTCGCCGTTATCCCACTCCGTCTGGGCATTGACGTTCACGGTGAAGTTGCGGCCGTGGGGACCCTGGATGACGAAGCTCTGGCCGCTCGAATCCACGCTGACCACGCCGGCGATGAATTCATCGATATACGCGCCGGAATCGGCGGGGCCGACAGCGCGGATGTCGAGTGTGGGATTGACGTGGCCGGTGATCTGGCCACTGCTGTCGACCTCGATGGACTTGTCGAGGCGGAAATCCAGATGGATGCCGACGGGGCCGGTCTGCGCCACGACGAGGGGATTGGCCAAGGTCGTGGTGATGCTGGAGGAGTCGAAGATGGCCGGCATGGTCTGGATGGTGGGTTCAGTGCCGGAGCCGGTCTGCAGATAGCCGATGGTGGCGCTGCCGAAGGTGACGGCGATCTGGGTGTAGGTGCCGGCGGGAACGTCGTTCATGTCGAGGAGCGTCTGCAGGCCGTTGTAGCGGGCGAAGTCAACCGTAGGCGTGCCACTGAGCAGGGAGACGGAGTTACCGCTCGCGTCGATGGCGTCAATGGACTGAATCTGGGCACTGAAAGAGACCACCCCGGCCACGGGCGCGTCGGTGCCGATAACAAAGGCGGGCGCGGTGGAAACATTCTGGTTGGCAGTGGGCGGCGTGGAGTGGTCGCCGCAACCGGCGGCGAGCAACACCGCCAGAACGATGGGAGAAGCGCAACGGGTAAAACGGGCAACGGCGTGGGTGGTCATGCAGTCGATCGCTTTCCGCGGCCGGCCATGGCCTGTCGATGCGTGCGACGCCGGTCGGAGGAGGATCTTGATTCGGGTAGAGGAAGAGCGCACGACGCGCCGGCTCGTGGTTCCGAACGACGATCCTCGGAAGAGCGGCGGTCGCAGGTCGCGAGCAGGGCGTAGTCCGGAAACCGCTGATATTGCCTGAGTGAAGCGGCGTCATTGCGCCGGTGCAGGGGTGAACCCGGGGACTGGGGCGAAGTTTCGCAAACGGCTCTGAACCTTGGTAACCAGGTACGGGATCAAAGTGGAACCACGATCGGATGGGTGCGGGCAGGAGTTACGAAAGGCATACCGCGGCGGAAATTGGACGGAATGTCATGGCCTGTTGACGGTGCAGCGGCGGACGCCCTGTCATGCTGCAGGTCAAGGCGCGAACCACGCCGCGACATCGAGCGGGCCCGGGAGAGGACGATGCGTTTGAGCACGCAGACCGCGAGCAGGAAGGCACAGCCCTCGCCATGGCTCTTCCCTTTCACGCACTGGAACTGGAAGGTAGCGCTGCTGACAGCGGTGCTGCGAGGCGGGGCCTGTGTGGCCGCACTGCGGCATGTGGAGGTCCACGCGCGACGGCATTTCGGCGTCGTGGAAGCGGCCTTCGTGCTGCTGACGTGCGGGTTCTTCTCGGCCCTGCAGCAGCAGTCGCTGAGCCTGCGGACGGAAAGGCTGGCGTGGCTGGCCTGCGTGGTGGTGGTGCCGCTGACCTCGCTGGGGATGGATGCCGGGCTGCACTTCTGGCTGGACGGGCGGCGGACGCAGCAGCTGGGCATGCCCGCGTTGGCGTTCACGCTGATTTCGGCAACGTTCCACTGGCACATGATTCGCAATGGCGCGCTGCTGGTGGGCGAGGAAGCGCACACGCTGGCGACGGACCTGCGGCGCATTCCCAGGCTGATGGCGAGCTACTGCATGGCGCCGGTTGCGTGGGTGAGCGGGCTCTTCGCGGTGCGCGGCAGCGAACCGGGGGCGGCGCTGGAGGCGGCGTCGTCGGGCGGCCCATCGCTCTGAAGTACTCTCTGCCTGACGCACCTGCGGGGGTACCGAGGCTGGAACCAGAAGCGTGCCGGCCATCCCTTTTCCCTTGCTTCGCCTTCCCTCTCCTTATAGGTTGGAGGCCGAGAGCGTCGTGGCACGGGGCGCCTGGCCCGCTTCAGGGAAAGAAACATGACTCGCAAAGAACTCCTCCGCATGATCATTCTCCGGGCGCGGGTGCATGGGTTCGAGTTCCGCCGTTGGTACCAGACGAACGTCGAGGCAGAGTGGGCCGGCTTCGAGCAGGCGGTGGACGTGCTGGACGGAGGAAAGCGGTACTACGCCCTGCTGTTCGCGCACGAGTTCGCCAGCCACTTCTGGAAAAAGGGCACGCAGATCACGTTTGTTCTGCCGTCGCAGGAGTACACCCGGATCGACTCCAGCGGCAAAGTGGTGACCATCAGGCGAAAGTCGTTCACGCGGCGATCGTCGCGCTCCACGTCGAACACGGTCTGGCAATATCACCTGGAACAGATGGCGGTGTGGGACGAGCCTCTGCGCTACATCCGGCGCTTTATTCTGACCGACGAAGAACTGGACGCGGCGAGCGCGGACGGCGAGCCGGCCGAAGAGAGTGCAGACAAGGCAGAGACGAAGACGCAAAAAGCCGCAGGCCGGCGCACGGACTGGTGCTGATCGAGCAGGGTTCGACGAGGTTGGGTGATCGCGGCTGAACCACCCGGGAGCGTTGCCCGGGGTGGGGCGAACTGGTATTCTCGAAGGAGTCCGCAAGACCCAGGCTGCGCGCCCTTAGCTCAGTTGGATAGAGCGACTGACTACGAATCAGTAGGTCGGGAGTTCGAATCTCTCAGGGCGCGCCATTCCCTTCAAAAACTTACAGCGATTCGTCTCAGTTCTCCACTGGAGCCTGCACAAGGGGAACCTGACGACATTGGGCGATGATCGTCTCAATGTCTGCGACAGAGCACCGGACCGGCGATTTCTCGCCGGGTTACCCTCCTGAACTTCGAAAACAGCAGACCAGCGCGGCCCGCAAGCCGGCCAAAACAGCCGGTCGGAGTATTCCGGTATCTTGCCGACACCGGGTAGGATGGAGCACAGATGGGCCCCAAGGATCACCGCGGTCTTCCTCCACGTCGGCAGCAGCTTTCACTCGCGCAGGGTGCACCATGGATGCTGGCGCTTGTACTCGCAGCCTGTCCACATGCAGCGACGGCTCAGAGCGATGCGCGGGCGGCGGCGTTCGCGCTGGAAGGTGCGGGGAAAAATGCCGAAGCGGAAGCAGCCTGGCGAAAACTCGCAGCGGAGTCTCCGTCCAATGCGGAGCCCCTGGCTCATATCGGTTTCCTTGAGGCGCGCCAGGAGCATTACGCGACCGCTGTGGCTTTCTACCGCAAAGCTCTGGCGATCGATCCTGCCATGCCCGGCCTGCACCTGAATCTGGGGCTGGCCTACTTCAAAGCCGGCCAGTACCGGGAGGCCATTCGCGTCTTCGAGCCGATGTTAAAGGCGCAGCCTGCCCACTCTGCCGACACGGACCGGCTCACCCTGCTGCTCGGCATGTCGCATTACGGACTGGGCGAATATCGAGCGGCAGCGCCCTATCTGATGGGGGCGTCCGCATCGGATCCGCAAAACCTGACTCTGCTTCTGACTCTGGCGAACAGCTGCCTCTTATCCCATCAGTACCCGTGCGTCATCGACGCCTATCACCGGATCGTGGCTCTCAATGCGCAATCGGCTGAAGCCGACATGCTGGTGGGAGAGGCGCTGGACGCCATGAAAGACACCGACGGCGCGATCCGCGAGTTCCGTGCGGCGGCCGCGGCCAATCCCAAGGAGCCGAACGTGCATTTTGGGCTTGGCTATCTGCTGTGGACGAAGAAGGAGTATGAGGAGGCCGCGCAGGAATTTCAGGCTGAACTTGCGAATAATCCGGGCTACACCAACGCCATGCAGTACCTTGCGGATTCCGAATTGCATTTGGATCACCTCGACCAGGCGCAGTCGTTGCTGGAAAAAATCGGAAAGAGCGATCCTTCGATTTTCCTGGCCCGGCTGGACCTGGGCATGATCTATGCGAAGAAAGACCGGCGCGCAGATGCGCTCCGGGAGCTGAAGGCGGCCGCGGCGATCAAGCCGGACGATGTCGACGTCCACTGGCAACTGGGACGGCTGTATCGAACCATGGGCGATATGGTCCAGGCCAAACGTGAATTCGCGAGGACGCGCAGCCTGAATCAGGCCGAAAACACGGCTCTCGTGAACCTGATGGCGCCTGTCCCGAGCCATGGCGCCGCAGCTGCGGGCCAGCCGGAATTCCCCCAAAAATAAGGGCCGGAGCTCTCGCCCCGGCCCTTCATTTCGCTGCAACCCGGCTGGTCGTTAGAAATACATTTTGCCGCTGAACTGCATGATCCGCGGCTCGTGCGTGCTCGTGGACTGGCCGAAGGTTCCATCGGTAAGCCCGTTGTCCACGCCGTCGAAGCTGGTGTGATTGAAGACGTTGAAGGCCTCTGCCCGCATTTGCAGGCTGACCCTTTCCCCGAAGGCGAAGTTCTTCATCAGGCCCAGGTCGACCTTCTCAAGGCCGGGTCCGAGGATATTCCCGGCCGACTCGCTGCCGAAGTGACCGACGGCAGTTGCGAAGGACGAGGGATCAAAGTAGTTGAGCTTGCTCTTCACCAGGTGAACGGAACTTACCTGATCGGGGCGAGCCAGGATGTCGTAGTTAGGACCGTCGATACCCAGGCCGCCCGGATAAGTTCCCGCCTGGCACCCGTTGGCAGTGGAAGTATCGGTCACGCAGCCGTAGGGATCCGGAATCTGGTACGCGTTGAACGAGGATCCGGATTCGAAGGTCGTGATACCCGAGAGTTCCCAGCCGCCGAGAACGTGCCCCGGCAGGCCATGCTGGTTCAGGAAGAACGGCTCCTTGTAAACAAAGTTGGCCACGAAGATCTGCGGCTCATTCAGCCCGGAGTTGCCGTAGTCCAGCTTCGGATCCCAGGTATAGGTGTTGGCCACCCCGCGATCGTTGTACTGGTCGGTCAGGTTCTTTGACCACGTATAGGCGATGCCCACCTGCAGATCGCGCGAGCGATGATTCATCGAGATCTGCAGCGAGTTGTAGTTGGAGGTAAAGATCGGCAGGCGGGTATGGAAATCCGAATACCCGAGGAAATTGCGAATGTTGTTGAGCGGCGCCGACGGATTGGCTTCGCGCGTGGCCAGGGTGGGCATATTCAGATCCAGTTCGCCCATCATGTGCCGGGTTACGGAGCCGACGTAGGCGATCTCCAGCGTCGTGTTGCCGCTGAGTTGCTGTTCGCCCGAGAGGTTGAAGTCCGCGTAGGAGGGGACCTTGAACGTCGGGTTGCCGGTGGTGGTGAGCGGATTCGGCGCCAATCCTGGAGGCGCGGCGGTCCCTGCGCCCAGAGGATTGTCGAAATTGGTATTGGTGATCGTCGTTGTCTGCACGAGGGGCGGATCGCCGAACGCATTCTGTTCCCAGATGCCGTCGAGAACGCGATCGTAAAACACCCCGAAGCCGCCGCGCAGCACCGTTCTGCCACCGTTGACGGGGGGTGTCCAGGCAAATCCCACGCGCGGTCCGAAATTCCAGTTATTATTCGGGTTCACCAGCGATCCGTAAGGCGAGCAGGAGACCTGGGTGGAGATCGCCTGGGCAGCGGCACATGCTGCCCCTTTGGGAAAGATAAGCCCGTTGGCATAAGTAGCGGGCGTGAAGGCCTGGCCGGCAACGAAGTTCCCACTCGAGTCCAGCGCCGGAGCCGCGCTCGGGTCGTAAGCCGCCGGGTCGAAGTTCACCAGGGTGTTCAACGAATCCGATGGCGATGGGAAGCGCGACCAGCGTACGCCCAGATTAAGATTGAGGTCGCGGGTTGCCTTCCAGCTATCCTCTACATACGCTTCGGTATTCCAGAACTGCAGATCCGGGATAATATCGCGGCTGGCCTGGCTGTATTGCGATACGGAACCCAGCAGGAAATCTCCCCATGTGTTGAAGTTGAAAGCCGGGTTACCTTCCGACGCATCTTCGGTCTTCAGCATCTGCTGCGCCGTGACTCCGGCGCGGATCGTGTGCTGCCCCACGGTGTAAGTGAAGTTATCGAAGATGTTGCGATCGAGATTCCGCTCAAAGTACGGAGCGCTGCCCTGCGAAACTACCGTGACCGAGCCATCCAGAATGGACACGCTGGGGATACGTCCGTAGGGATCTTTGTAGGCATAGTTGTTGCTCAGGGAAGAAAGCAGGCTGGCCGAATTGGCCTGCCCGGAGAGAGCGCCCGCGATGGTGCCCTGAGAGTAGGCGAACTCAACCTCGTTCACCATTTTCGGCGAGATTGTCCAGGTCAGGTTGGCTACCACGTTTTTGCCCGGCGCATTGATCGCCACATTCACCACATTGGGATAGTTGGCGCCGCCCCACAAGCCGGTGGGCAGCGTCTCCGGAACGTCGTCCTGCATGCCGCGCGCGAAGAAGTGCAGCTTGTCGTTGAAGTAATGATCCACGCGCACCAGGTCCTGGCGGAAGTTATTCAGCGTCGAGTAACCGGCGAGTTGATAGCCGTAGGTGAAGCCGTTGCTCGCCGACGTGAAGTTGGCCGGGTTTTTGCTCACGATCTGGCTGACGTAGACCTGAGCATTGGCGCTGTAGCAGGAGGGATTCGCGGTAGCGTATCCGGTGGTTGCGCTCGTTGCCGTATAGGCGCTCACGCACCCCGCCCCTGACGCCGCCACGGTGGCCGCGTAGTTGGTGGGATTGGTGGCGAAGGTGCCAGCCAGTTCGGCTGGCGTGGCTGCGGGGACATTGTTGGTGGTCGGCTCCGATGTCTTGCGCCACTCTTCCGACCAGAAGAAGAAGGTCTTCTTTCTGTCGGTGTTGTACACGTGCGGAATCAGAATCGGTCCGCCCAGCGTGAAGCCGTAATCGTTGTAGTGATCGGGCGACCGTGGAATGCCGCCCAGATTGTTGAAGTAGGGATTGGCGTTGGTGTTTTCCGTCCGCGCGAATTCATAGGCGGTGCCATGGTAGGTGTTGGTGCCGGAACGCGTGGCCACCACGATCTGACCGCCGCCGGAGCGGCCGAAGCTGGCATCGTAAGAGCTCCGCTCGAGCGTGAACTCCTGAATGGCGTCGATCGACGGAATGTTCAGCAGGGTCGCATTGGAGCCGCTGTCGTTGATGTCTGCCCCGTCGACCGACCAGTTGTTGGCCGTCTCGCGCGCTCCGTTGACGGAGATGGATGACACGCTGTTGAGTCCGAAGCCAGGCTCGTCTCCCAGATTGTTGACCACGCCGGGCTGCAGGGTAACCAGCTGCTGGAAGTTGCGGTTGATCAGCTCCAGCTCCCGCACCTGGGTTCCGTTAATGGTTCCCGACTCAGAGCTCGATGTCGTGTCAATCGCCACCGGATTTTCCTTGACGATAACGGTCTGCGTCGCCGATCCCGGTTTGAGCTGCACGTTGACCGCCCGCTGCTGCGCCACATTCAGAATTACGTCCTGCTGCTTAACCGTGGAGAAGCCCGGGGCCGCGATCGTAATGGTATAGGTGCCGGCCGGCAGATTCGTCGCGGTGTAGCTCCCGTTGGCATCGGTTTGCACCACGCGCGCCTGTGTGCCCACTGCATTTTCACTGAGAGTAATGGTGGCGTTCGGAATGACCGCGCCGCTGGGATCGGTGACGGTTCCTGTGAACGTTCCCTGTAACTCCTGCGCTCGGATGCACGAGGGAGCGATCAGGAGGCTGAACAAGGCGAACATCAGCGCCGCAAACTGTACCCCACCGCGCCGAAAATGGAAACCGCTTCGCGATTGGAGCGGTCGATGCGAACTCGATTCGAACTGGGTCATGGCCTGGGACCTCCTAAAAAGTAAAGATTAGGAGCGGTGGGCGTCATTCTGCTTTCGTGTAACTGACCACGCCTGCATCCGCTCGGTTTTCAGCTTTGAGGAGCAAGCATACGACGGAGGTCGGCGAACCGCAAGGGGAAAAATGAACAGATGGGCTTAAAATGATCAGCGTGATGAAAGAAACCCGGCAACTCCGCCAGGTTCGCTCGAGCCTCTGGCGTGGTCGCAGGCCTGTTTTTTCAAACGCTTACGACCCGAATGCCCTGTCGTTCGAAGGGCGCCAGCGCCTCGGCTGACGCGCCCGTATCGGTAATCAGCATGTGGGCTTCGTTAATGGGGCAGATAAATGCCGGGCTTACCCTGCCGATTTTGCTGGAATCCGCAACCACAATCACCTGCTTCGACTGCTTCAGCATTTTGCGGTAGATCATCGCCTCATCCGTCTCCAGCGTGGTTGCGCCGCGCTCGGCATCGAGCCCCGTAACGCTGAGAAAGACCTTGTCCATGTACACATCGTCGAGGAAGGCGAGCGCCGCACTCCCGGTCAGGGAGAACGACCATGCCCAGGGAACCACTCCGCCGGTCAGGTAGGTGCGAATCCCGGGCTGGTTGCACAGTTCCATGCCGATGTTGATCGCGTTCGTGACCACCTGAATCTTCTGCCGGTGGCGAAGACTGCGCCCGATGTGCGTGGTCGTGGTTCCCGAGGTCAAACCGACCGTGTCCCCGGTCTCCACGATCTCGGCGGCCGCCACCGCAATGCGGCGCTTTTCTGCCGCAAGACGCTGCTCACGAGCCAGAAAAGAACTGTCGTAGCGAAACGGCTCATACAGAAGGGGCTCCACCAGTTCGGCTCCGCCGTGTGTGCGGCGAATCAGACCGCGCCCCTCGAGCCTGCCCAGATCCCTGCGAATGCTGGGAGCGGAAGAACCCACGACTGCGAGTAACTCTTCGATGGTGGCGGTGCCGGTGCGGAGAAGATGCTTGATGATCTGCTCGGATCGATGATTGAGGACATCATTCATAGTGGGACAACCCTGATTCCCGCCCGGTTTCATTCCTGTTTCGACAGACGATCACGGTTCAATCACGAATTTGGAAGAAATGACTCGCGAACATCCGATATTACACCATCTTGTTGATCACAATCCCCTAATATTGATCAACCACTCCGAGGCGGGGTGGCGCCGTCTTCATCCACTTCAGCGTTCAAAAAAGAGAGGCTCCGGGAGTCCCCGGAGCCTTTCTGCCGCTGGAGAAGGGGAGCGATCCAGAAGAGCCGCTTGCCACCCAGCCGAATCTGGAATTGCGGCTGCTTCTTAAACCTGTGACCAGGGCAATCGGGTCCGGCTGGGGAGCCCCATCGCACTTGAATCGATGAATCTCTCGGGGTCGGCCTATCCTTCCACCCACCAATCTGCGAGATCCGGCGGTCGGTCAGACTGTGTCGGCAGCTCCGTACCTGGTCATAGAGTGCGAGGGAGTCCTGCGTGCGCGATCGTCGGACATCCTCCCGAGGTCACCGGCCACGGGAGTCATTCGTATCCGAGACGCTCGGGGACGACGGGCAGGGCTTCGGCTTTGCCCTCTCGTCTCTGCGGACCTAGATTCGCCGCCCTCTGCCGAAGAGCAGGTAGAGGATCACGATGAGCAGGATGAGGCTAAGGCCGCCGCCACCGTAATAACCGACGCCTGGCCCCATGTAGTATCCGCCGCCGCCAGCCAGCAACAGAATGATAATCAGGATAATGATCAAACCCATGCGGCGCAGTCTAGCACACGCCGTCGTGGGGGTGGGCGGCGTCGCATTCGCGGGCAGCTCGGACCTTTCCCGTAGAATCGCGGGGTACGCGGAGGCGTGGCGGGAACACTGTTTCCATGGCGCACGCGATCGGAGGTGGGGAGATGGCGGAGCGATTCAGGGACAGAGTCGTGCTGGTGGCGGGCGGCACCGGGGCGCTGGGGCGGGCCGTCAGCCTGGCCTTTCTGCACGAAGGCGCGCGGGTGGTGGTGACCTGTCGCCGGGCAGAAGAGCTGGAGACGCTGCGAGCGTCTGCCGGGGAACGCGCAGCCGCTCTCACCGGACAGGCTGTCGACGCGACCGATACGGCAGCGACGGAAGCGCTGGCGCAGAAGATCGTGGCAGAGCAGGGGCGCATCGATGCACTGGTGAATGCGGTCGGTGGCTATGCCGGTGGGACGGCTCTATGGGAGACGCCGCCTGAGGTTTTTGAGCGGATGCTGTCGCTCAATCTGCGATCGGGGTTCGCGCTGGCGCGGGCGGTGGTTCCGGCGATGCTGCGCCAGGGGAGCGGGACGGTGGTGAATATAGCGTCGCGCGCGGCCTTCGATCACGGGGCAGGGGCTGCAGCGTATGCGGCGTCCAAGGCGGCGGCGGTGGCCATGATCGATTCGCTGGCGGCGGATGTAAAGGGCAGGGGCGTGCGCGTGAATTCCGTTGTGCCCAGCATTTTCGATACGGAAGAGAACCGCCGGGCAATGCCGGGAGCCGATTTTGCGCGGTGGCCGAAGCCGGCGGACATTGCCCGGGTGGTACTGTTCCTGTCGAGCGAAGAGGCGCGGCTGATTCACGGAGCGTCGGTGCCCGTGTACGGCGAAACCTAGAGGACCGTCGCCAGGCAAGCGGCTCCGATCATGCAGTCGTGATCAGAGGCTGTCGGCGAGCAGCGGTTCCGCGCTTGCAGCGGCCGCGCAGCGGCGGGACTCCACGAGGAGCATGCGGAATTCCGACATCTTCGTGCTGATCGGGCGGGCGGAATCATGCAGGGTAGAGCGGAGACGGAGACGGAGTTCCGCCAGTTCAACGTCCATTGAGGAAACTGCTGCAGCCATAGTTATTGCTCCTGGGGAAGCGCGGTCGCTGCGATCGGGTGCGCTGTCGGAAAGGCCCTGCGTTCGAAGGCAACTTCCCGCCAGGTCCCGTTGCGGCGAATCAGCATGGCGATGCGGGGCTGGCGGCCAACGCCGGCGACGCCCCTGCGGCTGTCCTGCTGATTGGTTTCGGAGACTCGCGCCATGGCCGAAGCGTACGGCGGACGCGCAGAAGCGGGTATGCCCCGACGGGGGCAGGCCGCTCCCCCGGCGGCGTCAGGGGCAGCTTTCAGCGGAAAAAATGCGCCACAGAACACGCAAAGAGGCGGGGAGCCGGAGGCAGAAGGACCTCCCGACCGCCCCCGCTCAGAGAAAAAAGAAACGCTAATCGTCGTCGTTGTCGGCAGCCGCAGCGGAGTTGTCGGTTGAGCCGCCGTTCGACACTACGGTGATGCGCTGCACCTTACTCTTCGCGAGCAACGCGTTGTAGGCGGCCAGGTCGGCGTCATCGACGTGCTGGACCGCGGTATCCACGTTGTGGAGCTGCGTATCCAGCTCGGCGAAGACCTGCTTCTCCGGCTCAGTGGGCGGCCAGTCGGAATTGCCGGACACGTCCGCCTCTCCGCTGCCGACTTCCGCCTGCAGCCAGACGAATTTCAGGTAAAGACCCAGCGGTCCGCGGAACGACTTTTCATCGCCCTCAGCGATGGTCGGATGCATGAGCTGGTCTTCCTGGTCCAGGTACTTGTGGTTAACGGCATCCGTGGCGTCAAGGAGGGACTTGTCGGCGCCTTTAGCGACCAGCAGACGGCGCGTGTCCTCCAGCTGCTTGCGGCTCCACTCGATTTGGTTGATGAGCTGCGCGGAGCGATCGGTGTCCTGGTAGATCCTGTAGGAAAGCTCCGAGGAGACCATCGCGTCTTCCAGCGTGGCGGGAGTGTTCGGGTCCTTGACCACGACGACGGGCTGCGACTGCTCGTGTCCATCGACCGTGAGCTTCACCGTATAGGTGCCAGGGGCGACGAGGGGCGAGTTATTGCCGCGGCTGACGCCGTAGTAGAAGATGGGGCGCGTCAGGTGGCCGGCGAATCGCTTCTCGCTCCAGATGTGCGGATTGCCCGGGGGCGTGGTGCGGAGAGCGACAGCGACGGGCGTCTCGTAGCGGAGATCCCACCAGACGCGGTTCACGCCGGCATGGCCGCTGGCGTGAAGATGCTGGACGAGGTGGCCGTCTTTGTCGAAGACGTCGAGCTTGACGCCTTTTGTCTCGGACTTCAGCAGGTAGTTGATGGGCACGCCGTAGGGCGGGTTATGGCCGACAGAAACGCTCTGGGCAGCCAGCTCGCGGCGAATGCCAGGGCGCAGACGCCAGGCCTTGCGCACGGGGAACAGCTCCGCTGCTGGCCGCTCGCTTTCCGCTTTCATGTGCTGGAGGGGCGAGATGTCATCGAGGATCCAGAAGCCGCGGCCGTAGGTGCCGATGACCAGATCGTCGAACGTGGGCTGAATGGTGAGCCAGTAGACGGGCGTGTGCGGCAGGTTGAGCTGGAAGGGCTCCCAGTGCGCGCCGTCGTTCATAGAAATGTAGAGGCCGTTTTCGGTGCCGGCATAGAGCAGACCGCGACGGACCGGATCTTCGCGAAGGACGTGGGTGTAGCTGAGCGGCGAAGAGGGGATGCCATCGGTGATCTTCGTCCACGTTTTGCCGTAGTCGGTGGTCTTGTAGAGGTATGGATCGAAGACGTCCACCTGATGGCCATCGAAGGCGACGTAGCAGGTGCCGGCGTCGTACTTTGAGGGCTCGATGCTGTCCACGGTCATTTTGGGTGGCAGGCCGGGGATGTTGGCGGTGAGGTTGGTCCAGTGCTTACCGCCGTCGCGCGTCATCTGCACCTGTCCGTCATTGGTGCCGGCCCAGATCTGGCCTCTCTCCACAGACGATTCGGCGAGTGCGAAGACGACACCCGCGTATTCAACGCTGAGGTTATCCACGGTCAAACCGCCGGAATCGCCGTGCATGGAGGCGTCGTTGAGGGTGAGGTCGGGGCTGATCTGCTGCCACGTCTGCCCCCCGTCGGTGGTGCGTTCGACGTACTGCGCGCCGACGTAAACGCTGTTGTGATCCCAGGGCGAGATAGCGATGGGATAGGTCCAGTTCATGCGGATCTTCACCTGGCCCGCATTGGCGCCCATGGTGCGGTCGGGCCAGACGCTGACCGAGCGCGCAAAACCGGACTTCGCATCGAAGCGCTCGGTGACGCCGGCGTAACAGCCGCCCCACACGATGTTGTTGTCGACCGGATCGGGAATATTCCATCCGGTTTCGCAGCCGGCGGTCGTGGTCCACTCGTCGGCGCCGATGCCGTATCCGCCCGGGACGTCGCTGGGGCCGCGCAGGGGCATGCCGTCCTGCATCTGGCCGTAAACATCGTAGGGAATGCGATTGTCGGTAGCGACGTGGTACATCTGCGCGATGGGCAGGCGAATTTCGCGGAAGGAGCGGCCGCGGGTGGTCGAAATGGAGACGCCGCCATCGCTGCCGATCATCATGCGGCTCGGATCTTTGGGGTCGGCCCACATGTCGTGGTTGTCTCCGCCGCAGCCGCCTCCGCGGTGGAGCGAGGTCGGGCTGGCCGGGTCGAAGCCGGAGCACGGGATGTGTTCGGTGGTCTGGCCTCCGTCGTAGGTGACGCTGATGCCGTTGGAGGGGAAGTAAACCTCGTTCTCGTTGTCGGGCATCACGAGCATGCGGGTGTAGTAATGGGGGCGCTCGTTGAGCAGGCGGCTGTAGTTGGCGACGATCCAGCTGGCGCCGCCGTCGTCGGAGCGCCAGAGCGTGCCGCCCTGGCCGGTTTCAATCAGCGCGTAGACGCGGCGGCCGTCGCTGGGAGCGAAGTTGACGGCGATTTTGCCCAGAGGTGAAGGCGGCAGCCCATGGCCAGTGAGGCGCGTCCAGTGGTCGCCCCCGTCGTTGGTCTCAAAGAGGCCGCTGCCCGGCCCGCCGCTCTTGCGGCCCCAGGTCTTGATGTCGATCTGCCAGAAACCGGCGATCAGGTGCTGCGGATCCCCGGGATCCATGGTGAGGTCGGAGGCGCCGGTGTTCTCATCCACGAAGAGGACGCGCTTCCAGGTCTTGCCGCCGTCGGTGGTGCGGTAGATGCCACGCTCCTGCTGGGGGCCATAGCAGGTGCCGAGCGCAGCAGCGTAAACGATGTCGGGATTCTGCGGGTCGATGATGATGCGGCCGATGCGGCCCGTCTTCTCCAGGCCCATATGCTCCCAGGTACGGCCGCCGTTAATGGACTTGTAGATGCCGTCGCCGAGAGAGACGTCGCTGCGGATGAAGGTCTCGCCGGTGCCGACCCAGACGACGTTATGTGCGGAGGGCGCGATGGCGATGGAGCCGATGGACTGCGCGTCCTCATGATCGAAGATGGGGTACCAGTGATCGCCGCCGTCGAAAGATTTCCAGACGCCGCCCGAGGCGGCCCCGGCATAGTACACGTTGGGGTTGCCGGGTTCGCCGAGGACGGACGTGACACGATTCCCGGGAGGGCCGATGTAGCGGAAGTGCAGCGCTCCATAGAGCGACGGTGCCGCGGGGGCAGCAGGATCAGGTTGCTGGGCACAAGCGCCGGAGACGAGCAGGAGAGCAGCCAAACTGGCGGGCACACAAAAGCGGTTCAACTTCAACCGGGACCTCCTCAAAGCGAAACAGCGGAATACGCGCCCCTTTTTGGTCCGAGCGACTCATCGAGGACCGGAACGCATTGCTGGAAAAGGTAACACAAGTGTCCGCGTCCTTTCTCCTTCCTGCAACGAGGGAGTGCCTGAGTTGAGGCGTTTGGGGGTGCGGGCGGAGAATCGGAAGGGAGGACTGACCATGCCGGTTCAAATCGGAGCGAAACTGGACAGCGGCTTCGACGATCCGCTGGGCATGCTGCGCGACTGCCATCGGCGCATCGAGCGTTTTCTGCGTGTCTTGTGCGAGGTGGCGCGGCGGGCGCAGGGGCGAGCCCTGTCCGACGAAGAACAGGATGCGGTGCGGGGTGCGCTGCACTATTTTCGCGAGGGAGGCGAGCGGCACAACCGGGACGAAGAGGATTCGCTCTTTCCGCGGCTCCGGCAGGCGGGCGCAAGAGACGATCGGCATGCGATCGAGGCCCTGGAGCACGAGCACTCGGATGCGGGAGCTCTGCACGGAGAGGTGGATCGGCTGTACAGGCGCTGGATGACCAGCGGAGCGTTGGTGGACGAAGAGACAAGAGCGCTGCTGGACGCAACCGGGCAGTTGGAGTCACTGTACGCAACGCACATCGCGATGGAGGAGACGGTGGTGTTTCCGCACGCGGCGAAGGTTCTCGATGCAGGCGCGATTGCCACGATGGGAGAGGAGTTTCGCGCGCGGCGGAGTTAAAGCGTGCCGCCGACGATGTTCGGTGTCGGAGGTTGGAAGGTGAGAAAAATCGCTCCGTCCTCAACGGAGAGCTCGAGGCCGGCAGCCTGCGCGGCTTCCTGGATAGCGGCATCCAGCATGACCACGGGATCGGGGCTGACATCGAGACGGCGCATCAGGCCTTCCCCCTTTTTTCCTCCGACCGATAAGACGATTTTGAGACCGCGGCGCTTGCATTTGACCGGGGTTCCATCTTCGAGCTTCACGTTCATCGGCTTCACGTACGCGTCGATATAGTGGACGCCGATGCCGGACTTGTCGTCGCTGTGCCGCGGGAGCTTGCTCACGGCGTCGGGATTCACATCACAGAGTCTGACTTTCACGCGCAGCTCCTTCGGGCTGGATGCCTCTTGAGTCGAGAAGCGCGTCCATTGCTTTTCTGAACGCGCGGATGTGCTCGGGCGTGCTGCCGCAGCAAGCGCCGACGATGTTGGCTCCGGCATCGAGGAGCGCCGGCAACCCCTCAACCATCTGCTCCGGCGTCTCGTCGTAGACGACTTTCATGTTGACGAGGCGTGGCTGGCCGGCATTGGGCTGCACCATCACGGGCAGATGTGTGACGGCCCTGTAGCGCTGGACTGCGGTGAGAGCGCGGTGCATGTCCATACGGGTGCCGCAGTTGAGGGCGACGACGTGGGCGCCGTGCTCCGCCATGAATGCGGCGGCACGTTCGGGGTCGATGCCCATCATGGTGCGGAAGGTGGAACCGTCGAGGGTGACATCGTAGGCCATGGAACCGATGATGCAGGGCGCGCCGGCGGCCTTCGCGGCTGCAATGCCGAGGCCCAGCTCTTCGAGAGACGTCTGCGTCTCGATGATGATGGCATCGGCGCCGGCGGAAACCAGCGCGGCGGCCTGCTCTTCAAAGGCAGCGCGGACCTGGGCTTCAGTGAAGTCGCCGAAAGGCTCGAGCAGGCCGCCGAAGGGGCCCGTGTCGCCGATCACGTAACCGTCGCCGTTGCCAAAGGCCTGGCGCGCGATGCGGACGGCAGCCTCGTTGATTGCGACGCCGTGGTCCGCGTGGCCGTGGCGGGTCAGCATGATGCGCGAGCCGCCGAAGGTATTAGTGAGCAGGCAGTCAGAGCCGGCTTCGACATAGCGCCGCTGAATGGCCAGCACGCGCTCGGGGCGGGTGAGATTCCAAAGCTCGCCGCAGTTGCCCTGTTCGAGGCCGGCCAGCATAAGCTGCGTGCCCATGGCGCCGTCGCCCAGCAGGGGACGGTCGAGGATCGCTTCGTGCAGAAGAGGCTTCATCGGGATTCGGGTTCCTGTTTTGGTTCTTTGTGGGCCAGCGCGTAGTGGATGGTTTCCAGCACAAGGCCCCACTTGTGATGGCGGCCGGCGGCCCCGCAGAAGCAGCCCGCCGCGTCGGTTTCGCGCTGCCAGGCGAGGATCGCGTTGAGAGGCGCGCCGTGCAGAGGTTGCTCGGCGGCGATGGCGTTCATCAGGCGCTCAGGATCCTCGCGGTACTCGCACATGAAGGTATGGCCCGTATCGCCGGCCGCCGGCGAGCAGAGCTGTGCGCGGATCGGATAGCCCTCCGCGCGCGGGCCCAGCTGCACGGTGTAATCGAAGGCCAAAGGCCGGCCCATGTTGGTGCAGGTGGTGCCGTCGTAGCGGAAGGCAGCTTCGAGCGAGCCGTCGGGACAAAATCGCAGCGAGAGGCGATCCTTCGACCAGCGCTCGAGGGCTTTGCGGTTCATCGTGTAGGCGGCGTTGGGATCAAGAGCGACAGCGCGGACCGGAGTGCGCGGGCCGCCTCCCTGCTCGGCGGATCGGCGCCAGGGCGCGCGCCGGTAAGCGCAGGGCCCGAAGGTGCAGTTCTCACAAGGCACGAGCTCGGTGAGGCGGCGGAGCAGCTCGGTGCGGCGGGTGAGGCCGAAGACGGCCAGCAGCGATTTGCGCGGGCGCAGCATGCCGGACTCCAGCGCTTCAAGGTTCGACGGGAGCGGGAGGTGGCGAGTGCAGCGCAGAATCTCCAGCAGGCGCGGCTGCTCGGCAACGTCCCAGTCCGCATAGCCGGGGCTGGCGTGGGGCAGCACGGCCATACCTCGCTGCTCGGCCCAGTCGCAGAGTTGGGCGCCGGCAAGCGTGATGAGATGCTCGACGACGGCGGAGCCATACATCTCAAGGAAAAAATAGTCGTCGGGCTTATCGGACTCCCAGCAGCAGCGTGCTTCCTCTTCGAGCTCCGGGCCGGCGCCAACGGCGACGAGGACAACATCGTGGGCTTCCGCCTGCTGAATTGTCTGGCCCAGGCGCGGGCTCGCAAACGGGGCGCCGTCGATGCAGATCGTATTTTCACTGAAAGCGAAACTCTCAGCCTGGCGCGCGTAGAACCAGGGGCGGCCGTGCTCGGCGTACCACGCACGGGCCCAGTCGGCCAGCTCGCACGCCCGTCCTTCCAGCGCATGACCGCGGGGATAGCCGAGGAGGCGGTTGTATTCCTCAGGGGTGACGTCCACCGGCGCCGGCGTGGCGGCGAGCTCGAGCAGTTCCGTCACCGGACGCACGGAATCGCCTCCACGGGCTTGAACTGGCAACCTTCGACAAAGAAGTCGAAGAAGCCAGGATCAGTCTCGAGACGGCAGTGCTCGACACGGCGGACAACTTCTTCCAGTTCCTGACGCTTCTTCTTCGAGAGCAGGGCCATCGACGCGCCCTCGATGGCGAGATTGCCGGCCTGAACGAATTTCGCCGCGCACAAATTGGGCACAAGTCCGATGCGTTTGGCCGCTTCGACATCGATATGACGCCCGAAACCGCCGGCGAGATAGAAGACGTCGATGTCGTCGAAGTCGAGACCATAGCGATTGAAGACCACATGCAGGCCGGCAACATTGGCGCCCTTGGCCTGGGCGAGTTCGTTCACGTCCCGCTCGAGAAGGAAGACATCGCCGGTGCCGGCGTCGTCGCTCGAGAGACGAATGCGCGGCTCATCGTGCTCGAAGCGGCCGAGGGCGTTCATGCGCCCGGTGCGGAGCAATTCGCTCAACGCACTCACGAGGCCGGAGCCGCAGATGCCTTCGGGCTTCTGATCGCCGATGACTTCGAGACGGAAGTGTCCGTCGGCATCGAGGGTCACCGATTCGATGGCGCCCTCGAGCGCGGGCATGCCGCAGGTGATTGCGCCGCCTTCAAACGCCGGACCCGCTGGGCAGGAAGCGGCCAGGATGCGATCGCGGTTGCCGACGATGAGCTCGGTGTTGGTGCCGATGTCCATGACGGCCACGCGGCGCGTCTCGTGGGCGAGATCGACGGCGAGCATGGCGGCGGCGGCATCGGCGCCCACGTGGCCGCTGATGATGGGCGCGCCATAAACGCGGGCGCGGGGGTTAATCGGCAGCAGGCTGCGCAGACCGGTCTGCACCAGGCTGGTGGTCGTGCGCTTCCCTTCCGCCATTTCGATTTCCGTAATGGACCGATACGGGCTCTGGCCGATGGAATGCACCGACTGGCGGAAGAAGAGGTCGCGCATGGTGGAGTTACCGGCCACGACCATCTCGTAGATGGTCTTCGGATCGACGGCCAATCTCTCGATGGCGTGGGAGAGATAACCGGCCAGCGTCCGCAGCAGCAGGCGGCCCGGGTGGTCTGTGTCGTAGGCGATGCGCGCCATGACTTCCGCGCCGCCGAAGCGCTGCGGGTTTTCGAAGGAGGTATCGGCGAGCAGCTCGCCGGTCTCGAGATCGTAGAGGCGCAGCACAACCGTGGTGGTTCCAAGGTCCATGGCGAGACCGAGAATCGGGCCGGTGGAGCGCTCGACCTCGACGCCATCGATAAGGATCCGGTCGCCGTCGCGGGTGACCGCGGGATCGAGGTGCAACGGGCGATCGCCGAATCCCACGGCGTGGCGCTCAATGCGCATGGCGCCGCGGCGCATGGTGTGGCAGCCGACATGCCCGGTATTGGCAATCACGCGCGTTTGGCAGGAGAGTCGGAAGTTGCCCCGCAGGTGCCGCTCGGGATCGGTGTGCGCGGAGAGAACGTCGAGGCCTTCGACGACTTCCACCATGCACTCCCGGCACTTGCCCTGCTTGCGGCAGGAGGTCGGCACGTCGATGCCCAGCGCCTCGGCATGATTGAAGAGCGACCAGCCGTCGCGCGCTTCGATGGACTGCCCGTTGATGGTGAGAGTCACCGCCATATCAGACGTCCGGCCAGCCTTTCGCTTCCAGCTCCGCCCTGAGGGCCTCGGCGACGACGCGCGCAGAGCCGGGTCGCTCCGCCTCGTCACTCCATTTCCACTGGGCCAGGTAGTCGTCGGCGGCTTGCAGGCCGCGCTTCACAGCGAGGATGTCGACCTGGCGCAGAAAGCGGCCGTCCAGCTCCAGGGTCACGTCGTCTTCATCGTCTTCGACGCGAATCTGTGTTGGAACTTCCTGCCAGTAAAGAATCCTGTAGATCGCCACGTTCGACTCCGATACGGCTCAGGCGGCCTCCACGAGCCGTAAGAATAAATCCACTGCGGCCGAGGCATTGGCGCCATAACCGTCGGCGCCGATTTCGTCGGCAAACATCTGGCTGATGGGTGCGCCGCCCACGGCCATCTTGATATGCGTGAGTCCCGCGGCTTGAAATCCATCGATGACCGTCTTCATGTAGGTCATGGTGGTGGTGAGCAGCGCGCTCATGCCGATGATGTTGGGCTGGCACTTTGCCGCGGCAGCCATGAATTTCTCCACGCTCTGGTCCACACCGATATCGTGAACCTCGAAACCGGCGCCCTCGGCCATCATGGCCACCAGGTTCTTCCCGATGTCGTGCAGATCGCCGCGAACGGTGCCCATGAGCAGCACACCCCTCGGCCGGCTGCTGCTTTCTTTCGAGGTGAGCAGCGGCTTCAGCACGGCCATGCCGGCCTTCATCGCGCGTGCGGCAATCAGCACTTCCGGAACGTAGAGGACGTTGTGCTTGAAGTCCTCACCCACCACGCTCATGCCCGCAATGAGCCCGTCGTTCAGAATCTCCTGCGCTGTGCGGCCTTCGCCAAGGGCTTCCTTCGTCAGCCGCTCCACCTCGGCCGCGTTGCCCTCGTAAAGAAGCTGATTCATGCGGGCGTAGTCAGGCATGGTTTCCTCAGCGGGCGCTCGCCACCGGGGCGGAGCGCTTCGCGTTGAATTCGTTCAGAGCCTCGAGCATAGCCAGGATATTTTCCCTGGGCATGCCCGGGCTGGTGCCGCCGCCGACGGAGAGAATGATGCCCTCACCGCCCGAGCCTTCCAGCACCTCCAGCGTCTCGTCGCGAACTTCTTCGGGCGTGCCGCGGACGCCAATTTCCAGCGGATTGACATTGCCCATTAGGCACATGCGGTCGCCGACGCGGCGCTTCACTTCGGTGATGTGCCGCTGCTTGCCCCAGTTGAGCACATTGAAGCCGGTGTCCGAAAGGTGATCGAGGCAGGCATCCACTTCGGCGTCGTTGTGATAGATCTTCACCCATTCTTTTGGAAAAGCGTCGCAGATGCGCGTCAGATACGGGTGCGCGAACTCGAGGTAGTGCTCCTCGTTGATGAAGCCCACAATGTCATCGAGGATAAAAATGCTCTCAACCGTGTCGCCCATAACCTTCTGCTGGGCCTTCAGCCAGTCGATGATCATGCGCGTGCACAGATCGATGAGCTTGTGCGCGCCCTCGGGATTCTCCACCAGATCGATCATGAAATTCGTGGTGCCGCGCACGAAGCCGGCGGTGCAGAGCGGACCACGCGCCGTGACCATGGGCAGGATGTATCCGGCATCGAAAATCCGCTGCCGGGCCATTTTGATGCGGTGCAGCGTGAGGCCGGCAAAGCCGTCGGCCTCCACCTCATAATCCGGGAACTGGTCCATGTCCTCGAGGTGGTGGAGGGTGTGGTATTCGCTGGGCGTATTGTCCTGCCAGAACTTGATCTTCGCGCCCAGCACCGAAGGTTCGGCCGCCATCCCATACTCCATCCACCACGAGGGGATGAAAATGATGTCGGGAAACTCGCGCATGATTCTCAGGTTCGACTGGAACCACAGCTCGGGATCGAGAAAGTAATCGAGATGGCTGATGCCGAGATAGCCCGGGATCCAGGGGCTGTCAACGATCAGCGCCATGGGAATTTTGTCCATCTTCTCGCCGCGGGCCGCGCGCTTAAACGTTTCCCATTGTTGTGGCAGCATACTTTTTCCATCCTTCGCCGGGAGAGTCGCCTTTTATCCAATCCCCGCCCACACGAGTGCTGGGTTGTCGCCCGTTGAACTGACCGCGCAGTGGCGGATATTGTTGTACCACAAAACAAATTCCCCTTACTCCGCTGGGGAGCCGGGGGAAGGGTCGCCTTATTCTCGCAGCAAGGGGCGTCGAAGGCCAAGGAGTTTGTTTTGCGGCTCCGCTGCCCAGCCTCGGAGGAACCAGGACACCAGGCCTTCCGTACACTGTGCGCATGGCCGCCCCGGTACGACCAGAGGCTCCTCCCGAGCAGAAAACAACCGCGCTTTTGCTGCTGCTGGCCGCCCTGACGGTGGTCTCCCACTTTGCCATCGGCAACCGCTATGGCTTCCATCGCGACGAGCTGCAGTTCCTCTTCGACGCGCGGCATCTGGCATGGGGGTACGTGGCCTATCCGCCGCTCACCTCGTTTCTGGGGCGAATGGCCATCGCCCTGGGTGGAATTTCGCCCGCGGTCTTCCGCCTGCCGGCCTCAATCGCCGACGCCGTCTCGCTGGTGCTGATCGCGCTGCTGGCACGGCAGCTGGGCGGACGCCGGGCGGCGCAGGTTGTGGCGCTGCTGGCCGGGCTGAACATCCTGCTGTTGACGGGCGCTCTGATGCAGTACGTGTCCTTCGACTATCTGGCGTGGACGCTGGTGGCCTTCTTCACCGCGACGGTGCTGCGCACGGAGAATCCGCGGTGGTGGCTGGCCGTGGGGGCCGCGGTGGGAGTAGGCATCCTGTCGAAGTACAGCATCGCATTCCCCGCGGTGAGCCTGATGGCCGGGCTGGCGCTGCTGCCGACGCAGCGGCATCATCTGCGCAGCCGCTGGTTCTGGTATGCGACTGGGCTCGCTCTGTTGATCGCCGCGCCACACCTGCTATGGGAGGCGCGCCATGGATTCATCACCGTACAGATGGAGCGGTTCGTCCACGCGCGCGATGTGGGCGAGGGGCGCGCGGCAGGCTACTGGACCGATCAGCTGAAGTTCATGGCGCTGGGGCTGCCCATTGTCGTCGCTGGGCTGTGGTGGTTGCTGCGCTGTGCGCGCTTTCGGCTGCTGGCGTTTCTCTATCTGGGACCCCTGATCCTGTTCGCGCTGGCCAGCGGGCGCGGCTACTATCTGGAGCCGGGCTACGTGTCGCTGTATGCCGCAGGCGCCGTGTGGTGGGAGGCTTTCCTCAGTCGCCGATCGCGTGCTGTGCGTCGGAGCGTTTGGACCCTGCTGAAGATCGGATTGCTGCTCGATGCGGCGGCGTATACCCGTGCGGCTCTGCCCGTGGCGCACATCGGGTCGTGGCTCTTCCGCTACCAGGTGGAGCACAGCACCGATCTCGCCGACGAGATTGGATGGCCGGATGTGGTGGCGGATGTGGCTGGAGTGTGGAATCAGCTGCCGCAACAGGATCGCAGCCACGCGGCCATCCTCGCGGGGAATTATGGCGAGGCCGGCGCACTGGCACTCTACGGACCGCAGTACAGGCTGCCGGAGCCGATCAGCCCGGTGAATTCGTTCTACGATCGCGGCTACGGTTCGCCAGGGCCGCAGGTGGTAATCACCGTCGGCTTCAGCCAGCAGAAGCTGGCGCGATTCTTCGGGACGTGCACGCTGGCCGGACACCTGCACATTCCCTATGGAGTAAAGAACGAAGAGTCGGAGTACCACCCCGATCTCTTTATCTGCCGCAATCCACTGGAGAGCTGGGACAAAATGTGGCCGCGGATGCACGACTTCGGATGAGGTCGGATAGGCTCCGGCTTCAGGGCTGGATGCCGGAATGCGAGACACTGGCAGCATGAGCTCTCAACCGGAACCGTGGCTGCGCGGCACGGATACCGAGCTTCCGGCGGTCGTTCGTGCCGTGGTCCATGCCCTGGAGCTGTGCCGCGAGGATGTCGATCGACACTGTGCCTCGCTGAGCGACGCCGCTCTGAATGCGCGCCCGGCGCAGGGGGCGCCGATCGCGTTTCACCTGCGCCATATCGTCCGCGCGCTCGACCGCCTGCTCACCTATGCCGAAGGCCGGCCACTGAGCCCCCAGCAACTGGCTGCGCTGAAAACCGAGTTGGATCCAGGAGCGACCCGGAATGAGCTGCTCGCGGAATTTCACGCCGGTCTCGACGCCGCGCTCGTGCGTGTCCGCGCCCTGGCCGGGGTCGATCTGGAGCAACCGCGTGCGGTGGGACGCAAGGCTCTGCCGACCAGCGTGGGCGGCCTGCTGGTCCACTGCGCCGACCACACCCAGCGGCACACCGGCCAGGCGGTGACCACGGCAAAGATCGTCCGCCGGCAGGGCCTGTGATCCGGCGCATCGCGGGCCGGGCCGCTGCATCGAATCGACTATGAGCCAGCTTGCTTCGCAGATTGCTGCAGTCACGGGCGCCGGTCACGGCGTGGGAGATGCCATCGCGCGGAAACTTGCCGCGATGGGGGCGCACGTCGTACTCGTCGCGCGCGATCCGGCCAGCCTCGATACAGTCCGGCAGAAGATCGAAAAGGCCGGCGGCCAGGCGACTTCCCTGCCCTGCGACCTGATGGATCCCTCCGCCGTCGCGGAGCTCGGTAAGCGAATCGCCCGCGAGTTCCAGCGTTGCGACGTCCTGGTCAACAACGCGGGCGTAAGCCAGAGTGGTCCTCTGCACGAGGTCGCGCCCGACGAGTGGGATCGGGTGCTGAACACGAATCTTCGCGGCCCCTATCTGATGATCCGTGCGCTGGCGCCGTTGATGATCCAGGCGCGCTCCGGGCACATCATCAATATCTCGTCGCTCGCCGGGCGCAATCCCCTGCCCAACGGCGCCGCTTACGCCGCGTCGAAGTGGGGGCTGAACGGGCTGACGTATTCCGTCGCCGAGGAGCTGCGCCAGCACAACATCCGCGTGAGCGCGATCGCTCCCGGCTCCATCAACACGCACTTTGGCCGCTCCGGTAAGAATGCCGAGAAGATGCTGCAGCCGGACGATGTGGCCGGGGTGGTGGCGACGCTGGTCACGCAGGCGCCGCAGGCCTTCATCAGCGAGGTGCTGATGCGGCCGACGCAGAAGCCCTGACGCTATTCGAAGATGGGGTGCAGGAGCCGCACCAGGTGGTCGGGCTCGGCAAGAAACGCGTCGTGTCCGTGGATGGAGGCCATCTCGCGATACTCGCAACGCGCGCCGGCCGCGCCAATAATCGCCGCGAGCGAGCGCACATCTTCCGGCGGAAAGAGCCAGTCGGTCGAAATGCCCACCAGCGTTACGTGCGCCTGGATGCGGCTGTATGCCGCGAAGGGCGAAGCATGCGCGCGCACCGGATCGAAGGTATCCATAGTGCGGGTGATGCAGATGTACGCGTTGGCGTCGAAGCGTTCGTTGAACTTGAGCCCCTGATAGTCGAGGTAGCCTGCAATGTCGAAGCGCCCGTTCTGGCCGGCGGCAGCGGAGATAAACGGATTCTCGCCGCTGCGGTTCGGCTTGCGTCCAAAGCGCGCCTCAAAGAGCGGCACGCTTTTGTAGCTGATGATGCCGAGGGCTCGGGCAACGGCAAGACCGCCGTGCGGTTCGTCGTCGGGCAGGTAAAAGCCGCCGGCCCATTTGGGATCGAGCATAATGGCCTGTCGCTGCATGTGGTTCAGGCCCAGGCCCATCGCGCCCAACGGCGCCGCGCCGATGCTCACAGCGCGCGCCACGCGATCCGGGAAAAGCACCGCCCACTCCAGCACCTGCATCCCCCCGATGGAGGCGCCGATAGCCAGCTTGAGCTTGCGAATCCCCAGCGACGTAATCAGCTTTTCCTGCGCGCGCACGATGTCGCGCACATTGATCAGCGGGAAGGTCGGCCCGTAGAGCCGCCGGGTCTCCGGATCGACGGAGCCCGGACCCGTGGATCCGTAACAGGAACCGAGAATGTTGATGCCGATGATGCAGTCGCGATCGAGATCGAGCAGGCCGCCGGGCTTTTTGAAAAGCTGCGGCCACCACGTCGCCACTTCGGCGTGGCCGGAGAGCGCGTGGCAGACCAGCACGGCGTTGTCGCGAGCGGCGTTCAGTTTTCCATAAATCGCGTAATGCTGGGTGGGGCGCGCCAGCACCTCGCCGCTCTCGAGAGGGACCACCTCGTCGATGAGGAAGTCCCCCTCAAAGTCGGGCCGGCGCGCCTGCACCTGTTCGATCGTGGCGGTCACGCGCCTACCAGCTCCGGACTGGGCACCGCGACCTCCAGCGCCTGATCGATGTCGGCAATCAGATCGCGCACGTCCTCGATGCCGACGGAAAGCCGTACCAGCTCCGGCGTGACGCCGGTTCCAGCCTGCTCCTCAACCGAAAGCTGTTGGTGCGTGGTCGACGCCGGGTGAATGACCAAAGACTTGGCATCGCCCAGATTCGCCAGCAGTGAGAAGACCTTCAGCGCGTTGATGAAGCTCTTTCCGGCGCTGAAGCCCCCCTTGATGCCGAAGGTGACAAGGCCGCTGGCGCCGTCGGGCAGATACTTCTTCGCCCGGGCGGCATACTTGCTCGACGGCAGGCCGGGATAGTTCACCCACTCGACGCCAGGATGCTTCTCCAGATGCCGGGCCACCCCAAGCGCGTTCTCCGAGTGCCGCTGCATGCGCAGGTGCAGCGTCTCCAGTCCCTGCAGGAACAACCAGGCGTTGAAGGGGGAGACCGCTGCGCCCGTGTCGCGGAGGCCCTGCACGCGCGCCTTGAGGATGAACGCCAAGGGTCCGAAGGCCTCCACGAAAGAAAGACCGTGGTAGGAGGGATCGGGCTCGACGAAATCCCTGAAGCGGCCAGAGGCCTTCCAGTCGAACTTGCCCGCGTCCACGATGATGCCGCCAATCGAGGTGCCGTGCCCCCCGATGTACTTTGTCGCCGACTCGACCACGATGTCCGCACCCCACTCGATGGGCCGCAGCAGCACAGGCGTCGCGCTCGTGTTGTCGATGATGAGCGGCAGCTTGTGCTCGTGGGCGAGTTTCGCCAGCGCTTCCACGTCCACGATATCGAGCTTGGGATTGCCCAGGGTCTCGGTATAGATCGCGCGGGTCTTCGGCGTGATGGCTTTGCGCAGACCGTCGAAGTCATCGGCATCGACAAACTTCACATTGATGCCGAGCTTGGGCAGCGTGTAGTGGAAGAGGTTGTAAGTGCCCCCATACAGCGATGTGGTGGAGACGATCTCGTCGCCGGCATTGGCCAGCGTGGTGATCGCCAGCGTCTCCGCCGCCTGCCCTGAAGCCGTGGCCAGCGCCGCGGCTCCGCCTTCCAGCGCCGCCACGCGTTTCTCGAAGACGTCCGTCGTGGGGTTCATGATGCGCGTGTAGATGTTTCCGAATTCCTGCAGCCCGAAGAGCCGGGCCGCGTGATCGGCGTCCTGAAAGACGTAGGAGGTGGTTTGATAAATCGGCACGGCCCGCGATCCGGTGGTGGGATCCGGTGTCTGGCCGCCATGCACTGCCAGGGTCGCCAAATGCTGTTTCTTCTGCTCGTCTGCCATCGTTTTGCTCCTTTGTGCGATTTGCCGTCCCGCTCGAGTCCTGATCCGCGCCGCCCAAAAGCAAACGGCCCGCGATCGCTGTGACCGTGGGCCGGAGAGAACTTTTCGGATTTGCGCTTATTGCGCCTGTCCGCTCCCGGGCACGGTCGTGCCGCGCATACACATACACATGTGCATGCCGAAAGCGATGCCCGCGCCGCTGGTGCGTAGGACCATTGCAGTCAGTATCAGGCTAGTGCAGGAGATCCGTCAACGCACCGGGCCGGCGCCGTGGCTGCATGGGGCTTCCCCGCCGCGTTTCGAGCGCACCAGGAACGAAAGCGCCAGCGTGATGAGGACCACCTGCAGGCCAATGCAGATAAAAGCGATCCAGCGGTGGTGATGCAGCGCAGTGAGCCCCGGGACCACGCCTAATACAGCCGCCATGGCCGCTGCTACGACTGCGCGCCTGCGAAGTCCACTGATTCTGCGCATGACCCATTCCTTTATCACAAGGCGGCGGGTCATCCAACGCCACAAAAGGGGCAGATGCCGAGCTGGTTACCGCCCGCGCATGCCGCCCAGCATGCCCATGGCGCGGCGCTGCAGCATGCCGCCCTTGCCCATGCCCTTGAACATCTTCCGCATCTGCGCGTACTGCCGTAACAGCTGGTTCACTTCCTGCACCGTGGTGCCGGAACCCGCCGCGATACGCTTCCGCCGGCTGCCGGAGATGACCTCGTGGTGGTCGCGCTCGTGCTGCGTCATGGAGTTGATGATGGCCTCGACGCGGCCCAGCTGTTTGTCGTCCACCTGTCCGGCCGCCTGCTGCATCCCGGCAAAGGGACCCACCGAAGGCAGCATCTTCAGGATCGACTCCAGCGAGCCAAGCTTTTTGATCTGCCGCAGCTGCTCGCGAAAATCCTCCAGCGAAAAGCCATCGCCGGAGAGGGCCTTGCGCGCGAACTCCTCGCTCTTGCGCTTATCCAGCTTGTCTTCGGCGCGCTCGATCAGCCCCATGATGTCGCCCATGCCCAGAATGCGGCCGACGATGCGGTCCGGATGGAAGGCCTCGAAGGCGTCCGGCTTCTCCCCGGTGCCGATGAACTTCACGGGCTGGCCGGTGACGTGGCGAATGGAAAGCGCTGCACCGCCGCGGGCATCGCCATCCATCTTCGTCAGTACCGTACCGGTGAGCGCCAGCCGCTTATGGAACGCCTCCGCGGAGCGCACCGCATCCTGGCCGGTCATGGCGTCGGCGACGAACAGGATCTCCTGGGGAGAAAGCTGCGCCTTCAGCTTTGCCATCTCCTCCATCAGCTGCTCGTCCACGTGCAAACGGCCGGCGGTATCCACGATCAGCGTGTCGCAGCCGGTGATCACGGCCTCGCGGCGCGCTTCTTTCGCCAGCCGCTCTACCAGCGGCGTGCCGGCGGCCTCGCCTTTCAGGTCGCCTTCATAGATGTTGGCTTTGATCGCCTTGGCCACCACCCGCAGCTGCTCGCGGGCCGCCGGGCGGTAAACGTCCACCGAGACCAGCATGGGGCGATGGCCGCCCTTCTGCAGCCACGCGGCCAGCTTGCCGGCCGTGGTGGTTTTGCCCGAGCCCTGCAGGCCGGCCATCAGGATCACGGTCGGCGGCCGCGAGGCGAACTGGAACCGCGCGACATCCTTGCCGAGGATCGCGATCAGCTCGTCGCGAACGATTTTCACCACCTGCTCGGTCGGCGACAGCGAGGTCAGCACTTCCTGGCCAAGCGCCTTCTCGCGGATGTGCTCGATGAGCTCCTTGACCACGTTCAGATTGACGTCGGCTTCGAGCAGCGCCACGCGAATCTCGCGCAGCGCCTCCTGCATGTTCTCTTCGGAGATGGCGCCCTGTCCGCGGAGGTTCTTAAAGGCGCGCTGCAGCTTTTCAGAAAGATTCTCAAACATAAGTCGGACTTTCAGTTTACCGGACCCGCGCCGTCGAGGCCGAGCCTGGCCCGGAAACGGGCTCGCCCCGTCCCGGCTGACCGGTCTGCGCGCCGGCCAAACCGGGAAAGGTTTTCCGCCGGTCATTGATGGCATGAAGCCCGATCGCCGCATCCCACCTTGTATGGTGCGTCCCGACATTCCGAGACATGTGCAGCAGCCCCCGCCGCGCTTCAGCGTGACCGGGGTCGTCGTGGTTTCCGCCATCGTCTTCCTTTTGTTCCTGCTGGGCGCCTGGCTGCTGGTGGGCCACGCCGGCCGGGAGATTCTCCCCAGCGTCCACCGGCCCGAGGCGCCGCACGCGTCGTGGCCCACGCCCCGCCAGGGCTCCCGCTCCCTCCTGCATCAGGTCTGAAGGGCCCGGCATGGATGCCGGCATCTGCAGAGCCTGGATCCGAACGGGCTGGATACTGATTTCCCAATCCGACTTCTGTCCCGTTCCGGGCCAATACCCGTGACCCTGCCCTGACGTCCGCCGTCGGCTCTCTGGCTTCCGCGCCATTTTCCGCCGATCCCCCTGTGCCCGGCAAAGCCTGACCTGGGGGCCCGGAATGCGAATCGTACCGAGGGTGAAGCTGACTGTCGCCGTCCCGGCGAGCGTGCTTCTGGGCCTGGTTGCGTGCATGACTTTGTGGTTGCTTCCCCGCGCTGCAGCGGGGCAAACGATCTCGGCTCCGCAGCCCAGCCTGACCGTCGCCTCATCGCATCTGCCCGACTGGGATCCCGGCGCACTGCCGGCCGCGCTTCCGGGCGCGTTTCCAGCAGCATTCATGGTTCAGCGGGTACAGCCTCGTCCCCCCGTTCCGCCGTTTCTCGCCAGCCGGTGGAATCGGACCCTGGTCGCCGCAGACTTTGGCGTGCGTATGCTGGATGCTTTTAGTTCGTGGATGGATCGCCCGGCCAACTGCCGCTATTGCGCTCCGGAGGTGGTCCTGCCCCAGGCCTGGTCCAACAGCCTGCCGACGATGCTGGTCTTCAGCACCACGGTGAGCGCCACGGTTGACTTGTCCGCGCGCTTTCTCTGGCGGCGGCATCATCCGCACCTGGCGCGGATCGCGCTGCTGAGCGACATGGCCGGAGACGGCGAGGCCGGCATCGGCAACTTACGGGTCTATGCCCAGGCCCAGAGCTACGCGGCGGCGCTGCGGGCCAACAGGGCGACGACCGCACTGCACCCCTGAACCAAAAATTCCGAACGACGCCACCCGGACGGTCAGTCCTCATTCGGAGCGCAGGGCTTCCATCGG
>DATAWD010000009.1:0-18820 GCA_036267395.1 Acidobacteriaceae bacterium | reverse complement strand
TGAGATTCTTCGCTGCGCTCAGAATGACGGCTTTAAGGGTGTCGGCGAATAAGTCAAAGTTAGCGTCCTCTCATCTATATCTCACTTTTGCGGCATCCGTGATGCGGGGATTTTCGGCACTATGCCGGAGATTGTTGAGTTGCCTGCGCTTGCTCCTGTGCTATGCGAGGGGTTGCGGCATCAGGCAGTCGGGCGTCTGCGGGAGGCTGTGGAATGCTATCGGCGCGCTTACGACGCGGACCCGGGTGATGCGGACGCGCTGCTGCTGCTGGGGATTGCGGCGCGGCAGAGCGGGCAGTTCCCTGCTGCCATCGAACTGATCTCGCTGGCCGTGAAGCGGCGGCCAGGGGCTTCCCATATTCATCTGAACCTGGCTCTCGCATATCTGAGTACGGGTGATATCTTGCTCGCTGCGGCGAGCTGCCAGCGGGGGCTGGAGATTGATCCGGCCAACGGCCAGGCGTGGTGCTGCCTGGGCGAGATCGAGGGCAGGCGCGGACGTGGCGCGGACGCGGTCGCCGCCTATGCCCGGGCATTGAAGCTGCCTTCCGGTGCGGCGAAGGCGGCGCTGGCGCTGGGGAGCCAGCTTTGCCGCGAGCAACGATACGAAGAGGCGCTGAGCATCTTTGGGCGCGGCATCCGGTGCGCGCCGTCCAATGCCGACCTTCACTTCTCCGCCGGAGCGGCCGCCGCCATGGCGGGAAAGGTCCACGATGCGAAGGCGTCTTACACCAAGGCGCTGCGGTGCAGGCTATCGTTTCCCGAGGCTCATCTGAACCTGGGAAACCTGCTCTACAACGAGGGCGATTTTGCGGCCGCTGCGGCGGCGTATGCGCGGGCCGTCGCGCTGCGTCCGGAGTACGGCAACGCGCACTGCAACCTGGGCAATGCGCTTTCGTCGCTGGGCCGCTATGCGGAAGCGGTGCGCTGCTATGAGCGCGCGCTGGCGCTCGATCCCGAGGCGGTCGCGGCGCGGCATAACCTGGGCAATGCGCTGCTGCACCGGCGGGATTATCTGCGGGCGGAGGAGTGCTTTCGCCGTGTGCTCGGGCGCGAGCCGGCCAGCGCGGAGCATCACAACAGCCTGGGCAACGCGCTGCTGCTGCAGAGCCGCGGCGCGGAGGCCGAGGCGTGCTACGCGCAGGCGCTGGCGATCAAGCCGGAGTATGCGGCGGCGCATATCAACCTGGCCAACACACTGCTGCAGCTGGGACGCGCGGAAGAGATGAAGCGGCATTATCTTCGCGGCGTTGAGCTCGATCCGCAGAGCGCGGGCGGACAGTACAACCTGGCCTTGTCGCATCTGCGCGAGGGCAACTACCGCGAGGGATGGCGGGGACATGAGTGGCGCTGGGATTTTCGCGAGCTGAACCTGCCGCGCCGGAGCTTTCCTCAGCCGCAATGGCGGGGCGAGCCGCTGCATGGCGCGACGATTCTGCTGCATGCGGAGCAGGGGCTGGGCGACACGCTGCAGTTTGTCCGCTATGTGCCGTTGGTAGCGGCGCGCGGTGGGCGCGTGGTGCTCGAAGTTCAGCCGCGGCTGCAGCCTCTGCTGGAAAAGATGGACGGCGCGGCTGCTGTGCTTACGCGTGGAGATCCGCTGCCGGAGTTCGCCTGGCATTGCCCGCTGATGAGCCTGCCGCTGGCGTTCGACACCACGCTCGAAAGCGTTCCTTCAGACGTGCCCTACATCCGTGCCGACGCGGCGGCGATCAAAGCGGCGTGGGAGCGATATCCGACAAATGGTGAGCGGCTGCGCGTGGGCCTGGCCTGGGCGGGCAATCCGCGATACAAGGGCGACCGGCAGCGCTCGACCACGCTCGATGTGCTTGCTCCGCTGGCCGAGGTGCGAGAGGCTGTCTTCTTCTCGCTGCAGTTCGGGCCGGCTGCCACGCAGATTGCCGAGACGCATTCCGGCTTTCCCCTTATCGACGCATGCTCGTGCGACAGAGATTTCTCCCAGACAGCCGCCATCGCTGCGACGCTTGACCTGGTCATCAGCGTGGACACTTCGATTGCGCACCTGGCCGGCGCGATGGGGCTTCCCCTGTGGGTGATGCTGTCGCATCTTGCCGACTGGCGCTGGCTGGAGCGGCGGGACGACAGTCCCTGGTATCGGACGGCGCGACTCTTCCGGCAGCCCGTTGCGGGGGATTGGACTTCGCTCATCGAAACGGTGCGCGACGCGCTGCGGGGACTGGCGTGCGCTACTCCGCGAATAACGCAGCATGTTCGCTGAGCGAGGGTGAACAAAAGAAACTGCAGGTCCCCTCCACTTCGGTCGGGATGACAAGTTTGTTCTGGGCGAATAGGGCTGTCAACGAGTTAGGCGCGTTTCGGTTCACGGCGGGCTGTCGCGGGCTTATTTTCCACCAGTAACCTCGGCGTAAACTGGAAGGGCGTGAGAATTGGAATCGATTTCGGAACCACCCGCGTGGTGGTGGCCAGCGTGGACCGAGGCAACTTTCCGCTGGTGAATTTTGAGGCTCCGGACGGGCAGGTGCGCGACTGGTTTCCGCCGGTGGCGGCGGTGAGAGGCGACGCGCGTCTCTATGGCTGGGACGCGGTGGCGGCGCAAGAGGATGAGAGCTGGACGGTGCTGCGGTCGTTGAAGCGCTGGCTGCGCGAGGCCGGTCCGCATACCGAGCTGCAGGTGGCCGGACAGTCGCTGCCGCTGCGGCTGGTAATGGCGGAGATGATGGCGGCGCTGAAGACGCAGCTTCTGGAGCACTCCAACCTGGGCGCGGAACCGGGCGAGCGGCTGGAGGTAATGCTGGGTGTGCCGGCGAACGCCAACAGCAATCAGCGGTTCATGACCGAAGAGGCTGCACAGCGGGCGGGCTTTGTCGTGCTGGGGCTGATGAATGAGCCCTCGGCGGCAGCGGTGGAGTTTGCGCACCGCAACAGTGCGGAGCGCAAGAATCGCGCCGGCGGCGGACTGCTGGTCTATGACCTGGGCGGCGGCACATTCGACGTCTCGCTGCTGACGCTGGGCGAGACCGAGCACACGGTCGAGGGCTCGGACGGGATACCGAACCTGGGGGGCGACGACTTCGACCAGATCCTGGCCGACCTGGTTCTGGAGACCGTGGGAGAGAGCAAAGGCCTCACGTCGTTTGAGAAACATCGGTTGCTGGAAGAGTGCCGGGAGAAGAAGGAGTCGCTGAATCCCAACACCCGCAAGCTGAGCATCGATCTGGAGCGGGTGCGCGCGGGATGGGAAGAAGTGACGATCCCGGTGGACACATACTACGAGCGATGCCGTCCGCTGATCGAGGCAACGCGCACGGTGGTGGAGAATCTACTGGCGGCGCAGCCGGAGCGCACGCTCGATACGCTTTACGTCACGGGCGGCGGATCGGAGCTGCCGCCGGTGGCGCGTATCCTGCGCGAAACCTTCGGGCGCAAGGTGCGGCGGTCGGCGTATATGCGATCGGCAAGTGCGGTGGGGCTGGCGATTCGCGCCGGGGCCGCGGCCGACGGCTTGCGCGAGCAGTTCAATCAAAACTTCGGTATGTGGCGCGAGGCGGACGAGGGCGGAACGATCGTCTTCGACCTGATCTTTCCGCGGGGAGCGCGGTTGCCCGCTCCGGGCGAGCCGGCGCTGCGCAGCGAGCGCGCCTATCGGCCGGCGCACAACATCGGGCACTTCCGCTACCTCGAATGCTCGCAGCTCGATGGGCAGGGACAGCCGGCAGGCGAGATTACCTACTGGGACCAGATACTGTTTCCGTTCGATTCGCGATTGCAGGGCCACGCCGACCTGGCGGCGCAGCCAGTGCATCGGCTGGATGCTGTGAACGGGGCGCGCATCCGCGAGGAGTACAGCTGCGATGCGAGCGGGAGTCTGCGGGTGAAGATTTCTGCCGAGCCGGCGGGGTATGCGCGCGAATTTTCGATTGGGCAGCCGGCCAAGGGTTGAGCGCAGTGAAGAATCTCGACGATGTTTGCCTATGTTGACATTCCTGTTCGCTGGCCGCGAAATGTGGAGCAAGAAGCAAGATTTGTGGTGGCGCCAGCAAACAGCAGGTCCCTCGGCTCGCGGTGCTCGCTCGGGATGACAAATTTGTTATAGATTCCGAGGGATGTTAACAAAACCACGATGTTGGTAGACCCACGTCTCAGGTTCGAGACTGAACAACCCGTTCGTGTGGCGGCGGTAACGAAACCCTTGCGACAACGCGCTAGACCGGCGTGACTACGGGGAGTTGGGCGGCGTCCCAGGCGGCGAGGCCTCCGGCCATTTCTGTCAGCTGCGTGATGCCGTGCTGGTGCAGGATGCTGGCGGCGATTGAAGAACGATACCCGCCGGCGCAGTGGACGGCGACGCGGCGGTTTCGCGGGATTTCTGCGATGCGCTCCTGCAGATGGTTGAGCGGGATATTCATGCTGCCTTCGATGTGCTTCGCCTCCCACTCGCGCGGATTTCTGACGTCCAGAAGGAATGGCGGATCGGCGCTGGCCAGTTCCTCGGCCACCATCGGGGCGCTGAGGCGTTCGGTCGGCCAGCTTAGGTCCGGCCGTGCGGCCAGCGATTCCATGCCTCCCTGCAGATATCCGCTGATGTGATCGAAGCCGATGCGGCCCAGCCTTAAGGCGGCTTCCTGCTCGCGTCCCGGCTCGGCGACGATCACGATGGGCTTGTCGCGATGGAGGACGGTACCGGCCCAGGTGGCGTATTGCCCGCCGAGGCCGATGTTGATGCAGCCGGCGAGATGTCCCTTGGCATATTCGGAGGCCTCGCGGACATCGAGGACTTGAGCGCCGGCGTCTCCCATGCGCAGCACCTCATCAAGATCGATGGGGCGGAGAGCCTGTTCGAGGCTCTTGTCCAGCGTGGCGCGCTCGCGGGTGTTGAGGATGGCGTCGTAGGTGAAATAAGCGGGCGCGTCAGGCTGGTCGGCGGTGACGAGACGGATGAAGTCCTCTTTCGACATGGGCTGCAGGGCGTAATTGAAGCGCCGCTGATCGTCAAGCGTAGAGACCGTGTCAGAGGAGAGCTGCTTGCCGCAGAGGGAGCCGGCTCCGTGGGCGGGATAAACCAGCACCTCATCGGGCAGCGGCAAAAGACGGTTGTGCAGCGATTCGTAGAGATGGGAGCCGAGGTCGTGGGCTGTCCAGCCGAGCGAGGCGCGCAGGTCAGGGCGGCCAACGTCGCCGATGAACAGCGTATCGCCGGTGAGAACGGCGTAGGGCTTTGACGAGTCCTTGTTGAGATCGAAGACCAGGATGGAGATGGACTCGATGGTGTGGCCGGGGGTTTCGAGCACTTGCAGGCGCATTCCCGGGAAGTCGAGCATATCGCCGTCCATCATTGGGACGAAGGCGTATTCGGCCTGCGCGCGAGAGCCGAGATGGATGGTAGCGCCGCAGCGGTCGCGCAGCTCCAGATGACCAGCAATGAAGTCGGCGTGGAAGTGAGTGAGGAAGACGTGGCGGATGCGAAGGCCGAGCTCTCCGGCGTCGGCCAGATACTGCTGGATGTCGCGCTGGGGGTCGACGATGACGGCTGTCGAAGTGGCCTCGTCCCCGAGAAGATAGGAGGCATGGGCCAGGCAGCCCAGGTAGTACTGTTTGAGAATCATAGGTTTGTTTTCAGCTTACCGGGTAGGGGCGCGGCGTCCTTCGATCCGTCAATTGGCGCCCGGTGGGCTTTCAATCAACGCAAGTATAGCCAGCGGGCGTTATGCGGGCAAACTCGGCGTGATGGCTGGCATCGTTTCGGCTGCACCTGTCATACTTGAAGTGGTGCTTAAGAGTTTCAACAACACGGTAGCCGTGGCCATGTCCGGGGGAGTGGACTCCTCAGCGGTGGCGGCCATGCTCAAGGACGAAGGCTATGAGCTTGTCGGCCTGACGCTGCAGCTTTGGAATCAGCGACGGCTGGCTGGCCATGAGGGCATGCCGGAATCGGTGCAGGGGCGCTGCTGCTCGATCGACGATGTGTACGACGCACGGCGGGTCGCGGAGAAGCTGGACATCCCCTATTACCTGATCAATGAGCAGGACCGCTTCGAGCGCGACGTGGTGCGCCCTTTCGTTTCCGAGTACCTGGCCGGTCGCACGCCGATTCCCTGCTCACTCTGCAACGATCACTTGAAGTTTGACCAGCTTCTGTTGAGAGCAAGGCAGATAGGGGCGGACCGCATCGCCACTGGACACTACGCTCGCAACGAGTACGACCCGGTGCGCGATCGCTGGATTCTGAAGCGGCCGGCCGACACTTCGAAGGACCAGACCTACTTTCTCTTCGGCCTGACGCAGGAGCAGCTTTCACGCACGCTGTTTCCGCTGGGCAGCTATCGGAAGCCGCAGGTGCGCGAGATGGCGGCGCAGCACGGGCTGGCGCTGGCAGCCAAGCCCGACTCGCAGGAGATCTGCTTCATCCCCGGCGGGGACTACAAGCGGTTCATCGACGCCTATCTCGATGAGCAGGGCGAGACGATCCCGGACACGGCGGGCGAACTGGTGAGCACGGCGGGCGAGGTGATCGGGCGCCACTCCGGCATTCACAACTTCACCGTAGGCCAGCGCAAGGGACTTGGTGTGTCTTCGCCGAACCCGCTGTACGTGATCCAGATTGACAATGGGAGCCATCGGGTGACGGTGGGATCGGATGTTGAGGCGGTGTCAAAGACGGTGCGCGCCTGCGACCTGAACTGGATTTCGGTTCCCGAGCTGCGCGGCGAGATGCGGGTACGGGTGAAGATTCGCCATCGCCACGATCCTGCTCCGGCGACGCTGCGGGTGGTGGGCGAGGATGAGGTCGAGGCGGAGTTCGATGAGCCGCAGCGCGCAGTGACTCCGGGGCAGGCTGCCGTTTTCTACGATGGGGACGAGGTTGTCGGCGGCGGCTGGATCGGCTGAAAGCCGGGCCGCGAGTACGGCTCAAACCTTAAAGTAATGCTTGAAGAAATCAGCGCCCTTTGGATTCTGATACAGGCGCCGAAATAACCTCTTCCACGACGCCCGACACTTCAACGTCGGGCACAATCACTTCCGGCTCTTTCTCCCTGTTGCAGAGAACGTCGAATCCCGCTTTCAGCCCGGCCATGATTCCCGAGACGCGCCGATAGGGGCGCTCGACGGAATGCTTGACGGCCTCGGTCGCGTGTTCGACGGAATCGAGAACGGCGCTCAGCATCTCGTTAACGCGGGTGGCGTGAGCGGTGGTCTTGTCGAGCAGATCGTCGACCGTGGTGGATACGTGGTTCGCCTCGTGGCGGAGCGTATGGCTGGCCTCGACCAGGTTGGAGGAAGCAATCTTCAGTTTTGGCGATACGTCATCGATGAGGCGCCGGGCCGCGCTCATGGTGGGGATCAGATGGTTCCTGACCTCATCGGTGATCTCGTGGAGCTTCTTGGTCGATTGCCGGATCGCGAGATACATCCCCAGCAGCACAAAGGCCTGCAAGAGCACGCCCAGCGCGGTGATCGCCGTGAAGATGATGTAGTAGATCTGAGGCAATTGCGTCTGCATTCAGGCTCCCGGATTTCCGGATGAAACGATGCAGGTCCTGCTGATGCGTGTCGCGCAGGACCTTAAAGCAATCCTTGAAGATTTACACGGCAAGAATTTACACGACTGGGGCGTCGTGCGACTCCGGCGCAGCTGCGGTCTGGCGATAGGCTTCGCGGCCGGCATCGACGGCTGCCGCCACCTTTTCCTTCTGCTCGCTAACGACCTGCCGCCCCTGGGTAATGAAGTCTTCCCACTGCGCCTTGCCGCGATCCACGTATTCGCGCCCACGGTCGACGTACTCGCCGACCTGGACCTTGCTGCGATCCACGAACTCGGTTACCTGACCGGCTGCTTCCTGCGACCGCTGGCGAAGATATTCCTTGCCTTCACGAGCACCGCTCACCAGGTCTTCGCGCGTTTCCCTGCCGGCCTTCGGCGCATAGAGCACGCCAACCAGCGCACCAATTCCAAGCCCGGCCAGAAACCAACTGAAGCCGCTTGTCTGTTTTTCCTCTGACATTGTCTTTCTCCTGTGGATTCTGGAGTTTCCCCGGAGTCTCGGATGGTACCAAATGCGACCTTCCCGGGCAACTCACACCTATTCATAAGGGTTAGCCTTCGTGGTATAGATGCCTGGTTCCCTGGGAACGCTGCCCTCATATAGGACGCGCGCAGGATGAATTACGCTTACTTCCTGCGTCTCTTATTCGTCTTAATGAATCAACACAATCAGTCGAGTACCGGTGATGGGGTCATTCGCGGCGAAAACAGTCTGGCGCGGTAATACGTCCAACACTTACTTGCCAACCGATCACCTGAAGCATGAATGTTTGAGAGGCGAAGTGAGAGCACATGCGGAAGCAGAGCTTCACCGCACCTTAACGATGCCTGCCGATCAACTTTCACCGGTCAACGTCTATTGATTAGGGCCTACATATTAAAGGGAGAGCCAAAATGCAAAATCCCAGCGCTTCTATATTCGGACTGCCATTGAACAAGACACGAGTTTCTTCCCTGCTTGGCGCAGCTTTGTTGTCGGGAATGCTGATGGTCTCGGCGGGCTGCAAAAAGCAGGCTGCCGAACAGCCCGCAGCCCGGCCGGACCAGGACATCGCAAGCGACATCCAGGCCAAGATCAACGGGGAAAGCGCGCTGAACGGCCAGAATATCCAGGTGGCCGTGAACGACGGAATCGCTACCCTGAGCGGTGCGGCGGGCGATGACGCCTCGCGCGCGCTGGCCGGCAACGACGCCGGTTCGGTCCCCGGCGTGAAGACGGTGGTCAACAACCTGACGGTTGCGCCAGCCCAGGCCGCGATGGCGGCGCCTCCTCCGGAGAAGCCGCGTCCTGCGCCGGCTCCGCGTAAACCACGCCACCATAAAGCAGTTGAGCAGGCGGCCGTCCCGCCGGAGCCGCCTGCTCCGCAGCCGACTCCACCTGCCGAGCCAGCACCGGCAGAAGCTGCTGCCCCTCTGCCACCTGCGCCGGCTCCCGCGCCGATGCCTCCGCCGCCTCCGCCCAAGCCGGTGGCGAAGACGGTCATTTTGCCTGAGGGCACGGTGGTGCCGGTGCGCATGATCGACACGCTGGACAGCGCCAACGCGCAGGCCAACCAGAGCTTCAGGGGAACGCTGGCCGGGGACCTGATCGCCGACGGAATGATCGCGCTGCCGCAGGGGACGACGGTGATAGGCCGGGTGGTGGATGCCAAGGATGCGGCGCACTTCAAGGGCAGCTCACTGCTCTCGATTGAGCTGACGGCGATCGACACGCGCGGGCGGTCGATTCCACTGGTGACGGATACCTATACCAAAGAGGGCGCGGGGCGGGGCAAGAACACGCTGGCCAAGACCGGCGGCGGCGCGGCGCTCGGAGCCATCATCGGCGCGCTGGCCGGGGGCGGCAAGGGCGCGGCGATCGGCGCGGTGGCCGGCGGCGGCGCCGGGACGGCCGTGAACGGCGTCACGCGCGGACAGCAGGTGCAGATCCCGTCCGAGACGCTGGTGAACTTCCACCTGCAGTCGCCGGTGACGGTGACCACCTCGCGGGCGATTGGAGATCCGCGGGAGCGAGACGACAACCAGCCGCAGTTGCAACCTCGGATGAATCCGCCTAGCCAGTAGACTGGATTTTTTCAGCTGCAAACACAGAGGCCGCACCTATAGGTGCGGCCTCTCCCGTTCCGGCTGTTGTTGCGGTTTTCGATCCGTACGTTTCTTACTTCAGCGAGCTGTCTGTTTCTTGTTTTCCATTTCGTAGTACCAGTTCACGATGCCGCCGAAGGAGAGAACGAAGATGAAGGCGAAGATGGCCTTTGCCAGCCAACCCAGCGGGCCGGCCCAGACGAAGATCGATCCAACCAATACCTGCAAGAAGCCACCGGCGGTGAGGAGAATGGTCCATATGACGCCCAGTTCGATGAGATTGAAGGGCCTGCGATTGATGACCGACAGATGGTAGACCATGGCAATCTCAAGTGGAATAAGGACGATGATGCTGAAAGGAATCAATCCGACCACGCCGGCAACGACTGCGTACACGAAGACGACACCCATCGAAGAGCTCCTGCGAGTGAGATTAGAGAGGCCCGGTGTAGTTGTGGTGATTACAGGAAAGCCCGATCGGAAGGCCGCGAATAACCCGGATTCCAAGGTTGACGGGAGTTTAGAGCGGCGGCGGCGAAAAGGCTATCGATATAACGCGGTTGCGAGCTTGTTTCTGGATGGGTGCGTTTGAACTCGCGGGCTTTCTTCGATCCATTAAGCGACAGTGCCCCATCCTCCGTGCGAAGCAGGCACGGAGGATGGGGCACCGGGTTGTAGTTTGCGCTTGGTTAGTTGACGGTTACATTGACCATGGTGCTGCTGGTGATCTTGCCTGTGGCTGCGTCGGTTCCGGTTACAGTGACGACGTAGGCTCCGGTTGTTGTACCCGGCGTGCCGCCTCCTCCGCCACCTCCACCGCCGCTGCCGCTGCTACCGCCGCAACCGATGCCCATCCCGACCATGGCGGCGAAGACCAGGACACCGAGGATGGAACGCCAGCTGCGCCGGCGAGCCGGGATGGTGAAGAGCAGGAGTCCGGCCACCGCAATTCCGCCACCCACTGCGAAGAACTTATCGAGTGGACGCTGGAGTGCTCCGCTGGTGGCCGCGGTGGTATTCACGGTCAGAGCAGTTGTCGCAGCCGATGATGAGGTAACGTCAACCGTGCTGGCAATGGAGCAGGTTGGAACGTTGGTTGCACTGGTTGGGCTGGTAGTTACTGAGCAGGTCAAGCCTACATTCCCGGTAAATCCGCCAGCTGGAGTCACTGAAATGGTCGATGTTCCATTGGCGCCGGGACTGGCTATGGTGATCGCTCCACTGTTGGCGAGGGCGATGGCGGCCGCCGCATTGACAACGATAGGCACATTCGCGGTCGCCGTCTGGCCATCCCACGTCGCCGTAACCGTCGCGGTGTAGTTGCCCGTTACGGCTGCGCTGGTAGTTGCGACGGTAAGGGTCGAGGTTATGGCATTGGCCGCGGTATTGGGCGCGCTGCATTTAACGCCGGCCGGATTATTTGCGACGCTGCACGTAAAGGATGCGGTGCCGGTAAGTCCGCCTTGCGGGGCCAGGGTAAGTGTCCCCGCTCCGCTGTCACCTGGGTTCTGGATGGTGATGCCGCTGGGCCCGGTCAATGTTAATCCGGGGGACAAGGTGGTTGCCGTCGCTATGGCCGAAAGACCGATGGTGTGGACGTATTCGCCAGTGGGATCGGTTCCGGTGATGAGGACGTTATAAGTGGCCGCCGTGGCTACGTTGTTGTTATTCAGCGTGACGGTTACGGCTGCGCTGCCGCCGCTGGTGAGATTTGGCGCGGCGGAGCTGAGCGAGCAGAGAACGCCGCCAGCACCGGTGCAGGTGAGAGCTACAGCTCCGCTGAAGGCGTTGGTCGAACTGATATTGACAACATCCGTTGCGCTGCCAGAAGTCGGGATGTTGACGATGGTTGACTCCGGAATCATGGAGAAGTCGGAGAGTGCGTTATTGACGTTGACGGTCCCGGCGGACGGCAGGTAGGTCGAGTCGCCTGAGTATTGGACGGTGATGAGGTTGTTACCCTGCCACAGAATCTGGCTGGTCAGTGGAACAGTAACGGTCACGCTGTCGCCAGTGCCGGTGGGGAGGGTTACCGATCCCAGATCGTTCCCGGATGAGGAGAAGTCCACGGTCCCGGTGGGAACTGCCTTGCCGCTCTGCCCGGTCACGGTAACGGTGGCGGTGACTGCGGCGTTCGGTGAGGTGCTGGCGGCTGAGCCCGTCGCTGTGGTCGTCGACGTGGCTCCGCTGCCAGCGGAAAGGAACTGAACGTTCCCGGACGCGCTGGTCGCGGCGTAGTTGCTATCGCCAGGGTAGCTGATCCCAACGCTGTAGGTCATCGCAGCAGTAGTGGACGGGGCGATGATGGTTGCAACACCGTCAGGAGCGCCGGTGCTGGAATCGACGGCGGGAACCAGCGTGGCGCTGGTTGGCACGCCGGAGGGCAATCCCGAGACGGTGACCGTGCCGGTTGGAGCCACCGCTGTGCCGGTTACCGCGGAGCTGTTTTCCACCTGAATGGTAAGCACAGTCTGCTGACCGCCGAGGATCTGGCCATTCGAATTCACATTCGTAGCGGACAGGCCAATGTCCGGCGTGTCCTTTATGACCGTGAAGGAAATGGCTTTAGCCGTGAAAGCGTTGTAGCTGTTGTCGCCAGCGTAACTTGCGGTCACCGAGTGCGAGCCGGGGGTAAAGGCGCTGTTGAATTCGGCATCGCCCTCGGCGTTGAGAACCGCGGTGTTGATGGTGGTACTGCCATCGGTGAATGCGACCGTCCCGGTCGGGACGGTAAAGACCGGGCAGGTAGTAGAAGTGCCGGTCTGGCAGTTTTCTAATGCGGTGAGTTGAGAGCTGGGCGCGACCAGAGCGCTCAGCAGCAGTTGGGTGCCGTAAGGAATGCTGCCGGTGCCGGAAGATACGATGCTGTAGTTGCCGGGCTGGACCGTACCGCTGGCTGGGGTGAGGACGTTGAAGAATATCCCGCTGGCTTCGGGGCTGATGGTGATCTTCGTCTTGTCTGAAAACTGAGCCGCGTTATAAGAATCGCCCGCGTAGTTGGCCCAGACGTTGTAGGTGCCGCCAGGGAGCAAGCTGTAGGAGCCGCTAAAAGCTGCGGCGCTGATAGGGAAGAGGATTTGTCCCTGCTGCCCGGGTTCGGTGCTATCAGTTTCGATGGCGACATTGCCGGTTGGCGCGTTCGATCCGGTTCCGGTAACGGTTCCCCTGAAGGTCACGCTCTGCCCGTGGGTGAACGTCGCAAGCGCCGTGGGCGAGGTGAGGGTGACGCCTGTGGTCGTCAGCTTCACATTGCCCCAGTTGGTGACGAGGACGTTGGCGTCGATGGTGCCGAGGCCGGTGGCGAGGTCGTATCCGGTGACGGCGTTGTAGTCGGGGGTGGTTCCGGTGCCGATCTGGCCTTCGGTCGCTGTGCCCAGATTGGGATCGGTCACGGTTATCGGATTGGTGACGGCGATGCAGTTCGGCGAGTTGCTCGAAGCCGTGGCGGAGTAGGCGCAAGGCACGGAGTTGGTTCCGTTGGTCACATCATGGAATGCGGTTGGGAACTGCGCGGCCAGGGGATAGAGGACGAAGTCGGCCTGTCCCTGGCGGCCGTATTTCTGGTTCACCAGCGCCATGATGCCGGCGAAGGAGGGCGCGGATGCTGACGTACCGCCGACGCCTGTGATCTGGACCGTATCCCCGCTCGAAACCGGCTGGCAGTCGCCGTCCCCGTAGCATTCGGGGTAGTAGCTGGCGTTTGAGCCGCTGGAAGCGAAGAGCGAGACGTCGGGGATGTCGCGTACGTTGTCTGTGGGCACGCCGGTTCCCGACTGCCACGAGGGCTTGGCGTAGCCGGTCAGGGCGCCGTTGCAGGTTCCGCTGGAGCTATATCCGGCAGCGCAGACGGCGGCGCTGCTGGCGCCTCCTGAGCCGCCGGCGATGGTGGTGGTTCCGGTCTCGGAGTAGTAGTCGCTGATGTTCAGGCCGAACTGGCTGGCGTTCCAGGGCTGCTCGGGAATGACGCCCTTGATGGAGACGGCCGGGGTGTTGTTGCTGTAGGTTTCGTTCCAGTAGCTGGCGATCTGTGCACCGAGCGCTGAGCTGTTGTTGTAGTCGCTGTAATAGAAGTCAGTGCCGCCGACGGCCACGTTGTAGGGGGTGGAGCCGAAGCCGTTGATGCCGAGACCGTTCACGGCGTAATACTGCGTGTCGTCGTTATCGCAGCCGGCGGAGCCGGCGTCGCCGGTGGAGACCATGACGGTAATACCCTGCGCGGCCGCCTGCTCCCAGAGAGCGCTGAGGAATTGATTGCTGCTGCCGAGGCTGGCCTCGCACGATCCGAAGCTGAGACTGAGAACGGGCGCGATGTTGCCGTAAACCGCGTGCTCGGCGGCCAGGATCAAGCCGGACTCGAGGGCGGTGTCGGCGCCGATGACCAGGTCGACGGTGGCGGCGGGGGCGACGGCTCCCGCCCACTCCACGTCGAGGTAGGCTTCGACGGAGTCGTAGTTGGGTCCGTCAGGATTATTGATGCCGTCAACGCCAGGATCATTGCCGTCGATGATGACCTGGGGGGGATTGGCGGGGAGGCCGAAGAGGGTGCGGAACTGGTTGACCAGGCCGACGTTGACATTGGAATCGTTGATGATGCCAATGGTGACGCCGGAGCCGTTGGTTCCGGCGGCGTAGAGCGGGTTCAGGTCGTACTGGACGGCGTAGTCGCCGGGCGAAAGGACGAAGCTGTATTCATTGTTACCACCGACGGTCCATTGAGGCGTGGCCTTGTCGGTCTTGGGATCGTAGGTGGCTTTGCCGAGCAGCCGGGCCTGCTTCTTGACGCGGAAGTTGTTCAGCGAGGCGAAGCCGCCGAAGACCGGCGCGAGGGCCGCGGGAATCTGCGGGTCAGTGGCGTTGGCGTAGTGGATCTCGCCATTCACCGAATATTTATGGATCTGGGCATTGAACGCGGTACGGAATTGTCCGACGCTGCCCGACATTTCGAGCGTCTGCTTGCCCGCGTCCACCTTGGTGACGCTGAAGCCCTTGGACTGCAGCCAGGTTTCGACCGTAGCGATGTCCTGGTCGGAGGGCCCGAACTGCGCGCCGAACTGCACGGGGGTGAGCCACTTGTGATAATTCGCCGTGCCGGGCGTGTGCATATCGCTGATGAGCTGCTTGAGCGCCGACTCCTGGGCCGCGCTGCGCTTGAGCACCACCTGGATACGGTCGAGCGCCATGCCGTCAGGAGCCGCGCCGCGGTCGTTGGCGGCATTCGCCAGCGGATGAACCGTGTGCTGGAGAGTGATACGTGCGGAATCGTCGATCGGCTGGGTGAGGCGGTTGGTGACAAGCGAGTCAGCCTGGGCAGAAAGCGGTGCGGGCGCGAGAACGGCGAAGGCGGCAGCGGCAAGGACGAAAGCGGCTATCCGGCGGGTGTCCTGGGAGAGGCGGAGAAATTTGGGAAGCATGGCCATCCTGTTCGAGAGTGAAGTCGATTGGAACACCTGCGAACGTGCTCGATACGCCGGCGGCGCGCATTCTGACGATGCGCTGCAAAACGAGGTGGAGCATCGATAGCGGGCTGACCCGGGCGCGGCAAAAAACCGGACCTGGGAGAGCGGGCATCATCGTTGCGAGTCCATAAAAGTGATTTCAGGAGAGCCTGGAGGCCTCCCGAGTCACGGGACTCGCGAGTGGAACGTTTGTACGACAAGAGATTGGCGGTGTCAAGAAAGGCAAGGGGGAGAAAGATGTTTGTTTTCAGGCGTGTGAATAATGCGTCTGGCTTCTGGAAAGCGGAGCTGAGGGCCGGGCTGGAGCCAATGGGGCGCATCGATGCCTGAAAAAGAACTAACGCGGATGTATAGACGTGGATTCGCGCGCTTTGTTGCGAAAAAATCTGATGAATGAAAATGGAGCATCTGCGGAAGGCCTTCCCTGAAGGGAAGGCCTTCCGGCTAAAGCACGAGCAGATGGAGGCGTGGGTTAATCGACGGTGAGCGTGAAGGTGGTGGTGGCGGAGAGATTTTGCGCGGTGTTGGTTCCGGTGACGGTGATGGTGTAGGCGCCCTTGGCGGCACTGGTGGAACTTGTGCTGCCTCCACTGCTGCCGCATCCGCTGACCGCGAGCGTGAACGATGCGAGAACGAGAAGCGCACAGAACACGGGCCAGCGGCGGCGACGCCTTCCTGGAAAGCCGATGAACATCAGCGACACGAGCGTGGTCCCGGTGAGGGCGCGCGTCAACGTGAGGTAGCCGCCTTCGCCGGGTCCAGGATTTTTGGCGGCGGCGATCGCTCTGCTCGCCGTGGTGGCGCACGGTCCGGAGGTGGAGATGGTGATGGTCCCGGTCACGGCGCTGGAGCCGGTGACGGTTGGGCTGCTGAATGTGAGGCAAGCGTTGGTGAGGGTGCTGGGCTCGGCGGCGGAGAGCGCGACGCTGCCGGTGAAGCCGCCCGCGGGGGCGACAGTGACGGTGGAGGTTCCACTGGCTCCCTGGGTCACGGTGACATTTGTGGCCGAGAGCGTGAACGACTTGCTTCCGCTGGCAGCCGCGGCGACATCGATGGTGAGCGTAGCCGAAGACGCGGAGTTCGCGGCCGCGCTCGACGGAGTGTAGGTGGCGACGATGGTGTGCGATCCGGCGGTGGCTGGGGTGTAGCTGTAGGTCGCGGCACCGCTCGACAGGGTGACGGCGCTGCCAACGTTCGCGCCGTCAATGGCGAACTGCACGGTTCCGGCGGGAGTGCCGGTGCCGATGTCGTTCGCGACGGTGGCGGTGAGTGTGAGGGCAGTGTTGACCGTGGGCGCGGTGGTCGAAGCGGTCAGCACGGTGGTGGTTCCGACGGGCGCCGAGGCGTATCCATTGGTGAATACGCCGGCGAAGTTGCTGGCATCGATGGAGCCCCAGCCGCTGGCGAGATCGTATCCCGTGGTGGCGGAGTAACCGATGGGCGATGTGGTGCAATCGGTCGAGCCGATTTCGCAGGGCGTGTCGTTGTTGCCGCTGGTGATGTCGTGAAAGGCGCTGGCGTAATCGGTGGAGGCGAGACTGTATATCTCGGGATTGACATTGCCTAATCCGCTGACGCTGAGCTTCTGATTAAGAATGGCGAGGAAGCCGGAGAAAGTCGGCGCGCCGAAGGAGGTTCCTCCGGCAACGGTGGGATCGCCCTTGCTGTCGAGGAATCCACTCGAACAGCTGGTGGAGTCGTAGCCCGAGGCGCAGAAGAGATAGCCGTCGTGGTTGGGCGAGGCGTTCAACGAGACGTCGGGCACGTCGCGCACGCCGTCGCTGGGCACGCCGGTCCCGGTCTGCCAGGAAGGCTTGCCGAAGAGAATGCTCTTGCCGCCTCCGCCGGCCTCGATGCCGTTGGTGGTGGAGGTATCGTTCCAGACTTCTTCGGGAATGTATTGGGTGGCGGAGGTGTTCGAGGTGCTGTTGGAGGAATTCCAGTAGGTGCCCGAGGCGCTCACGTCGCCGGAGAATTCGCTGCCTCCGATGGAGGTTACAAAAGGCGATGAGCCGGGCAGATCGACGGCGAGGCCCTGCGTGGCCTCATCTTCGGCGACCACGGTATTGGGATCGGAGGTAGTTTCGCAGTCGGTCGCGCCATTGTCGCCGGCAGCGGCAACCACGGTCTGCCCCTGAGAATTCGCCTGCTCAAACCAGGTCTGCAGCGTGGTGACGTCGGCCGTGGAGTAGTCCGCTTCGCATGCGCCGTAGCTGGTGCTGATGACTTGGCCGAGATCGTTGTCGATGGCGTACTGGATCGAGTCGAAGACGCTGTAGTTCTGATCGCTGCCAACGTAGACGAAGTCGATGGTCGCACCTTTCGCGACTGCGCCCGACCACTCGACATCGAGATCCGACTCGTCTTCATCGCCGTTCGTGTCATCTACGGTACTGGTGCCGCTGCTGGGAACGAGCGTCATGGTCGGGGCTTTTTGCGTGAGCCCGGACGCGCTCTGGAAGTTGGTGACATCGGCCGCTTCGATGGCGCTCTGTCCGGCGATGACGATTGTCTTGCCGCTGCCGGTGTATCCGGCGCTGTAGAGCGGGTTCACGTCGTAGATGGTGGCGAAATCGCCGGGCGCGAGGAAGTGCTGCAGCGAACTGCCGCTGCCGAAGTTGTAATTGCTGTTGGTCGCGGGTGAGGGTCGAAGGCGATGCAAGGGATGAGGGCGGAAGTCACTGATGTTGCGCAACGAGAGAACAACGCCGGCAAGCGCCGACGGAATGGCGAGAGCGCTCGCGTTAGCGGTGTGCGTGACTCCGTTGATGTTGTAGCGATGAACCTGCGTCTGAAAGGCGGACTCGACCTGCGCCACTGTTCCGGAGAAGGATATTGCATTGCGGCTGTTGGAGACGCGATCGATAGAGAAGCCCTGCTGCTCGAGCCAGGCCTGCACCTTGGCGAGATCGTTGCTGGAGAGGCCGAACTGGCCGGCGTACTGCGCGGGCGTAATCCACTGGTGGTAGAACGAGGAGCCGGGCGTCTGCTGGGCCTGAACCAGCGCGTCCAGCGCTGCCTGCTGCGTCGCGCTCGGCTTGAAGTACATGGTCACTCCGGTGAGCCGGGTCGACGCATTTGCACTGCCGATATCGTATTTGGATTTCGCAAGCGGGCTCACCGTGCCGGGCATGGCAATGGTGGAAGCTGAATTCACCGGCTGCGTGATGCGGTCGCGCACCAGGGATTGGGCGAGCAGGTTCGACGGCGCGGCGAGAAGTTCACTCAAGAAAGAGACGAGAATCAGAGCGCACAGGGAAAGGGTCTTACGCGACATGTTTCTTCATTCCTCGGTTCAAACGACGATGGACATACGGCACCGCCGCAACACATCGCGGCCGGAGCGGTTGCATAGATCGGGCAGTGGCTTCTTTCGACGGCGCGATCCCGATTCGAAGGCGGGCTCCGCCGATCGCAGCAGGTTTATGCAACCACTTCTTGCGGGCTTAGACGGAATTCCGCATTGAATGTGAGATGGGTTTTCGAGTCAGGAAGTTTACAGCGCAGAAGAATCTTCGCCGTGTGATGCAAGCGTCCTATAGACGCGACAGGCGTGTTGTTCGCTCGCGCAGTTTTTGATCTTGTATCTGTTACGAATTACGAGAAGCATTCAATGGGATAGCGTCCATGATCGATGACGGCCCTGGCGATGGTGCGGCTGAGCGCGAAGGTGTCCGCGGGCTCGTGCTTGACCAGGCGGCGATAGATGGCGAGCTGCGTACGCAGCATGTCGCCCTCGGCGACCGCGGCGATCACC
>DATAWD010000008.1:0-2008 GCA_036267395.1 Acidobacteriaceae bacterium | reverse complement strand
ACGCGGAGGAGATGCACGACTACCTGGGCACGGTGGATCGTCCGCTGAACGAGCTGCGCGACGCCGACCTGGTTCCCGGTTCGGCCCCCCTGGAGGCGCTGAACGCCTCGCTGCGCTAGTGGATTCAGGCTGACATGGGAGTCCCTCGTAAGTCCGCTTTCCCGCGTGACCTTGATTTCGGCTCGCGACCCTAAGCAGAAGTTTGTGGCCGTACATGCACGCACGCGCGACAAGGACGAGGGTCGCCGGGTTATGTCCGCGTTCAGCTGCCCGTCCGGAGTGTTGGCCGATGCCAAGCCGTATTCGATCGGCGAGCCGAGGTCGCTCCCAATGTCTTTCATCCTTGATAGGGCGGGTATAGTTCGGGCGGTATAGGCGCGGACGGCGTGACCCTCACCGGGCAGAAGGTGAACGCGGCGGTATTGCCGCTGCTGCGGCCTTAATGGCCGAACGGGGCGGACGCTGATGGATGAGGTGATTGCTGTCCGCTCTAGAGCGTATTGGGATTAGGCGGCATAGCCTGAGTTCCTGAGATAGCTGGCGCATTCTTCTGGGGGGAAGGCGTCGAGGACGAGTGCACTGGCCTGCAGGAGGGCTTCTTGGGAGCGTGCCTGGGCCTTTCTGAGCGTGTGTTTTAGCTTGGAGAAGACCTGCTCGATTGGGTTCAGGTCAGGGGAGTACTTGGGCAGGAAGAGCAGTCTGGCCCCGACCTGTCGGATGGCTCTGCGGACCAGCTTGCCGCGGTGGCTGCCGAGGTTGTCCATGATGACAACGTCGCCTGGCCTGAGTGTCGGGACCAGGAAGCCGGTGACGTAAGCGAGGAAAGCCTCCCCGTTGATCGGTCCGTCGAACAGGCAGGGCGCATCGATCCGATCGCATCTGAGCGCTGCAATGAAGGTCATCGTCTTCCACTTGCCGAACGGGGCCTTCGCCTTCAGCCGTTCGCCCTGAGGACACCAGCCGCGCAGGGGCGTCATGTTGGTCTTGGCCCAGGTCTCGTCGATGAACACCAGGCGGCTGGGCTCGATCCGGCCCTGATACTTGCGCCACTGCTCACGCCGGCGGGCGACGTCAGGCCGATCCTGTTCCTGGGCGAACAGAGTTTTTTTTGAAGCTGAGCCCCTCGGCGTGCAGGAACTCCCAGACCGAGTGACGGTCCACCTTCAACCCCCGCTCGGCCAGCAGCTCCTCCACCAGCTGGCTGATCGTGAAGGCACGCTCCCGGCACCGGGCGATCAGCCACTCGGCATGCTCGTCGCGAAGTGTCTTCTTCTTGTGCCCGCCCATCTTGCCCGGCGCCGCACTGCCCGTCGCATGGAAGCGGGCCACCCACTTGATCGCCGAGCTCGGCGCCACACCAAACCTGGCCGCCGCACGGTTGCGGGACATGCCCTCAACCTCCACCGCCGCAACCACACGGTCCCGAAGATCCAACGAAGCCGGCTTGCCCATCCATGCTGACCTCCTCAACAGCATGGAGCTTGAATCAGAACTCAGCTGATTTGGGAATCCAGCGATTCAGATAAATCCCCACCCGCTCTAGGCTTCTCCCAGCCGAATACGCTGCGGCCGCCATAGTCGGGCGACGCGGCCATCTCCTCCGCGATATGGGCTTCCACCGACGCGCCTTCGCTGTGACAGACCTTCCATGGGCGCGGGAAACGGGGGGCATGCTCCGGCTACGTTCCCATTTTCAGGCCCAGAGTCCAGCCGTAGCCGGATACCAGATAGCAAGAAGCCCGACCGCCAGGGCGGCGGCGGCAACGGTCAGTCGTCGTCGTCAAAGGGGTGGAGCGGCGGGATGTAGCCGCTGCGGCGCTGCTCCTCTCGTTCGCGCTGATGCTCGCGCTCCTGTTCCTCAAGTTGAGGTTCTTTTTCCTGGCCCATGGCGAGGTCCCTTTTGCCTCGGATCGCGCCGCCTTCCAGAGTCGCGGAGTCAGTTTCGAGAGAGGCGAGGTAAGGCGTTTCTTCGAAATCGCTTATCATCTGGAACGCCTTCGCAATGAAA
>DATAWD010000007.1:0-144586 GCA_036267395.1 Acidobacteriaceae bacterium | reverse complement strand
ATCGAACGCTGCTTCAGCCGGCTTAAGCAATTTCGACGACTGGCCACTCGCTACGAGAAGTCCAAAGCCTGCTTTCACTCTCTCGTTGCTCTCGCCTGTTCATGGCTCCTGCTTCAGCTATATGTCGATACAGCCTAGGGCCTTGACACGGTCCTGGACACCCTTAAAGTACGCCGCGCTCGACAAAGGCCATTCCGATATCGACTGCGCCAGTTGCGAAGTCTTTGCCGGATCGGCCTTCAGGGCCAGGGTCACATCGACCCAGTCGAGCGCGTGCAGATGATAGAAGTGAACTACGTGATCCTGTACGTTCTGCGCGCCTGCAATGATGTTGCGGACCAGCCGCGCGTTGTCAGGTACCTCGATACCCAGAGCATTCTCCACCGCGCGCACCGATGCCAGCGCGTGGACCGTCGTGCAGACGCCGCAGATCCGCTGCGCCCAGATCCACGCCTCGCGCGGATCGCGCCCCCGCAGGATCAGCTCGATCCCGCGGAACATGGTGCCGGAGCTCCAGGCATCCGTCACCCGGCCTCCGTTCACCTCCGTCTCAATGCGAAGGTGACCTTCGATGCGCGTTACCGGATCGATCACTACGCGACTCATCTCAGTGCACCCCCGTTTTGACCGTCGTCTTTTCCGTCTTCTCTTCCGGTGCGTCTTCGCTGTCCCCATCGCCCGGATGGAAGTGATCCCGCACCACATGGCCCACGGCGTGAGCGGCTGTAGCCGCCGCAACTGTGCCCACCACCGTCCAGCCAATCTGACCGGCGGTTACGTCCACGCCGAACCCGGCCGGATGCGGCAGCCGCTCATAGAATGGCGACTTCGTATCCCAGAAGCGCGACGAAGCGCACGCGATACAGCCATGCCCGGATTTCACCGGCCAGCTCGTCGCACCGTTCCAGCGCACCACCGGACAGTTGTAGTTCGCCTCCGGTCCCTTGCAGCCCATCTTGAACAGGCACCAGCCCTTGCGGTGCCCCTCATCGCCCCACGCCTGCACGTAACGCCCGGCGTCGTAATGCGCGCGCCGCTCGCATTGATCGTGGATCAGGTTCCCATAGGCGAACAGCGGCCGGCCTTCCGGATCCAGCTCCGGCAGTTCGCCAAACGTCAGGTAATGCACCAGCACCGCCGCCGTGTTGACGGAATTGTGCGGGCAGCCCGGCAAATTCACCTGCCTGAGTCCAGGGACCGCCTCATGCACCCCAACGGCGCCCGTCGGATTCGGACCCGCCGCCGGCCATCCGCCGTCCCACGCGCAGGCTCCTACCGCAATCGTCGCCGCCGCCCCGCTACAGACCTCGCGCACAATGTCCAGCGCCGTGCGGCCGCCGATTGTGCAATACACGCCATCGTCCGCCATCGGGATCGCGCCCTCGACCACCACCAGGTACTTTCCCTTTTCCTGCTCGACCACTCGCTTCAGGGCTGCCTCGGCATGCTTGCCGTATCCGGCCATAATCGTCTCGTGGTACTCCCAGGAGAGCGTCTCCAGAACCACGTCTTCCACGGCCGGGTGCGTCGAGCGCAGCATCGATTCAGTGTTCCCGGCGCAATCCTGAAACTCCAGCCACACCAGAACCGGTTTCCGCTTTTGCCCCAGCGCGGTGGCGATGGTCTGCGTGTAGGCCTCGGGCAGCGCCAGCGTGGCCGCCATCGTCCCGCAAAACTGCATGAAGCGCCTGCGGGAGATTCCCCTTTGCCTGCATCTTTCCAGAACTGATTCGTCTGCGACCATCGGGCCCTCCTGCCTGCTTTGCGCGTTCATGGGGATTCGCAGACAGACCCTATCTTTGCGGAAAAGCGCCTGTATGTGACTGCCATCACAGGAGTGATCTGTCCTCTCCTGACCCGGCTCTCGCCATTCAGCACCGCGAAGGCCAGCTTCGCTCGTGACCCTCATCACAGCCGCCTGTGCCCCCGGTCACAGCAGTACGAAGGTACCGGCAGCAAACTCTCCGGCAGGAGGTTTTTCGCTATGAAAACCCTCGAGGATGTTCTGTCCAGCAAACGTCTCTTTGCCGTACCCGACAAGATCCTGGTAGCGACCGACCTCGCCGATCTTGATTACCTCGTCCCCCATGCCATCGCCCAGGCCCGCGCCTGCGGCGGCGCCCTCACCCTGGCGCATGTCATCCCGCCGGGCGAGGCCATGCCTCTGGACGCCAGCGCCATTCCCTATCTCGATGTCGCCGACATGAAGAAAGAGGCCGCAGAAATACTCGAGCCTGCCGCCGCTACCGTCCGCGAGCGCGGCATTCCCTGCGACGTCGCTGTTGTGCAGGGCAATCCAAAAGAACAGATCACCGCCCTGGTCCGCGAAATCCATGCTGGCCGCATCATGGCCGGAACCCACGGCCGCCGCAGCCTGAAACGCTTCTTCCTCGGATCCGTTGCCCACGAGATTCTTCGCTCAGCCGAAGTCCCGGTCTGCACCATCGGCCCCCTCGCCCACCAGGCCTCATCCTTAGGAGCCCCGCGGAAGATCCTGCACCCGGTCTCCCTCTGCGCTGGATATGAGGACAGCGCCCGCATGGCCATGGAGATGGCCGAGTTCTATCGCGCCGATATCACGCTGCTGCACGTTCTCTCGCGCAATGTGCAGTCTCAGCCCGACGCCGATCGCGTTGTCGACTGGACCAAAGCCGAGTTGCAGCGCATCGTCCCCGACGAGGCCGCCCTTTGGACCCACGCCACCGTCCAGGTCGAAATCGGCGACGTGGTCGAAGAGGTGCTCGACGTCTCCGCGGAGATCGAAGCCGACCTGATCGTCCTCGGCGTGAACGCTGACGCGTCCTTCTGGCCCATCCGCGGCGACGACACGGTCTACAACATCATCGCCCGTGCCAAATGCCCGGTGCTCAGCATCCGGCACGCGCCGGAACTGAGAAGGTGACCAGATAACAAAGAGCTCTCAGGGAGATCCTCGCAGGAGATATGCCTGACAGCTCTATTTTTTAAGCCGCTCTACAGGAATCGCATAGCAGATCAAATCCCACCCCTCGGTGCCCTGGGGGCGAAGAAAGAATTTGTAATCATCGCAGATCTCTGCCATTTGAAGCGGAAGCTGCCAAAGATGCGCTTGCTCGTGATAGACGCTGACAGCCAGAACAGGTCGGCAACGTGCCAGCACCCGCCGTGCCCCCTCGAGAGCGCATGGCTCCGCACCTTCGATATCAAATTTGATCAGGGTAGGGGTGAAAGGCTCAAGAGCGTCGTCCAGTGTTACGCATTGAACCGGGAGCGAACCGGTCCCGACCCGCGAGGTTTCCATGCCCTCTGATTCGAAGTAAACCGTCTCGTTTCTGGAACCGAGTGCGTTTGGAAAAAGCATGACCACGTCCCGAATCGCTTTCGGGAGACCCAGCAGCCTCTGCTGCAGCCTTTCGCAATTTGCCGGATGTGGCTCGAAGGCGATGATCCTCGAGAATGAATCGCCCTGCTGGTCCGCAAAGGCGGCTATGGTATCGCCGTCAAACGCCCCACAATCCACGAACACCTCGTGCTCGCTCAAATCAAAGAGATCGGCAGGCGCGTACTGGTCTACGCGTTCCGGCCATCCCATGCCGTCAAAATCAAGAAGCAATCGAAACGCAAGCTGCGCCAGATACTCGCGACGAGATCCGATCTCGTCGAAAAGGCAGAATGCCTTCCTGATCTCTTCCGTGAATGTAAAAGCCTTATGCGGCAGATCAAGAGGAAAATAAGGGAGGAAAATATCAGGATATTTCCAGAAGAAGAGCCCGACGGGAGCAACGTGCTCACAACCTAAGTTGCGCAGCTCCTGTAGGCGCTCTGCCATCCGCTCCTGCGAGCGGCTGTTCCAGATCGTGACCAGGAACGCAGCAGTACGGCCGAAGCGGCCGGCTGCCTCGGGAACCGGATATACCGGGATTTCGTCGACGGACTGTCCTCGCAACGTCGGATTGTTGTCAGCAAAAGCACAAGGTTCGAGGCCCAGCCGCCGCATGCCTGCAAGTGTCTTCCGGCCTAAGTTCCCGGCTCCAAACAAAACTATCTGACCATCGACGCCGTCCACTGCCCGGTCGAATGCCTGCTTTTCCCGTTCAGCAGCCGCGGCTTTTCCTTCGCTCAGCAGTTGATCCAGCTGCGCTGCAAGTCCGTCTTCCTGGACCATCTTCATCTTGTTTCCCATCCTCCTTCGGACCTCATGTTCGCCGACGTAAGTTCGGTAGCTCTCCCGAAATCACGGTGCTTTGCGCCTAATTCCCCATCCCCACCACCGACAACATCCGCCCCGTGAATCCCTGCTCCGCTCGGTACGAAAAGTACCGGTTGTTCTGGCACCGCGTGCAATCCCCGATCACCGTGATGGCCTCTGCGCGCAACCCGGCGTCCAGCAGCTGCCGCCGGTTCGCCTCCATCAGGTCCAGGTGCAGCGCAGGCCCCAGGTTGCTGTGCCCCGGCGCCCGCGCCGTCAGAAACAGCAACGGATATTTCTCTCGGACCGGGTCCGCATCCGAGACCTCATAAAACAGCTCCGGCGCATAGGCAAACTGCGAGCTGAACTCGCTCCGCACTTCCTCGCCCACCGCATAGCAGCATGCGCCAATGCCCGGCCCAACCGCCGCCACCAGATCCTTTGGCCGGCTCCCGTACTCCACCCGCATCCGGTTCACGCCGCTCTCGACGATGCGCTTCAGCGTCCCACGCCATCCAGCATGAAAAGCTGCCACCGCCCGCCTCTTCGTGTCGGCCACCAGAACGGGAATGCAGTCGGCCGTCTGAATCGCGAGCAGCAGACCCCGCTCATCGGTCATCATCCCGTCGCCCTTCCAGGCCGCCGTCCGATCCGCGTCCCCGCTCTTCACCCGCCGCACCAGCGATGAATGAATCTGCCGTAGCGTCACCAGCCTGGCATCCGGCGTCCCCAGCGCCTCCAGAAGGCGCCGCCGATTTTCGAGCACATTCTCGCGCGGATCCGACTGCGTGAGCCCCAGATTCAGCTCACCCGCCCGCTGCTCCGGCCGATACGCCGTCGTCACCCCCCCCGTCCGCGTGCTGAAGCCATGCACCAGCCACGGGATCGCCCGCCATTCCGGCGCCTGCACCACCTCAATCTGCGACTTCACCACCCGCCTCGGCTTCTGCGGAGGCAGTTCCACCGGCTGATTCCGCTCCCCGCGCCGCTTCATGCCCTCACCGCCCAGCAGCCGCCGCCCAGGCGCGAGTCCCCCGGAACGCAGCAATGCATCGACAGCCTGAACGTCGGCAGAAATAGAGCGAGAAGACGCCATCCCTTTCATTCTAAGGTGATCCCTGGTAGCGAACACCGAGGTGGAACACGCATTCTCCGTGCCCTCCGTGCCCTCTGTGGTGGATATAGGTTGAATTCTCAGCAGAGCCGGCAGGATTGCCCTGTTCCCTGTTCCCTGTTCCCTGTTCCCTATTGCCTGTTCCCTGCCTTACGGCAGCTCCGCCGTATACAGATTCGCCGTGGAACGCCGCGCGCTCACCAGCGGCACGTCACCCTCACCCAGTCCGGCAAACCGGTAGTCGACCACGTTCGCCGGCCGCAGATCGTGTAGATCGGCGACTCGCTCGATCCTGCCCGTCGCCACCGTCACCCGGTAAATCGGCTGGTCCGCCTGCGCAAAGTCATGGAAGTAGATCGCCGTGTCATCGTGCGACCAGCAGATATCACTGGCGATCTGCTGGGCCAGCATCTTCCAGGTTCTCTTCGCCACGTCGTACACCAGTAGCTGCCTCTGGTCGATCGAGAGCGCCGCGATGTACTTCCCGTTCGCTGACCAGCGGGGGCTGAACAGCCCGTCGGACCCCGGCAACTTCGTCACCGCCTTCGTGGCCAGATCCACCATTTCGATGTCCTTCGGTTGCGAGGCTTCCGCCATCAGATCGGGCAGTCGCCCGAAAACCAGCGTCTTGCCGTCCGGCGACCAGTCGGGATCCGCTTCGCTCCGCTCCTCGTTCAGGACGCCCCGCAAATGTTCCCCGTCCGCGTCCACCGTATACATCTTCCAGACCTTTCCGGGCTCGCGCCCCATGAACACCAGTTGCTTGTCATCCGGCGACCAGTGCATCAGGAACACCTGCATCGGAGGCCCGATCAGCTGCACCCGGCCCGTTCCGTCGATGCGGCTGATCCACAGCGAAGAGTCCTCCTGGCGAATCCACGCGATCCACTGCCCATCGCGCGACAGCTGCACCCGGCTGGCCATGGTCAGCCCGCCATACGGAACAAAAATGCGGTCGCGGGGATCGTAGCGCAGCAGCTCCGACTGCACGTTCAGTCCAATGAAGAAGGTTCGATGTCCCCCCCGCTCCGTGATCGGCGCCTGATAACTCAGCGGACCGTTCGTGATCCGCATCGGCTTCGCCGGGCCCCCGAAGAGCCCTCCGTGCTCTGGAATCGCCCAGATGTTGCTGTCGCCGCCCCGCGCCGACTGGAAAACGTAATACCGCCCGTCGTCGGTCCAGCTGCCGCAACATTCCGCTGGCGCGGCGCTGGTCCAGCCGCTGAGCAACGGATGCGCCCCGGTTCCATCGCTCTTCATCTCCCATAAGGTCGACGTGTGCGTTTCGCTGTTCAGCAGGGTCAGGCGCAGCCGCTTGCCGTCCGGCGACCAGCGCAGCCAGAAGGCGCGACCGGGCAGCATGGCCAGCCTGCGGCTCTCCCCGCCATTGTCCGTGGTGATATAAAGTCCGTCTCCGGTCGCATAGAGAATATGTTGCCCATCGGGCATCCACGTCGCATCGTGGGCGAGAACGCCGGGAATGCGCCGCGCCGCGCCAACAATCGTCGAAACCACCCACAACGCCTGTTCCGGAGCTGTGGCCAGATGATTCCGCAGCAGCAGGCGCGATCCGTCCGGCGAAAGATCTCCCAGCGACGGCGCCGCCAGTTCCTCCGGCAAAGGCAGGGTCCTCGTTTCCCCATCGGCAATCAGAGCCTCGGCCAGTACGGATTGTCCGTTTTCAATCTGCGGAAAATAAATCCGTGCCCCGTCGGTCGCCGTACCGGGGAAACTCTCGAACATCGGGTCGCCGGGCGTCACCCGCCCGGAAAACGTGACCTGCATAATGCGCGGCGGCGCGCTGTAGACACTCCGCTTCCGTGCGCCGGCCCAGTAGGCTGCGCCGATCAATCCCAGGACGGCGACACCCATTAAGACAGTCCGCCACTGTCCCCGCCCTTTGGATTTTGCTGCGGCAACGGGGCCTCTCGGCAAAGGCGCTGGTGCCGGCTCCTCCACCGCTCCGGAGACAAAAGCGTGGCCGGGCGCGTCAATCACCGCAGTCACCGGCGCCAGGAATCGGTACCCCCGCTTGGCCAGCGTCTCGATAAACCGCGGGTTCTCCGCCGAATCCCCCAGCGCTTCCCTTAACTTATTGATGGCGGTTCCCAGCGAGTGGTCGAAATCCACAATCGTGTCGCTGCCCCACAGCCGCTGCTGGATCTCCTCCCGGGTCACCAATTCTCCCGGCCGCTCCAGCAAACAAACCAGCACGCGAAACGGCTGCGCCTGCAACCGGATTCGAATCCCCGCCTTGCGCAGCTCTCCCGATTCCGTGTCCGCTTCAAACAGTCCGAAACGGTATCGCGATATCACCTTTGTCGAATGCACAACGGGAGCTGCCATAGAAAGGGGGACCCTGGGACTTATCTTGTACCGCGATTCACCGGCCTCGTCAACCGTTCTGCTGCCGTCCCTCCCGGTTGACGCATCTCCGCATCCCTCTGAAATCCCGGCATTTCCCCGGTGATTCATATTTGATCCAGAATGGGCGCCCCGTGCATTGCCCATCGTTGCCGCCGGCGCGTCTAGTCACAGTCGGCACGCAGACAGCCGAAAGAAAAACAAAGATCTGTGTCCGCCCCCCGGGTTTTGGGAGATCGACAAAGTTGTTCTGAGACACAAAAGGGCCGGCAACGCACCGGCCCGGCATCACCCCTCGCCACCCCATCCTCATGCCCGAATCCTGGGATTCACCACCACATAGAGGATGTCCGTCGCCAGATTCACCAAAACATACGTTAGCCCAATCGCCAGGATGCACCCCTGCAGCAGCGGATAATCCCGGTTTGAGATCGCCGAAACCGTCAGCCGCCCGATCCCTGGCCAGCTGAAGATCGTCTCCGTCACGATCGCCCCGGCCAGCAGTGCCCCAAACTGCAGCCCGATCAGCGTCAGCACCGGAATCAGCGCATTCCGCAGCGCGTGCTTGTACACCACCGTTCGCTCCGGCAATCCCTTCGCCCGCGCCGTGCGGATGTAATCCTGCCCCAGCTCCTCCAGCATCGACGTCCGCACCATGCGCGTCAGGATCGCCGCCAGCGCGCTGCCCATCGTCACCGCCGGCAGCACCAGATGCGCCAGATCCCCCGCCCCTGACACCGGCAGCCATCCCAGCTTGATGGACACCAGCAGCATCAGGATCGGTCCCAGCGCGAACGCCGGAAACGACAGCCCCAGCAGGCTCACCACGCTGATCACCTGGTCCCGCGGCTTCCCCCGATAGAGCGCCGACATAATCCCCAGCGGCACTGCCAGCACGATCGCAATCACCAGAGCCGCCGCCGTCAGCTCCACCGTGAACGGATACCGCGTCAGCACCAGGTGTGTCACCGAATCGTTCAGCCGGATCGACCGCCCCAGATTCCCGTGCAGCACCCCGCGCCAGTAGTGCACATACTGCGTCCCCAGCGGCTGATCCAACCCATACAAATGCCGCAGCGCCGCAATGTCCTCCGTCCGCGCCCCCTCACCCAGCATCTGCTCCACCGGATCGCCGGGCACAATGTGGATCAGCAGAAACACCACCGACACCACCAGCCACAGCACCGGCAGCGTGTATCCCAGCCGCAGCAGCAGCGATCGCATCACCCGCTTCATCCGGCTGCCGTCTCGTTCGGTCCCGGCTCGTTCCCCTTCGTCTGCGCTCCGCCCGCTTCGCCCGCGCGCTCCACCGGCTCAATCCGCACCCGGCTGATGCGCCGCCCGCTCATCTCCAGCACCGTCAGCTTCCGCCCCTCATACTCAGTCGATTCCCCACCCTTCGGAATCCTTCCCAGCCGCGTCAGCAGAAAACCCGCCAGTGTCTCCACCCCGCTGTCCCGAGGCAGATGCCAGTTCATCTGCGTCTCCAGATCCCGCAGGTTCACGCTGCCATCCAGCACCATGCCCCCGGTCGTCGTCGCCAGCATCGCCCGCGGCGCCACGTCGAACTCATCCTCGATCTCCCCAATCAGTTGCTCGATCGCGTCCTCCACCGACACCAGCCCGGTCGTCGATCCAAATTCATCCACCACAATCGCCATATGTCGCCGCCGCTGCTGAAACTCATGCAGCAGGTCCAGTACCGGCTTGGTCTCCGGAACCACCAGTACCTCGCGCATCACCTGCCGCAGCCGCATCTCCACGAAAGGCGCCGAGGCGAAGCGCGTCGTCGCCGTCGCCCGAAAATGCATCAGCCGGCTCACGTCCTTCGAGTACACCACCCCGACAATAAACTCCGGCCCCCGCACCGGGTCGTACACCGGAATCCGCGAGTGCAGCTCCTCCACAATCCGCGCGCTCGCGTCCTCGATCAGCATATCCGCCGGCAGGGAGAAGATCCGCTGCCGCGGCGTCATAATCTCCCGCGTGATCACCTCGTTCATCTCCACCGCCCGGTGGATCAGCGCCTCCTGATACTCCGGCAGCATCCCCACCCGCCGCGCCGCCGTCGCCATCAGCTTCAGCTCTTCCGGCGAATGAACGCCGCCTCCCTCCTGGGTCAGGCGCGCATGAAACAACCGCAGCACCAGCGTCGCCGAGCGGTTCAGCAGCCGCACCACCGGCCGCGTCAGCCGGATGAACACATCCATCGGCCCGGCCACCGCTACCGCCATCTGGTCCGCGCTGCGCAGGGCCAGCGCCTTGGGCACCAGCTCGCCCAGCAGCACCTCAAAATAGGTGATAAACGCGAACGCCAGCGGCACCGCCGCCAGATGCGCGTACACGTGCGCATGTGGCATCGGCCCCATCATCTGTTCGAAGATACCCGCCACCGCCGGCTCGCCCAGCCAGCCCAGCGCCAGGCTGCACAGCGTCACGCCCAGCTGCACCGCCGGCAGAAAATCGCCCAGGTTCTCCTGCAGCCGCCGCACAATCCGCGCGCCTGGCCGCCGCTCGGCAATCATCTGCTCGACGCGCGTCTCCCGCACGCTCACCAGCGCAAACTCCGCCGCCACAAAGAAGCCATTCGCCAGAATCAGAATGACGATGGCCACGCCGTGGAAGAGCAGGAATTCCGACATGTGCCGAGTCTAAATCGAGTTAGAGGTCAGAGTTCAGAGTTTGGAGTTTGGAGTTCAGGCATCAGGGATTCCCGCGCCCCGGAAAAGAGAAGGGCACGGACCGTGACTGCGCCCGTGCCCCCTGACTCTATGCGCTGAACGCTATCCGCTATACGCTGCTTCTACTCATTCCCCGCTTCCGTGCTCTTAATAAACGCCGCCACCCGGTCGTGCAGCTGCTTCAGCGTCGCATCCTTCACATAGACCATGTGCCCGGACTCATACCATTGGTACTCGATGTTGCTCGCCAGCCGGTCCGGAATCGGCAGATGCTTGTCCTCGTAGAAGGCCGCATAAAACGGCGTGGCCAGATCGTAGTAGCCGCCGTTCACCAGCACCTTCAGCTTGTCGTTCGTCTTCATCGCCATGGCCAGATCCGGCGCCACGTTCAGAATGGGATTGCCCTGGCGGGTAAACTGCCACTCAAATCCTTGGAACTGCGCCTCCGGCAGATACGTTTGGCCCATGCCGTATTTCAGCGTGTTCCGCACATATTGGTTGAACAGCGAAACATACGCCGACGAAATGGCCGAGCTCTGCGGATCGTATTCCGCCTCCTCGCCCAGCGGATCCATCGACGGCCCGGAGAATCGCGTGTCCAGACGCCCGGTGGTTGTATCGCTGTCTCCCTGCAGGGTGTGCTCAAACTGCGGACCCGCGATGCGCAGGTTGCCCTTCACCAGGTACTCCACCGGCAGCCCGGTATACTCGTGCATCTTCTCCGCGATGGCCTGCTTGTCGGCCGCGCTCAGATCCGTCCCCTTCTCCAGCGCCTCGGTATACGGACCCATCGCAAACGTCTCCACCTCTTTCAAAAACGCCTGCAGATCCGCTGGCTGCTGGGGCAGCTTGTGGTGGTACCACGCCGTCGCCGCATAGGTGGGCAGCGCCAGCTCGTAGGTCATATCCACCCCCGGATTCATGTGGGCCCCATCGATGTCCGATGTGAAATTGAAGATCTGCGACAGCAGCACCACCCCGTTCAGGTCGATGTTGTATTCGTTTTCCAGCATGTTCGACAGCACCGCCGACCGCGTCGTCCCATAGCTCTCGCCGAACAGGTACTTGGGCGAGTTCCAGCGGTTGTACTTCGAAAGGAACCGCTGAATGAAGCGCGCAAAGGCGTGCCCGTCCTGGTCCACTCCCCAGAACGCCTTGTCGCTGTCCTTGCCCGTCAGCCGCCCAAAGCCCGTCCCTGGCATGTCGATGAACACCAGATCGCTCACATCCAGCAGCGAATACGGATTGTCATCCAGCTTGTAGGGCGCCGCCGGCGGATGCACGTCCGTCTCTGTCACCACATGCTTCGGCCCCATCGACCCCATGTGCAGCCATACCGTCGAGCTGCCCGGACCGCCGTTGTACAGAAACGTAATCGGCCGATTCGCGCCCGCGTCCTGCTTGAAATACGCCACGTAAAACATGTGCGCCAGCGGCGGAGCGTCCGCTGTGTTTTTCGCAGCTTCCACCGCGGCCGCCAGATCCGTATCCGGCTGCGGCTTGCCGTCCGGACCCAGCTGCGCATCCTGCACGTCCGTCGCCCCTACCGTAATCGTTCCCGCCACTGCGTTGTAGGTGATGTGCTGCCCTTCGGCATCCACCGTCCCCTGCGTCGTTACCTCCTGCGCAGGCATTTTGTCCGTGGCTTTCTCCGCCGATGCTTCGGCGCTTTTAGGAGCGGTCTTGTCCTGACCCGCGGCGCGAGCAAGGAACGGAGTAAGTGTGACGGCGGCAGCGGCAAACGCCGCCAGCAGGCGACTGAACTTGGGCATCATGGCTCCTGAAAAACCGAATTTCAATACCAGACCGGGGAAACGCGATTATAGCGGCACGCCTGTTGCCAAGTGCAGCACGAGTCCGGGCATGCCAGGCCCCCGTGCTCCGCTCTCCTGACCTACCCCGATTCCCTCTACGCCGTTCCCGCCCCACCCCTGAGGCCCGTTCGCCACAAGCTCGTCGCTCGGGTCTGTCCCCCGTCACTCCGGCACATACTTCTCCAGCCACTGCAGTTCGTCCCGCACTTTGATGTACCCGTGCCACGGATTCTTCCCCAGCCCGTGTCCTTCTCCCGGAAACACCAAAAACTCGTGCGGAATCCCCAGTTCCTGCAAGGCCCGCTCCATCGTCACGCCCTCCAGAAAGCTCACCCGAATATCCGCCCCGCCCTGCACCAGATGCACCGGCGTCTTCACTTTGTTGAACTGGAACAGCGCCGCCTCGCTCTGGTAGAGCGCGGGATCCTGCCACGGCTCGCCGCCCAGATACCACGCATCGTCGTATGTCTCATCGTCGTTGCCCCAGTTCGCCGCATGCTCCACCGCGCCCGCGCCGGTTACCGCCGCCTTAAACCGCGTCGTCTGCGTGATCAGCCAGTTCGTCATGTAGCCGCCATAGCTGTACCCGCCAATCGCCAGCTTCTCCGGATCGGCATACCCATCCCGCACCAGAGCATCCACACCCGCCAGGATGTCCCGCCCCGGCGCTGAAACCAGATGCGGCTGGATGGCCAGCATAAAGTCGTCGCCGTATCCCGACGACCCGCAATAGTTCGGACGAAACACCAGCCACCCGCGATCCGCCGCCAGCGTCGCCCAGTCATACCAGTCCGCGCCAAAACGATTCCCGTCCGCATCGGCCGGTCCCCCGTGGATCAGCGTCAGCATGCGCAGATGCCTGGCCCCCTTCTTTCCCGGAGGAAACAGCAGAACCCCCTCCACCGTCCGCCCGTCATCCGACTTCCACGTGTAGCTCTGCCACTCCGGCTGCGCCCGCTCTGCGAAGATGCGGTTGAAATCCGTCAGCTTCTGCAAATGATCCGGCTCCAGCGGATTCGCTGCGAGATACGCCTGCTCCGGCTGGTTGATCGTCGAATACCGCACCACGATCCCGCTCGCTCCCTTCGCGGCGTCAAGATCGGCATATGTCCCCGGCATCCCGGGCAGCTCCGTCGCCTTCGACCCGTCCACCCGGTACAGCTGCGTCTCCGTCCCCTTCTGCCCCAGCGCCAGCAGCCGTCCATCCGGCAGCAGCGCATAGGGACCCCACGACCCGTCGAACTCCGCCCCCAGCCGCTCCACCTTTCCACTCTCCGGATCCATCCGGTACAGCCGCCCCTGCACATCGCGATACTGCCCCTCCAGCGAACCCGCTGCCGCCGGTACCTCGAAATGCAGCCAGCGACTATCCGGCGACCACGCCAGCTTCGACTCCAGCGCCTCATTGTGCGTCGCCTGCCGCGCCGCCCCGCCCTCCGGAGCAACAAAAAAGATCTCGTAATCGCCAGGATTCTCTTCCCGATGACTCGGCGGCCCCGTCTCAAACGCCACCGTCTTCCCATCCGGCGAGGGAGCAATCTCCGTAATCTCCTCGTGGCTCTCCGTCAGCGCCTGCGCATCCGGCGGCAGCTCCTTCTCCTCCGCCTTCTTGTCACCTTTGGCCGTGCCCTCGGGCAGCGGAGCCTTCACGTCCCGCGCCAGCGCTGGCGCCACTTCCATCTTCACCAGGACATCCCCGCGATCCTTCTCCCGCCACCGAATCACGTCCTTCCATTCCGCCTTCTCTGCCTCTTCCTGCTCCTTCGTCTGTGGCTGCGTCGCGGAAAAATACAGAAACTTCCCGTCCGGCGACCAGGCAAACGCGTGCACATCCAGCTTCTCCGTATACAGCGGCAGAGCCTCGCCGCCCGCGACCGCAATCACCCACAGCCGCTCCGCCTTCGCGGCATCGCTCTGCGCAGCACCGTCGTCGCCAGCCGCCTCGCCCGGCAGCGCCCGATCCGAAACAAACGTCACCCACTTCCCATCCGGACTCCACCACGGCTCCCGTTCGCTCCCCGAGTGTGTCAGCGGCCGCAGCCCACTCGCCGCAGTCCACAGCCACAGATCATCGCTGAATGAGTTGTGCTTCCAGTCCGGCGTCTCCGTGGCAATCACCGCCGCCGCCCCGCCCGGCGCCAGACGCACCGCGGTGATCTCCGTCGCGCTCATGTACTCGTCCAGAGTGATGGCAGGTTTCTTCGATTGAGCAAGAGCCAGCGGAACCAGGCAGAGGGAAAAACTCAGTTCAGGCCAAAACGTTCTCAAACGCATACCAGGAAATATACCGCTCGGCCACGATCTCGGGTGCCAGGCTCATCCCCGGTGCCGCCCCGCGGCACGACGGAGAAAGCCACGGGTTTTAACCCGTGGAAATGTCCCCGCCAGCAGGAAAAGGGCCTTCAGGCCCGGCTTCCTGTCCCCCGCATCTCCATTCCACTTGACATCCCAGTGCGACCCGCTCCATCATGGCCTCTCCACTTGGAGAACCAGTGAAGAAGCCGCCCATCCCCATCCTGCAGGGAACGCTCGATCTCATGATCCTGCGCACCCTCTCCACCCTCGGCCCGCGCCACGCCTACGCCATTGCCACGCGTCTCGAGCAGGTCTCCGGCGACCTGCTGCGCGTCAACCAGGGCACCCTCTATCCCGCCCTCCTGCGCCTCGAGCAGAACGGATGGATCGTCGCCTCCTGGCAAACCACCGAAAATAACCGCGAAGCAAAGTACTACGCCATCACCAAAGCCGGACAAAAGGCCCTACAGCAGGAAACCCAGCGCTGGCGCCAGATGGCCGGCGTCCTCGACCGCCTGCTGACCGAGGAACCCTGATGTCCTCGAGTCCGATGCGCTTCGTTGTCCTCCGCGCCTTCCTCCGCCGCACCCTCGCTCGTCTCGGCAATCTCCGCCGCTCCAATCAAGCCGACCAGGACCTCGACCGCGAGATCGCCTCCCACCTCGCCCTCCTCGAAGAGGACTACCAGCGCCGCGGCCTCTCCCCGGCACAAGCCCACACCGCCGCCCGTCTCGCTCTCGGCGGCGTCGAGCAGGCCCGGCAGGCCCATCGCGATCAGCGCTCCCTCCTCTGGCTCGAATACATCCTCCAGGACCTCCGCTTCGCCCTGCGCAGCCTCCGCCGCGCTCCCGGATACGCCACCGCCGTCGTCCTCACCCTCGCCCTCGGCCTCGGCTCCGTCGCCACCATGCTCGCTGTCGTGGACTCAGTTCTCCTCCGCCCCGTAGCCCTGCCCCACCCCAACCAGCTCGTCATGATCTACGGACAAACGGGGCAGCAAGGCTCCCAGGGGGAACTGAGCTACGACCAGATCGAAACCCTGCGCCGCCATGCCCACTGCTTCTCCGCGGTGGCCGGATACGCCAGCATGGTCAAGGCCATCGGCACGCCCGACGGCGTCCGCTGGGCGCTCCTCACCGAGGTCACGCCTGACTTCTTTACGATGCTCGGCGTCCATCCCGCCCGGGGCCGCTCGTTCTCTGCCAACGACGCCGCCGCGCCCGTTGTTCTCGTCAGCCATGATTATTGGCAGGATCGCTTGCACCGGGACCCCCACGTCCTCGGTTCCACACTCTCCATCTCCAACACCCCGTATACCGTCATCGGCGTGCTGCCCCCCGGTCTGAATTCCCCCTTCGGCACGAACGGTCCCGTCATCTTCAGGCCGATCTCTCTGCAGGGCAAGGAGCAGAACAGCCTCTTCGCCGGAGTGGCTTTGGTGCTCGCCCGCATGAAGCCGGGCGTCTCCACCTCTCAGGCTCTCGCCGAGACACGGACGTTACTGGCGCCGCATGACACGAACGGCGTCGAAAGTAGCCGGCTGGTTCTGCAATCGCTCACCAGCTTCATCGCAGGAGGCCTCCAGACTCCCCTGCTCACTCTCCTTGGCGGCGTCGTCATTCTCCTGCTCATCGCCTGCGCCAATGCCGCCAACCTGCAGATTGTCCGGGCCACCGAGCGTCTCCCCGAAATGCAGATTCGTTCGGCCCTGGGCGCCGGCATCCCCCGCCTCCTCCAACAACTCCTCATCGAAAGCCTCGTCGTCTCCTTTGCCGGTGCTGCCGTTGGCGGATCCCTCGCCGTCGCCGCCACCGCCGCCATTCGCTCCGCCTATGGTCTTCGCTTTGCGCGATTCAATGAACTGTCCGTGCATCCCTCCGTCTTCGCCGCTCTCCTTCTCCTCGCTCTGCTCTCCGGCCTGCTGGCCTCCGTTGCACCCGCGTGGAGGCTTCGCCACCCGACGCTCACCGCGGGCACCAGGCGCACGGTCGCGCCCCGCAACCGCGTCTCCGCTTTCCTCGTCTCCCTCCAGATCGCCCTCACCTGCGTCCTGCTCGTCACCTGCGGCCTCTTCATCCGCACCGTTCGGGCTCTCCAGCAGGTTCCCCTCGGATTCGATCCCCACAATGTCACCATCCTGATGCTCATGCCCGAGGACTCTCAGCAGCCGCCCGCCCTCCTCCGCCAGAGAGAAAGCCGCCTTCTCCAGAGCTTTCAGGCCCTTCCCGGCGTCCAGGCCGCAGCCATGCAGTCTTCCATCCCTTTCTCGAACTACAACTTTTCCATGAACGGCAGAACCGACGTCAGCGGCCGCCCCTTTCACAAAGGAGACACCTCCTTCTACAGCATCGTGAGTTCCAGCTTCGTGCACGCCAGTGGGATCCACCTCCTCCAGGGCCGCGACTTTCAGACCCAGGACGACAGCGACGGCGCCATGGTCGCGCTTGTCAATCAGGCTTTTGTCCGCAAATTCCTCTCCGGCCGCAACCCTCTGGGCGTCACGTTGCGCATGCATCGCGATCCAGGAGAGAAGGATTCCGACGTCCCCCTCGCCCCACCCTTCACCGTCGTCGGCGTCGTTGAAAACGAGCTCCAGGGTCCGCTCGGCTCCTCGTTTGAGCCCATGATCTACCTCGACGATCTCCAGCTCCCCGCCGGCTCGGCCCTCCTGCGACTGTTCGATCTCGGCGGACAGTTTGCCATCCGCTCTCCGCTGCCCCCGAGTGTCCTGGATAAGGAAATCCGTGACACCCTGAAGCGTGTTGCCCCCGATATGGCCGAAATGCAAATGGATTCGATGGAACAGGCCATGGACAACTCCCTGGGCGAACGCCGCCTCGCCCTGCGCCTCGTCTCCGGCTTCGGAGCCATGGCTCTCCTCCTCGCCGCCATCGGCATCTACGGCCTCCTCGCCTACGCCGTCACTCTGCGCCGCCGCGAAATCGGCATCCGCATGGCCCTCGGCTCTTCACGCACTCGCGTCACCCGCCTGGTCCTGCGCCAGGCCGCCCGCATGGTCCTCTGGGGCGTCATCCCCGGCATCGCCGGAGCCTGGGCCGCCGCCCACGCCGTCCGCTCCTTCCTCTTCGGGGTTACCGCCCTCGACCCGCTGGCCATCGCCGCCGCCGCCGGCGTTCTCGCCCTTACCGCCGCCGTCGCCGCTGCCATCCCCGCCTGGCGCGCCGCCCGGGTCCATCCCATGGAAGTCCTCCGCGTCGAGTAAACCCCCTCCGCCCCCCCAACATCCAGGACCTCCCTCCGTTTTCCTGTTGCTTTCCCAATGGAGTTGTGGCATCCTCCTGTTGGTTACCCAAGGAAACGCCCCGGGACCAATCCAGGAGGCTCGCATGAAACAGAAAAAAGACGTCCAGCAGGGAACCCTGGCTCTCATGGTCCTCCGCACCCTCGATGTTCTCGGCACCCAGCATGGCTACGGCATCGCCCGCCGCATCGAGCAGATCAGCGGTGATCTCCTCGCCGTCAACCAGGGCACGCTCTATCCCGTCCTGCTGCGTCTCGAACAGGAAGGCGCCGTTGCCTCGGAGTGGGGGCCTTCGGAAAATAACCGCCGCGCCCGCTTTTACCGTCTCACCCGCACCGGCCATAAACTCCTCGAAAACGAGAAGCGCAACTGGGAGCAAACCGCCGCCATCATCGAGCGCTTCTTTGCCTTCAAGGCGGAGGACCTCTCATGAGGCCCCTCCACCGCCTCGGTGCCCGCATCGCCAATCTCGCCTTCCGCCGCCGCGGCGACGACCGCCTCCGTGAAGAGCTGGAATCCCACCTCGCCCTGCAGACCGAAGAGAATCTGCGCGCCGGCATGCCGCCCGCGGAAGCCCGCCGCCAGGCCCTCCTCAAACTCGGCGCCGTCGAAGCCATTCGCGAGCACCCGGAGCGTCTTCGGGCCTGTAGATGCGCGCATCGCTGATGGCCTCTCCCCGGCAGAAGCCGACCGGAACGAGACAGCGTCTGTCAGGCTGAAGACAGCGATGCACGCTCCGATGCGCAGAGACAGGGTGAGAGCAGTCACGATTGAGAAGGAGCGGTGCCTGAGCAGCGAGCGTGTCCCAAAGCGCAGGTCTTGCGCCAACTGGTCGATCCACGCCGTGCCGCGTGCTTCATAGCATTCTTCAGCTGCAACCGTCACGCTGCCAAAGCCGGCCCGCGCAGCAGCGACAGCATCATCATGCGACATCCCGCGAGCGATGTTCTCCTCGGTCGCCACCCCAGGCTCTCCATTACCTAAGTTTGCTTCGCCCGCCGATTTCCCTTGCCTTCAGCTCCGCCCGCGCCCCACACTCGATACAGAACTCGCATCAGGAGGACTCGCGCAAGCGAGTCCTTTTTCGTTGTGCCTTCCGCCGCCCGCTCGCCGGACAGCGGACCCGATCGCCAAATCCGATCGCCGCTTCACGATCGCCGGTCCCAGGACCGCTCCGTTCCCGCTCCGATTTTCGGAGCCCGCGCTCTTTCTCAATTCGCCGGTCCCGCTCTCTTCCGGGCCATGTTTGACCGGACCCGAATGCAACACTCCGGTCCCGACCGCAACTGCTTTGCCTGCAAACATCCACATCCTTCGCGACCTCGATGCAGCACTCGCAGCCGCCAATGCTGCATTCGCGCCCTCACCGTCACGGTTCGCAAAAGGAAGCCGAGGCTCCGCACCCAGGGAACGGGCGCACCGCCAACTCCAGCAGAATCAGAAGACGGGAAGCCCGGTAGCTGGCCCTCGGACCGCCGTGCTTTGGGCCAATCTCAACCAGGGCAAGGTAATACCCTCAGGGTATTACCCTCCAACCGCAGCAACATCAGCAACTTGCAATTGACCCCACCCAGGGGGTGCCCCAAACCGGTAGCTGGACCCGTAACCCGTAACCTGTAACCCGCAACCTGGACCGCACCGGTACTCATCCGGGTCGCTTTCCCGAATATTCACCGCGCGACTATTGACGATTGAATTATCCGGGGCTACTCTGACGGCAACTTCGACCCTTGGCGCCCATTGCCAACCCGGTTCCGCCTCGCTCCCTCAGGCATCCAATCTGTGTGGTGGCTTTCCCGCGGCAATCCGCGCCTTTCCCCCTTCAATCCTTCTACCTGTGTGGCGTTCGCTCCGCCATGCTCGGAGGTCTGTCCCTCGCCTGATGAGAAAACATCTCGAGATCACACCCAATCTTGAGCCCCTGTTCGGGACCCGCGACGAAAATCTCAGACTGATGGAGTCGGCTTTCCACGCCCGCATCGACCTGCAATCCGATGCGGTCCTCGTCGAAGGTTCCGACGAATCCATCGCCCGCGTTGAGCGCATCTTCCAGGATTACGAGGCGCTGCGTCGACAGGGAATCCTGCTCCAGAACGGTGAGCTCAACGGCATGCTGCGCCTCGTCACCGCCGACCCATCGGTTTCCCTGCGCAATCTCGCCGAAAGCGGCAAGCAGCGCTCCGCCGGGATCAAGCGCATGGTGCAGCCCCGCTCGCTCAACCAGCGTCGCTACGTCGAAGCCATCGAGCAGGAAGACATGGTCTTCGGCATCGGTCCCGCTGGCACCGGCAAAACTTACCTTGCCGTCGCCATGGCCGCTGCGGCGCTCCTGGCCAAGAAGATCACCCGCATCGTCCTCGTTCGTCCTGCCGTCGAAGCCGGCGAACGCCTCGGCTTTCTCCCTGGCTCGCTGCAGGAAAAGGTCGACCCTTACCTTCGCCCGCTCTACGACGCTCTCTACGACCTGCTCGAACCCGAGCGCGTCGACAAGATGCTGGAGCGCAATGTCATCGAAGTCGCGCCGCTCGCCTTTATGCGCGGTCGCACTCTCAATGACGCCTTCATCATCATGGACGAGGCGCAGAACACCACCAGCGAGCAGATGAAGATGTTCCTCACGCGCATGGGCAACAACGCCAAAGCCGTGATTACAGGCGACATCACTCAGATTGACCTGCCCAATCCGCGCAAATCCGGCCTCGTCGAAGCCATGAACGTCCTCAATGGCGTCGACGGCATCCGCTTCGTCCACTTTGAGGATGGCGATGTCGTCCGCCATCAGCTGGTGCAGCGCATCATCCGCGCCTACGACGGCTTCGGCCGCGCCCGCCAGGAGGAACTGCCGCTGGGCATCGAAGAGGGCCAGCAGGTCCGTCTCTCGCCTCCGCAGTAGAAATCACCGTCCGCTGTCGCCGGCATCCGCCCAGGCCGCCGAATTGATACCATCGAACAGGAGGGTTTTCAGCACCCTCCTGTGTTGTTTTGTGCAGTGCGGCAACGCAAATGGCTGCGTGCACTCGACCATGATCCTGATCGAACCCACGATCCACACCAAGTTTGGCCGCCGGCTGCGGCTCCCGACCCTGAGCCACTTCCTTGAGAGCGCGGCCGCGGCTGCAAAACTGCGAGGCGAAGTCTCCGTCCTTCTCACCGGCGACGCACACATCCGTCGGCTGAACCGCCGGTTTCGCCGCAAGGACCAATCGACGGACGTCCTTTCTTTCCCGGCTCCGGAATTTCCTGGCGATTCGTCTTTGGCCGGCGATCTGGCCATCTCGGTCGAAACCGCGGCGCGCCAGGCCGAGGAGCTCGGCCACACGCTCGCCGTGGAGCTGCAAATCCTCATTCTGCACGGATTGCTTCATCTTGCCGGCTACGATCATGAGCGCGACTCTGGACAAATGGCCCGCCGAGAAACGACTCTCCGGCGCCGTCTGGGTCTTAGCCACGGTCTGATTGAGCGCAGCGCGGCCGGATCAACGGTCCGCGGGAAACGCCGCGAGGCTCCCCGGCCATGACCATCGCCGCTGGCGTTCTCATCGCGTTCCTCCTCGGCGTGCTCACGCTGTCGTCGTATATCGACCGCCTCTATGCCGAAATGGGCAAGTTCCTCGCCCGCGAGTTTCAGGAGAACATCGACGTCTGGGAGCAGCGGGTCGAGCCGCGACTGGGCATGAACCGCGACCGCATCGCCTTATCGTCTGCGATCCTGATGCACCTGTCGCTGGCCTTTCTCACCCTGATCTTCGGCATGCTGCTCTTCGACCGCGTCCGTGCCGGAGATCGTCCGGGCCCCGCAGAAATCGCTCAGGTCGTCCTCGGCATCATCCTCGTGATCGTCCTGTTCAACCGGCTTCTGCCCTTCGCCTTCTTCACGCGAACGCAGGGCGCGTGGATCGTGCGCTGGCGCTGGCCCTTATGGCTTCTGCTCTGGCTCGTCCTGCCGATCACCCTCTTCCTGCAATTCCTGCTGTCGATTGCCGCCCTCGCGGAGCCGCAGCCGAGCGGCAACGGCGAAGCCACCACCTCGGAAGCCGTCGAAGCGCTGATTGAAGCCGGCCAGGAAGAAGGCATTATCGAGGAGAGCGATCGCGAGCTGGTCCGCTCGGCCGTAGAATTCGGCGACAAAGTGGTTCGCGAAGTCATGACGCCGCGTCCGGCTATCTTCGCGGTGCCCGGAACCATCACTCTCGAGCAGTTTCTCGACCTCATCCGCGCCCATGCCTACTCGCGCGTCCCGGTTTACGCGGAGAGTCTGGACAACGTGACCGGCATCGCCTTTGCCCACGATCTGCTGCAGATTCCGGACGCGGATGCCCGTTCCAGAACCGTCGCCGCCATTCAGCGCTCGGCCACGTTTGTCCCGGAAACGAAAAAGGTCAACGAGCTCCTGAGGGAGATGCAGCGCGAGAAGCAGCACATGCGCATCGTCATCGACGAATACGGTGGCGTGGCCGGCCTGGTCACCATCGAGGACCTGCTCGAGGAGCTGGTGGGCGCCATCCGCGACGAGCACGAAGACGAGGACATCACCAGCATCGTCAAAGAGGCCGGTGGCAGCTGGGTGGTCCCGGGCACGCTGGAGAACGACCGCGTGGAGGAGATCCTCGGCGGCTTCGATATCCCCGAAGAAGTGGAAGCCACGACCATCGGCGGTCTGGTGAGCGAGGCCGCAGGGCGCATCCCCCAGGCGGGCGAGGTGGTCGAGGGCTACGGGCTGCGTTTCGAGATCCTGTCGTCTACCGACCGGCGGGTGAATCGCCTGCGTGTATCGCGACTGGTGCCGGCCGCGTAATCTGGAAGGACGATGCGCTCCGGATTCGTTTCCATCATCGGCCGTCCCAACGCCGGAAAATCCACGCTGCTGAACGCGCTGGTCGGCGAAAAGGTCGCCATCGTAACAGCCAAGCCGCAAACCACGCGCACCCGCATTCACGGCATTGTCGAAGTTCCGGAGCGGAAAGGCATGCACCCGGCGACACAAGTGGTCTTTGTCGATACCCCGGGCATTCACAGGCCGGCTTCGCAGCTGGACCGCACCATGATGCACGAGATTCACGAGGCCCTGGCCACGCGCGACCTGGTACTGCTGGTCATCGATGCGGTGCGCCGCCAGAATCGCGCGGCAGACACGCCCCTCAAGCTCGATCGCGTGAGCGAAGAAGCACTGGCCTTCGAGATGATCCGCAGTCTCGATTGTTCTGTGTTCCTGGTGATCACCAAGGTCGATCTTGTCCCCAAGGACAAGTTGCTGCCTCTGATCGCCGACCTGAGCGCTCTCCATTCCTTTGCCGAGGTCATCCCGGTTTCCGCAAAGACGGGCGATGGCATCAAACGGCTCCTGCACAAGATCGCGGAGTATTTGCCGAACGGTCAGCGCTGGTTTCCCAAAGACCAGTTCACCGACCAGCCCGAGCGCTTCCTGGTCGCAGAGCTGATCCGGGAGCAGATTCTGAAGGCCACCGGTGAGGAGGTTCCCTATGCCTCGGCCGTGGTCGTGGAGCGCTTCGAGGAGCCGATTGTTCCCTCCGGGGCACCAAAACGCCGCGACGGAAAATCTCCCGTCACACGCATTGCGGCGGCAATCTATTGCGAGCGGTCGGGGCAGAAAGCCATCCTCATCGGCAAGGGCGGAAGCAAGTTAAAGGAGATTGGCGCAGATGCCCGACGCGAAATCGAGGCTCTCCTGGGCACGCGCGTCTACCTTGAACTGCACATCCTGGTCCGCGAACACTGGCGTGATTCCCGCGTCTTTGTCGAGTCGCTCGACTGGCGCAAGCAGCTGGCCGATCTGGCAACCAAAGAGGATCCGGCGGCCGAGGAGTCATGATACCGCCTGGCGCTCCCCGCACTGAGTCGCATTCAGCGGATTCCGCGCTTCGTTCGCACCCGCATCGCCTCCACCTTGTCGTGCTGGTCTAAAGCCGCGGCCTTGCGCTCGCGATAGACGTCCCGGCCCGGGTGGAACTCGACTTCGCATTCGACACCTGCGCGTCCCATGGTCCGCAGCAGGTGGGGCGCGAAGCTCGCATCGCCATACCAGCAAACGTCCTTCTCTTCGCCCCCCAGCACGCGCCAGGCGATCGCCGCCGCGGTGATCTCAATGGCATGATCGATGGCCGGCTGAAGAAGCGACGGATGGAAGCGCAGCACGGAGCGTCCGTCGGTGCTGGTTCCCTCGGGAAACAGCAGAATAGCAACGCCCGCCGCGAGGGCTTCTCCCATCCACCGAGCGACCTGTTCTGTACTGGCGCGACTTTGGCGATCGATAAAGATGGTTCCGCTCCAGCGGGCGCACCAGCCAAAAACGGGCCACCGCTGTACGTCGCCCCGCGAGACAAAGATGCAGGGGGCGATGGCGGCATAGGCCAGAATGTCCAGATAGCTCAGGTGATTCGAGCAGATGATGCCCTTCGTCGGCCGCGCCCCCCGGGACTGCAGATGGATTCCCATGCGGCGCAGAATCATCGCAGAAGAGGCATGCAGCCAGCACGCGCGATCTTCGAGGCTCAGACGAGTGCGGCGCCGCGCACGCAGCAGACCAAAGCGGATGGCGATTTCGATGAGACTGAGCAGGACGATCAGGAGACGAAGACTGGCGCGGAAGAAACCGGCAAGGCGTCCGGCAGGAAGCGGTTTCTGGCGGCGGGACTCAGCTGCGCCAGATCCAGCAACGTCAGAAAGTCGATCGTTCCGAAATCGCGATCCCATGCTGGTGGGCTACAGATTCTGGCTCCCACTGCAATATACGTCTTCAACAGCCGGGGAACCTTGATTTCCGCCGCGTCGCTCTCCACAGGCTCGGTGGGCAGCTCAAACGCTGCCGTCGGAGCGGTGCGAAAGGCGGGTTCAGCCAGAAAGGGCTCAAGCTGGCGATAGAGGGACCAGCCTTCGCGCGGATCGCGCGAGTTCAGCGAGGAGCAGCCGAGGAGATAGCGAAGGCGGTGGTGGCGGGCATAGTGGGCAACGCCCCTCCACAGCAGAGTCAGCACCTCGCTGGTGCGATGTTCGCGGTCAATCGACGCCCGGCCGAGTTCCAGCACCTCGCAGCGGATGCCTGTGTAGGGAGCGAAGTCGAACTCCTGCTCGCTGTAGTAACCCAGGTTACAAGCGGCCGTGCGACCGGACTGCATTCGATAAGTGCCGACGACCTCGCCGCGGCAAGGGTCTTCGACTATCAGATGGTCGCAGAATAAATCGAAGTGATCCTGATCGAGGCCGGTGCGGTAAGAGGCGGCCAGACCTTCCCCGAGCTCGATGTTAAAGACTTTGAAGCGCAAACGGCAGGCAGCCTCGCGGTCGGCCCGAGTTCGCGCCAGCCGGAGACGGTACCTGCCAGGGATCAGCGAGACAGGAAGGGCCTCTGGTTGCGCTTTGCCGATCAAGGCCGGCCGGCTAGCCAGTCCCTCAGGAGGACTGGCTAGCCCCGACGCGAGCCGGCGGGGCAGTTCCACTCGTTTGAGGGTGAACACGGGTTCATCCTCGTGCAAAGAAGTGAACCGCCGCTGACGAATCAGAGAAAACGACGCTAAATCTCTGTCAACGCTGTATTGCAATAAGACAGGAGGTCACGAGCCGGGAACCGGGGAGGCGGGAAAAGACTTTGTCACAGTTTCCTTAATTTGTTATGGTAGGCGCAGTTCTGTTCGTTCCCTGATCGCGATATTTGAAAGACACGAGAGATAAAAAAATGACACGCGAAGAGCTAGTTGCTGCTGTAGATGAAGAAATCAGTCGCCTCGAAAAAGTCCGCGCACTGCTGCAGAGTACCGGAGGTTCCCGCATTGCCACAACATCCTTCGGAAATCGTCCTCGCAAAAAGCGCGTTTTGAGTGCGGATGCGCGCGCGCGCATTGCCGCTGCGCAAAAACGTCGCTGGGCAAAGCAGAAAGCCGCCCAGGGCGCAAAGAAGCAATAAGCAGCAGTCACAGCACCCAGGGTGGGTTGCGGGTACAACTCTGCGCTAACTAGTGGTCTTTTTCACCACTGCAGCCGATATATATTCAAAGTGCCGCTCGCAGTGGGAGATGACCCGGCGCGGATAGGATGACTCCGTTCAGAGTCCTGCAGATATCGGCAGGACTGCGGAGCTCTACCCGTTGGCAGGCCGGAACAGCTCCGCTCTGCGCGGGTGGCTGCTGAGCCAATGCTGGGGTCTGCCCTGATTATCGCTATGGCCCTTTTTACCGGGCCCGTCCGAGCCGCTGCGCTCAGCGCGACGATGGCGCTGGGACCCTCGCGTGGCTGGATTCTCTTCGGTTTGCTTCTGGCAGCCCTGGTTGCGGGGGCCGCACTGGCCGGCTGGTGGGCGCGCCAATCGCGGCTTCCTCGTCCCATGCGAGAGAGCGTCCCGGACGAGCTTGCCATGCTGCGCACCGTGGTGGCCAGTGTCCCCGACCTGATTTACGTCAAGGACCGCAGGAGTCATTTCCTGCTAGCCAATCAGGGAACTGCGGATATTATGGGCGCCGCCTCGCAGTCCGAGTTGGTGGGGAATAGTGACTTTGATTACTACGACAGCGAAACCGCTGCCGATTTCTATCAGGATGAGCAGCGCATTATGGCCACCGGCCAACCGCTGGTCAGCCAGGATGAACACATCGAGAAACCCAACGGACAGACGCGCTACATCCTGACCACCAAAGTTCCTCTTCGCGATCCCGGGGGAGAGATCGTCGGAATCATCGGTATTGGCCGGGACATTACGGCCATGAAGGAAGCCGAGGGAGAGCTGAAGCGAGCCCGGGAGAATCTGCATTATCGCGCTACCCACGATTCCCTGACAGCGCTGTTAAATCGCGAGGCCATTCTGGACATGCTGGACCGCGAACTCGCCCGCAACCAGCGCGAACGGACCCCCATCTCCATCCTTCTTGCCGATCTGGACCATTACAAGAAGGTCAACGACATGTATGGCCATCCCATCGGGGACCAGGTTCTGCGGGAGGTAGCCCGCCGCTTCGTGCATGCCGTACGCGGGTATGACCTGGTGGGCCGTTACGGCGGGGAGGAGTTCCTGCTGATTCTGGCCGGCTGTGCCGCTACCGAGGGCATGGCCCGCGCCGATCAGCTGCGCCAGTCGATCGAGGCCTCCCCGATCACGACCTCCTGCGGGCCCATCCCCATCACCATCAGCATTGGCGTGCTGCCCGCCCAGGAGTGGGCCTATCCTCCGGTCGAGGATGTCCTGCGCGAAGTGGACGTCGCGCTGTACGCGGCCAAGGGGGAGGGCCGCAACCGCTGCAAGCCGGCCGTTCCCCCACGCTGACCCAGGCCTGACCGAGCCGCCGCCTGACAGAGCAGGGGTCGTTTGTCCCGTTCCCGGGAACGTCTTCTACTTCCTCAGATACTCATCCGTTCCCGCGATCCAGTCAGCGCGCGGCGGCGTGAAGATATCCAGGTCAACCGTGTCTTCCAGCGCCTCCGCCTGATGCGGCAGGTGCGAGGGGATGACCAGAACCTCGCCCGCCGCCACCGTGATGACCTGGCCATTCCCCATCGTGAAGCGCAGGGCGCCTTCCAGGATGTAGGTGATCTGCTCGTTTTCGTGGCTGTGCTCGGGAACCACGGCTCCCTTGCGCAGCAGCACCCGCGCCAGCATGGCTCGCTCGCCGTAGACGAACTGGCGATCGATCAGCGGATTGAGGTGCTCAAGGGGAATCTTTTCGAAGCTGGTGTACTGCAGGTCCTTTTGCTGGGACAAAATCGCCTCCGTGCGCGGGCCACTCTACCCTCTGCCACCCTTGCGCCTGCACTATCATAGGGCGCATGGAAACGGGACTGAAAGACCGGGTTGCGATTGTCGCTGGTTCCAGCCAGGGAATCGGGCGGGCGGCTGCCTTCGCCTTTGCCGCGGAAGGCGCAGCTGTAGCCCTTTGCGCCCGGCGCGAACCCGAACTGGAAATGACGGCTGCCGAGATTCGCAGCCGGCACGGCGGCGAGGTCTTCACCCGGGCTTTCGACGTGGCCCACGACGGAGCGGTGCGGGCTTTCGTTACCGCGGTCCACGAACGCTTTGGCCACGTGGACGTCTGCGTGCCCAACGCCGGAGGACCGCCGGCCAAACCCTTCCTTGACACGACGCTGGACGATTGGGAGCGCGCCTGGCAACTGAACCTGCGCAGCGCGATCGTCTTCGCCCAGGCCGTCATTCCGCTTATGCAGAAGCAGCGCTGGGGCCGGATCGTCACGCTGACCTCGTATACGGTGAAGCAGCCGGTCCCGGAGCTGATCCTGTCCAACACGATCCGTGCCGGAATCCTGGGGTTGGTGCGGTCTTTGGCGGGGCAGTTCGGGCGCGACGGCATCACCGTAAACAATGTCGGACCCGGATTCACCGCCACGGACCGCTCTCGGAGCCTGCTTGAAGGACGGGCGAAGAAGCGCAACGTCTCACTGGAGCAGGTCCAGCGCGAACTGGAACAGGAGATTCCCATCGGCCGCATGGCGACGCCGGAAGAGGTCGCCGCGACCATCGTCTGGCTGGCGTCGGTGCCGGCGGCCAGTATCACCGGGCAAACGATCCTGGTGGATGGCGGCAGCTACAAGGGAATCTAAGTCCCGGGCGCTAATCCGTTGCCGGCCGCTTATACGGTGTCTGGATCCAGTGGCGCGCCTCATTCAGGGCTCCGGCGGTATTGTCATTGGTCTGCAGAGCCTGGCGATACTCCTGAATAGCCCGATCTCTCTGCCCGGTCAGGTCGAAGATTTTCCCGATGGCAATGTGGCTCCAGACTTCGGTCCATCTCGGCTCATCGTCCCCATTCAGGGAATCCCGGTAAGCATTCACCGCTGCCTGATAGTTGCGCATCGTGAACAGCAGTTCGCCGATACGATAACTAGCCAGTGAACTTTGCGGGTTGGACTTGAGCGCCTTTTGATATTCGGCCAGCGCGCCGGCTGAATCGCCCTGGGCCGCTAGTTGCTGTCCGCGGAGAATCGCGACCCGGACCTCGAGGTCCGGCGTGGTCTTCAGCACCCAGTCATCGGGATCGATGATGACCCGCCGCGGCCGGCCAAAGGTATCGATCACATACTGGGAGTCCGTTCCGACCACATCGATGCGCTTGTCGACCGTCTTGCCTTCGGTTTCCACCCGCAGATCGACCGGCATGTTGAACAGATCCATGTCGCCCTGGATTTCACCGATAGTTCGGAATCCTTTGTTATTCCCCAGCCGGTACACCGCGTATTTGTCGGTGAACTGCGGGGCGCCGGTGCCGTCCAGCCATTCTGCAAAGAACGGTGTGAGCTGCTGCTGCGACTGGGCTTCGGCGAGGCGCTCGAATTCACTGGTCCGGATGCCTTTGTCCTTGTATTCCGTGTTCACGGCGCGGAGGATCTTGTCGAAACTGTCCTCCCCCACCTCCCAGCGCAGCATATGGAAGACCAGCGCCCCTTTCTCCAGGGTCATCGACTGAAACTGTGGCGAATAGGCCGGCAGTGTTCCGGCGCTGGAAAGCGGGATCGTGTCATAGGCCAGCGCGCCCGCCGAAACATCCTGGACCGCCGCTTTCAGAGCGCTCGCTCCGGCGTCGTCTTCCAGGTACATCAGCTCCGCGTACCGTGACATCCCGTTGGTGATCCAGGCGTCATCCAGGGTCGCTGGGCTCACCTGGCTGCCCCACCATTGGTGGGCAATGGTGTTCGCGAGCAAGCGGAAATCGGCCCGCCCGCCGATGTGCGATCCGGCTACCGCCGCAATCTCCGGAGCCCAGAAGGCCGGCACGGTATCGTCGGGCAGCTCCACAACATTGAGCTGGGTCGATTCAGGGATGCCAAAGGTGCTGGTGAAATAGGCAAACTCCCGCAGTGCTGTCCCGGCATAATCCGCGGCGGCAGCTTTATGGGCGGCGGTCACGTAAACATGGATATTCGGCGCCGCTCCGGAAACCGGCGGCTCAAATTTGCCGGCGATGATGGTTCCCGGGAAGCCAGGACGATCCCAGCGGAAATCCCATTCCTCTTCCCCGTTGCCGGCAGGCTTCGCCTTCCCCTGGCTGCCGCTCCCGATCACGCGATAGCCCGCCGGGGCCTTGATGTGGATATCCGCGGTGAAGCGGTCGGTCATGTAGCCGGCCATCGGAAACCAGCGCGCCGCGTAAAGCAGATAGGTGATGGGATCGCCGACGTAGGCCAGCTTCAGCCCTTCTACCGGCCCTCCCTCTCCGTTTTGCAGTTCGCCGGAATAGTGGAAGGTCCAGGTCACGGACTGTCCCTGGGTGAGAGGAGCGGAAGGGGTGACCACCAGCGTCGCGTTGGGCCCGCGCTCACCGTTCAGCGTAGCCCCGCTGGCGTCGGTCACCTTATCCACGCGCAGGGCTCCGTGGAGGTCGAACATCGCCGTAGGCAGGTTCTCCAGAGGCGTGAAGGTCACCTGGGTGGTGGCGTCCAGGGTGTGATCGCTGGGGTGAATCTCCGCGTCGATGGTGTAGGCGGTGATATTGAGGGTGGGTTTCGGAGCAGTATTCTGCGCCGCGCAGAACGGAGAAATCCAGCCGGGGGCTGCCGCGACGAAAAATCCAAGGCCAAAAGTCCCGGCCAGACGCAGCCGGCGGCGCCGGCCCAACACACCATCCATCCTGAAGGTCCTCATGGAATCTGACTCTGTCTTTCGTCGGTCGATCGTTCCCACATCCTCTGGCAGGTTACCTGGGCCACCCGCTCGATGGCGCCCTGTTCACTGCGCAGCATTTCCCCCACTCGTCTCAGGCTGGACTGCATGCGGGCCCGCGCCTCTTCGCTCTCCAGCAGCGGACTCAGGTGTGAGACGACCTGATCGGCGGTAAAGTCACCCTGAATCAGTTCCGGTACGATTCGTTTTCCCGCAATCAGGTTTGCCATGGCCACGTGAGGCACATCCACCACCCGCTTCGCGATCGCATAGCTGAGGGGTGAAATCCGGTATACCACGACAAAGGGGTTGCCGATCAGGGCCGCCTCCACCGTGGCTGTCCCGCTGGCGACCATACTGGCCCGCGCGTGGCGCAGGGTCGCTCGCGCATCATCCACAAAGACCATCCGGGGCGGGTGGGCCTGTTGCCCCAGCAAGCCGGTCAGGAGATCCCGAATGTGGTCCCGCTGCGGGCCGGTCAGCGTGGGGGCCAGAGGGATCAGGAATTCGGCGTCTTTGCCCAGCAGGGCGGCGGCTCGGACCATTTCCGGCAGGTTGAGCCGGATCTCCTTTCCCCGGCTGCCCGGCAGCACGCCGATCCAGGTCCTGGCCGGATCGATGCCCGCCTGGCGGGCGAAGGCCTCCCGGCTGATCGTCGGCAGCTCCAGTTCGGCCAGCGGATGACCCACAAATTCGGCCTCCACCCCGTGGTCGTGGTAGAACCGCTCCTCGAAGGGGAAGATGGTCAGCATCCGGTCGACATAGCGCTGCACGCTGCGGATCCGGTATTTCTTCCAGGCCCAGAGCTGCGGGCTCACGAAATAGATGACCGGCACGCCCTGCCGCCGGAGGTGTTTGGCCAGCGAAAGGTTCACGTCGGGAAAGTCGATCAGGACGGCAACGGCGGGGTTTTGCTGAACGATGGAGCGGCGCAGCCGGCGGTACTCGCCGTAGATGCGTGGCAGATGGCGGACCACCTCGGTAATGCCCATGATGGCCACATCCTCGGCGCGCACCACAGGTTGAAAGCCGAGAGCTTCCATCCGCCGGCCGCCGAGGCCAAAGAATTCCGCTTCGGGACACAAGCGCCGCAGGGCGGAGATCAGCAGCGTGCCATAGTGCTCGCCGCTGGCCTCACCCGCGGAAAGGAAAATCCTGGGCGTTCCGTCCTCGTTCATGGATTCTTTGCTACTCTTCCGGCATGCTTATCCGACCTGGCGTGCTGCTGCGACTGGAGTCGCTGCTGGTGCTGTCGGCCATTGTGGTGGCGTACCGCATGACAATCCACGGTCCATGGTGGTTGTTCGCCGTGCTGTTTCTGGCTCCCGATCTGTCTCTGGCCGGGTATGCGTCCAAGGGACACCTTCGCTTCGCCGCCGCTGTCTATAACGCCGCTCACAACTATAGTCTGCCGGTTGCGGTGGGGCTGGCTGGCTGGTGGGGAGGCAGCCTGCGGACGGAACAGGTAGCAGGCATCTGGATGGCTCACATTGCGTTCGACCGCGTGCTTGGCTATGGCCTGAAGTTTCCTGGAGGATTCAAACCAACCCACATCCAGAGCGCGGCCGTGTATCTGGCGGGAGTGCGGGACGCGGTCACGGCTCGCTGAAGGATGCGGAGACAGGGCTAATCCGTTCCCAGGGCCATCGAAGGGGTGAAGCCGGCTGACGGCTCGCCCAACTCCTGGTCCTTGTACTGGAGCTGATACAGCTTCCAGTAGATTCCGTGGAGGGCCAGCAATTCCTGATGCGATCCCATCTCCCGTAGCTGTCCCCGATGCATGACCAGGATGACGTCGGCCCGCTGCACCGTGGAGAGCCGGTGCGCAATGACCACCGAGGTCCGGCCTTCCACCATCCGCTCCAGAGCCGCACGTACGCGGAATTCCGTATCTGTATCCACGCTGGAGGTGGCCTCATCCAGAATCAGAATGCCCGGCCGGTGAGCCAGCGCGCGCGCAAAGTTGATGAGTTGCTTTTGACCCGTCGAGAGGCCGGCGCCCCGCTCCCGCAGCAGCTCGTCATAGCCGCCCGGCAGCGAGCGGATGAAGTCGTCGACGTTGACCTGCTCGGCGGCCAGATGCATTTCCTCGTCGGCGATCCGCTCCGTACCCAGCCGGATGTTATCCCGCACCGTTCCACTGAATAAAAATGGATCCTGCAGAACGACCCCGAAACGCTGCCGCAGGGCGGTCAGATCCTGCTCCCGCACATCGACGCCGTCAATCAGGACGTTTCCATGCTGGACGTCGTAAAAGCGCATCATCAGGCTGGTGATTGTGGTTTTGCCCGCGCCGGTGTGGCCGACGATCGCCGCAGTCTGGTGCCGGTCGATCGCAAAGGAAACGCCTCGCATCACCCACTCAATCTCTCCCATCGCTTCCAGCTCCGCCGGTGAGGCAGCCGCGATGGCGGCCTGGGTCTCCGCGTCCAGGCGCTGATAGGTGAACCAGACGTTGCGGAATTCGATCCGGCCCGATCCGTCGCCCTGCTTCGGATTCTCCGGCGAAACGATCTCCGGCGGCGTGTCCAGCAGCTTGAAAACCCGCTCGCTGGCCGCCATCGCCGCCTGCAGGATGTTGTACTTCTCAGAAAGGTCCTGGATGGGCCGGAAGAATCGCTGCGCATACTGGATAAAGCCGACCAGCGTCCCCAGCAGAACGGCGTGGCGCAGGACTCCACCGCCGCCCGCCCAGATAATGAGGGCGATGGCCAGCGAGCTGAGGAACTCGACGACCGGGTAATAGAGCGCGTAGGCCATGATGTTGTCTTTGAAGGCCTCCAGGTGCACGCGGTTCACGGCGGAGAAGTCATGAAAGGCCCGGTCCTCACGATTGAACAGCTGCACCAGCGACATTCCCGTCACGTATTCCTGGGTGAATGCATTGATCCGGGCAATCGCCACCCGGATCCGCCGGTAGGAATCCCGCACGTATTTGCGGAAGATGCGCGTGGCGACCAGGATGAGCGGCAGGACGGAGAAGGCGACCAGCGCCAGCCACCACTGCATACGGATCATCACAAAAACGATCCCGGCCAGCACAAACACGTCCTCAAAAATGGCAAAAACGCCGGAGGTGAACATTTCGTTCAGGGCGTCTACGTCGGTGGTCAGACGGGTAACCAGCCGGCCCACCGGATTGCGGTCGAAGAAGCCGATATGCATCCGCTGCAGGTGGCGAAAAATCTGGCTGCGCAGATCGAACATGACCTTTTGTCCGGTCCATTGCATCAGCCAGGTCTGCAGGGCTTCCAACACGTAGCTGAAGATCAGCGCGCCCAGCCAGATCAGTGCCAGATCGGTAATGCCGCTCCAGGCTCCGCCATGGGCATAGGGCGCCAGCCACCGAGCCGCCCAGGGATGTCCCTGGACGCCACGCGCTGCCGCCGCAGCCGCTGCGTCCGGCGTCTTCTGCACGGCCGGGGTCAGGTACAGGTCCACCGCGACCATGGTCAGGTAGGGCCCCAGCACATCGGCCGCGGCCTTGAGCACAATGGCCACGATCGAGATGATGGCCGCCCACTTGTACGGAAACAGGTAGCGGATCAGCCGCCCCATCAGCCGGCTGTCATAGGCCTTGCCGACGATGTCGTCTTCCTGCTGGCTGGTAGCGGGGCGCGGCGCCCCCGGCGCCTGCTCTCTCTTTTCGGCCCGAGCATTAGATTCCGGAGCAGGCATAGGTCCATCTCCCATCTTACCGGGAGGAGGAAGCCGAGGGCCGTGGGAGCTGCCTGGTTGGAGCGCCCAGGCGGCAGCGCGACAGCTTTTCAGCCGCCCAGCCTCTATGCTTGACATCTTTCGCTCCAGCAAGCAAACTTCGCCTACAGGCAAAGTGCCGCCGAAAGCGCCGCGATTCGCAAAGCGAGGAAAGGCATTTGACAGGACAGCAGGCAAGCCGCATCACCTATACTCTGGATTCCTCGCTGGACAGCGTGAACAAAGTCGAGCAGACCGCCGAGCAGATGGCGCGCAAGGCGGGTGTGGACGAGGATGACATCTTCCGCATTTCGATGGCAGTTCGCGAAGCGGCGGTCAACGCGGTGCTGCACGGAAATGCCTACGATCCGGACAAGAGAATGACCGCCACCTTTGAAAATACCGGCACGGATCTCGTCATCCGGATCACCGATGAAGGCAAGGGTCTCGACCCTGCCACCCTCCCCGATCCTCTCGCCCCCGAGAATCTGCTGCGCGGTTCGGGACGCGGCATCTTCCTCATTCGCTCCTTTATGGATGAGGTAAACTTCAGGCAACTGCATCCCGGAACCGAGCTGACGCTGATCAAACATCTGGGAGCCGCTCCAACCGGCGCCTAATTTCCGCACCATTTCCAAGGAGGAATTTCTCGTGAGCATGAAAATCAGCACCCGTCAGGTGGACGGGATTACGATTCTGGATCTCGGCGGTCGGATCACCCTCGGCGAGGGCAGCGTGCAGTTGCGTGATTCGGTCCGCGACCTCCTGGCCAAAGGCCAGAAGAAGATTCTTCTCAATCTCGGCGAAGTGAACTACATCGACAGCTCGGGTATCGGCGAGCTGGTCAGCGCCTACACCACCGTTCGCAACCAGGGCGGTGAGTTGAAGCTGCTGAACCTGACCCGCAAGGTTCACGACCTGCTGCAGATCACCAAGCTCTACACCGTTTTCGACATCAAGGATGACGAAGCCAGCGCGATCGCTTCCTTCGCGCACGCCTGAGTCTCGGCCCGTCTGCGAAAAAGGCTGCCACACGCGGCAGCCTTTTTCCCGTTTGACGTCTATTTCTCCAGCCCTCGATCCTTCAGCATCGCCCCGATCTCCGGAGCCCGCCCCCGCCAGGCCTCGTACATCTTCTCCAGATCCTCGCTGTTGCCGCGCGAGAGAACCATCCGCCGGAAGCGGTCGCCGTTGGCGCGCGTCAGCCCGCCGTGCTCCTCGAACCACTGGTATGCATCGTCGTCCAGCATCTCCGTCCACTGATACGCGTAATAGCCTGCCGCGTAGCCATTCGCCCAGATGTGCAGAAGGTAAGTGGAGCGGTAGCGCGGCGGAACATCGGGCAGAGCCACGTGCGATTTCTCCAGCGCCTCTTTCTCAAACGCATCCACATTCTGGAGCGGCGCACCCGCCGGCAGCGTATGCCACTGCATGTCCAGCATGGAGGCGGCCAGCAGCTCCGTCAGCGAATAGCCCTGGTTGAAGTCTCGCGCCCTGCGCATCTTTTCGGCCAGTTCCGCCGGCATGGGCGCGCCCGTCTTATAGTTCTTCGCATAATGCGCAAAGACCTCAGGGTACGTGGCCCAGTGCTCGTTGAACTGCGAGGGAAATTCGACAAAGTCCCTGGGTACGTCCGTCCCCGACAGCGTCGGATATTCGACATTGCTCAGCATCCCGTGCAGCGCGTGGCCGAACTCGTGGAACATGGTCCGCACATCGTCAGAGCTGATGAGCGCCGGTTCTCCCGGCGCAGGCTTCTGGAAATTTGCAACGTTATAGACCACCGGCAGATTGCCCAGCAGCCGGCTCTGGTCCACAAAGCTCGACATCCACGCGCCGCCATTCTTGTTGTCGCGCTTGAAATAGTCGCAGTAGAAGAGCGCCAGCGGCCTGCCGTCCGCGTCGTGCACCTCGAAGACGCGCACATCCGGCTGCCACACCGGGATGTCTTTCCGCTCGGTGAACGTCAGTCCGTAGAGCAGATGTGCCGCATAAAAGACGCCATTTTCCAGCACATTGTCGATTTCGAAGTAGGGCTTCAGCTGCGACTCGTCCAGATCGTATTTCGCCTTGCGCACCTGCTCGGCATAGAAGTTCCAGTCCCATGGCTGCAGCGTGAACCCGCCGTGCTGCTGGTCGATGAGCGCCTGGATCTGTTGCCCCTCCGCCTTCGCCTTTGCCGTCGCCGGTGGGATCAGCTCATTCAGAAAGTGCAGAACCGCATCCGGTGTCCTGGCCATCTGGTCCTGGAGCACCCAGGCAGCATAATTCGGGAACCGCAGCAGTTTCGCTTTTTCCGCGCGCAGTTGTGCCAACCTCGCCACGACAGGCCGCAGATCGTCGCCCGACTGTTCCGCGCGCGTCCAACTCCTGTCGAAGAGCGCTTCCCGCGTCGCGCGGTTGCTGAGATCGGTTAAGTCCGGCTGCTGGGTCGTGTTCTGCAGCGGAATCACGTACCCCTCCAGCTTTCGCCCAGCCGCCGCCCGCGCCGCCGCCGCAATCTGCGTTTCGCTCAATCCCGCCAGCGCCGTCCGATCGGTCGTGGTGTAGGCAGCGTTCCTCGTCGCCTCCAGCAGGCCGCGGGTGAACTGATCCTCCAGCTTCGAGGCTTCTTCGTTCAGCTTCCTCAGCTTCTCCTTGTCCGCATCGCTGAGGGCCGCACCCGCATGCACAAACCTGTCGTAAACGATCTTTACCAGCCGCCGGCTCTCGGGGTCCGGATGCAGGCTCTCGCGCTGATCGTAGAGGGTCTTCACCCTCGCGAACAGCCGGGCATTCAGGTAGATCGAGTCGTAATGCGCCGCCTCCTTCGGAGCCAGTTCCCGCTGCGCATTCTGCAGGTAAGGATCGGTATTTGCCCCTGTCACGCAGTCGAAGGCCGCCTGCGCGCGATGCAGCAATTGCCCCGTCTTTTCCATCGCGACGAAGGTGTTCTCGAAGGTCGGCGGCTCCGGATCGTCGGCAATGGCCAGGATCTCTTTTTCCTGCTGCGCCATGCCCGCTTCGATGGCCGGCTGGTAATCCGAATCATGGATACGGCTGAAGGGCGGCGCGTGGAAGGGCAGCGAACTCGGCGCGTAGAAGGGATTCTCCGACCCGAAGGCCGCGGTTTGAGCAGGTGCAGGTATCTGAGTCATGAGGAAGGTGGCAAACGCGCTTGCGGCGAAAAAGAATCTCCTGTGCATCACAGCCATGGCCCCCGGATCGATCACAACGACCGAAAGGCATTCTACCGCCGGCCATGCGGGGGTGCGGCGTGACTTTGGTCTGTTGACAGCCTTCTACCGTTTCAGCAGATCAATCGGCTCGTCGAAATCGGTCGCGCGGAAGTGCTTCGCCAGCGCCGGATGCCGCCGCTCTACGGCGCGATACATCTCCCAGGCCACCTTACGATACGAAAAGTGCCCCTGCGCGCCGGAGCGCAGCTCTGAAATATACAGCGCCTCGGCAAAATCCATCTTGAACAATGCGCGATTCTTCGTCGCCAGAGGCAAAACATACTGCGCCGAGGCTGCCGCTTCCGGAACCGAGCCGGCGGCGATGCTTCGATACGCCGCATGCGCAGCCCTCACGGCTTCCTCATACATCCCCTGCACACCGGCTTCCGGCACCCCCTCCGGAATCGCATAGCCGTGGGCGGCGGTGAAGCTCTGCAGCACCTGCACACAACGCCGGTGCCGATGCATGTCGCGGAAGCCGCCAATGTCCATCAGGATGTCGAAGCGCAGCGCCTGGCCCGAGGCAAACTCCCGCAGCAGTTCGTCGTGGCGCCCGCGGTGACGCACGCCCAGATCGATGATCTCGTTCCGCCGGACTTCGCTCAGCGTCGCTACCTGCCGCTGAATCTGCCGGTAAGGATAATGGCACTGCCCATACAGCAGGGTCGTGGCCAGTTCCACTTCCAGAGACTCTGCATCATCCACCAGATCCACCAGCGGGGCATCGTCGATCCGCTCGCCGCCCAGCAGCTCCGCCGCGGCCTGGGCCAGCTCCGCGCGCGTCCGCATCTGGTAGTCGTTCTGCGCGGCATACTTCACCAGAGTCGGCGCGGTCTTCACCTCACGGGTCAGCATCGCCGCCGCTCGCTCGCCCAGCGCCGGATCCAGCGCTGCAATCTCTCTCTGCAGCGCTGCCCAATCGTCGCCATGCACATTCCAGGCTGCGCCTGAAGCTGCGGCCTGCAGCTTCTCTCCCAGCTGGCGCACCTCAGCCACATCGCTCGAGAGCAGCCGAGAAATCTGCGTCTCCAGCGTACGTGCATTCACGATCTGGCCCAGCGACGTGTTCGTCGCCAGCGGCAGCAGGTAGCGCGCCACGTCGAACGCGCGCGCCCGCAGCGTGCGGTCGTAGCTCTCCTGCTTCATCTCCTCCGGCTTGCGCACCTGTTCCTTCAGCGACGCAAAAACGGCCTCGGAAACGCTGGGATAGCTCGCGAAAAGGTGCTCAACCGTCTCCCGGAACAGCTCCGCCGACCCGGCATCGCCGCCAAACTCCGGCATATACCAGCCGCTCTTGCGGAAATTCTGGTACCGCGTCGACCGCTCCTGTCCGTCCCAGCGCTGCTCGTCCACCAATACGATCGCCGCCAGCAGCGAAAGCCTCTCGATGGCAAAAGCCGCATGAGCCAGATCGGCAATCGACCGATGCCCATACTGGAAATAGAAGGTGTTCAGAAACTGCTCGGCGCGCTGGCTGCTGATCTCCCGCAGCGACTCCTTCATCGATAGCGCCGATCGCGAATATTTGGCCATCGCGTAGGCCAGCACCTCCGGATCGGCTCCATGCACCGCGAAGACTTCCGTCTGGTGATTACGCCGCTCTTCGATTTCCGCGGCCGGTTGCGCCGGAGCTGGAGGAGTTTCTGTCATGGGAGGCATGCACGCATGCTAAACCCAACGCCTGCGGAATTTCGCGGGGGCGTTTCCGGAACCAAGGGCGTCAATGGGGCCGGTTGACGGCGTGATTGTTATCTCCCTGAAAAGAAAAGAACGAGTACCATTAGGAGTGTTTTTTGCCGTATTTTGCCCCTGATCGGCCCGGTTGCATGAACAACATCCTTTCCACCACCGAGCACCGTCCGTGGCCTCTTCCCAAATCGCCATGGGTGATGACCCAGCGCTGGAACGATCTGCTGTTTGCCCACTGGCCGCTGCCCGCCGCCGAACTGAGCCATCTGGTCCCGGAAGGATTGTCCATTGACCTTTTCGACGGATCCGCCTGGGTCGGAGTCGTCCCTTTCTGGATGGATCAGGTGCGCGTCCGCGGTCTTCCCGCCATTCCCGGAGCCAGCCGCTTCCCCGAGCTGAATCTGCGCACGTATGTGCGTGACCGGCGTACCGACCAGCCCGGGGTCTATTTCTTTTCCCTGGATGCCGCGAACCCCTTCGCCGTCGCCGCCGCGCGCATGCTCTATCGGCTTCCCTACTACTGGGCTCGGATGAAGATCGCCCCTGCGGAAAACCGGACCTTCCACTACCGCAGTGAACGGCTGTTGGCCCGGCAGCCGGCACGCCTCGTCGCCAGCTATCGCAGCCTGGGAAAGCCCTGCGTCAAGGGCGGACTGGAGAGCTTCCTGACGGATCGCTACGCTCTCTTCACAGCTACGCGCCGTGGCCACATCTCGCGGGTCAACATTCACCACCTTCCCTGGCCGCTGGAGCTGGCCGAGGCCGAGTTTGAGGTCAATACCCTGCCCCAGGCCCACGGCATTCGCCTGCCCGATACCAGGCCCCTTCTGCAGTACAGCCGGGAGCTGGTCGTCTATGTCTGGTCGCTCGAAGGTCTGCCGTCTCTCTCCGGCCGCCGCGCCGCCGCTCCCATGCCCGCCGCCGGGGGATGATTCAGTCGCGCCGCTCGATCACGCCGGGAGCGTTCGGCACGGGTCACCCCTGCCGGAAGGCTGCTGTAGGCTATACCCATGTCGTCACTTCAGGGAAAAACTGCGCTGGTCACTGGAGCCTCGCAGGGGATTGGCCGCGCCTGTGCGCTGGCGCTGGGGAAAGCCGGGGCTCGCGTCGCGCTGGCCGCCCGCAACGGAGAGAAGCTAAACCAGGTGGCCGCGGAGATCGCCTCGCAGGGCGGAGCGGCCGCCGTTTTCACGCTCGATCTGGCCAGCGAGGACTCGATCAAAGCCTGCGCAAAAGCGGCCATCGCTCACTTCGGCAGCGTCGAAGTTCTGGTGAACAACGCCGGCATTACCCGCGATACGCTTGCGCTGCGCATGAAGCGCTCTGACTGGGACGACGTCCTGCAGACGAACCTCACCGGCACATTTCTCATGACCCAGGCCATGCTGAGCCCCATGCTCAAGGCGCGCTGGGGCCGCATCATCAACATCACCAGCGTGGTCGGTGAAACCGGCCAGGCCGGACAGGCCAACTACGCAGCCAGCAAGGCCGGCCTTATCGGTCTTACCAAATCGCTGGCGCGCGAGCTGGCCTCGCGCAACATCACCGCCAACGCCGTGGCTCCGGGCTACATCGAAACGCCTATGACCGCTGTTCTTGATGAGAAGCAGCGTTCCACGATGCTGACTCAGATCCCGCTGGGCCGCGCCGGCACCGACGCCGATATTGCCGGCGCCGTCTGCTTCCTCGCCTCGGAAGAGGCTTCGTACATCACCGGTCACGTTCTCGACGTGAACGGTGGAATGTATATGGGCTAACCGGAACTCCCTCACCATGGCCATGAAGATCCTTACCGCGGACGAAATGCGCGCCGTCGACCGGGTCACGGCGGAGCGCTACGGCATCGACTCGCTCGACCTGATGCGCCAGGCCGGCGCCGCCGTCGCCCGCTTCGTCCTCCGCGAGTATCCCGACCGCCGCACCATCGCCGTCCTCTGCGGGAAAGGCAACAACGGCGGGGATGGTTTTGTCGCCGCGCGGGAGCTGGCTAACGCCGGACGCGACGTGCGCGTTCTGCTCCTCGGCCGCCCCGCGGATCTGAAAGGCGATGCTAAAGCCGCCTTCGGCGCTATGGGGCTGGTCCCGGTGCTCGCTCCGGACGACACGGCTCTGGCCACGTCCGAGGCGCAGAGCCTGCTTACCTCCGCCGAGCTGTTCATTGACGCGGTCGTCGGCACCGGCTTCACTCCACCTCTGCGCGGCGTTGCCGCGAGGTTGCGCGACCGAGTCAACGCGCTCGCCGTTCCGGTGGTTGCCGTCGACCTGCCTTCCGGCTGGGACGCAGATTCCCGTGACCTGGAGGTCGAAGGCGCCTTTCGCGCCAGCGCCGTCGTCACCTTCACCGCCCCCAAGCTGGCCCACGTCAGCGGCAATCTGACGGGCAACGCCACCGGTCCGATCGTGGTCGCGCCCATCGGTTCGCCCGACGAGGCTATCGTCTCTTCCACCGGGCTGACCTGGGCGGGCTCCTCGAAGGCCCTCACCGAAGAGCCCCGGAGGCCCGATTCCAACAAAGGCCTCTACGGCCATGTGATCGTGGTCGCCGGCGGACGCGGAAAGTCCGGCGCCCCGGCCATGGCCTCCCTCGCCGCTCTGCGCGCCGGATCTGGCCTGGTGACGGCTGCCGTCCCGGAATCGATTCTGCCCTCCGTTGCCGCCATCACCCCGGAGCTGATGACCTTTCCCCTCCGTGAAGGCCCTCACGGCGAGGCCGATGTCTCCAACCTGCAGCCCAACATCCTGAAGCGTCTGACCGAACGCGCCACGGTCATTGCCATAGGTCCCGGCCTGGGCACGGAGCCCGAGGCGTTGGTTCTCGGCCTGATCGAGAAAACCACGCAGCCGCTGGTTCTCGATGCCGACGCGCTCAACATCCTGGCCAAACATCCGGAGAAGCTCGATGGCCGCAAGCGCACCATAGTCCTCACGCCCCATCCCGGCGAAATGGGCCGGCTGGCCGGCATCAGCACCAAAGAGGTCCAGGCCAGGCGCGAGCCGCTCGCCCGGGAATTCGCCACCACGCATCACGTCACCCTCGTGCTGAAAGGCTGGCGCACCCTGATCGCCCATCCCGACGGCCGCATCGCCATCAACACAACGGGGAATCCCGGCATGGCTAAGGGCGGCAGCGGCGACATTCTCACCGGCATCGTGGCCGCGATTCTCGCTCAGCATCCCGATCGTCCGGATCAGGCCGTCGAGGCCGCCGTCTACCTGCATGGACTCGCCGCCGACTTCGCCCTCCGCGAACAGGACGAACACACCCTGATGGCCACCGACACCGTCGGTCATCTTTCTCGCGCTTTTCACTTCCGTCCCCGGGACGAAGCGGACTATGTTTGGATAGAGGGGATTCCTTCCTCCGCGCCGAGGGGCCGATGACGCAGACAGCCGAGTTGAAAACCTGGCAGTTCGAGAGCCACAGCGGCAAGGAAACGATTGCCCTTGGCCACCGCATTGCCGCGCTGCTGGTCCCACCAAAGTTCCTCATCCTGCGTGGCGATCTGGGAGCCGGGAAGACCACCCTGGTCAAAGGCATCGCAGAAGCGCTCGATGCCGCCGAACCCGACGAGGTCACCAGTCCCACCTTCACCCTGATCCACGAATACGAGGGAACGCGCAGCGTGGATGGCCGTCGCGAGCCGGTCATGCTCTATCACCTGGATCTCTATCGCATTCAAAACGAGCGGCAGCTCGACTCCCTGGGTTTAGAGGAGCTTTCCGGTCCGGACAGTCTCGTTCTGGTGGAGTGGGGCGAAAAATTCCCCAGCGTCCTCAAGCGCAGTCAGGGCGAAATCGAGATGCGGGCTACGGGCGGCGATTCCCGCAGCATCACGCTGACACTGAAGGACTGACCTCCGGCGTCCCTCTAAAAGTGGTGGATTCGCTCCGGCTGTGGCGTTTCCACCGGCCGCGCGGCTTCCCGCTCCAGCGATCGACTGACCAGATCGCGCGAACCCAGGCCCACCGCAAGCGACAGCGCCAGCACGATCCCCCCGAAAAGAATGCCGAACCCGAGTTCGACAATCTCCCCGCCCAGAGCCAGGTGGTCCAGCACCATCGCGCCCGTTAGCACCAGAATCATCCACCGCACGCCCATGCTCAGCAGTCGCGCATAACTCAGGTTCAGGTTGACCCCTGTGATCAGGACGCTGCGCGAGACGAAGCGCGCCAGTACGTTGCCGGCCAGTAAAAGGATGGCCGCGCCGACGATCCGAGGCACATACCCCAGAATCCATCCGGAGACGATGTGCTCCGACGTGCCGGCCTCGAAGGCGGATACGCCCACCATCACCCCGGCCGTGACGAAGCACCAAAAGACGACCCGGCTGACCAGCATGGAAGGCGTGGCCCGCGGCGACCACTCCGCGATGGCATTGGCCCCGCGCCCCATCCGCTCGTCAAAGCGGAACAGCATCAGAATCCGGCGAACCACCAGCGCCAGCAGCCACCCGATGAGAAGAAAAAGGAGGAAAGCCACAATGAACGCAAGGATCCCCGGCAGCAGCGTAGCGACCTGGTTCACAACCCGGACCATCGACGAGTGCAGCGATTGTTCCACCTGCTCCCACATACTCTTCTCCTTTTCGATCGCTCTACGGATTGAAGCGGTCCGGCCATCTCCACCGGGACAACAGATAAGGCTTCTTTTCTTCCCAGGCGCGGGCCAACTGCTCCTGGCGCTGCTCCAGCGCCGCGCCGCTCAGCTTTGAAACTTCCTGCACATACGACGCCACCCACCCCAGATACAGCGGGGTGAGCGCGCCCAGCAGGTGCACGCGGCTGATGGTGCGCAGCCGGTACGCCAGCGCGAAATCGTAGACGATGCCGGCCCACAATTCATCCGCCATCCGGAATTGTTCCGGCGCCGTCCGGGTCAGCCGTCGCAGTTCCAGCAGAACATTGGGGGGCAGAATCAGCCTCCACACTTCATCCAGATTGCGCGACCCCAGCAGAAACGAATCCAGCATCGACTGCGGATCCACGGGCTCGTCACCCGGCTTCTCCGCCGGAGCATTCCCCCAGACCGGCGTCGCCTGCGAACCGCGCACCCGCTGCCAGTGCGCTGCGCACTGTTCCATCTCCTCGAACTGCGAGCCGACGATCTGTCCCAGAACGGCGCTCAGTTCCAGACCCTCCGCCGCCACCCGATGGTGCACATCGACATGCACCTGTCCGATGGCCTGTTGCGGAAACTGTGTTGCAGCCACGGTCACCGGCCACAGCAGGGACGGTCCCGTTCCGTTCGATCCGGTGGCCTGACGCAGAAAGTGGCCGCACATCGCTCCCGATGCCGCAAAGTCGAATGCGATCGGATAATGAACCCGCTTCCCGAACAGAGACCGGTTGAGAGGCGACAGGATCCCGATATTGATAAGCCCCTCGTACTTGCCGGCCGGATAGATAGGCATGGCCAGCGCGCACTGCCGGTCGAGAACCGCATACGCGAAGAGCTGCAGCACGTGCGTCTGCAGCGCCGCCATGTCCGCTCCCAGCACAACGCAGCCACGGGCGTTCAGCGAAGCCGCCAGCGCCAGGACCGACCGCTGATGCGCCGAAACTCCGGACCAGAATTCCCCGCTCGTCGAAGCCAGAGACGTATAGGGCAGCAGAGTCACCGGCGCGTTGCCTGCGCTCTGCTCTGCGCCGTCCCCGGGAGCGGAAACCCCGTTCGGCCCGGCCCACGCGAAGACAATGCGGAGCGACGACAAACTGGAGCCCAACTCGGCCACAATCTTTTCCGCGCGACTCCGCAGCTCGTCCAGCGCCACCGTGCCGGCGATGCCCACCACCAGGTCGGCGGAGCCGATACGCTCCACCTGCCGTTTTGTCTCTTCTGAAAATTCGATGGCCGCCATTCCGGTCTCTCTTCTCACAAGGGCAGCGACAGGATGCCATGCAGCGGAATCCGAATCCACGCCGGACGATTGTTCAGCTCGTACACCAGTTCATACAGTGCCTTGTCGAGCATATAGATTTCCAGCAAAGCCTGGAAATCCTCAGGCGTCTCCGGAACGATCGGCGCGCCCAGCACGGTCTCCCGATAGGTCCGCAGGAATTCGCCGGATACAGACGACTCCCACAGCCGGGCCCAGGATTCCAGCTGCACATAATCCTCCGGCCGGCGCGTGGTGTACTTCGTCAGCGCGACAAACGCCGCGTAGCTGAACGACCGCAGCATCCCCGCTACGTCCTTCAGTGGCGAATATTTAGCCCGACGCTCGGCCAGGGGCCGGGCCGGTTCACCTTCGAAATCGAGAATGACAAAGTCGCCGCGCGATCGCAGAACCTGCCCCAGATGATAGTCGCCGTGAATGCGAATCCAGCGCCCTGGGTGACGCAGCGTAGCCGGCGCGCGGAACTTCGCCAGCAAAGAACCGCGACGGCTCAGAACCAGCCCCGCCGCTTCCACGACATCATCGGGTAGTCGCGAAAGGTTCGTCTTCAGCAGGTCGAAGGCATGAGCCGCATGGCCGGCCAGATGGTCGCGCGCCCAGTCCAGTTCCTCCGCGCTCGGCTGGATGGGCTTGAATGCCTCGTCCTTCCCGGATGCCAGGGCCAGGTGCATCTCCGCCGTCCGCCGTCCCAGCGTGGCGGCCGCATCCAGATAAATGCCTGCGTGCTCCCGTGCCGCCGTCGTCCCCTCCTCGCCCGTGGCATGCGTCCCCGGCGCCGGCCGCAACCGCGCAGAGGCCGTGCTCTCGTAGTAGCGGTCGAGCTCCTCCAGAGTCCACTGCCAGCCGTCACCCTCGTTCGGAACCAGACCCTGCAACAGTGCCAGTGTGGCCGGCTCCTCATCTCCATGCCGCACCTCGATGCAGCCACCATAGGGAGCGATATTCGGGAAGCGCGCCGTCTCGGTGAGAAAGCGCCCGATCTCGACGTCGGGATTGACTCCGGGCTGCTGCCGCCGGAACAGCTTCATGATCAGCCGGTCGCCAAATATCGCGGACGTGTTGCTCTGTTCGGCGCTGCTCAGGCGCGACGGCAGGGGATGCGTTCCGCGCAGCGTGGACAGCACCGAGCTGGCCATGCCGGTCAGCACCCCGTTCCGCGTCCTCAGTTCCTTTCCGCCGGAAATCATCTCCAGCAGAGCCACCGGCACGCTCGCGCGCAGCATGCCTTCGTGCAGAACGCCGGCCAGCGCCGCCGATCCCACCGTGGCCACCATCTGCTGCGGCGCCGATTCCCGGAGAGCCGTCGCCGCTTCCCCAAAACTCATCGCAAGGCAGACCAGCCAGATGTCCGGCTCCCCTTCCACGTATTCAAGCTTGACCCACAGCAGCGCCGCCTGTTCCTCGTCAAAGAGCACCGAGTCCGTGATCTGGGTGCGCACCATGGTGCGGGACTTTCCTCCGAACCACCGTTGCCGCTGCATGTAGCCGCGCAGCATCTCCTCCAACCGGCGCACCCCGTCCCCGGAGAGCAGGCTCTGCCAGTCGCGCTCGCTCTCCACATAAAAAGCCTGGTCGCCGTCCGAAGCCAGCGCTGCAGTGGCCGCCGTCAGAGATGGCTGCAGTTCCATCCACAGGAATCCATACGGCCCGAGCGAAAGCGAGTACGGCGCCCTCGTGATCGGCGGGAACTCCACGTAACCCAGCATCTCCACCGGCGTCATGCCTTCCAGCTCCGACAAATCCAGCTGCACCGGCTGCGCGAAGCGCGAAAGATTCGCTACACACAGCACCGTTGCCTCCGGACTCTGCCGGATATACGCCAGGATCTTGCGATTCGAAGGCTCCAGGAAGCGCAGCGATCCGCGCCCGAACACCTGGAATAGCTTGCGCAGCGCGATCATGTTGCGCATCCAGTTCAGCAGCGACGAGGGGTCGTTCTGCTGCCCTTCTACGTTGATCGCCTCATAGCCCCATACCGGATCCATGATCACCGGGCTGTAAAGCTTCGCTGGATTCGCCCGCGAAAACCCCGCGTTGCGATCCGCCGTCCACTGCATGGGCGTGCGCACCCCGTTGCGGTCGCCCAGGTAGATGTTGTCGCCCATGCCGATCTCATCGCCGTAGTAGAGAATGGGCGTCCCGGGAAACGAAAACAGGATGCTGTTCAGCAGTTCGATGCGCCGCCGGTTGTTGTCGACCAGCGGAGCCAGGCGGCGGCGAATGCCGATGTTGATCCGCATCCGCGGATCGGCGCTGTAGGCCAGGTACATGTAGTCGCGCTCGTCATCGCTCACCATCTCCAGCGTCAGTTCATCGTGGTTGCGCAGGAAGAGCCCCCACTGACAGTTGTCCGGAATGGCCGGCGTTTGCGCCATGATGTCGCTGATGGGCAGCCGGTCTTCCTGACGCAGCGCCATATAAATGCGCGGCATCAGCGGAAAATGAAAGGCCATGTGGCACTCATCGCCATCGCCGAAATACGGACGCACATCGGTGGGCCACTGGTTGGCCTCGGCCAGAATCATGCGGCTCTCGAAGCCCTCATCAATGGCCGCTCGCATGGCCTTGATGACCGCGTGCGTCTCCGGCAGATTCTCGCAGTTGGTGCCGTCGCGCTCCACCAGATACGGAATCGCGTCAATGCGCAGACCGTCCACTCCCATATCCAGCCAGTAGCGCATCACCTTCAGCACTTCTTCCAGAACCGCGGGGTGGTCGTAATTCAGATCCGGCTGGTGGGAAAAGAAGCGGTGCCAGTAATACGCCTGCGCCACTGGATCCCACGTCCAGTTCGACTTCTCCGTATCGGTGAAGATGATCCGCGCGTCCTGATACTTCTGGTCCGTATCGCTCCAGACGTAGAAGTTCCTCTCGTACGAACCCGCCGGCGCGTGACGCGCCCGCTGGAACCAGGGATGCTGGTCCGAGGTGTGGTTGATGACCAGCTCGATCATCACCTGCAGCCCGCGGTCGTGCGCTGCGTTTAAAAACCGCTGAAAGTCCTCCAGGGTTCCATAGCTGGGGTTCACGCTCATGTAGTCGGAAATGTCGTAGCCGTCATCGCGCTGCGGCGAAGGGAAGAACGGCAGCAGCCACAGGCACGTCACGCCCAGGTCCTGCAGATAATCCAGCTTCTCGATCAATCCCTGGAAGTCGCCTAGACCATCGTTATTGCCGTCGAAGAAGGCCTTAACGTGGATCTCGTAGATGATCGCGTCTTTGAACCACAGCGGGTCGGCCGCGCTGCCGGGTTTGCGAACAATGATCGGGGAATCCGGTATCGGGGTCAGGCGAGCCTCACTGGTAGTAGTCAAAGTCCTTTTCGGAACGCACCTTCCGGAGCACGCGGAAAATGTGCGCCGGCATCCGGTCCGGTGCCAGCTCAACGTAGTTGCGCGACCCCTGCCACAGGTAGCGAACCCCGGTCAGTTGATCCAGCACCTGGAAGCTCTCGTCGGGCCGCAGATGCAGCCGCTCCGGATCGAGCGTCACCCATCCCGCCTGGCGATGGAAATAATCGAGATTGACCACCACCAGAATCGCATTATTCCCTTCCCGGCTTGTCTTGCTGTAAGCGATCAGATACGGATTGTCCGTTGGATGGAAGAACAGGTCGTGATTCGCGTGCAGAGCCGGATTCTCCCGGCGCGCGCGATTCACCGTCGCCATCACGCTGGCAATGCTGTGCGGCGCGTCCAGATTCCAGGCGCGAATCTCATACTTCTCTGAATTCAGATACTCCTCGCTGCCCGGCCGGATCGGCTGATTTTCCAGCAGCTCAAAAGCCGGCCCGTAGATGCCGAAGTTCGGCCCCAGCGTCGCCGCCAGCACAAACCGGGCGAGGAACGCCGGTCGTCCACCGACCTGCAGCGCCTCCGGCAAAATGTCCGGCGTGTTCGGCCACAGATTGGGGCGCATGAACTCGCAGGCCCGCTCTTTCGTCAGCTCGGTCAGATACTCCGTGATCTCCTGCTTCGTGTTCCGCCACGAGAAATAGGTGTACGACTGCGAGAAACCCACCTTGGCCAGCCGCTGCATCACGCGCGGCCGGGTGAAGGCCTCGGCCAGAAACAGCGCGTCCGGATAATCGGCCTTCAGCTCGCCCATCACCCATTCCCAGAAAGGAAAAGCTTTGGTATGCGGATTATCGACCCGGAAAATGCGCACGCCCTGTTCCAGCCAATAGACGAAGACGTCGCGCAGACCGTTCCACAACCCCTGCCAGTCGCTGCTCTCGAAATCCAGCGGATAAATGTCCTGGTACTTCTTGGGCGGATTCTCCGCGTACTGAATCGTTCCGTCGGCGCGCTTCCTGAACCATTCCGGGTGCTCCATCACCCAGGGATGATCGGGCGAGCACTGGAAGGCGATATCCATCGCCAGTTCCATCCCTTTGTCGGCGACCGCGCGCAGCAGATGACGGAAGTCCTCCAGCGTGCCCAGCTCGGCATGGATCGCCGTGTGTCCGCCTTCTTTCGAGCCGATCGCCCACGGACTGCCGGCATCGCCGTCCTCGGCCTTGACCGCGTTGTTCTTCCCTTTGCGGAAGCTCTGGCCGATGGGATGAATCGGCGGCAGGTAGAGCACGTCGAAGCCGAGGCCGGCAACGTAGTCCAGCCGCTTCTCCACGTCGCGGAAGGTCCCGTGCTTTCCGGGCGCGGACGAGGTCGAGCGCGGGAACAGCTCATACCAGGCGGAATAGCGCGCCCGCTCGCGGTCCACGGTCACGCGCAGCTCGCGCTCGTAGCGCGTTTCCATCGCCGGATCCGGATACTGGGCCATCATCGCAGCCAGCGGCGGATCGAGCGCTGTCTTCTGTGCGCCATCGAGGTCCTTCCTGCTGCGCAGGTCAGCGGCCCAGCGGCGCAACGCATCGGCGTCGTCGCGTCCGGCGCGAACCGCGGCCTCTTCCACCAACTGCGCTCCGTTCAGCAGGTCGACGCGAATGTCCTGACCGGCGGCAATCTTCTTCTCCAGGTCGCTGCGCCAGGTGTCGAAGTGATCGATCCAGCCAGCGACGGTGTAGAAATACTCGCCCATGCGGCTGACGGGAAACTCGCCACGCCAGCGATCGTTGCCCAGCGGCTGCATGGGAACCGCAGTCCAGTCAGGCAACTCGCGGTAGCGGAACAGGAGGCGCGCAGTCACGTGATCGTGACCATCGGCGAAGACGTCGGCTTCCACGCGAACGTGGTCGTCAACGATGCGTTTGATGGCAAAGCGGCCTGCGTCGATCTCCGGCTCGACGCTCTCGACCACGACGCGTTTCCGTCCATCCGCGGGTTTCTGCATGAAGTCCGCTGCGGCCAGCGCTCGCGCGCGTTCGCCTGCTGGTTCTCTCGGATTATACGAATTACAAAACGGAATTGCCGTTTTGTGTGACGAGAAAGGCGAAAGAATTGGTTGCCGCCGAACGTTCGACTCGCAGAGCCGCGCTCTTAATTGTCGGGCAGGATGGATTCTTCCGAAGCCCGCAGCCGCACCAGGCGATCGACGGTGTAGGGGGCGCGTTGGGTGGCCGCGTGATAATGGCGGACCTGCAGCTCGCCGAGGAGCCCGAGAGCCAGCATCTGGGTTCCCGCCAGGATCATGACGGCCGCGATCACGAACAGGGGCCCATGCTGATCCATCACATGCTGGTGGGTAAAGATCTTGAGAGCGAGGAGGAAGGCCGAGATGGCGCCGCCGCCAAAAATGCCGAGCGCGCCGAACAGGCCGAAGAAGTGCAGCGGCCGCGTCATGTACTTCAGCAGGAAGCGGATGGTCATCAGGTCAAAGAAGACCCGGAAGGTGCGCCCGATGCCGTAGTGCGACTGGCCGCGCTCACGATTCATGTTCGTGATGGGAATTTCGCAGATGCTGGCGCCGTACCAGGAAGCGAGAGCCGGAATGAACCGGTGCATCTCGCCATAGAGCGGGATGTTGTGGATGACCTCGCGGCGATAGGCCTTGAAGGTGGTGCCAAAGTCGTGAATATCGACGCCGGAGAGCTTCGCCATCAGCCAGTTGGCGCAACGCGAGGGAATGCGGCGCATGACGAAGTTGTCGATGCGTTCCCGCCGCCAGCCGCTGACCACGTCATACCCTTCTTCGAGCTTCTCGAGGAAGCCGGGAATCTCGTTGGGGTCGTGCTGGAGGTCGCCGTCCATGGCGAGGATGAAATCGCCTTCGGCGTGATCGAAACCGGCGGCCAGAGCCGACGTCTGGCCGAAGTTCCGGCGCAGTTTGACGACCAGCACCCGGCTGTCCACGGCGGCAATCTCTTCCAGAAGGCGGCAGGTGCGGTCGTTGGAACCATCGTCCACGAAGACCAGCTCGAAGGACTCGCCCACGTGCTCCATGACCTCCTTGAGGCGGTCGTAGAGGGTGGTGACGTTTTCTTCCTCGTTGTGGAAAGGGACGACGATGGAATACTTCGGCATAACTCTCTGATTATAGACTTCGGAACCGAGTGAAACGGTTCACGGAATCTCGGTGGATTCCGCTGGGTAACGGATGCCGGAATTCTTCAGACCCCCCGGGGGGTGGTGGTAGATTTTCGCGTAAGTACCTTGTTTGCCGGTAAGTACGGTTTTGGTTTGGAGGCTTCAGGCGGGAAGTACCGGGAAACAGGGTAGATTTTGACGGCTCCAAAACGGCGGACGGGGTGCAGCGGACAGGGTGCAGAGCGGAAAACAGGGCAGTTGTTCAGGGGCTCCAAAAGGGCAGCCGAGGGGCGAGCCAGGGCGGCGATGTCGGGGTTCGCGGATTGGACAGGGTCGGAGAGCATTTCATTGGGCAAGGGAAAAGGCCGCCTGGCGGGCGGCCTTTCTGTTTTCCCCTCTATTTTTAGAATACCAAGTCCGGAGCGGTTTAGTGCCAGCCTTCTTGGCCCGCAAGTGCTGGCGAATCAAGGCAAAGTACTTTGGTCAGGCTTGACACGATTTCCACAGAGGTAGGGAGAAACCCATACTCGGCGGATCACCTGCATTGGCAGGATAGCCCGGGGCTGAATCCCGGTTTTCCCTGGCCCGGATTTCCCCGGCCTGAAGGCCGGGGCTTTCTCCGTCGCGCCGCTTTCGCGGCGCCCCAAAGTCCTGAGCCTCGTTAGCGGCCCCCGGGAGCGGAATACCCGAAAAGTTTCGCCTCGGCTTCCTGCTGCGCGGATCGCATGAAGACAACCCTGCATGGAACCGTGTTCCGCCCTGGAAGCATGGGAAAGCACCCGCGGATCCTTCCGTTTCGCGATGCGACCGTCAGGATGACAGCCGCGGGGGGGCGTGGGTGGGTGACCGGCATTGCGGAATGTATGGGGCGGGTGATGCTCAGGGGCCGAAGCCCGATCATTTTGGGGTCCTTTTCGGCACGGCGGAACCGTTTGCGGAAAAGCAACAGCAGAGCGAAACCCGTCCCTCAGCGGTTAAAGCTGCGACTGTGGGCACGGCCATCGTGCTGGTGGTGGCGTTTCTGGTGGACCGCATCGGGACGGTTGTGATTCGGCACGGGGCCGCGACGGCGCAGGAGAAGTACATCCGGCGCGGGAACCTGGGGCTGCTGACCACGCTGGCGGCGGTGGCAGTGCTGATCGTGCTGTGGGCGCGGCTGTTTCAGAACAAGGGGACATTTTTCGGACTGCTGGGCGCGGGGATCGCCCTGGCGCTGCGCGAACCGCTGCTGAGCATCGCGGGACGGCTCTCGATCCGGGCGGGACAGATGTATCGGGTGGGCGACCGCATCGGGCTCCAGCAGATGGCGGGGGACGTGATCGGGATCGGCGTCTTCTACACGCGCATGCTGGAGATCGGCAACTGGATCCACGGCGATCAGGCGACGGGACGCATCGTGCAGTTCGCTAACTCCAGCGTGTATCAGCATGCGGTGTATAACTACACGCTGAATTTCTCTTATATCTGGGATGAGCTGACGTTGCCGGTGACTTATGCCAGCGATGTGGCGGCGGCGGAGATTCTGGTCAAGACGGGTGAAGAGTACACGCGCGAATTCATGGCTCTATGCGCGGATTCTGGATCGGACACGATGGATCTGACGCTGCACGAGGCGAAGGAGCCGGGGAATGCGCAGGATCGGCCAACACCGCAACCCGCGCCGGGAGCAGAGCGAATGCGGGCTCGAACGGGAGCGGCGCGCTGAGCAGGCGTATTTACCTGGCAATCATCGGACTGTAATTCACCAGGAGTTCATCTCGGATCGAAGGGCATGGTTGTATATCTACAGCCAGTAACTCTCCTGACAACAGGAAACCTCTCCCAGGATGGCCCTTCCATGCCTCTAAGGAACTGTTTGCGTTTTTTTCTCGTTCTGTCCCTCACCGGAATCGCCGCAGCCCAGGATATTCCTCGCTCTTCTCACGTATGGGTGGTCGCCGAAGAGAACCACAGCTTTGAAGAGGTGATCGGCAATACACAGATGCCGTACTATAACGGGCTCCTGAAGCAGGCGGGCCTGGCCACGCAGTTTTATTCGGACCAGCACAGTTCCCTGCCCGCGCTGATGTGGTTTGTGGCGGGGGCGGCGGTGGAGACCAATAACGACACGGTGTCGTGCCAGCATAGTGAAGATAATGTGGTGCGCGAACTGTTGAAGCGGGGATACAGCTGGCGGTCCTACCAGGAAGATATGCCTTCGGCCGGCTATCAGGGCCTGGTGGGAGGGCCGGACGATCTCTATGCGCGGCGGCATAATCCTCTGGTGGATTTCACGGATGTGTGTCCTGGGACCGGGCAGGACACGAACAGCGTGCCATATACGCAGCTGGCGACGGATTGGTCCGATGGGAAGACCGTGAACTATGCCTGGATCACTCCGGATCTGAACGATGACGCGCACAACGGGACGCTGCAGGAGGCGGACGAGTGGCTGCAGGCGCATCTGCCGGCAATTCTGGCGCGGCCGGAATTCGGGCCGGGAGGCGATGGGCTGCTGTTCATCGTGTGGGACGAGTCCGATGTGACGGACGGCGATAACCGCTGCTCGGCGACGGTGAGCCAGGGATGCGGCGGGCGGACGGCAACGCTGGTGATCGGTCCCCATGTGAAGGCGGGGTATCAGTCCACGGTCACGTACCACAACGAAAATGTGCTGGCCACGGTGTGCGCGGCGATGGGGCTATCGCCGTGTCCGGGAGCGGGGGCGACGGCCGCGCCGATGACGGATTTCTTTACGAGCGACACGTCGGGGAATCCGACGAACAGCGTGGTGATCAGCGCGCCGGGGAATGGAGCGACGATCAGCGGATCGGTGCATGTGATGGCGACGGCTTCAGAGAGCCAGCCGGTGAACCAGGTGCAGGTGTGGGACAACGGGACGAAGCTGGGTTGGTACGCGGGCACGTCGGTGGATCAGATCTACAATCTGGCGCCGGGAAAGCATACGACCACGGTGTTCGATCAGAATTCGTCGTACCAGGTGCTGCATGGGAACTCGGTGACCTACACGGTGCAGGCGCTGACGGACGGGGTTCAGATTGTGGCTCCGGTGGCGAACGAAACGATCAGCGGGGCGACGGTACACGTGGTGGCGCAGGCGAACGAGTCGGTGGCGATTAACCAGATGCAGGTGTGGGACAACGGGGTGAAGCTGGGGTGGTACAGCGGGTCGAGCGTGAATACGTACTTCAGCCTGCAGCCGGGACTGCATCGGGTGACGGTGATGGATCTGGACGACAAGTTCCAGATCCTGCATGAATCGAGCGTGACGTACACGGTGCAGTGAGGCAGCCGGTAGCGGGTAGCCTGTAGCCGGTAGCTTGTCGCTGGCAGCGCGGAGCCGGGAGTCCGGTGGCTGACCACAGAGGACACTGGGAGCACGGAGAATTGCGGTTGCTCCGGGCTCTCGGTGACCCGACGCGATGGGTCATCCGATTAGGATGAAGAGATGACCTGGATCGGATGGGCCCTGCTCGCGGCGGTATTTGCGGCCGCCACAGCGCTGCTGGCCAAGGTGGGCGTGGCACACGTGGACTCCAATCTCGCGACCGCCGTTCGCACAACGGTGGTCGTGATCTTTACGTGGGGCATCGCCATTGCTCTGGGCAAGCATGGCGAGATCCGCGATCTGGACCGCCGGACGATCCTGTTTCTGACCTTGTCGGGGCTGGCGACCGGGCTTTCGTGGCTGTGCTACTTCCGGGCCCTGCAGCTGGGACCAGCATCGCGGGTGGCGCCGCTGGATAAGCTGAGCGTGCCGCTGGTGATGATCTTTGCCTGGCTGATTCTGGGCGAGAAGTTCAACTGGATGGCGTTCGTGGGCGGGGTGCTGATCACGGCCGGAGCGATGGTGATGGTTCTGGCCTGAGGGTCTTCGCCGCCTCGGCAGGCTACGCGGTGAGCGCTTCTACGGCGACGCGGGCAACTTCTTCGCAGGCGGCGCGATCCACGTCGCGATGGGTGACGAAGCGGACGGCGTGGCGGCCCATGGTTCCAGCCAGAACGCCGCGGGCTTTGAGCTCTTCGACCATCGCGGCGGCGCTGCCCTGGTTGGGCAGGGTGAAGATCACGATGTTGGTGCGGACTGCATCGAGATCGATCTCCACGAGGCCGGTGGCGGCGATGGCTTCAGCGATCCTGCGGGCGTTGGCGTGATCTTCGTGGAGACGGCCTGGACCTTCCTCGAGCGCGATGAGTCCGGCGGCGGCGAGAATACCGGCCTGGCGCATGCCTCCGCCGAGGGCTTTGCGGATATTGCGGGCGCGGTCCATCTGCTCGTACGTACCCACCAGCATGGAGCCGACGGGCGCGCCGAGGCCCTTGGAGAGGCAGAACATCACGGTGGAGAAGCCGCGGGTGAGGGTGCGGACGTCTTTGCCGAGAGCGGCGGCGGCGTTGAAGACGCGGGCGCCATCAAGATGAACCGGCAGCTTGCGCTCGGCCGCGCCGGCCCAGATTTCCTCCATCACTTCGAGCGGGGTGACGGTGCCGCCGGCCATGTTGTGCGTGTTTTCCAGAGCGATGAGGCCGGTGGAGGCGCGGTGGTAGTGCTTGCCGGTGATATGGGGCTCGATGGCGCTCCAGGTGAGGATGCCGCGCGGCGCATCGACGGTGCGGAGCTGCACGCCGGAAAAGGCGGAGGCCATGGCCATTTCCCACTCGACAATGTGCGCGTGGCCTTCGACGATCATTTCCTGGCCGTGCTGGGTGAGCAGGCGAATGGCGGTCTGGTTGCCCATGGTGCCGCTGGGCAGGTAGAGAGCGGCTTCGCGTCCAAAGATGGCGGCGGCACGCGCTTCCAGACGATTGATGGTGGGGTCTTCGCCGTAGACGTCATCGCCGACCTCGGCCGCAGACATGGCGGCGCGCATGGCGGGCGTGGGTTTGGTGACGGTGTCACTGCGGACATCGATCAGCGCGGTGGGGATGCGGAGAGCGTTTTCGGAGAGAAGAGAGGTATCGGTAGCCATGGTGCGTCTCCCTCATTGTAGAAGAGCCGGTGGCCTGTAGCCGGTCGCTCAATCAGCACGGAAACACAGAGAGGCAGCCGGGGGCTGGGGGCCGGGAGATCGTCGCTCCAGCCGGCAGGCACCTCAGGCGACGGCAGGCTCGGTGAGGAAGCGCTCAAAGACGTCGTTGGCCAGGAGGCGTCCGCGTGCGGTAAGGGCGACGCGATCGCCACCGGAAAAGGTGAGGAGGTTTTCGCGTTCCAGGTCCGTGACTGTTGCCAGGGATTCGCGGACGGCGGCGGCGGAGAAGTCGCGGCGCAGCGCGGCCAGGCTGACACCTTCATTCATGCGCAGGCCGAGGAACCACGCTTCCTCCTGCTCTTCATCGCGAGTGAGTGTCTGAGGCAGGGGCGCGCCCGGAGGATCGAGGTACGCAGCCAGATCGTCGGTCGCGGCAAAGCGCAGAGCGGCACCGGCGTGGGTGCGGAGCATGGAATGCGCGTCGAGGCCGAAGCCGAGGTAGGGATGGCGGCGCCAGTACTTCAGGTTGTGGCGCGACTCGCAGCCGTTGCGGGCGAAGTTGGAGATCTCATACTGCGCCAGGCCGTGGCCGGCGAGGAAGCCGATGGCTTCTGTGTACATGTCGGCAATGAGGTCATCGGGTGGAACTTCATGGGCGCGGTAGCGGCCGCCGTGCGCGAGCATCTCGCGGCCGAGGCGGGAGTCGTCATCGACCTCAAGCATGTAGAGGCTGGCGTGGTCGACGCCGGAGTCGGCCAGCACGCCGAGGGATTCGAACCAGGAGTGCATCGTCTGGCCAGGAAGGCCGGCGATGAGGTCGACACTGATATCGGCAATGCCCACATCCCGCACCCGGCGTATGTCTTCGAGGGCAGTGGCGCGCGTGTGCAGACGCCCGATAGATCGGGCCTCGGCATCGATGAACGACTGCACGCCGAAGCTGATGCGGTTGACGCCGCACTCCACAAGCATGTCGAGCACGGCGGGATCGATCTGGCCGGGAGCGCACTCCACGGTGATTTCCGCGGTGGGCAGCACGGCGAATTCGCGGCGCAGGCTGGTGAAGAGGCGGCGGAAGAGCGCGGGGGCCAGCAGCGAAGGCGTGCCTCCGCCGAAGTAGATGGAGTCGGCGGCCTGGGGCAGCACGGCACCCCACTTGTTGGCTCGCGCGCGGATGTGGCGCAGGTCTTCTTCAAGCCGAGCGACGTAGCGCTCATGATGGGCGGCCGGAAAAACGCCGGACGCGAAATTACAGTAGGTGCATTTGGAACGGCAGAAAGGAACAGAGAGGTAGAGACCAAGCATCTCCATACCTCTCTATTGTCCCACCGCTGTCTGCTTGAACGTTTCAGTGGCCTCATTTTCCCTCTTGACACAGCGGTCGGGCTGTGCAGTCTGCCGGGGCGTTTGCTCGCGAGAGGGAGGGTGATCGATTCAATTTATTTGCGTCAGGGAGGCGATTTGCCGGCCGCGAATTCACCGCAACAATTCGCGCGGAGAAGCGTTCGAGTGGTCCAGAACGACGAGATAAGCGGTTCCGAAAATCGAGAGAAGTTCGAAGAGGAACCCAGGGAGGTTTCGCAATGAAAAGCATTCTTCGCGCAGTGGCATTGAGCGGCATTCTTGGACTGGGCGCTGCGGCAGCGCAGGCTCAGGTGGGTTTCTACGCGCGGGTTCCCGGACGAGCCGCGGTCGTAGTTGCAGCGGTTCCGCCCTGCCCCGGTGTGGGCTACATCTGGACGCCGGGCTACTACGGCGGTCCGGTCTTCGTCCCCGGACGCTGGGCGTATCGCGGCTATGAACGGCCGGTGGTCGTACCCACGTACCGGGGCTTCGATCATCACGATGTTTATCGCGACGGGCGACGCGATCGCGGCGACTTCCACCGCAGGTAAGACAACGAAAGATGAAGGCCGCGTCCCCAAAAACCCGGCCTATGCGCACCCGTTGAGGCTCCCCGCCTCCGGGTGCGTTGCCGTTTCAGGCCTGAAAAGGCGGGCTCTCCCCTGGTTCCGGAGGTATGCTGGAGGGAACTGGTTCCCTGCCGCGTGCGTAGTGCTCTTGTGGGAACCTTCCGGAGGCTTCTATGGCCGGGCTCATCGGTGTCGGAATCTACTTTCTGCCGGCGCTCATTGCGGTGGCGCGGCGCACGCACAACGCTACGGGCATCTTTCTGCTGAACTTGTTTCTGGGCTGGACGGGGATCGGGTGGATCATCGCTTTCCTGATGGCGATCTTCTCGGCGCCCTGGTATCCCTACCCTCCGCAATGGCACTACCCGCCGCCCCGGCAGTGGTGACGGCGGGGCCGGCTGCGGCTGCTCGGCCATGGGCGAAAACCTTCCTTTTTGATCGATTTCGGACGCCTGGCTGCACAAGGTGGATCGCCGCAACATTTTGCGGCGTCTAACGTTATTAGAGGCAGCGCGGTATTGCAGAGTCAAGGCAGCCGCGGCTCAGACCGACTGGAAAGAAAGACAGCAAAGCGGTCTGACGGAGGTTCGATCATGCGCATTCTGCGCTCGGTTTTGTTGATGGCACTGGTGGCGGCGCCGCTGACTCTGGCCCGGCCGGCCCAGGCTCAGGTGGCGGTGGGCATTGGCATCGGGCCCGCGGTGGGGTACCCGGGATATGGGCTGGGCGGACCGCCGGACTGCGAGTACGGCTACTACTCGTATTATCCGTACGCGTGCGCGCCCTATGGCTACTGGGGACCGGACTGGTTCGATGACGGCTTGTTTATCGGCGCCGGGCCGTGGTATCGCGGTTGGTACGGACGGCCGTGGGGCTGGGGTTACGGCCGCATCGGCTACGGCTACGGCGGCTTCGGCCGCGGTTATGGCTATCGCGGAGGCTACGGATATCGCGGCGGTTACGCTCGCGGCTATGCGGGATTCCGGGGCGGCTACGCGGGCGGCGCTCGTGGGTATGCCGGCGGCGCGCGCGGCTATAGTGGCTATCGCGGCGGCGTTGGAGCTTATCGCGGTGGCTATGCCGGAGGCGCTCGCGGTTATGCCGGAGGCGCTCGCGGTTATGCCGGCGGCGCCCGTGGTTATGCCGGCGGAGCTCGGGGCTACGGCGGTGGAGCCCGCGGCGCTGCGGTGGGCGGCTTCCATGGCGGCGGCGGTGGTTTCCACGGAGGTGGTGGCGGCCACGGTGGCGGTGGTGGTCACGGCGGTGGTCACCGGTAATCTCTGCAGCAGCAGACTGGAAAGCCCGCTCTTCGGAGCGGGCTTTTCCGTTTTAGCGCGGATCGGCTTTAACGCGGGTCGGCGCGAAGGTCGCCGCGGGCCAGAGCCATGGCCATGGAGGCGATCCGCTGCGCGGCGTCGGGATGCGCGAGGGACCGGGCGTCCTCGGCCATGGTGCGGAGTCGCTCCGGATCGCCGAACAGGTCGATGAGGGTGCCCTGGAGTTGCTCGGGGGTGAGGTCGGGCTCGAGAAGGACGCGCGCGGCTCCGGCCTGCACCATGACTTCGGCATTGCGGCGCTGATGATCATCAGCAGCCTGCGGGAACGGGACCAGGACAGCGGGCTTGCCGGCGGCGGCCAGCTCCGCGACGGTGGAGGCGCCGCTGCGGCAGAGGACCAGGTCGGCGGCAGCAAAGCGGCTGGGCATGTCGTCGAGGAAGGGTCGTACTTCCCACCGGTCGGGCGGGGCGGCTGAGGATTCGTAAGCCGCGCGGGTCGCGTCAAAGTGGCGAGCGCCGGCCTGGTGGAGGATGGTGAGCCCGGGCACGGTGGAGAGGAGCGATCCGGCGATCTTCGGCATCACGGTGTTGAGCATGCGCGCACCCTGGCTGCCTCCGAAGACGAGCAAATGCGGGGGGGCGCCGGCGGGACGCGGGGCGAGGTGGAAGAAGTCGGCGCGAACGGGGATGCCGGTGAGGCGGGCTCGGTTGAAATAGTGAGCGGCGGGCTCAAAGTTGACGGCGGCGGCGCGAACCCAGGCGCCGACGAGGCGGTTGGCCAGGCCGGGCACCGCATTCGGCTCGAAGGCGAGGGTGGGGATGCGGAGCAGAATGGCCGCGCCCATGACCGGGCCGGAGGCGTATCCGCCGACACCGATGACAACGGCAGGACGGAAGTGGTGGAGCAGACGCACGCATTGGCCCAGGCCCAGGGGCAGGTCGATGAGGGTGCGCAGGCGCGTGCCGAGCGAGACGTGGTTGAGCTGGCCGACGCGGATCAGTTCGAGGGGATAGCCGGCCTGGGGAACGAGGCGGGATTCGAGTCCGCGCGCGGTGCCGACGAAGAGGAGTTCCGCGCCGTGGCGGGCTTTGAGCTCGTCGGCAATGGCGAGGGCGGGGATGATGTGGCCGCCGGTGCCGCCACCGGCGATGAGGATGCGGGGTGCGACGTCAGCTGGCATCGGGCACCTGCGCGGCCAGGATCGCGACGGGGACCGAGAAGTAGAGGATCCCACCCTCCCGACGCGGCTCAACGTCCATCCGATCGTCGGCGAGCGCGTCTTCGAACATCGCGCGCAGGCGATTCTTATCGCGGTCGCCGCCGGACGGGTAGGAACGCGCCAGGAACGAATCGAGATCGAGGGCCAGGCGGGTCTGCTCGACGCGCGGCTCGGGCAGGCCCACCGACGTGAAGAGAGCGCGGAGTTCTTCAACGGGCAGGGCCCGGGTGTGGGAGGGATCGCGCAGGCCCTCCATGGCGTTGAAGGCGTCAGCTTTGGCGGCGGAGGGGGCGCTGTCGGCGACAACGATGCGGCCTCCGGCCCGGGTGACGCGGCGCATCTCACGCAGAACCGGCAGCGGCTCAGGGAAATGGTGGAAGGCGAAGCGGCAGGTAACGACGCTGAAGGAGCCGGCTGCGTAGGGCATGGCCGTTACATCGCCGAGATCCCACTGGAGGTTGGTGAGCCCGGTATCGGTCTGGGTGGTGCGCGCCTGGTCGAGCATGGCGGGCGTGAGGTCGATGCCGGTGGCGTGATGGACGTGCCGGGCGAGGGCGCAGGCGAGAACGCCGGGGCCGCTGGCGACGTCGAGAGCGGTGTCGGCCGGGCTGAGCTGGGCGAGCCGCAGAATGCGCTCGACGATGTCTTCATTGCGGGCGGCCGGAGAGTGGGCGAACTGTGCCGCCTGGCGCGTGAACTGATCGACAACTGAATGGCTGTGACTCATAACACTTGAATGCCTTTCGTTGGCACTCGCGGAGGCTTGTCTGGACATCCCTCAGCGGCTAAAGCCGCATTTATTTTGGGCTGGTACGGCACGGCTGAAGCCGTGCCCTTTCAAATCGAGTCATTTTTCCGCAAGCCGTGAAGCTGTTTCAGATCTCAACTCGCGGTCAGTCCACTTCCCGCGTGATGTTGAGCAGCACGCCCACCAGCACCAGCATGATGAACAGCGACGTTCCCCCATAGGAAACAAAGGGGAGCGTGATGCCCTTGGTGGGCACGAGCGCCAGCACCACGCTGATGTTGAAGAAGGCCTGGATGAGGATGGTGGCTGTGATACCGAAGGCCAGGAAGCGCGCGAAGGGATCGCGCGAGAGGATGGCCGCGCGCATGCCGCGAAAACCGATGAAGACGAACAGGCCCACGACGGTGAGCGAGCCGAGCAGGCCCAGTTCCTGAGCGATGTTGGCAAAGATGTAGTCGGTGTGCGGCTCGGGGAGGTAGAAGAGCTTGGCGGCTCCATCCATGTAGCCCACGCCCCTGAATCCGCCGGAGCCGACGGCGATGAGGGATTGCAGGATGTGGTAGCCCTTGCCCAGCGGATCGGATTCCGGATTGAGAAAGGCGAGCAGGCGGTCGCGGCGCCAGGCCACGCGGAAGAGCATGAAGTAAAGCACCGGGGTGGCAGCCAGCGCCGCGTACGCGAGATATTTGAAGTTCATCCCGGCCAGCCAAAGCATGAGGGCGGTGACGCCGGCACAGACCAGCGCCGTGCCCAGGTCGGGCTCTTTGAGGATGAGGGCAATGAAGATCAGGCTGGGCAGCGCGGCGGGGATGATGGTGTTGCGGACGTCATCCATGGCGTGCATGCGATTCTGCAGGAACCACGCGAGGAAGAGCACCATGGCGGGCTTGGCGATCTCCGAGGGCTGGAAGGAGAGCACGCCGAGACGAATCCAGCGATGGGTATTGTGCGAGTCACGCATGAGGAAGGCGCCCAACAGGCAGATGACCGTGACGCCGACGAAGGGAAAGACGACGCTGGGGCGGTTGTATTTGCGGTAGTCCACACGCATCAGCAGCGTCATAACAGCGAGGCCGAAGGCGGCAAAGAGGGCCTGGCGCAGGACGAAGGTATAGGGCGAGCCGTAGCGCTCTTTGGCCATCACCGCCGAGGCGCTGAAGACCATGGCGAGACCGATGACCACCAGCAGGAGGGTGGCGCAGTACAGACCTTTATCGACACCGACGCGTTTCGCCATAGACCTCGATTAGTGGCTGAGAGCGGCGACCCCGCGCCGCGCCAGCACCGCTTCCTTAAACACGCGCCCCCGATGCTCGTAGTTCTCGAACTGATCGAAGCTGGAGCAGGCCGGCGCCAACAGAACGATCTCGCCGGGCTGGGCGGCATTCCCTGCCCGCTTCACGGCTTCCTCCAGCGTGCCCGCGCTCACGATGGGCACTGCGCCCTCGATGTGGGTGTGAATCTTCTCCGCAGCGGCGCCGATGGTGTAAACGACCTTGACACGCTCCTGCAGCAGGGGACGCATCTGTCGGTAGTCAGAATTTTTGTCCTTGCCGCCAAGGATGAGGTGAATGCCGCCGGGAAAAGCGGCGATGGCCTTCATCGTCGCGTCCACGTTGGTGGCTTTGGAGTCGTTGTAATAGTCGACGGCGTTGATGGTGGCGACGAACTCCAGGCGATGTTCGACAGCTTTGAAGGCCATCACCCCCTGGCGAATGGTGGCGGCATCGACGCCGGCCAGGCGCGCGGCGCAGACCGCAGCCAGTACGTTCTCGACATTGTGCGCGCCTTTGAGGGGGATCTCCTCGACCTTCATCACCGGCTCAGGCGCACCCTGCTCGGAGGCGCGAAACGTGATGACGCCCTCGTGAACGAAGGCTCCCTGGCGGACGATGCGCTTGCGGCTGAACCAGAAGACGCGCGATGGCGCGCGGGCTGCGGCACGGGCCGTCACATCGTCATCGGCGTTCAGCACGAGGGCGTCTTCATCGGTCTGGCGGGCGAAGATGCGCTCCTTGGCGGCGGCGTAGTTTTCGAAGGTGCCGTGGCGGTCGAGGTGGTCGGGCGTGATGTTGAGGATGACGGCAATCTGCGGATGAAAAACGTCGGTGGTCTCCAGCTGGAAGCTCGACACTTCCAGTACCGACCAGCCATCGTCCCGAGACTCGTCGACGAGGGCGATGACCGGCACGCCGATATTGCCGCCCACCTGCGTGGGCAGCTTTGCGGCCTCGAGGATCTCGCCGCACAGGCTGGTGGTGGTGGTCTTGCCGTTGGAGCCGGTGATGGCCAGAATCTTGCCGCGGAGATAATGCGCCGCCAGTTCCAGCTCGCCGATGACGGTCAACCCGAACTTGCGGACCTGGACCAGCTCCGGAGTATCGACGGGGACGCCGGGACTGACGATGATGAGGTCCTGCCGCCGGAAGGTGAGCAGGCCGTGGCCGCCGGCTTCAACAGCGATGCCTTCATCGATGAGGGCCGGGATCTCTTTCGCCAGAGCTTCGGCGCTGCGCACATCGGAGACCGTGACCTGCGCGCCGCGGCGCCGCAGAAACAGGGCCGCCGCGAGTCCGGACTTGCCCAGACCAACGACCAGAACCTTCTTCCCTTTAATGTCCATGGAAAACTCGCGCGCCGGGCTGGTCTATTCTCCCATGCCGGCTCTCCCCTTTATCGCAGCTTGAGGGTTGTGAGTGCAAAGAGTGCAAACACCAGCGCGCCGATCCAGAAGCGGGCGATTACTTTGGACTCCGACCAGCCCATGAGCTCGAAGTGGTGGTGGAGGGGCGCCATCTTGAAAATGCGCTTGCCGCCGCGCAGTTTGTAGCTGCCCACCTGCAGGATCACCGACAGCGCCTCCAGGACAAAAATGCCGCCGATGAAGGGCAGCAGCAGCTCCTGCTTGATGATGACGGCGACGGTGGCGATGGCGCCGCCCAGGGCCAGCGAGCCCACGTCGCCCATGAAGATTTCCGCCGGATGCGCGTTGTACCAGAGGAAACCGATACTGGCGCCGGTCATGGCCCCGCAAAAGACGGTGACCTCGCTGACCAGGGGCATACGCTGGAGCTCGAGGTAATCGGCAAAGATGACGTGGCCGCTGACGTAGGTGAGGACGGTGAGGGCGCCGGCGGCGATGATGGTGCAGCCGATGGCCAGGCCGTCGAGCCCGTCCGTCAGATTGACAGCGTTGCTGGTGCCCACCAGGAGCAGCATGACAAAGCCGATAAACGGGAGGAAGGCCAGCACGCCCAGATGCGGCATGTGCAGCAGCGCGGGAATGGAGAGGCGCGGCCGGATGTATTTGATAAAGGGCACCATGAGCCGCGTGGAGTAGCTACCGCGCAGTTCCATCAGGACCAGGATGACGGCAATGACGCCGGCGGCGAGGAACTGATAGAGCAGCTTGGCACGGGCCGTCAGCCCAAGGTTGCGGCGATGGATCACCTTGATATAGTCATCGGCGAATCCAATGGCGCCGAAGGCCGCGGTGGCAAACATGGCCAGCCACACGAAGGGATTCGCGAGATCGGCCCAGAGGAATGTGGGCAGGATAATCGCGATGCAGATGAGCACGCCGCCCATGGTGGGCGTCCCGGCCTTTTTCTGGTGCGCCTTGGGACCCTCTTCGCGGATGTACTGGCCGATCTGGAATTCGCGCAGCTTTTCGATCACCCAGGGTCCGATGATGAGGGTAATGAGCAGCGCAGTGAGCGAGGCAAAGGCGGTGCGGAAGGTCAGGTACCGGAAGATGCGGAACGGCCGGAAGTATGGAAACAGCTTCTGATAGAGCAGCCAGTAAAGCAAACTTCCTCCGGAGGGCGCGTGGGTTCCCGCTTATCTTAACGCGCCGGAAGGGGCGGTGCCGCTCTTTTTCCCATCAAGCCGGGAGTCCCTTTCCGGGTTCGCGGGGAGATCAGTCGGCGTCACGCAAAGCGTCCAGCGCCTTCTCCAGACGCACGCCGCGCGAGCCCTTCAGCAGGACAGCGTCGCCGGGACGAAGGTTCTGGCGAAGCCAGGCGCCGGCAGCTTCGGCCGATTGGAGGAAGAGGGATTCTGCCCCGGCGCGCTGAGCGGCCTCGACGATGTGTTGGGCCAGGCCTCGGACACCGAGAACGATGGCGATGCCGGCCCTCGCGGCGGCCGTTCCGCAGGCGGCATGCAGGGCTTCGGCTTCCCTGCCCAACTCCAGCATTTCTCCGGCGACCAGAATGCGGCGTTTTGCCGGCATGCCCGCCAGGGTGGCGATCATGGACTTGAGCGCCTCAGGGTTGGAGTTGTAGGCGTCGTTCAGGAGAGTGGCCCCGTGCCACTCGAGGGTCTGCCCGCGCTTCTCGTCGGGGCGCAGCTCTTCGAGCGCGGCGCAGGCATCGGCAAGCGGGATGCCCGCTTCGAGCCCCACGGCGAGCGCGGCCATCGCGTTGCCGGCATTGTGCGCGCCCGGGAGATGCAGATGGAGCGCAGCGTGTTCGTCGCCGGCGCGGACCTGGATCCGCAGGCCTTCGGCGCCGAGGACTTCGACGCTTTCTGCGCGCGGATCGCCGCAGGCGCCGCGGCCGTAGTAGATGACCTTGCCCTCAAAATCGCGCCCGAACTGGGAGACGTACGCGTCGTCGCAATTGAGGAAGGCGATGCCGTGGCGCGGGAGCGCGGCCACCAGCTCATACTTGGCGCGCGCGATGCCGGCCACTCCATCAGGAAAGAACTCGGCATGCGCATGGCCGACGTTGGTGACCACGCCCCAGTCCGGCGCGGCGATGCGGCAGAGGGCGGTGATTTCGCCTGCAGCCGACATGCCCATCTCAATGACGGCAACTTCGTGTTGCGGATCCAGACGCAGCAGCTGCAGCGGCAGGCCATAGTGGTTGTTCAGGTTTCCCTGCGACTTGAGCACGGAGAAGCGCGCGGCCAGAACCGCGGCGACGGCTTCTTTGGTGGTCGTTTTGCCGGCCGAGCCGGTGATGCCGATGACGCGCTTGCCCCAGTGGCGGCGGACCGCGGCGGCCAGACGCTGCAGCGCGGCAAGGGGGTCCTCGACGACCAGCAGCGGGCCCTGTTGCGCCGCTTCCGGCTGCCCATCGAACCATCCACGCGCCACCATCGCCGCGCAGGCGCCGCGCTGCAAGGCCACGGGGACGAAAGCATGTCCATCCAGGCGCGCCCCGCAAATGGCAACGAAAAGATCGCCCGGCTGCAGCGAACGCGAGTCGATGGAGTAGCCGGTGGCGGCGGCCCCGGCGGAGGCCGGATACAAATCCGCGGCTGACCAGCGAGCGATTTGTGCCAGCGTCAGCTTCATGCGCGAACCCCCTGCAGCGCGCGCAGAGCCTGGGCGGCGACCGCGGCATCGTCAAACGGGATCGTCCGGTCGCTGAGGACCTGCTCCTTCTCGTGCCCCTTGCCGGCGAGGAGAACGATGTCTCCCGCCCGGGCCGCTTCGAGCGCGCGCTGGATGGCTCGTGCTCGGTCGGGCTCAACAATCGATGCAGTGCCGGTGGCGGCCAGGCCGGGCAGCGCGTCCGCGATGATCGCTGCGGGATCTTCGCTACGGGGATTGTCCGAGGTGAGCACGACCAGGTCGCTGCCTTCGCCGGCAGCGCGGCCCATCTTCGGACGCTTGGCGCGATCGCGATCGCCGCCGCAGCCAAAGAGCGTGATCACACGATGGTCCGAGCCAACGAACTCCCGCGCCAGCGCGATCAGGTTGCGCAGCGCGTCGTCGGTGTGGGCATAGTCGACGACCACGGCGAAGGGCTGGCCGGCATCGAGGGTCTGGAAGCGCCCCGGCACGTGGTCGAGCGCGGCGGCCCCGATGGCGACTTGCTCCAGCGTCAATCCGCGCGCCATGGCCGCGCCGGCTGCGGCGAGCAGGTTGTAGAGGTTCACGCGGCCGGTCAGGCGGGTTCGCACTGCGGCGGCACCGCCTGGAGCGACGAGACGGAAACGCATGCCTGCGGCGGACATCTCTGCCGCTTCGGCGCGGAAGTCGGCGGCGTTGAGCCCGTAGGTGAAGACTGTAGCTCCCACCTCGCGGGCGATGGGCGCGAGCGCGGCGCCGTGCGGGTCATCGACGTTCACGATGGCTACGCGCGGCGGCTGGCCGAGGGAGCCGTCGAAGAGAGCGCGCTTGGCGGCGAAGTAGTTCTCCATGGTGCCGTGGAAGTCGAGATGATCCTGGGTGAGATTGGTGAAGAGCGCGACGTCATAGGGCAGGCCGTGGACGCGGCCCTGGGCCAGCGCGTGGGAGGAGACCTCCATCACAGCCTCGGTGGCGCCGGCGTCGGCGCCTTCGCGAAAGAGCGCCAGCAGATCGCGCGACTCGGGCGTGGTGTGCGGCGCGGGGCGGACGACTCCCGCAACGTGATTCTCAATGGTGCCGATCAGCACGGTCCTGCGGCCGACTGAGTTCAGCATCGCCTCCAGCAGGAAGGCCGTGGTCGTTTTGCCGTTGGTGCCGGTGACACCGCTGAAGGCAAGCTGCTTTTCCGGATGCCCAAAGAAATTCGCCGCCACCGCAGCCATGGCGCGCCGCCCCGCACCGGCCGGGACCTGGGCGATGGCGATCTCGGGATGCTGCCGCGCGGTCTCTGCGAAAGCGTCCGCCGAGTCGGTGATGAGGGCCGCCGCCCCCTGCTGCAGCGCGCGCCCGATGTAGCGGTTCCCGTCGGTGGTGCCGCCCTGCATCGCCAGGAAAAGCGCTTCCCGGCCGATACGCCGCGAGTCGTACTCCACGCCGGCGATCTCGGGATTGGGGCCGGTGCGGCGCACGATTTCCGCACCCTGCACAGTCTGGTCGAAGCGGATCACAAGGAGATTGTAAGCGCAGGATTCGCGCGGATGGCGTGGACTTATTGCGGCCCGAAGCGAACCACGATGTCGGTTCCTGCCGGTACCAGCGTTCCCGCGGCAGGCACCTGATCGCGCGCCAGGCCCGATCCTACAATCTGCACGCCGAGTCCGGCATTGCTGGCCTGGATGACGACCTCGCGCAGCGACTTGCCGGCGAACGACGGCACGGCCACGCGCTGGTTCGCAATGGTGACGGTCTGGCGGTGCTGGCTCGGCGGAGCTTGGACGCTCGCCGGTTTTGCCTGCGCAGCGGATGCTTGCGGCTTGACTCCTGGGCTTGCGTGCGCAGACCCCGGTTCAGCAGAGATAGCGGCACCTGGAGGCGCGACCGGTCCCAGCAGTGGCGGCTGGCTTGCATCCGCGCTCACTTCGGCCGTGTTCGGAGCAGGCCCCTGGTTGGCCGGATCGCGCAGCGGATCGTCGGCGGGCAGGTGATTCACCTCCGCGAACAGCGACTGCAACTCCTCGGCGCTCTGTTGCGGCACGTCCTCGGGCTCCGGCCTGGTGCTCTTCGCGATGTCCTTCACCGGCTGCAGCTCCTGATCGTGCGGCACGCCCAGATACTCGAGGATCTGCTGTGCCAGATCGCGAAAGACGGGCGCGCTCACCGCCGTGCCGAAATGCGAGCCCTTCGTCGGCGAGTCCATCACAACAGCGATGGTTACGGCAGGATCGCTGACCGGCGCGAAGCCCACGAAGGAGGCGACATATTTGGTGCGGGAATAGGTGTGCGTGAGAGGATCGATTTTCTGCGCGGTGCCGGTCTTGCCGGCGGCGCTGTAGCCATCGAGCTGCGCGGGCCGGCCCGTGCCGTAGAGCACAACGCCTTCCATCACCCGCCGCATCTCCGCCGAGGTCAGCTCGGTGACTACGCGATGCGCGCCGGGCGGCAGAGGGTCCGGCATCTCTTCACCGGCCCGGAAGGCGACAGGCTTCAGAGTGCCGTTGGCTTTGGAGTCCGCCGTACTTTCGAGCACAATGTGCGGCGGTAGATAAACGCCCCCGTTGGCGATGGTCGAGGCCATGGTCACCAGCTGGATGGGGGTGACGGCGATCTCCTGCCCCATGGGAATGGAGCCGATGGTGGTGGGCTGCCAGCGGCTGGGCGGCTTCACCAGCCCGCGTGTCTCGCCGGGCAGTTCAATGCCGGAGCGCTGGCCGAAGCCGTAGGCTCGAATGTATTGATAGAAGCGGTCGGGGCCCATGCGCTGGGCGAGTTCGATGGCTGCGACGTCGCTGGACTCCCATAACGCTTCTTTTGCGCTCAGCACATTCCCGTGGTGACTCTCGTAGATGATGGCATCACGGTCATCGTGGACGAGACGGCCGGCCACGTTGATCACGCCCCCGAGGGTAGGAATCATGGAATCCGGGGTAATGATCTTCTCGTTGAGTGCAGCCGAATAAGCCACCAGCTTGAAGGTCGAGCCGGGCTCGTAGACATCGCTCACCGCACGATCCGTCAGCAGGGAGCGATCCGTGTGGCGGAAATTGTTGGGGTTGAACGTGGGTCGGATGGCCAGCGCGAGAATCTGCCCGGTGTGCGGATCCTGGACGACCACCGTTCCGTTGGCCGCGCCCGTGCGCTCCATGTTCGCCTGGAGCGCCTTTTCCGCCATGAACTGGATGTTGGCGTCAATCGAGAGCACCAGGTTCTGTCCCGGCTGCGGATCGCGCTCCTGGCTGTCGAGGGCATGATGCCGCGCATCCACGGCGGTGAGCATGTGGCCGGGCGTGCCGTGCAGCTGGTGCTCAAAGTCCTCTTCCACGCCGGCCAGGCCGTCGTCGTCCATGCCGACGTAGCCCAGCACCTGGGCGGCGAGTTGCTGATCCGGATAGAAGCGCTTGAACTCTTTCTGGAGGTAGATGCCTTTCAGGTTGAGCGCCATCACCCGGGCGATGATGGCCGGCGATTGCTTGCGCGCCACCCAGGCAAAGTTGCGCGAGTCCATCAGGCGGCGCAGGATCTGCTGGTCGCTGGTAAAGCGGTCCTCGGGGTCGGTGTGCACGATCCTGGACAGGATGGCCGCATCCGCGGCCCGGTTATCGCCGATCTCCGACGGCACCGCGTAAATGGAGTCGGCAATCACCGTCATGGCCAGCGGGTGCAGGTCGCGATCGTAGAGAATGCCGCGCCGCGGTGCGACGGTGAAGGTGCGTTCCTGCTGCCGCGCGGCACGCTCCGCCCACTCCGAATGCCGGATAACCTGCAGCCACACGAGACGGCCGACGATGAGGAATCCCCAGAAGAGAAAGATGGCCAGCACGCCGAGAATGCGCATGCGGCGCATGGGCGTTACGAGAAATGGCTTCGTTTTGCGGGAAGAGGAGGGGGGGGAGGGGGGTGCGGCTCGCCGGGGTGCCGCGGGCTCCGTATCAAAATCGGAGGAGAAGGCAGGACGATTCACAGCAGGAATGTTCTCCTCCCCGAAAGAGTCAGTGGATGGCGGGCACAGCCGGCGTGACTTTCGCCATCACCGCGCCATTGTTCTCCATAGTAATCGTGGCGTTCGGATGCACCACCTGGCCGGGATGCGGCGCCGTCAGTCCGAAGTTTCGCGCCAGCGTGTCGATCCGGGAAGGATCGGCCAGCTGCGCCGCGGTCAGGCGCAGCTCGCGGTTCTGTTCTTCCAGCGTCTGCATCTGCTGTTTTTCCGACTGCAGGCGATAGCCGCACTCGATGGCGCTGAAATGCTGCCATCCATAGATCAGGATGAGGGACAGAAAGAAAGCCATAGCGACGGCAAAGGTCCGCATCTCGTGCTCGCGGGCGGGATCGTTCGCCTTCACCAGGCGTGAGTTGTCGATGCGCTTGGTGAACAGCGCTTCCGGAGTTGCGCCGCGCCGTCCGCCGCGCTGCGCTGCGAGCAGCCGCGCGTTGTGCACTGCGATCCACTCCGTGTCACGGCTGTTGCCGCCCGCCAGCATCGGTGCCGCCATTGCCTGTGTCGCCATCGTCCGTCTCCCTCAGCGCCCGATCTTCCCAATTTACTTCCCTTTTTCGGGTTTTGCCGCGATTTTCCGGTTCTTCCTGGTTTTTTCCTGCCTTTTCCTTCCAACGACCGGGCCAGGGCCGCTACTTACAGGAAGGAGGGTGTTGCGTGGTGGTCGTCCGAGTTACTTTCGCCTTTGGTACGGTGGGACGGCCCCCGGCCCGATTTTTTTAGCCGGTAGCCTGTGGCCCGTAGCCTGTAGCTTCCGCGTTTTATCTACTGGCTACCGGCCACCGGCTACCGGCTGCTTCTCTCCGCTGCCCGCAGCTTCGCGCTGCGTGCCCGCGGGTTACGATCCGTTTCTTCCGCTTCGGCCGTCATCGGCTTCCGCGTCAGCACTTCCCAGATTCCCTGCCGCGCTCCTGCGCGCAGCGCGTCTTTGGCCCGCCGGTCTTCCAGCGAGTGAAAGCTGATCACCACCAGCCGGCCTCCGGGCTTCACCACCTCCGGAGCTGCCGCCAGCAGCGCTTCAATCTCGCCCAGCTCGGCGTTCACATGAATTCGAAGAGCCTGAAAGGTTCGGGTCGCCGGATGAATCCGCTCCTGCTTCATTGCCCCGAGCGCGGCTGCAACGATTCGGGCTAACTGCCCCGTCGTCGTTACCGGCCGCGCCCGGACAATGGCTCTGGCGATTCTCCGCGACCTCCTTTCCTCTCCGAATTCGTAAATCAGATCGGCGAGCTCTTTTTCCCCGGCCTGATTTACCACTTGTTCGGCGGTCGCCCCCTGGCGCGGATTCATCCGCATATCCAGAGGCCCGTCCGCCTGAAAACTAAAACCTCGGTGCGCCTCATCCAGCTGCAGCGAGCTGATTCCAAAATCCGCCAGCAGCCCATCGACTTTCCGCCCGGCCAGCACTTCGACCATTTGTGAAAACTCCACGTCGTGGAGCTCCACCTGCGGCATCGCGTCGCCCAGCTCCTCGCGGAGAGCGTCAAGCTTTTCCCGCGCCAGGGCCATTGCCTGCGGATCACGGTCGAACCCGATCAGCCTGCCTTCGGATCCCAGGCGGCGAGCGATGGCGCTCGCGTGCCCGGCCAGCCCCAGCGTCGCATCCATATAAACGCCGCCGCTGCGCACATTCAGCATTCGGATCGCTACTTCAGAAAGAACTGGCACATGTCGCCCGGATTGCCGCTCCGACCTGTGCTCCCCCTGGGGGGTCTTCATCGCTTACAAACCAAACCCAGCCAGCGCCTGCTCGTCTTCCGCGGTGAGCGGGTTCTGCTCCATGTTCTGTTTGAAGGCCTCATGGTTCGCGACCTCCAGATAGGTCTGCATCCCGAACACCACCACATCGCCGGCCAACTTCGCTGACTCGCGCAGAATCTGCGGGAGCAGCACCCGGCCCTGGGCATCGATCTCAGTCATCTGCCCGTAGTAGTTCAGCCGGTCCAGCAGCTTCTTTTTGGCGGGATTGAAATTTGGAATCGCCGCCAGCTTCTGCTCAAACTTTTCCCACTCCTGCAGGGGATGGATCTCGGCAACCCTGCCGTCCTTGCTCGTGATGTAGAACTGAGCGCCGTATTGCTCCTCGATCTGGCGCTTGAATTCCGCCGGGAGCTTAAGCCGCCCCTTTTCATCAACCCGAGCTGGATGGTTTCCGCGAAACATCGTGTGTATCCGGGTATCGAGGGAGGAACATTCACGATCGAACCGCAGCCAGCCGTATTTCTCGTGCTATTCTCGGCGCTGGATCGGTTGAGATTGATTGTGTTCTTCCACTCTTGACCACTTTCGACCACCTGATCGTAACCGAGCAGGTTCTCCCGGCAAAGTGGAAAATCTGTGATTCCAAAAAAGAACTGCGACCGGTCAGAATCCCCTCCCGGCACTTTCCGGCAAAAGCTCACGCCTTGGGCGTTGACGGCAGGGGAACCACAAGATATTGCGGTTGCACAGGTGGATTCCTCCCCCCTGGATTTGTGTCTCACGCCCTTGTCACGTGAAAAGGTTCGCGCTAGGCGTCCTGGGGCGAAGAGAGGACGAAACCTGGTGCTCCGCGCCCTTCACAGCGCTCGTTAAGATCAATCCATGAGCGGCGTGCGTCTCGACAAATGGCTGTGGGCAGCGCGCTTCTTCAAAACGCGCACGCTGGCCGCGAAGGCCTGCGAGCTGGGACGCGTGGAAGCGCAGGGCCAGACCGCGCGTTCGTCGCGCGAGGTCCGCGTGGGCGACCGCCTCATCATCCAGAACGAAGGCGGCCGCTTTGAAGTGGACGTAGTCGCGCTCAGCGAGATGCGCGGGCCGGCCTCCGTCGCACAAGCGCTCTTCAAAGAAACCGACGCCAGCCGCGAAGCACGCGCCCGCTATGCCGAGGAGCGGAAAGCCGGCCTGCACTTCACGCCTGCGCCCGCCGGACGGCCGTCGAAACGCGACCGCCGCAAGATTCACCGCTTCCGCAACGACCTTTAAGGAATTCTTACTTCACCCGCCGAATTACCAGCAGCGTTTGATCGTCCACCTGCGGGCCGAAGGCGCGCGCGTCGCGCAGAATGCGATCCGCGATTTGCGTGAGGGGTGCGCGTGCCTGGGCCTCAATTCCCTTTTCCACCCGCTCGATGCCGAATTCTTCTTCCTGGCGATTGCAGACTTCGAGCACCCCATCGGTGGCCACCACCACCAGATCGCCGGGAGCCAGTTCCATCGCCTCCCCGGTAAAGCCGCTCACCGGTAGAAGGCCCACTGGGTACTGATTCTCCTGCAGCAGGTGCCGATCCTGCTGCTGCGCGCTCCAGTGCAGCACCGGGGGGCTGGCGGCCATGGCATACCAGGCGCTGCCGTCGGCATTCAGCCGAAAGGCTGTGAGCGTGGCGTACATCTGCGGCTCCTTCACCTGGGGCAGGACCTGGTTCAGCTTCTCGAGCAGCGCGGGCAGGCTGGCGCTGGCAGGGCCCTGCTCCGCATCGAGGAGCGCGGTGCGGGCGGCGGTCTTCAGCATGCCCATCAGGATGCCGGCCGAGAGTCCATGCCCCGCGATATCCGCCACGTAGGCAATGATGTCTCCGCCGGGCAACAGCACCGCGTCGACCAGGTCGCCGCCGACCTTGTCGCTGGGCTCCGAGATGCCGTAGACCTCAAAGCGATCGGTGCGCAGCGCGATGGGCGGCACCAGGGTTTTCTGGATGCCGTGCGCCAGGGCCAGCTCGTTGCGCAGCTTCATCGACTCCCTGCCCTCGGCGCGGAAGAAATTGATGAAGAGGATGTAGGACGTAATCACTGCGACCAGAATGGCCGCGCCCGCAAAGCGAACTCCCGCCGAAGAGGAAGGCGCATGCAGCGAGAAGGTCACGCCCATCCAGCTGGCCAGATGCCCCATCGCGACCCCGATCGGGTACTGCGCCAGGCCCAGAGGGATCATCCAGAACCAGGGAAGGCGGGCCGTCACCATCACCCACATCACCGCGTTCAAACCGGAAAGCGCGGACAGCACCAGGACAATGGCGATGGGTGTTTTTCCCAGCGCCATCAGATCATTGAAAAAGCCGAAGACCGAAAAGAGGAAGAAGACCGCCAGACAAAAGAGCCAGAGCCGTTTCCAGGGAACATCCCGAAAGGGCTCCCAGCGACGCGAGCGGCGCAGATACCAGGGTTTTGTGGCCTCGGCCATAGGCAGCGAGAATACCAGCCGGTCAACCGTAGCCGGTGGCGAGCCGCGCTTCCCTATCCTCGCCGCTCCCCCAAATCGGGTATCCCGTCACCCTGCCAATCCTCATCGTCTCGCGATACAATCGTCCGTCCACCTGGCGGTGAGCGCTTTCCCCGGACGATTCGTTTTCGACTCCGCGCGCTCTAAACTGACAGGAGGATCATCTAATGCGGTAAGAGGTAGGCATGGCCCGTACGGCAGTTTCTGGCGCCGAAACCCCACGGCAACAACAGGATTCCGCAACCCACGAGCCTGCCGCCTCGCGCAACGGCAAAGGGTCCGGTCTGTCCGCCGACAAGCTGATTGAGATTTATCGCCTGATGCTGCTCTCCCGGCGCACCGACGACCGCGAGATCATCCTCAAAAATCAGCAGAAGACGTTCTTCCAGATCTCGGGCGCCGGCCATGAAGCTCTCCTCGTCGCTGCGGGCCTCTCGCTCCGTTCTGGCTACGACTGGTTCTTCCCTTACTACCGCGACCGCGCGCTCTGCCTGGCCCTCGGCATGACCGTCGAGGACCAGCTCCTCGCATCCGTGGGCGCCGCCACCGATCCCGCCAGCGGCGGCCGCCAGATGCCCTCCCACTGGAGCAGCCCCCAACTCCACATCGTCACCCAGTCTTCCTCGACGGCAACCCAGTGCCTGCAGGCCGCAGGCTGCGCCGAAGCGGCTCTCTACCTCAGCCATCATCCGGAAGCCGCCGAGCCGCCGCCTGTCTCCGCCGGCCCCCGCCTCGACTACCGCCGCGCGCATCCCCTCACCTTTCACGGCGACGAGGTGGTTTACGTCTCAATCGGCGACGGCGCCACCAGCCAGGGAGAGTTCTGGGAGTCCATCAGCATCGCCTCCAATCTGAGGCTGCCGCTTCTCTTCGTCATCGAAGACAATGGCTACGCCATCTCTGTCCCCGTGGAAGTCAACACGCCGGGCGGCAGCATCTCGCGCCTGCTGACCCAGTTTCCCAACTTCCACATCGCGGAGATCGACGGCACCGATCCGCTGGCATGCATGCATGCCATGGAAGAAGCCGTGGCCCACTGCCGCGCGCGCAGGGGACCGGCGCTGGTCCACGGCCACGTGACGCGGCCGTACTCGCATTCGCACTCCGACAACGACAAGTCTTACCGGCCGGCGGCCGAGCGCGAGGCTGAAGCGCTGCGCGACCCAATCCAGAATTTTCAGATGCACCTCCTCCGCGAGGGCATTCTGAATTCCGAATCGCTGGAGCGCCTCGAAAAAGAGGTGGATGAAGAGGTCCGCCACGCCGCCGAGCAGGCCCTGCGCGCGCCGCTGCCCTCGCCCGAGCCGGCTGCGATCCTGCGCTATCAATATTCGGAGGAGTTCGATTCCACCCGCGCCGACCTCGCGACCGACCCGGCGCCCACCGGTCCGGATAAAACCATGGCCGAGCTTATCAATGCCTGCCTTCACGACGAGATGGCTCGTGATTCCCGCATCGTCGTCTTCGGCGAAGATGTCGCCGACTGCTCCCGCGAGGAGTATCTGAAGGACAAGCAGGTCAAGGGCAAGGGGGGGGTCTTCAAGCTCACTGCCGGGCTGCAGTGCGATTACGGCTCGGCGCGCGTCTACAATTCAGCCCTGGCCGAGGCTGCCATTGTCGGCCGCGCGGTGGGCATGGCCGTCCGCGGCCTCAAGCCCGTGGCGGAGATCCAGTTCTTTGACTACATCTGGCCCGCCATGCACCAGCTCCGCAACGAGCTGCCCCTCATCCGCTGGCGCTCCAATAATGGATACGCTGCGCCCGCTGTCATCCGCGTGCCCATCGGGGGCTACCTCACCGGCGGCGCGATTTATCACTCCCAGAGCGGCGAAAGCCTCTTTACTCATACGCCCGGCCTGCGCGTCGTTTTTCCGTCGAATGCGCTCGATGCCAATGGCCTTCTCCGCACTGCTCTCCGCTGCGACGATCCGGTGCTCTTCTTCGAGCACAAGCGGCTTTATCGCGAAACCTATGGCCGCGCGCCCTATCCAGGGCCCGACTACATGGTCCCCTTCGGCAAAGCGAAGGTCGTCCGCGCAGGCAAACACCTCACCATCGTCACCTATGGAGCCATCGTGACCCGGGCTCTGCAGGCCGCGCAGCGTGCCTCCCGCGAACTCGGTATCGAAACCGAGATCCTCGACCTGCGCACGCTCAACCCTTTCGACTGGGAGGCGATAGCGACCTCCGTCGAGAAGACCAGTAAGGTCATCGTGGCTCACGAAGACACGCTCAGCTGGGGCTATGGGGCCGAAATCGCCGCGCGCATCGGTGAGCAGCTCTTCGACTTCCTCGACGCGCCCGTCCGCCGCATCGGCGCCATGGACACCTTCGTCGCTTACCAGCCGGGGCTTGAGGACGCGATCCTCCCGCAGCCGGAGACCATCTTCCAGACGATCAAAGAGTTGTCCGAGTACTGAGGCGTCAGAGCGCAATCCGGCCCGCTTCGGATCGCAGCCCATCGGATCAAATTTCTCTTCCACCCGGCAAAATTCTGAGGCCGCCCGCCGGTCGGTTCCGGATTTTTGTCCGGTACCGCCGCAAATTCTGCTTTGCTCCGTGAATTTCGGGTTACTATGGCTCACCTCTTCCACAGCCAGCCGCCCAGTCCACAGTGAAAGGATTTTCCATGAGTCGGAAGTCCACGTGTTTCCCGGCCCTCCTCCTCACCCTGTCCCTGTCGGTCCCGGTCCTCGCTCAACAGCTCACCCAGGCAGACGCCAAAACTATGCTCGACAAGCTCGGCCAGGGTTCGGCTTCCGCAGAATTCACCATCACGGCCGAACAGGAGCAGCAGCTCGAAGGGCTGCCACCCGACGTGCGCAGCACGGTGCCCATTCTCTCCACGAATCCCTGCGTCCTGAATCCGGGCGACCCGCGCGTCAAGTCCCATAAGTTCATCGTCTGCCAGGGCATTCTGCCGGTCGGCTTCGGCCCCTCGCAAACCGCCTTCGATGTCAAATTCTCGCGCTCCTTTCCCTGGCACACCGTCACTGTGAACCTGAGCGCCGACGACACCGGGGATCCGCAGAAGAAGCTGGTGGAATATCTATGGGAGTACGACTTCGCAGGCCTGCCCCCAAAGGCCCAGGACATTCTGAAAGGCGTGGCGCCCCATCCGGGCCGCTCGCTCTTTCAGCTGGACGGCGGCGCCTGGAAGTGGGCGGCCTATCAATGAGGAAATCAGCGACCGACCTGGTTTCCAGGCTCTCTGTTTTCGCCTCTCCCAACCCTGGGTGATCCAAATCACTGAAGGTGGTATCCCCGTGTGTTACTCGTGACAGTCGAAACGAATCCGCTTGCATTGGGTTGCAGAATCGCGTCACGGGCGGGTTATCGGAGGCTTTCACTATGTCCATCGTGCTGCGCGCCGTTCACTCAACTGCCGCTTCTGCCCTCACCCTCGCCGTCCTTCTCACCCTCGGCTGTTCGCATTCCGGGCCGCCGGCCGCTACGGCTGCGGCAACTCCGGCGGCCGCTGCCACGACGGCTCCGCTGGTGGTTGCCGCCAAAGACCCTTTCTGGGCGATGTATAAATCCGCTCACGACTGGGCGCCGGACGTGGTGGCCATCCGCCTGACCCAAATGGACCTGCAGGGGTACAAGAATCAAGCCGGTAAGGCCGGGATGTGGGAAGCCGCCTTTGCTTCGCCCAGTCTCCGCCAGTATCGGCTCTATACCTTTGCCGTCGCCGATGTACCGCCCAACGTCTTTAAGGGCGTGACCGCCGGGATGCCCATGCCCTGGGCCGGTGAGACGCGCGATGCCATGGCTGTTGATCTCACGTCGTTCAACGTGGACTCGGATGCGGCCTTCCAGACGGGCTCGGGCGAGGCGGCCGCATGGCTGAAAGCGAACCCGGGTAAGGAGCTGAGCGCCCTCGAACTCGGACAGACCTATAAGTTCTCCGGGCCGGTCTGGTATATCCAGTGGGGCAGCAGGACCGGCGGGTACTCGGCTCTGGTGGATGCCACGACGGGCAAGGTTCTGAACCACAAATAGCCGCCGCACGGCGCGGCCCGGGTCCATGGTTCCGACTCTCCCCGCGGGCAGTCTGTGCGCGAGCGCAGAGGACTGCGGGGGCGCGGGCCCGGCCCCGGCTCGAGGACCTTGCGGGCAAAGCGAAGAGGGCGACATCCCTTGCGGGATCTCGCCCTCTTCTATCCGAATTCTGCAAAGATCTGGCTTCGGCTACCTGAGTCCAGCCTCCTCTGTCAGACGCATGCAGGTCTTGTGAGCTTGCGCCCCCAACTCCCGCCCGTTTCTGTCAACCGGGCTGTCCCAGCCGACTCGACATCCATCCTGAAGCTCCGGTTACCCTTCGCTTCCTGAGACCCGGTCTCCCGAGGCTCCTGGGTTTCGTTTCCGATTCCCCTGACGGCTGCCGTTCGGCTCTCTTCTCGTGGAAGATTGCTCCTCCGTTACAAAGAATCATGCCACAGCTTTGCCTCGCCGCAAGTCCTTTATTTCTGTGCAAATCCGGGTCTTTTGTGTGCAAATCGCCGGTGTGCACCAACCTCAGGGCAGTTGCGCCCTCGACAAGCCCGGACGGCATGATTTGTATCCGTCATGGTGACGATTGCGGGAGCGAACAACGCCGTCGCTTTCACTGTTTCGTATCCAGTGGATGCTCCGCCTGGTCATAGAACTCGTTCTGCAGTTTAAGGCTCTCATCGTCCGCCTTCACCGCACGGATTGCCGAGACCAGATCCGCGACCCAGGCCTTCATGTCGTACTCGCCGAGGGCCAGCGTGGCCTTCGAGCCGTCGCCCGAGTAGTGATTGGGAAAGCGCGCGTACCACCAGATGCCGGTATATACGTCTTCGGGCAGGCGCAGACGATGCAGATCCGCTCCCGATTCCTCGTTGGCCCGATCCATGTGCACCAGGTCCGGGCGCGTGACCAGCGTGTGCGAGGTTTCCGATTCGCCCGCGTGCATGTCGGTCGTGGTCTGCTGCTTCGGGCGCTCCGGGCCGTGGCGGTTATCCCACCAGTAGACGTAGACGACGTAATCGTGGCGCTGCTGAAGTTCGGTCTGTGCGAAGTAGGGCAGCAGCGACAGGTTGCCGCCATGTCCATTCACGATGAGAATCTTCCGGCATCCGTTCCGCCCCATCTCGTCGGTGGTTTCCTGCAGCAGGTCCAGCTGGATGTGCCGGCTGTACGCCATGGTGCCCGGCTGGTGCCGCGCCTCGTCGATCTGCCCGAAGTAGTAGGCGGGAAAGACGACGGCGTATTGCTCGGCGGCGCTGTGCAGCGCGACCCAGCGGGCGTTGATCAGATCCGTCCCGATGGGCAGATGCGGCCCATGCTTCTCCAGAATGCCGAAGGGGAGCAGGCACACTCCCTGGGCTTTCTGGATCGCCTGCACGAAATCCGGGCCGGTCAGCTCTTCCCATTGTGTAGAGAGTTTGCCGGATTGCGGTGCCGGGCTCTCCGCCTTTTGCTGCGCCCCGGCGGCCCATGCCGCGCTCAGAGCCCCGATCAACGCAATTCCCCACCAATTCGGTCTGGGCATCGCCATCCTCCTCGCGAACGCACCCTTATATCAGACAATGCGGTGGACGCTGCCATGGCCGGGGACTTCCCGCTCCGCGCTCGCCTGCCGGGAAAGAAAGCGTCAGTAGATCCAGCTGCAATCGCGGGTAAAGTCGGTGGTGGCGACGCGCTTCCACGTTCCGCCGGTTTTCTCCGCCTCGAAGATGCCGCCGCTGCCGCAGAAGCCGCCGCAGCTTTTGATCACGGAGACCAGCGCGTGGGTATGGGTGGCGTCGAATCCGGGCACGCCGAGAAGGCGCACATGGCGGATGCCCTTGTAGCGATCGCAGGCCGCCGCGTCATGCCCGCCTGTGGAGAGACAACTTCGCACCTTCGCCACTTCGTCGGGCGCCAGCACGCGGTAGCCCTGGGGAATTGTGAATTGCGGCTGCCACGTGCGGCTCTCTCGGTTTGCCGCCACGAAAGCGTCCATCATCGCTCGTTCCTCCGGCGTGGATGGTTTGAGGCAACCGCCGCCCACCTGCGGAATATCCGTCCGCGATGCGGCGGCGAAGACCAGCGGCTCGTCCGCCCCCGCAGCATACAGAGCGGAGTACACCGGATACGCTTCCGCAGGCGCGGGCCCACCGCCCGGCCGATTGAGCGGACGGGTCTGCGACAAGTCCGTCACGGACGACGTGCGCGCCGGAGCCCGATGCCCATGCGGCATGAGTCGAACCCATAATATGACGGCCGCCGCCACCACCAGCGCAATCCGCAATATCAGCCGCCGTGTAAAACGCATGGCCCGCTCTCCTCGGAAATTAATGCCATCGTACGCGGCTGCAGCGCAATGTGCTGAGGCTCATGCCGCTCGCTTCCCTGCAGCGCGCGCATGTCCGCCACCATGACGACGGCCTGCGCGCGTTCCGCGTCGCTCCGTGCTTCCAACCGCGCGGGATACTCCACGCGCGAAAAGGTCGCAGATATTTTCCGGGAAAATGTCCATGCTTCCTGACCATTTGAGCCCGCGAAGTTGAATCGAGCCACCTCATCGCGCCATCGATAGAACGTCCGGATTTCGCGTGACCCTGGCGAAGCCCGATGAAAGGCTGCATGCAACACCAAAGAGTCTCCCTCATCCTCGTCCTCTCTCTGGCGCTTGCCGTTTCGGCTCGCGCGCAGAGCAGCGTTCCGGGGCCCGCGGTGCCGGCGCCGACCGACAGCGCCGGCAGTTCCGCCGTTCCCGCCAACATCAGTGGCACCATCAGCGATGACGGCGGCGATGTCATTCCAAACGCGACGGTGACTCTTCTGGCGCCTGATTCAATGGCGCTGCGCACCACCACCTCGGCCGACACCGGCGCTTTCAGTTTCGACCAGGTCCCGGCGGGCGGCCCGTATCGCGTCGCCGTGCATGCGACCGGCTTCGCCGACTGGACCTCCGCCGATCTCGAACTGGGGTCGGGCCAGTTCGCATTTCTTCCGGCTGTTCATCTCACGATCTCCGGCGGCGTCACCTCGGTGGTGGTCGTGGGCAATCCCGTGCAACTGGCCACGGAGCAGGTCCACGTCGCCGAGCAGCAGCGCGTGCTGGGGATCGTCCCCAACTTCTACGTGGTCTACGACGCGAATCCCGCGCCGCTGACGACGAAGCTGAAATTCTCTCTGGCTCTTCGCGCGGAAACCGACCCCGTGACCTTTGCCGGCGCCGCCTTCATCTCCGCGCTCCAGCAGGCGGGCGACACGCCGGATTATCAGCAGGGCATGGCCGGCTACGGACAGCGGCTCGGCGCCAACTACACCACGGGATTTACCGACATCATGATCGGCGGCGCGTTGCTGCCTTCGCTGCTCCATCAGGATCCCCGCTATTTTTACCAGGGCACCGGCTCCACAGGCTCGCGGCTGTTGCACGCGCTCTCCGCCCCCTTCGTGGCCCGAGGCGACAACGGGCACCTGCAGCCCAACTATTCCAGCATCGGCGGCGACGTGGCTGCGGGAGCCATCTCCAACGCCTACGAACCGTCGAGCAACCGCGGCGCCGGGCTGGTTTTCGAGAATGCTCTGCTCGTCACGGGCGGCCGCATGGCCAATGCCGTCGCGCAGGAATTCGTTCTGCGCCGTCTCACTGCGGGCGGTCGCAGGAGTCATCTCTCCGATAGTGTGCAACCGTGATCCGGCGCGCCGGTTCGCTCAGCGGTGGTAGAGCAGATAGAGCAGGCCACATCCGGTAATCGCGATGATCAGATACGAGAAGCGATTCGCCATGAGCACGGCGGATCGGGTGTCTCCTTTGCTGCGCAGCAGATCGTACCAGTCGATAACCCAGGTTTTGAGGTAGCGCGAAAACAGATACGAAGGCACCAGCAGCGCGAGAAAGATGACCAGGATCGCCAGCAGCTGGTTCTGCATACCGGACCAGTCCGGAAAGAACTTCATGCCCACCCAGATCGGAACCATGCGCCACTCTGTCAGCGCGCCGGAACGGCCGCCTGGAAACGCCGCATACTGGTTGAGCGCAGCGTACAGCAGCCAGGCCAGCGGATAGCCCAATCCGGTTGTGCCCACGTTGACAGAGATCACGGCGAGCGCCGTGCGCAGCCATCGCGTGTGCAACGCCGCCTGGAGATAGGCGACCTCAATCAGAATCACCGGCACCAGAAACCAGAGAACGCTGGGAAACTTCACCGGCAGCAGGGGAATGCCTGCGTCAGCGAAGGCCAGCGCCGGCGACGCCGCCAAAAAGGCCGCTGCCGGGAGCGCCACCATCCAAAACCTGGTTTTTCGGGTCATCTGCGCCGGATCATAACATCGGTGTCAACACGGAAGCACTCCCACGAAAGTCAGGAATCCGCGCTGTCGCTATGTCGCTTCAATCATTGAAGATACCTCGGCAAAAGCCACTTTTTGCCTGGCCTTCCGCTGTACACTGTGGACCTTAGTGCAACCGCCCGCGCCGCCACCGCGCGAGGGAGTCTCCGCTCTTGGCCTTCGGCTCTCGCTTCTTCGCCGCTTCCGCCGTTCTCCTGCTGGGCTCGGTTTCCGGGGTTGTCGCCGCTGTCGCAGGCACGCAGAGCGCGCCCTCTGCCGGCGCTTCGGCCTCTGCACCCAATGTCGACTGGCCGGCCTACAACGGGAATCGCAATGGCGACCATGATTCGCCGCTGGCGCAGATCAACCGCTCCAACGTGGCGCAGTTGCGGGTGGCCTGGCAATACGACACCGGCGAAAAGGGTGACCTGCAGACGAACCCGCTCATCGTCGGGCGCATGCTGTTTGGCTCTACGCCCGACGGCAAGGTGATCGCGCTGGATGCCGCGACAGGGCATTTGCTGTGGACGTTCGACTCCGGTGTCGCCACCCTGCAGCCAAGCCGCGGCTTCGCCTACTGGACTGACGGGAAGAGCGCTCGCCTCTTTGCCGGCATTCTGAATTACCTTTATGCGCTCGACCCGGCCAACGGTCACCCCATCGCATCTTTCGGTGAACAGGGTCGCATCGATCTGCGCAAAGGCCTTCGCTCCGATGAGGATTCCACTCGCCAGTCCATCGCGCTCACATCGCCGGGCCTGATTTATCAGGACCTGATCATCGTCGGCGGGCGCAATCCGGAGACGCATCCCGCGCCGCCCGGCGATATCCGCGCCTTCGACGTGCGCAGCGGGGCGGTGCGTTGGAGCTTCCACACCATTCCGCATCCGGGTGCATTCGGCTACGACACCTGGCCGCCGGACGCCTGGAAAACGGCGGGCGCCGCGAATAACTGGGCCGGCATGACTCTCGACGCGACGCGCGGCATCGTCTACGTTCCCACCGGCTCCGCGGTCTTCGACTTTTACGGCGGCGACCGCATCGGCGACGACCTGTTTGCCGATGCGCTGCTGGCCCTGGACGCCGCGACCGGGCGCCGTCTTTGGCACTTTCAGGGAGTACACCACGATATTTGGGATCGCGACTTCCCGGCTCCTCCGGCACTGGTCACGGTCACGCGCGATGGGCGCCGCGTCGATGCGGTTGCGCAGACAACCAAACAGGGCGTCGTGTACCTCTTCGACCGCGTGACCGGCGCGCCGCTCTTCCCCATCGAGGAAAAGCCGTATCCGCCCAGCAATGTGCCCGGCGAGAAAACTTCGCCGACGCAGCCGATGCCGACAGCGCCGCCTCCCTTCGCTCGCCAGCGCCTGACCGAAGATATGCTGACCACCCGCACGCCGGAAGCGCACGCCTGGGCTCTCGCGATGTTCCGCACCTTTCGCAGCGACGGCCAGTTCGTTCCCCTGAGCCTCGATCGCCAGACCGTGGTTTTCCCGGGATTTGACGGCGGCGCGGAGTGGGGCGGCCCGGCCATCGATCCCTCCACCGACGTGCTCTACGTGAATGCGAACGAGATGGCGTGGACGGGCGGTCTGGTGCGCGAGAATCCTGCCGCGACCGCCGGGACCGGGGTCTACCAGGGGCAATGCGCCATTTGCCACGGAGCCAACCGCGCTGGGGCGCCGCCCGCCTTTCCCTCGCTCGTCGGCGTCACACAGCGCCTGAATGATGTGCAGATCGTCGCCATGCTCGCGCACGGACGCGGCCGCATGCCGGCATTCCCCAACCTCACCGGCACGCAGACCGCAGCGCTGCTGGAGTTCCTGCAATCCGGCCCCAGTATCGGCGGCCGGCAAGTCGCAACCACCATGGCAGGCGGCCTTGGCGTGCAATACGCCTTCAGCGGCTATCGCAAGTTTCTCGATCCGGACGGCTATCCCGCGATTGCTCCTCCCTGGGGAACGCTGAGCGCCATCGATCTGAACAGTGGAAAGTTTCTGTGGCAGGTTCCTCTTGGCGAATATCCGGCGTTGGCCGCGCAGGGCCTGGCCGATACCGGTTCAGAAAACTACGGCGGGCCCATTGTCACAGCGGGGGGACTCGTCTTCATCGGCGCCACGGTTTACGATCGCAAATTCCGCGCTTTCGACAGCAGTACCGGCCGGCTCCTGTGGGAGACGCAGCTGCCCTATGCCGGCATCGCTACGCCCGCCACTTACTCCATCGACGGCAAACAATACGTGGTGATCGCGGCCAGCGGAGGACGCGATCCGAAGTCTCCTGTAGGCGGCATGTACATGGCGTTTGCGCTGCCCTGAGCCCGATTCGCGAGGCAACCCCGGAGCCGGGGCTCGGCGATCGTGTAACATGACAACTCTGCAAGACTGGCCGGGCATCCCATCGCCAGGGACAGCACGATTTTCCCCTCTGGAGACGCCAATGCATATTTCCCGTTTTTTCCGCCTCGCGAGTCGCAGTTTGCCCGCTGTTGCGCTGCCCCTGCTTCTCGCCTCGTCCCTCGCTGTGCGCGCGCAGGACACCCACCTTGTTTCTCCCACGCAGATGCAGCAACAGGTGCAAACGGCCACAGCGGCCCGCCAGCAGAACATTGAGACGCTCAACCATTTCCTCGCCACACCCGCGGCGGAAAAGGCGATCAAGGATGCAAAGATCGATCCCGCTCAGGTGAAGGACGCAATTCCGACCCTGTCGAATGCGGAGCTGGCCAGCCTTTCCGCGCGCGCCGCTCATGCGCAGAGCCAGTTCGCCGCCGGCGGTCTCACCACTCTCGCCCTCACGCTCATCATCCTCGCCGTAGTGCTGATCATCCTGCTGGCGGCTTACCACTAAATCCGTGCTGAGGCTCGTTCTCGCGTGCATGATGGCAGCGGCTTCGGTCGCTGCCGTTGCGCAAACCACCGGCGCCCTCTGGATCGATGTGCCCTTTGTGCACCAGCCACGCGATGGATGCGGCGCGGCCTCCCTCTCCATGGTGATGCAGTACTGGGCGCATCAGCAGGGCCGGGCGGCGACGCCAGACAGCGCCGTGGACACCATCCAGAGGGCGCTGTACGTCGCGGCGGAACACGGCATCCCCGCCGCCTCCATGCAGAGCTATCTGCAGCGGCATGGGTTTCTCGTCTTTGCTGTAAACGGCCACTGGAGCGACCTCGAGCAGCAGATCCGGAAGGGCCGCCCGCTGATCGTCGCGCTCCGCCCCCAGGGAGATCGCGCGTTGCATTATGTTGTCATCGACGGGATCGATCCCACGCGCGGCCTGGTGATGATGAACGATCCGGCGGATCGCAAACTGCTCTCCGAGGAGCGTGCAGCATTCGAGAAAGACTGGAGCGCTACGGACCACTGGATGCTGCTCGCGGTGCCCGCGCCCCCCGCACACTGATTCTCGGGCTGGCCGCGCTGGCGGGTGCCTGCAGTGCGATCGCCGCCCCGTGCGCTGCGCATCGCGCACCCAACCCCGCCATCCAGGAAACATTTCGCCAGCAGGACTGGCCGGCGGTGGTTCGCCTCGCGGAGAGCGCTCCGGCGCTGGCTCCGGAGGATGATTTCGCGCTCGGCATGGCCCAGGCGCATCTGGGGCGACTGGCAAAGGCGGAACGAGCATTGCGCGCCGGCGAGCGCGAGTGCCGCGATGACAAGCGCTTCCCCACGGAGCTGGGCGGTGTTGCCTTCGAGCAGAAACGCTACTCCACCGCGGCTTATTGGCTGCGCCGCGCCCTGCGCCTCGATCCGGACGATGCGTACCTGAGCAACTTCCTCGGCACCGTGTATTTTCTCTCGGGGAATCTCGACGCCGCCCTGCAGGCCTGGAACCGCATTCACAAGCCGACGATTAATACGCTCGATCTCGACCCGCATCTGCGCGTGCATCGCCTGCTCCTTGAGCGCGCCTTTGCCTTCTCACCTCATGCGGTTCTCAAGGAGCCGCAATTCGCGACGACGGCGCTGCGGCTGGATGGCCTGGGGATCTTTCCGGGGTGGAGCCTTCACCTGAACGTGTTGCCTGACGGGCATTTCAACGCGGTCTTCCGCGCGCAGGAGCAGGACGGTTTCGGCGCCAGCCCGCTGCAGGCCGCGGTATCCACGCTGGGCGGCCTGCCCTACGAGACGATCTATCCCAGCTACTCTGACATGCATCGCTCGGCCATGACCGTGGAGTCGCTGCTGCGATGGGACGCGCAGAAGCGGCGTGCCTGGGCTGCTCTCTCGGCGCCCCTCAACAATCTGCCATGGTGGCGGTGGCAGATCGCAGCCGATCTCCGCAATGAGAACTGGGCGATTCGCCGATCCTTCACCGGGAACGCGCCCGTGCTGGCGTCGCTGAATCTGGAGCGCGAATCGCTGAGCGCAACGCTCACTTCCCTCTCCACGGCTCGGCTGCAAGGGTCCGCGGGCGGCGAGGTCGCGCACCGGAACTTCCGCAGCGTCTTACCGGGGAGGGCTCTCACCGCACCCCTGCTGACCAGCGGCTTCGAGCTCAGGCAGCTCGCGTCGATTCGAGCGCCGCTTCTGCACCTGCCGCAGCATCGCTTCACGCTCGATGGCACAGGGAGCTCCGTTTTTGCGCGCACCTTTTCCACTCCGTCGTACGCATCGGAGACCCTGCAGGGCTCGGCTGTTGCGGATTGGTTCCCGCAGATGGAAGGAGACCGATACGAGCTGAGGCAGCAGCTGCGGGGCGGGCGGATCCTGGGAACCGTCCCCCTGGACGACTTGTTTCTCTTTGGGATGGATCGCGACGACACGAATCTGGGTCTCCGCGCGCACCTCACCACCCGCGCCGGCCGCAAGGGCAGCGCTCCCATTGGCAACGGATATCTTCTCAGCAACACCGACTTCTACCGCCGCCTCTACACCAACGGTCTGCTGACCATCCATGTGGGCCCGCTGCTCGATATTGGACGCATGACAGCGCCCACCAGCGGCCTCTCCGCGCAGCAATGGCTCTTCGACGCCGGCGTGGAGGCGCGCCTCACGGTGCTGCATACGAGCGTCGTTCTCAGCTATGGACGCGACCTGCGCACCGGCGCGAACGCCTTCTACGGAACCGCCGCGCCACCGTCGATCGCCCTGCCCTGAGGGCCGACCTCAGGGCTGCTGCAGCAGCCAGTGGACGAACTCCACCCCGGCGGCGTAGTTGTCATACTCGGCGGGCAGCCTGCGGCCCCCTGTGTACTCGTTGTAAAGCCAGGGATCCGTCACTGCCACAACCGTCCCTTCGCCGTAATTCGCCATCGCCATCAGCGTGTCGCCCTTCCATTGCAGCAGCGGCTTTGCGCCTTTCGAGAGCGACAGGGAGCAGGTGTCTTTCATGTAGAGCACGTGAGGATGGGTGAAAGGCGGCGCAGGCGTGCGTACGTCGATGCGCCCCATCGCGAACTGATCGCCGACGACGTGATGGACCAGAACATTGTTAAAGTGCAGGCCAAAGCGATCGGCGAGGATGTCCATGTGCGGGATATCCGCGTTGGCCGGATCGTTTTCCATGATCAGCAGCACGCCGCCCGCGCGCACCCACGCGGCGATTGCATCAGCCTCCGCGGCATTCATATAGTGCGGATGCGGGTTTTTCGCGGGATTGTCCGGCGAAACGATGATATAAACCTGCGCGCCCCGGAGCTTTGCCGGCGTTGGAGCCGACTCCAGCGTGGACGTCGTCAACCCATCGCTGCGAAAGATGCGTCCGAAGAGCGAGAAGCCGGAATCGCTCTCGTCGTTCCACTTGTAGTGGAAAAGCTCTGATTCGCCCGCAGCATTTTTCCGCCTCTGGCTGTTGTACCAGGCATCGAGCAGGACTTTCCTGCCATGGCCCTCGGAGGCGTGGAGTGAGGCGTCACGGTTCGTTTGCGCGACCCCCGGATCGCCCGCGCACAAGGCCAGCAGCACAAGTCCGGCCAAAACCCTGAAGACCATGGAGCATCGCATCCCCATGGTGTATCAGAACGCACCGCAACGTGTCCTCGGCGGACAGGATTCAGCTCACTTGCAGATAGGGCGTATAAGGCCGATCGCCGATCGAAGTAAAGGGCACCAAGGTCAGTGGGCCGCCGGCCGCCGTCACCTGCCACTCGCGTTCGCTCATGCGACGCGCCGACAGAAGCTGCTCGTGCGTCAGGTGCGGCAGCGGGTCGTCCTGCTTTCGCTTCACCGCCATCAGGACCAGCGGCCCGCGCACCAGAGCCACGGTGTCACTGTGCCGCGGGTCAATCGGCTCCAGATGCATCCGCAGCGGCAGGTCCAGGTCCACTCGATCGCCGGTCCTCCACTCGCGCGCGACCGCGGCGAAATGCCCCGCCACGACCCCTCCTTTTTGCCGGGATCCGTTCACGGAAATGGAGGCGCCTTGCGCCCACTCCGGGATGCGAAAATGCAGGATCTGTTCGACAGGGCGCGAGGCGGTCAGAGTGAACGTTATGGGGCAGTCGAAGGGATATTGCCCCTCCTGGGTGAGCGAAAAGCTCACGTCGCCTTCCGTCCAGCGCAGGGTCGAAGGCACATAGAGGTTGACGTAGATCGCCTGTGGCTCGCGGAAATAAGCATTGATGCGGTAATCGGCTGCTACCTGGGGCAGCGTTCCCGAGCAGCAAGGCCAGCGCGCCACATGATAGACGCGCTCCGCATTGTAGTTATAGTCGGAGTAATAAAACGCGTGGCCATTCTCCTCCAGGGGCTTCGCGCCCAGCACCGTGTTGAACATCATGCGCTCCATGCTGTCGCCGTACCGAGAATCGCGCGTCACGCGCAGCAGATACCGAGTGAGCTTAAAGTGCGCATATGAACCGCAGGGTGTCTCGAAGGTGTGGTGGGTATTCGTCAGGCTGGCAAAAACATCGTCGCTCTGCGGAGCGCGCAACTGCTCGTCCGGCCCCCAGCCGCCCGTGGCATAGCTCTGCTGCTGCAGCATGGCAAAGCCATTTTGCGCCGCCCGCAGATGCTTTTCGCTTCCCGCCACCAGCCACGCCATCATGGCGGAGCTCAGCGAATTGACATAGCTGTACGCGTGATGGCCGTGCAGAACGTTCTCGTTCCTGGAGAGCGGATCGAACCAGGTCTTGTCATCCAGATACTGCTGGGCCAGATCGTAGTAGCGGCGACCGGCTCCGCGCTGATACGCGAGAAACAGGTTTTCCGGCAGCGTGTACGACTCGTCCCAGTTCCACGAGATGTCGTCGGCGGGTTTATCCATGCGCCAGCGAACGTCATGGTCCACGGCATGTCCGGGCAGATGGGGCAACGCGGTGTTCGTCGTCTCCTCCAGAATCGCTAATGCCTGCGGATCCTTGACCCAGGTGTGAGAATCCAGCAGCCCGAGCACCAGCTTGTCGTAGGTATAAGCCGGAAATCGATTCCGGACGTAGAAATCCGCGGAGATGGTTTGTGCGTAGAGTCGATTCAGACGCAGCACCTTCTGCCGCGTCGCTTCGTCTCCGGTAATGGCATACGCGCGCGCTAACGCCGACACCCATTGCCCGAAGGTGCAGCCGGGAGCGAAACCAGCAACGTCGGTCCGATAGTTGTAATCCGGATCGTAGTGGTACCAGCCGCCCAGATCCTCGCCCGGCGCCGCCATGCCCGACATTTGCCGAAACGGCTTCAGCAGGCTGCTATCGCTCAGCGACATCAAAACGGCCTGCGTCTCCCGCAGCTGATTTTCGTGGGCCTCGCTGCTCATCAGCACATCGCCATAGCCGAACTCCGCCAGAGCGGCCGACCGGGGCAACTCCGCTCCCCAGGCGCGATCGCCGGGCAGACCACGGCTGGCCACTGCTGCAGCCGTCAGGCTCCCGCTCCACAGAAAGCGTCTCCGCGTAAACCCATCGTCTCTCGCCATCTCCCGCCTCCCGGCCTGTGGCTTGCCCGTCAACCTTCGATCGCCTCGATTGTAGCGGCGGGTATCAACCGATGGAAATTTGCCGAGCGCCTGGAGAAAACTCTGCAATCTACGAATAACTTCGTTGACACCTACGAACATTTTCGTATATGGTCCTTTCATGAATCGAAAACGGCGCGCGCTGCCCCGCCCCACTGAAGGTGAACTCGAGCTTCTGGGCATTCTTTGGGAAAAAGGTCCGGCCACCGTCCGCGACCTGCATCAGGAGATCGGCGTCCGGCGCGGCGTTGGCTATACGTCGGTGCTGAAGCTGCTGCAAATCATGACCGAGAAGGGCCTGGTGGAGCGCGAGGAATCGGGCAAAGCGCACATCTATCGCCCCGCGGCCAGCCAGCAGGAAACGCAGGATCAGATGGTCCGCGACATGAGTGAGCGGCTCTTCGCCGGATCGGCCGCACAGCTGGCGCTGCATGCTCTTGCCCTGGAACCGGTCAGCGATCGTGAGCTCGAAGAGCTCCGCAATCTCATCGAGAAAAGGAAACGGCCATGACAAACCACTGGGAAGCGCTGGGCTGGACCCTCGTCCACTTTCTTTGGGAAGGCACGCTCATCGCCCTCGTCTATCGCATTCTGGACCTCGCCCTCACCCGGCGCAGCGCCACCGTTCGCTATGGGCTGGCCCTGGCCGCGCTGCTCAGCATGGCGGCCGTCTCCCTCACCACTCTGGCCTATGAAGAAGCCAGCATGGATCTACCGGCAACGCATGTGGCAGGGGCCATCCACACCGTGATTTCGACGGCCCAGCCGTTTGAAACCACGTTCACCGACAGCGCGGCGCTTGCGCCATTGCACGACGGGCATCGCTTCCTGACGACGCGGTTGATGCCGTGGCTCGATGGTCTTTGGCTGGCGGGCGTTCTGCTGCTCTCGGGGCGCGCCCTGGGCGGGTGGTGGTTCATGCAGCGCCTGAGCCGGCGAACCCTGGAAGTGGCTCCGCACACGCTGCGCCTTCGCCTGGATGTGCTGCGACGCAATATGGGGATCCCCAGATTTGTGGACCTGCGTTTGTCCAGGAAGATCGCCAGTCCCCTGACCGCAGGAGTGCTGCGTCCGTGGATTCTGCTGCCCATCACCGCGCTCACCACCCTCAGTCCGGAGCAACTCGAGGTTGTGCTCTGCCACGAGCTGGCGCACATCCGCCGCGCCGACTATTTCTGGAACCTGCTGCAGACCGCGATCGAGACCCTCTTCTTTTTCCATCCGGCGGTTTGGTGGATCAGCCGGCGCGTGCGCGAAGAACGAGAGCTCTGTTGCGACGATGTAGCGGTCGAGTTCTGCACCGATCCTGCGGTGTATGCGACGGCGCTGCTGCGCCTTGAAGAAGAACGGAAGAGCCAGTTACGCCTGGCGATGGCGCTCGACGGTCACCAGTCGCGCGCCAGCCTGCGAGCGCGCATCCTGCGCATTCTGGGCGAAGTGGAGGAACGGTCGAGCCGGGTCCGTCCCGTCTCGCTGGCCGCCATGGCTGTGGGCGCGCTGCTGTTCATCTGCCCGGTTACGAAGGTCTTCGCCAGCTTCCGCGCCGTTCCCTCCGTCGCCTCCTCGGTCGCTCCCGTCGTTCGCAAAGCGATCAGCCCGGTACTGCGAGCCGTGAGGGCGATACCCGCGGCCATCCAGGAACAGGCTGCGAAGCCGAGTGACGCCCAGCCCGCGCCTCCGCCACAGCAGAGCGCCAACGAACCCGAGCAGGATCACGCATACCCTGCCTCGTCCAGCTACATCGACCAGATGCGCGCGGCCGGCTACGACGTCGATATCGATAAGTACGTCGCCATGAAAATCCAGGGCATTACTCCCGAGTATGCCGCGGAGATGGCGAAGGCTCTCGGCTCGCACGTCGTTGCTGACCAGCTGATCGCGATGAAAGTCCAGGATGTCACGCCCGAGTATCTATCCCGGATGCGTGCGGCCGGCTACAACGTCGATGCGAACCAATACATCGCCATGAAGGTGCAGGACATTACGCCTGCCTATGCCGCGGCAATCGCGAAGGCCGTTGGCAGCGAGCTCAGCGCCAGTCGCCTGATCGCCATGAAGGTGCAGGACATTACTCCGGAATCCATAGCACAGATGCGCGCCGACGGCTACGACGCCTCTCCCGACCGATACATTGCCATGAAGGTCCAGGGCATTACTCCGGATTATGCGAATGCGATGGCGAAACTCGGCTACGGCAAACCAACCGTGGACGAACTGATCGCCATGAAGGTGCAGGGCGTCACACCCGAGTGGGCCGAAAAGCTGCACGCCAGCGGCATTCAGACCTCGAGCTTCCGCGACCTCATCTCCGATCGCATCTTTCAGGTCACTCCCGAATTCGTTGCCGGCATGAAGGCCGCGGGCTTCGATGCCATCCCGCCCAAAAAGCTCATCGAGCTGCGCGTGCAGGGCGTCACTCCCGATTTCGCAAAGAGTGTCCGCGCCCGGTTCCCGGATGCAACCCTCCAGGATCTGGTTCAGATGCGCGTCTTCCATATCGACGCAGACTTTATCGCCTCAGCGCAGAAACACGGCTTTGCGCCTCTCACCATCCAGAAACTGGTCAAGCTGCGCATCTCCGGCATTCTCGATGACGTCCATTCCGCGAAGGAGAACCAGCCATGAAACTCCGCTCCGTTCTTCTCTCTGCCTTGTTGGCAACGGGTGCTATCGCCCTCTGCGCCGCCCAGGATCAGTTCCCTCCCCTGCACGGGCATTGCAGCATCGCCCCCGGTACGAAAGACGGCCAGGTCCGATTTGAGCTGGAAGAGGACGCCTGTGGGGACGATCACCAGGATTGCCACAACCACGACAGCGATTCCATGCCGCTCAGCGCTTTTTCCGGATTTACCTTGTCCGATCTCCAGCGCGAAGGCGCGCACCTCGACGCAGTCATCTCCGCCGAAGCAGGCCAGCTGACCTGCTCCGGAACCGTCCATGACCTCACCCTCTCCGGCGATTCCACCTTCGTTCCCAATCCGGGGTTCGTTGCGCAGATGCGGCAAATGGGCTTCGACGACTTTGATTCCCGCAAGCTTGAGGCTTACACGCTCTTTCATATTGAGATCTCCTGGATTCGCTCGCTCCAGGCAGAAGGCATCGCCGGGATGGACTCCGGCAACCTCATCGCTCTGCGCATCTTTAAAGTGGACGCGACGTATGTGCGCGAGATGACCAAGCTCGGCTATCCGCATCTGGCCGCCGGCAAGCTGATCGCCTTCAAAGTCCAGGGAGTGAATCCCGAGGAAGTGCGGCAGTATCGCACCCTCGGCTATCAGCCCAGTGCCGACGAGCTGATCCAGATGCGCATCTTCAAAGTCACGCCGGACTTTATTCAGCGCATGAGGGCACACGGGCTGGGCAATCTCACCATCAGCAAGCTCGTGCAGATCCGCATCTTCAAACTCGCCGACTAAGGTCGCCGATCACAAGACCTACACTCGGATATCCGCGTTCGCCGGAGTTACTTCAGCTGCTGCAGGTAGGCGGTCAACTGTTGCAGTTGGGTCCCCGTGAACTGGGTCAGGTCCGGCATCTGCGCGTCCGGCTTCATCGACTGAGCGTGGGTGATCCAAGCTTCCAGATTGCCCGTGTTATTGGGGTAGACGTTCGCGGCGATGTATTGCCGGCTGCCAATGTGGGTCAGGTCCGGAGCCACGCGACCACCGGCGATGGTTCCGCGCACCGTGTGGCACATGGAGCACGCGCCGTTGACAAAGATCTGCTCTCCCGCGATGGCATCCGGCGTCTGCGGCTCGACGCCCGGCTTCAGCTGCTGTTCCACCCAGGCGTGGTAGTCATCGGGCGTCTGGGCCACCACCAGCAGCCGCATCAGGGCATGTTCCGCGCCGCAGTATTCGCCGCACTGCCCTTTGTAATTGCCCGGCTGCGAGGCCTCGATCTGCATGAAATTCGGGTGGCCCGGAATCAGATCCACCTTGCCGTGCAGCGCCGGAACCCAGAAGGCGTGGATCACATCGTGCGACACCAGCTCCAGCGTGACGGGCCGGTTGGCGGGAATGTGAATTTCGTTGGCGGTTGTGAAATGCTCGCTCACCGGACCGTCGAGATACTGGACCTCCCACCACCACTGGTGCCCGATGATAAGGATGTCAGGTTTCAGAACCCGTTCGTTCAGGGGCGCACTGATGGGGAAGCTGGCCAACAGGCGCAGGCCGAGAACGAAGAAGACGCACAGCACGATCAGCGGAATCAGAAGTCCGCCGATGGCGATCCAGCCCTGACCGCCCCCCGCATCCACCGGGGCGTGCTCCCCCAGGGTGCCCTTCCGGCTCACCACGGCCCACGCGATCAGACCCCACATCACCATCGTCGCGATCAGGAAAACGATGGTCATCAGCCAGGACAGAGGGGCGATCCGATCCGCCGCCGGCCCGTGTGTATTGAACGTGGATTGTGCTGCCTGGCATCCGGCCAGCAGCAGAATCAGCGGACTGAGGATCAGGATTCGGCGCATGGTTTCTCCTCAGCGCGCAGGCTGCGTGCCGACCATCATTCGCTCGTTGTTATCAGGGTCAGGAGTCTGCTCGTTGGCCGGCTCGTTGGGTGGATCCGGTTCCCCCGGCGTGCGCATCGTCTTGATATACGTCACCAGCTGCCAGATCTGATCTTCGGGGATCTTTGCGCCCCACGCCGGCATTCCCTTCGGACGGCCCTCGGCAATCGAGTCGAAGATCTGATCGTCGCTACTGCCGTAGAGCCACACCTTATCGCGCAGGCTCGGCCCCATGCTCCCGCCCCCATGCCCCCCATGGCATCCGGAGCAGTTGTACCAGTTAAAGAGCCGCCACCCGTTCTGTGCCGCCACGGCGTCGCCGGCAAAAGGATCGGTACGATGCAGCGGCTCACTCGCGGCGCCCGGCACCGGCCCCACCGCCGTCGGTACCGGGGCGGCGGAACTGGCCGCGACGGAGCGCGCTCCGCTGTTACACCCTGCGGCACAAATGCACGATGCCACGCACACGGCCAGCAGCGGCGCCGCCGAGCGGAGCGTCCTGCCGCAGCCGAGCACGGCCTGCGCCAGGAATCTAGTAGCTGAAGACATACATCGTATCTCCCGGCCGCGTATAAGCCTTGATGTCGCGCATGGCGCCGTTCGCGCCCCGCGTGGCGTACGGGTCATCTGAGGAAATCGAGGGGAAGTCGCTGGCCCCCATCCAACCTCCGATGCCGGAGTAGATCGCCACATACTGCTTGCCGTCCGGGCCCAGAAACGTGATGGGATCGCCAATAATTCCCGACGCGGTTTTGAACTGCCACAGCACCTTGCCGGAGTGCGCATCCAGCGCGCGGAACCACCCATCCATGGTTCCGTAAAAAACCACATCGCCGCCGGTGGCCAGAACACCGCTGTAGACCGGGAAGTTCTTCTCTTTCACGCTCCACGCTTTCTTCGCGTGTTCCACGTCCCATGCGACTAACTCGCCCTGATACCCGCCCGGCCCCGGATACATACGGACGCTGGCGCCCAGATAGGGAGTGCCGGCGATGTAATTAGCCTCTGTACCCTCGTAATCCATGCAGGTGTTATGCGCCGGTATGTACAGATAGCCGGTACGCGGCGAGAATGCCGACGGAACAAATTCTTTCGCTCCGGTTGAGGATGGGCAGATATCCGTGGTGTAGTGCCCGAAATGGGTCCGCTTGTCCGGGTTCTCGTCGGGCAGTCCCGTTTTCAGGTTGTAATCGTTCGCCCAGGTAACCGGCTCAAACTTCTCGGCGGAAAGCACCTCGCCGGTCTCTCGATCCAGCACCATCATGAATCCCATGCGCCCCGGATGCAGAAGCAGCTTGCGCTGGCGCCCCTGCCAGGGCATATCCACGGGAATGTTTTCCATCACGGCGTCGTAGTCCCAGCCATCGTGCGCGTCTACCTGATAAGCCCATTTCGCGTACCCGGTCTCGGGATCCCGCGCCCAGATGGTGCACGACCACTTGTTGTCCCCCGGCCGCATATCCGGATTCCAGACGCCAGGATTGCCCGTCCCATAAAAAATCAGGTTCAGTTCCGGATCATAGGAGATCCAGCCCCACACCGTGCCCCCGCCCAACTTCCACTGCCCGGGCGTCCACGTCCTGATGCCGAGATCCTTGCCCCGATCCTTGGGGTAGAAGGCATGAAAGCCCGGACCGATGCGCACATCCTGATCCGAGCCCGTGCTCCAGGCCGTCCACAGAACCTTCCCCGTCTTCACATCGAGGGCCGTCAGCTTGCCGCGAACGCCCAGATCGCCGCCGCTGTTTCCCACGAAAACGACGTTCTTCACCACCAGCGGGGCCATGGTCGTGGTTTCGCCGTAGCGGATGTCGCCCACCGGCGTCTCCCATACCTTCTCGCCACTGTTCGCATCCACAGCCACCACATGGTTATCGAGCGTCGCGTAAATCACCTTGCCGTCGGCGTAGCTCGCTCCGCGATTCACAATGTCGCAGCAGGCCACGCCCACGGCGCGAATATCCGGATGCGGCCGGAAGACCCATTTCCGGGGGAAACCCGGCTTCGTGATGTCCAGAGCAATCAGATTGTTCGGAAACGGTGTAACCATATATAAGGTGCCGTTCACCACCAGCGGCTGCCCTTCATGGCCATGGTCGATGCCCGTCGCCGTGGTCGCCACCACTTTGAGGTTCTGCACGTTGCTGGTGTTGATCTCCGCCAGAGGACTGTACCGGGTGTTCGCATAATCGCCGCCCGGCAGCGTCCATTGCCCATCCGGCACCGGCGAAACCAGATGAATGCCCGGGAGCGCGCCGGGAATGTCGGTCGTGCCGTTTCCCCCGTTCGCCCTGGGTGGAGCCGCCCACGTGCACGCGCAGCATGCCGCCGCGATGACCGCCCCGCTCACCAGCCAACCCGATTTCTTCCTGACCAATTGCATCCCGGTTCTCCGTCTACTGCAGCGTGTCGAGATAAGCGGCGATATCCTGCGCCTGCTGGTAGTTCAGTCCCACCGCGGGCATGGCCGTACCCGGCTCCACGGCCCTCGGGTTCAGCAGCCAGCGCACAAGGTTGTCGGGATTGTTGGGCAGCTCGCCGGCAATCATCGTGCGGCGACTGAAGAAGTACAACGGCGGACCCACCAGGCCCCGCGCCCGGTAAATCCCCGGAATGGTGTGACACGATCCGCATCCGTAGGACACAATGAGTTGCCGCCCCCGCCGCGGATTTCCCAGCATGGCGGAGTTATAGCTGTTCGTCGGCGATCCCCCGGTGCAGCCGCCCACCACGCCTCCGGCCGCCAGCATCAATCCCGCCGCCAGCACCCAGCCAGCCTTCATCGCACCCTCACGCACAAACGCAGAATGAACAGCGGAAGACTTATCCACACCATGCCGGCACCCAGGGTGATGCTGAAGAAGACGCCGGCCAGCGCAATGAATTCGTGCGACCCGCGGCCCTCCGCCTCCATCAGGCTGCGCTGCCGCGAGAGCCGCCTCCAGTTCGAGTACGATACCCACCCGGCCGCGGCCATCAGCCCCAGCAGGAAAAAGCTCACCACAAACGAAGCGGTGGTCGCCCCCGGATGCGACGTGGCGTTGCCGAATTCCTCGTTGTGCAGGCAGGCTCGCCACGTGATGAGCATCTCCGCGATCCCCACCGTGAACCAGGCTGTGGCCGAGGCAATCACGCCAAACCACACCCGCCGTGGCGTCGGCAGCGAGACGGGACGAGTTGTCGATTCAGAAGCCATAAACCCGTATATTCGGCATCACGTAGAGCAGGCCGACAACGAAGATCCAGACAATATCCACGAAGTGCCAGTACATCGACGCTACGTGGTAGGGACGATACGGCGAACGCAGCGCCGGGCTGTAGCGAGGCAGGATCAGCGTGTAAATCAGGATGACCAGGCCCACAATCACGTGGGCCGCATGAATGCTGACGATGGTGTAGAAGATGGATCCGTAGGAGTCGCTGTAAGGCGTCAGCTCCTTCCAGTGATCCAGATACTCAAAAGCGGAGAGAGCCAGAAAAACCAGGCCGATCAGGATCGTGATGCCCAGAGCGATACGGCCGCTCAGATACTTCCCTTTCTTCACCTGCTGCTCACCCCAGTGCAGCACAACGCTGCTGCTCAGCAGCACCGCGAGCATGATGAACGCATAATGCATCTTCGGAGGCTGATCGATCGCCCAGCGATCCTTGTTGTTACCCAGATAGAAGTAACTGGCGAAGAGACAAACGAAGAGTGTGGCCTCGGTAGCAATCATCAGGGCCATGCCCCAGGTGCCACGATTGTCGTCCAGAGGATAACCGCTGCCCGGTTGCCGGGGGAAACGCGGGTCCCGCGCCTGCACAACAGTCGCCATCAGGCAATCTCCTCCCCTTTTTCTCGAGGCCAGAGCCAGTAGAAGCTAAGCAGGATGGTGGCGACCAGACATCCCAGCGCAGCCCACATCGACTGAAATACGAGAGCCAGAAAGAACCCGAAAATCGTGATCGAGGCCAGCAGCGGCGCAATCGTTTCGCTGGGCATTTTCGAAACCGCAAAGGGTTCTGCGTCCAGCCAGTCCGTCACCAGCGTCAGGCGCCCCTCGGCGAGGACCCGGTCATTGTCGGGATCGTACGACTCATCGTGGTCGTCCCACAGCGGATGGCGTGACGCCACGGTGGGGATATGCACCACGGAATACGGTTCGGGAGGCGAGTCCGTATCCCATTCCAGCGTGTCGGCATTCCAGGGATTCTTGCCGGCAATTGCGCCCAAGCGCCGGCTCCAGAAGAAATTGATGATGCTCATCAGGATGCCAATCCCCAGCACGAAGGCTCCGATCGTCTCGATCTGATTGAGGAATGTCCAGTGCAGCCCGGGCGCATACGTGTAAATGCGGCGCGGCATGCCCATCATCCCGACAATGTGCATGGGAAAGAAGCCGACGTTGAACCCGACGAACATCACCCAGAAACTCCACTTACCCAGGGTCTCGTTCATCATCCGGCCCATCATCTTGGGCAGCCAGTAATAGAACCCCGCAAACACCGGAAACACGTTCGACCCGATCAGCACATAGTGAATGTGGGCGACCACGTAATAGGTGTTATGCGCCTGGTAGTCCACCGGGATGATCCCGGTAAAGGTGCCGCTCAGTCCCCCGATCACCAGCATGGCCACCGATCCCAGCGCGTAATACATCGCTGTGGTCATCACGATCCTGCCCTTCCACAGGGTGGCCACCCATGCGAATATCTGGACGGTCGTGAAGATCGAGATCAGCATGCTCCCGGCGCTGAAGAAGCTCATCGCCATATCCGACATGCCGGTGGTGAACATGTGGTGCAGCCAGACGCTGAAACCCACCGCGCCCGTGAGCACCGTCGCCGTTGCCACCCACGCATAGCCCACAATGGGCCGGCGCGAGAAGACCGGAATAATCATCGACAGCATGCCGGTAGCCGGCAGGAAGATGATGTAGACCCATGGGTGCGCGAAGAACCAGAAGAGCTGTTGCCATAACAGCTCGTTCCCCCCACCCGCTACGGCGAAGAAGTGCGTTCCCCATCGCCGGTCCAGTTCCATGAACAGGCACGCCACCGTCAGCGCCGGCATGCCGAAGACCGACACCCAGGAGATGGTCAGGGTGCTGTAGAGGAACAGCGGCATCCGCGCCAGCGTCATCCCCGGAGCCCGCAGCCGCAGGATGGTCACGATGAAGTTGATCGCTCCTCCCGTCATCGACAGCGCAAACAGGATCAGAGAGAGCGCATAGAAATCCAGCCCGTAACTCGGCGAGTAGGTCGCGTTGGTATAGGGCATGTACGAGAACCAGCCCGCGTGCGGCGCCTGTCCCATACACGGCGCGATATACAGCAGGATGCCCGACACCAGATACAGCCAGTAGGTGAATGCGTTCAGCCGCGGGAAGGCCATGTCCCGCGCGCCAATCATCAGGGGTATGACATAGATCGCGAATCCCGACAGGATGGGCTGCGCATACCAGAAAATCATGGTGATCCCGTGCATGCTGAACAGCTGGTCGTACATTTCCGGAGAGATCAGCGCCTGGTCGGGCCGAAAAAGCTGAATGCGCAGGATCAGCGCTTCCACGCCACCGATGATGAGGAAAGCAATCGCCGTCACGAGGTAGCGGTGTGCAATCTTCATGTGATCGACGGTGGCGAACCAACCCCACAGATTTTTGGGCGTTTCCCAGGTCGTTTTCAGCCGCTGTTCCACTGCGGTTGTGCCCATGTGCACTCCGTTGCGGGGTTAACTTCGAAAATCCAGGGGGACTACGGCGAGTCTGTGATCGTGGGGAGGCAGTCTCGTCACCAGAGCAGGTGCTCCAGATAGATGATTGCGTAACTGCCGTGGTTAGCTGAGGTTGCGCCGGTGGTGGGTTGCTAATGCAACCGCCCGGCCTGGCGCATTTTGGCGCATGGCCCGGCACGCCGCCTTCGTCGTTCTCAAGCGATCGAACGCGGACGGCCATTCCTCGAAGGCGCATGTTCTGCCCGGATGGCTGCTCGCGTGACCCGCTCGGAAAACGGACTCAGATCAAGCCAGTCGGACTCACCCAGTTCCCGCTTCATGCGATCTTCGGCTCGCTCCCAGTAAGGCTGAGCCGCCGCCAGCGTCATCTGGCCGCGCTCCGTGAGGCAATACATGCGGCGCGATCGTTCTCCGATCTTCATCCGCACCCATCCGGACGCGCGCGCCGACGCCAGCCGTCGCGAAAACGTCTCCTCTGAGGCCGCAAACGTGCGCGCCAGATCGCAATGCGCAATCTCGCCCGCGTCCGCGATCGCCTGCAGGATGATGAACTGCGTTGACTTCAGACCGGTGGGTGCGAGAACCAGATCGTACAGGTGACAGACCGCCCGGGTGGCACGCCGGAGACTGGCACAGGCAGAAAGCGAAACAGGAAGAGTGGAAAGCATGACATCTTTTTCGATGCAGAATCCACGCCGAAGATTGAAGGCGTACCACGTTTCTGTCCTATGTTGCGCAAGACGGCGCACACTGGCGCACCTCGAGGAGCCCCCATGCCCCGCACGCGGCGCACTCAACGGCCAAGCCTCGGGCATACAGCCCACCGCAGCCGTAGTCACGTGGAAGCCGTCGAATCACCCCGGATGGTCCGGGTCACCGCCTCGCCTCTTTGCGCATAGAGGCTGCGTCACATCGTCCTTCCCGTCCCCGGTGGTAATCTGTTTAACTTCAGCGCAGGCCGTGCACGTCAGGAGCGCCACTGATGGCTGGGATTCTTCGTACGCTTGTATCGACCGCGCTGGTGCTGCTCCCAGCCGCAACCGCCTTCCCTCAATCCGCCGCCATCACCTTTGAAAAAACGGCCGCGGGCCTCGTGATGCACAACGGCTCCGAGACTCTGCATGTCAGCGTTTGCTCGCCGGACGTGCTCCATATCGTCGCCGGCCCCGGCGACCCGCAGTCTGCTTCGCCCGCCACGCCCTGGCTCCTTCGTCCCTGCGGCTCCTCGCCCTTTGACTTCTCGCAAAACGATAAGGAGGCCACCCTCCGTACCTCCCGGCTGCAGCTGGCGATTCGCCGCGACAAAGGACAGCTGTTTTTCCGCGACAGCGCGGGCCATGTCCTCCTTTTCGATTCCACGCGCCGTCCCCGCGAGTATGTCCCCGACGTCATCCATGGCGAGAAGGTGTACCACGTCAGCGAGCGCTTTCAGCCCGCGCCGACAGAAGGTTTCTACGGCCTCGGCCAGCACCAGAGCGGCGTCTTCAATTACCGAGGCAGCGTTGTCGAACTCGCCCAAGCCAACACCGATGTCGCCGTCCCCTTGCTCCTCTCCACCAACGGCTACGGCATCCTGTGGAACACGGCCTCCCACTCCTGGTTCGACAACCGTTTCCCCACCGAGCTGAAACTCAGCGCCGAGGCCGCCGACGCGGTCGACTACTACTTCATCTATGGGCCGGAGTTCGACCAGATTATCCACCAGTATCGCGACCTCACCGGCCATGCGCCGCTCTTCGGCAAATGGGCCTATGGCTTTGTGCAGTCCAAAGATCGCTACAAGTCGGCAAAAGAATTGCTCGACGTGGCCGCCGAGTATCGCTCGCAACAGGTCCCTCTCGACCTGATCGTGCAGGATTGGTTCTGGTGGAAGCACCAGGGTGATCCGGAATTTGCCGACTCCTATCTTCAGCCTCACCCCGATATTCCGGGGGCGCTGCGGCAGCTCCATCAGGAGCACATGCACGCCATCATCTCCGTCTGGGCCGTCCTCGATCCAAAATCCAATACCTATGCTGCTCTCAAGGCGCACAACCTCCTGATTCCCGGCACGGACGACTACGATGCGACGAACCCTGCCGCGCGCGACATGTACTGGAAGCTTCTGGTGAGCAAGGTCTTTGCCCAGGGATGGGATGGCTTCTGGCTCGACAGCTCCGAGCCCGAATGCTGCGACGGTTACAGCGATGCCACGCTCGACGGCTACCACCTCTCCATCGGCAATGGCGCGCGCTATACTAATATCTACCCCCTCATGCACACCGGCAACGTCTATGACCACTGGCGTGCCGCTACCGATCGCAAACGCGTCTTCATCCTCACGCGCTCCGCTTTCCTTGGACAGCAGCGTTACGCCACTACCATCTGGTCCGGCGATGTGCTCGGCACCTTTCCCACTTTCCGCAAGCAGGTCGCAGCCGGGTTGAACTTCGAGTTATCCGGCATTCCTTACTGGACGACGGACATCGCCGGCTACGGCTGGCCCTGGGAGCGCGACACGCGCGATCCCGCCTACCAGGAGCTTTACACCCGCTGGTACGAATTCGGCGTCTTCTGCCCCATCTTCCGCACCCACGGCCATCGCGCGAACGACACGAATGAGATTTTCTCCTACGGACCTCAGGTACCGACTCTGATTTCCTGGGATAAGTTCCGCTACCGGCTCCTGCCCTACATCTATTCACTGGCATGGCGCGTCACCAGTCAGGACTACACGCTCATGCGCCCGCTCGTCATGGATTGGCGCACCAATGAGAAGGTTCGCGAGATCGGCGATCAGTATCTCTTCGGGCCGTCGATCCTCGTCAATCCCGTCACGGCCCAGGGCGTCACCAGCCGCTCGGTCTATCTGCCTCCTGCGCCCGGATGGTACGACTTCTGGACTGGCGAGCAACTCAAAGGCGATCAGACCCTGCTCGCGCCTGCACCCCTCGATCGCATGCCACTGTATGTAAAGGCGGGCTCGATTCTGCCCCTCGGGCCCGTAGTCGAGTATGCGACCCAGTCCCCCAACGCTCCTCTGGAGCTGCGCATCTATCGTGGCGCTGACGCCGACTTCACCCTCTACGAGGACGAGGGCGACACCTATGACTACGAAAAGGGTGAGCATGCCACAATCCCGCTGCACTGGGACGACGCGACTTCAACCCTGACCATTGGCGCACGGCAAGGCAGTTATCCCGGCATGGCGACGGAGAGAAAGTTCCGCGCGGTTCTCGTCGGCCCGGCCAGCGGCACAGGTATGAACGAAGCCTCTGCCGCTCGCGAGGTGGACTACACGGGATCGGCCGTCAGCGTCCCGCTGCATTGACCCGTCAAAAGGCCGTCGGCTCCTGCAGAACTTCCTGGCCGTCGCGCTTGTAGACCACACCTGCCTTCATCACGAAGTTGACCTTGCTCATCACCGTGATGTCGTCCAGCGGATTTCCCGGAACCGCGACGATGTCCGCATACTTACCCGGAGCTACGCTGCCCATCTCATCCTGATGACCGAGTAACTCCGCCGCATTCACGGTCGCCATCTGCAGCGTATAAGCGGGCGGCAATCCGGCCTTCACCAGATAAATAAAGTCTTCCCAGTTCTGCCCGTGCGGATACACCCCGGCATCCGTCCCATAAGCAAACTTCACGCCGCCCTTGTAGGCTCTCGAGACCGTCTTCATGATCTGCGGCCCCACCTCAAGCGCCTTCCTCGCCACGGTGGGAGGATACACACCCTTCTTCGCCTGCTCCGCGACATACTGCCCCGTATACACGGTCGGACAGTAGAACGTTCCATGCTCCTTCATCAGCTGGATATCCTGGTCGTCCATGAACGTGCCGTGTTCGACCGAGTCCACTCCGGCAATCACCGAACGGCGAATCGCCTCAGCCCCGTGCGCGTGCACCGCCACCTTCATGCCGTAATCGTGGGCCGTATCCACCAGCGCCTTGATCTCGTCCTCGCTCATCTGCGGGCCTGAACCGTTCGTCCCCAGATCCATCACGCCGCCGGAAGGCATGGCCTTGATCAGGTCCGCGCCTTCCTTGTAGTGGAGCCGGACCACCTTGCGCGCCTCATCGGGACCGTTGAAAATCGACTGCAGCGGACCCGGATCGCCCTGCAGATCCATGCTCAGGCCATTCGTCCAGTCGGCGTGGCCTCCCGTCGTGCTGATCGCCGGCCCCGCGGTAAAAATCCGCGGCCCGATCACGTAACCGGCATTGATCTCATTCCGCAGCGCCACCGTATCGTAATCGTGATCCCCCACATTGCGCACCGTCGTGAAACCGGCCAGCAGCGTGCGCCGCGCATAGAGCGTCGACCGCAGCACCGCGTCGGCAAAATTGAGATGCGTGGCCTCGATATAGGTGTTCTTGCCGAACTGCGAATCCAGGTGCACGTGATCGTCAATCAGCCCCGGCAGGCACGTCGCTCCGGCCAGGTCGATCACCGTTGCGCCCTCCACGCTCTGCGTTCCCGCTTCCACTTTCTCGAACTTATCGCCGGAGATCACCACCGTCGTCGGCCCCAGCATCTTTCCGGCCACGCTGTCGAAGAGCTGCGGGCAATGCACCACGGTCACGGGCGTTTCCTGCGCCAGCGTCGCCGCTGCCGGCAGACACAACAAACCCACAACCGCACTCAATGCGAAACGAGACACACGCATCCTGTCCATCTCCTTATCGGTTCCGATTCGTCGCTGTTACTGTCCCGACCGCTCTTCGCCCGCGCCGCCTGCCGGGAACAGCTTCGTCGCCTGCCGCAGCAGATCGGCCTCATGCTCCAGCGCATCGGAGACGTGCCCGATCTGCTCATCGGCTTCCTTCCACTTCTTCTGTTCGATCGCTTCCCGCACCCCGGGAATCGTCTTCACGCCATAGCCCGTATAGAACCCCGGCGCGTACAGCAGATGCTGGAACCACGGCCGGTCCGGCAATCCGCGTGGGTCCGTCAGCAGCCGCTCGCTGCGAATCAGATCCGGATTCAGCCCCTCCGGCGCCACGCCGCCCGCGGCCGCAAACGCCTCGTCGAAGGCCTTCGCTGCGTCGGTCAGATCGTCGGACGCCTGATCCAGCGGCGCGAAGTTGAGGTACGGTGGAATCTCTTCTGCCGGCGGCGGCACCATCAGCTTCTTCGGATCGTAAAGGGCCTTGTAGACGCCATCGTTGATCTCCCGGTCGCGCTCCTTCGCCTCGCTGCGCTGCTGATCGTCCAGCTTCTTCAGCTCGCCCACGTACATATGCACCGTGTCCGCCAGATCGGAGAACTGGAACGGCAGCATATCCGCATCCGCCATGCGCATCACCATGGTGCCTGCCGTCTGCGCCAGCGCGCGCTCATAGTGGAACGTCGTGTCCATGAAATGCGTGTAGTAGTAGAAATCGTCGTACACCGAGTGATACTGGCCGCCCTCATCCTCGCCGCCGTAGCCGAGGTTCAGGCTGGCAATCCCAAGATGATCGATGAACACGGTGTAATCGCTGCCCGAGCCCAGCGCCGGAATCCGCAGATCGGCCCGTGAGCGAATCTCCGCCCGCCTCTCCGGTGTCGCGCGCGAGATATCCACCAGACGCACCCGCTTCCACACCGACATCCCCGTTTCCGGATCCTGGATGTCCCTGGCCACGTCGTTCACGAAATTCTCCAGCGAGTGCGATCCCCCCGCCCGGAAATATCCGCGTCCGTTGCCGTCGGAGTTGATGTAGAGCACCGCGTGCTGCTTCAGCTCATCCGCGTGATACTCGGCCCACTCCGTGGACCCCAGCAGCGCCGGCTCCTCGCCATCCCAGAAGCAATAGATGATCGTCCGATCCGGTTTCCATCCCTGCTTCAGCAACTCGCCCAGCGCCCGCGCTTCCTCCAGCTCCGGCGATGCGCCCGACAGCGGATCTTCCGCCCCGTTCACCCACGCATCATGATGGTTGCCGCGAATGACCCACTGGTCCGGATACTTCGCGCCCGGAATCTTCGCAATCACGTCGTACAGCGGCTTGCGATCCCAGTTAAAGGCCACCGCCAGATGCGCCTTCGCCGTGCTCGGACCCGCGTGATACGTCAGCGGCAGACCCCCGCGCCACGCCTCCGGCACCACTTCTCCGCCCAGCGCTTTCAGGAAAGGCGTCGCATCCGCATACGAAATGGGCAGCACCGGAATCTTCGTGATGGTCTGCACCTTGTCCAGCGGAATCAGCTTGACGCCCGGCTTCGCTCCCACCCCCGGCGTCTGCGGATCGCCAGGATAAACCGGCATGTCCATCACGCTGCCCCGCTGCGCGCCTTCCGGCGGACGCATCGGCCCTTCCGGATAGGTGTCACCCTGGAAATACCCATCGTCCCGCGGGTCGGAGTAGATGATGCAGCCTACCGCGCCATGCTCCGCCGCCACCTTCGGCTTAATCCCGCGCCAGCTCATGCCGTAGCGCGCCAGCACAATCGCGCCTTTCACTGACACGCCCATCCGCGCCAACACGTCGTAGTCTTCCGGCCGCCCGTAGTTCACATAAACCAGCGGCGCGGTCACGTCGCCGTCCCGCGAGTAGGCGTTATACGTGGGCAGCTGTTCGCTCGTCTGGCTCGACGTTGGATCCACGCTGATCGGCGGCTCCTGCAGCGTGGCCTTGAACGGCGTGGGCCCTTCCAACTCCAGCAGCCGCGACTTCGGGGTAGGAAACAGCGCCGTGAATTCCTCGATCTGCGCGTCCAGTCCGTACGACTTCAGCTGCGCTACCAGCCATTCCGCGTTGTCTTTGTCATAGGGAGAGCCCACGTGGTGGGGCCGCGCGCTCAGCCGGCGCATGTTCTCCTTAATACGGTCCGGCTCCGGAATCGCCCGGAACTTCTGCTCCCAGCTGATCTCTGTGGCGGAGTCCTGCGGTGTGTAGCCGCGCAGGCTCTGTCCCATGTCCGCGGCGTAGGTGGTAACGGCAAACAGACAGACAGCAGCAATCGGCAACCGCATACGGGTCGAACCTTTCGGTGGCTGTGAATTGAACTGCGGGAAAGTGAGCGGGTACTGAGTTTGAAACACTATACCCTATCCCGCGCGGCGCAATGCCCTCCGCCCAACACCGTTACAATTTTTCTTCGCACCGCCGCGCGCGCATCCGCTCCCGCAGCGCCGCCGTGGCCGTCTGATGGCAACGGAGACAGAGGGTGCGGATATTCTCCAGATCGCATTCCCCTCCGCCCTCAATCACCGCCACAATGTGATCCGCGTCCCACAGGCTGGCGCGCCGGCGGCGCCCCAGCTTCCAGTGCGTCAGCGACGCCGCCCGCTGCGCACCGCGTGACCGCCGCATCCGGCGCAGAGCCGCCACCGCATCTGTGCCGCACTGGGCGCAGATTCCCCCGTCCCGCAAGAACACCTGCTCGCGCAAATAGCCGGGCTGCGTCCGCAGCTTCCACTCGTGCACGCAGTATTCGGAACAAAAGGTATACCGGCCCCGCGGAACTTCCAGCGCGCACCACCGGCACAGGCCGCGGCCGTTGGGGCCACGCGGAAGGTCTTTTCGGCTTACCCAGCCGCCCGCCATCGCACGCACTGTGCTCATGTTTTCTTTCTAAATGGAGCCGCTGCCCGGCCGCACAACAACAAGGCCTGCCGGATCAAACCGGTTTCGTCCCGGTCGCCGGCAGGCCCGTTGCAACCGCAGCGATCACGCGCCGCGCAAAAACGCCGGCAGCCGATCCTCACGCACGTTGTCATAGCACTGCAGCGTCGTGAAGCGCGCGATCGACGCTGGAATCCCCACCGCCGTGAATCCCGGATGTCCCGTCGCCGGATACGGCCCGCCATGGTTCATCGCCGGGCTCACCGCCACGCCCGTGGGCATCTTGTCATTCAACAGGCGCCCCACTTTCCGCCGCAGCACCGGCGACAGCCGCGTGTAGAGCGCATCGTCCGTACCCGACGGATTGGAATACACGCACCCCGTCAGATTGCCCTCAAGATGTTCCAGGACCCGGACCAGTTCGGCCTCGTCGGCAGCCACAATGGCCATCACCTCGTTGCCGAAGGCCTCCCGCTGCAGTTCCTCCGGCTGCGCCAGAAATGCCTTGCCGGAAACCCGCAGCAGCGTGCTGGCGTAGCGGTATCCGTCGCCCGGCACCTTCCTGCCGCCCGTCACCAGCGTTGCACCTGCCCCCTGCAGCGCTTCAATGGACGCATGCAGCTGCTCTCGCGAGCTCGACGACAGCAGCGCGTGCGGCTCGCTGCTCTTGAAGGCTGTCGCCAGCTCCTGCAAAAATACTTCCGCCGTTTCGCCCGCAATCAGCAGCGTCAGATTCGGCCGTGTGCAGAATTGTCCCGATCCCACCGTGCAGCTGTCGGCCAGCTCCCGCGCCCACATCTGCGTGTTCTCCTTCAGGCCTTCCGGCAAAAAGATCACCGGATTCAGGCTCGACATCTCCAGATAAATCGGCTTTCCCGCCGTATCGGCCGCGTGTTTCAGCTTCAGCCCCGCGCCTTTGCTGCCCGTGAATCCCACCGCGCCGATGCGCGGATCGCTCACCAGGCGTTCGCCGTTTTCGTGGCTTACCTTGTAGATCATCTGCACCGTCGCCGCCGGCAGTCCCGATCCCTTCAGCGCCTTCGCGGCCGCCTCCGCCATCAGCTGCGACGTGTACGCATGCAGCGGATGAGCCTTGGCAATGACGGGATTGCCCGCCGCGATGGCCGCCGCGAAATCACCGCCGCTCACTCCGTTAAACGCAAAAGGAAAATTGTTGGGTCCGAAAACCACCACGGGCCCGATCGGCGCGTAACAGGAGCGGATGTTGCGAGCCCCATCGAGGGTCGCCCTCCGCCACGCTCCCTCCCGCGCCGCCGCCGCCGCCTGGCGCAGCTGGTCGGTCGCCCGCGGCAGCTCCACATCCTTCAACCGTGGCGAGACAGGCAGCGCCGTCTCCTCGTGCGCGGCCTGCGCGATGGCCTCCGCATTCGCCTCCAGCTCCCGGGCGTACGACTCCAGAAACGTCGCGATCTTCTCCGCTGCCACCTGCTCCAATGCGTGCGCCGCTTCTACGGCCGCGGTCAACGCGCGATCGCAGTCGCTCCAGCCACTGACCGGAAATGCACGCCCCAGTTTCTCGCCCGTCGCAGGATTCTCCGGCTCGAAGACGCCTTCAGCGTCCGACTCCCGCCACTCTCCGCCAATCCAAACCTTCGCCGTTGCCACTGCCGTCTGCATTTTTCCTCTCCTCGTAACTTAGAGCCTTGCTTCACCCTACGGGATTCACGAGCTCACCAATGCCGTCAATCGCAATCCGAATTGAGTCGCCTCTCTTCAGCGTAAAGGAATCCGGAGGCACCACGCCCGTGCCCGTCAGCAGAAACGCCCCCGTCGGAAACGTCTGGTCCCGATACAGGTACTCCACCAGCTCCTGCGGCTTGCGCTTCATCTGCGCCAGGCTTGTCTCTCCTGCAAAGGCCGTCACCGCGCCACGCTCAATGATCACGAGGATCCGCGTCTCGACCGGCAGCGCCTCACTCGTCACCAGAATGCCCGGCCCCAGCGCGCAACTGCGGTTGTAGACCTTCGCCTGCGGCAGATACAGCGGGTTCTGTCCCTCGATATCCCGCGAGCTCATGTCGTTCCCGATCGTGGCGCCCACAATCTTTCCCGCCGCGTTGATCACCAGCGCCAGCTCCGGCTCCGGCACATTCCACGTCGCGTCGCTGCGGATGCCCACCGCCGCTCCCGGCCCCACCACCTTGTGCGCCAACGCTTTGAAGAACAGCTCCGGCCGCTCCGCTGAATAGACCCGATCGTAGAAATCGCCGCCGCCCGCGTCCTTCGACTCCTCCATGCGCGCCGCGCGGCTTCGCAGATACGTCACCCCCGCCGCCCACACCTCCTGCGTCCCCACCGGCGCCAGCAGCTTCTTCTCATCCACCGCGCCTTCCGTCGCGCCCGCCTTCAGGTGCGATGCCAGATACGCCTCCAGATCCTCCCGCGCCAGTAACTCATCCAGCGACTTCTCCTCCAGAGGATTGAACCGCCCTGCCTCTTCTACCATCCATCCATCGGCCATTCGATACAGAATCACCGCGTCTCTCCCAGCTTCTTTGTGATTTGCTCAACGTCATACACGCATCCGCCCCAGATGCCGCCGCTCGCCTCCACCAGCGCCGCCCACAAGCGCGTATCGTCTGGCAGCTCAGGATGCGGCCGCAGATCCGCGCGCGATTCCCGCCCTGCCATCCGCCGCGCACCCTCCTCCGCGCTGAACTCCTCTTCGCCTTCGCCCACCAGGTCCACGCTCGCGCTCAGCGTCTGGCGATCGATCCGGATTGCCACCACGTCTCCATCGCGCAGCTTCCCCACCGGTCCCCCGGCCAGCGCCTCCGGCGAAACATGTCCGACGCACGGCCCGGTCGACACGCCGCTGAACCGCCCATCCGTCAGCAGCGCCACGTGCCGGCAATGGGGCAGCGCCTTCAACGCCGCCGTAATCTGATAAATCTCCTGCATCCCCGCCCCGCGCGGCCCGCAGCACACCAGCACCATCACATCGCCCGCGCGAATCTCGCCCCGTTTGATCGCTGCAATCGCCTCGCTCTCCAGGGTGAACACCCGCGCCGGACCGCGATGAAAAAACACGCCGACCTCATCAACCAGTCCCGGATCAATTGCTGTGCTTTTCACCACCGAACCCTCCGGCGCCAGATTCCCCACCGGAAAACACACCGTCGACGTCAGCCCCGTAGCCCGCGCCCGATCAGGCGAAAAAATCACCGCATCCGCGTCGATCCCGTCGCGCTCCTTCAAATTCTTCTTCAACGCCCGCCGCCGCTCGCTCTGCTCCCACCAGTCCAGGCACTCACCCACGGTCACGCCCGCCGCCGTCATCGCCTGCGTCTGCAGCAGTCCCGCCGCGCGCAGATGCAGCAGTACCTCCGGCACGCCTCCGGCCAGAAACACCTGCACCGTCGCAAAATTCCGCGGCCCATTCGGCAGAGCATCCACCAGCCGCGGCACCTCGCGATTCACGCGTATCCAGTCCGCCACGCTCGGCCGCTCCCGTCCCGCCGCATGTGCAATCGCCGGCAGATGCAGCAGCAGATTCGTCGATCCCCCAAACGCCGCGTGCACCACCATGGCATTCTCCAGCGCCGCGTCGGACAAAATCTCTCTCGTCCCGATCCCCAGCTCGCGCAACCGCAGCAGCGCCGCCGCCGATCGCCGCGCCGCATCCAGCCACACCGGCTGTCCTGAAGGCGCCAGCGCCGTGTGCGGAAGCGCCAGTCCCAGCACCTCCGCAATCACCTGGCTGGTGGCGGCCGTGCCCAAAAACTGGCAGCCCCCGCCTGGTGTCGCGCACGCGCGGCAACCCATCTCCTCCGCGTACTCCTGCGTAATCTGTCCCTGCGCAAACCGCGCCCCGATGGTCTGGATCTTCCCCGCATCCTCGCCGTCTTCCGGCAGCAGCGTCACCCCGCCCGGCACCAGCACCGACGGCAGCGCGCCGGACGAGGCCAACGCCATCATCATCGCCGGCAGCCCCTTGTCGCACGTCGCCACCCCCAGCACTCCGGCGCGCGTCGGCAGCGACCGCATCAGCCTCCGCAGCACGATGGCCGCGTCATTTCTGTAGGGAAGCGAATCCAGCATCCCCGCCGTGCCCTGCGTCCGCCCGTCGCAGGGATCGGTACACGCCCCGGCAAACGGCACCGCGCCCCGCGCCGTCAGCCCGCGTGCCGCCTCCGCCACCAGCAGCCCTACTTCCCAGTGTCCGGTGTGGAAGCCCAGCGCAATCGGCGACCCATCCTCGGCCCGCAGGCCGCCATGGGTGCTCAGGATCAGCACCTCGGGCCCGCCCATCCGCGCCGGATCCCACCCCATCCCCGCATTCTGCGTCAGTCCAAAAAGATTCCCTGACGGCGCCGTCAGCAGCATCTCCTCCGTCAGCAGCAGCGATCCCGCAGGCCCGCGCGCATGCGTCGCCACCTCAGAGAGCTCCAGCCCCTTCGGCTCCAGCACCTCAGCTGCGGCAATGGGTTTCATCGTGAATTCAGGCATAAGTCAGCTGAGCGCACCCGGCACCCGGCTCCCAGCTCCCGGCTGGACCCTTAGCAGTGCCGCTCCTGCCAGAATAAGCGACAGCGACATCAGCAGAAAGCCCGCTCCCGGGCCGCCCGTGTAAGTCTGCAGCACGCCCACCAGCCACACGCCGAAGAACCCGCCCAGCGCGCCCAGGCAATTGATCAGCGCCATCGTCTCCCCGGCCACATTACGCGGCAGCAACTCCGGCACCATCGCCCAGAACGGCCCGTACGGCGCATACATACAGGTCGCCGCCACCACCAGGCACGCGTACGCCGCCACAAACGACCGATCGACCGCGAAATACGACCCCGCCAGCGCCACGCCGCCCAGCATCAGCAGCGGCCACACAAATTTGCTGCGCCGTCCCTGCCGGTCCGACAGGTGCGACACCACCATCATCACCACCACCGCCACCAGATACGGCACCGCTGCCACCAGGCCCGTCGTCCCCATGCCGGCCTTCGTGGCGTTGCGGATCACTACTGGTAGCCACAGCACGAATCCGTAAATCCCCAGGCTCCAGAAAAAATAATTCACGCACAACCGCACCACGTTGCGCTCCCGGAACGCCGCCCAGAAATTAGCGAACTGCGGCAGCTGCCGCTGCTCTCCCTCCAGCGCCAGTTCCAGTTCCGTGCGCGCCTCCGCGCTCAGCCACCCCGCCTGCGACGGATGATCCCGCATCAGGGCCAGCCAGAACACGCCCCAAACCACAGCCACCGCCCCTTCCAGGATGAATGCCTGCTGCCAGCCGCGCGCATGAATCAGAAATCCCGTCACCGCCGACATCCACAGCACCGTCATGGGATTCGCCAGGATCATCAGCGAATTGGCCCGCGACCGCTCCGTCCGCGTAAACCACCGCGTCAGCACGATCAGCAGCGCCGGGAAAACGAAGCTCTCCGCCACGCCCAGCAGCATCCGGTCCGCCGCCAGCAGCCAGAAACTGCGGATCACCCCGGTCAGCGCCGCAAACGCGCCCCACGCCAACAGCGCCAGAAAGATCAGTACCCGGGCGCTATAGCGCTGCACCAGGATCACACCCGGCACCTGCGGCAAACAATATCCCAGGAAAAACAGCGCTCCCAGCAGGTTCGACTGGTAGCCGCTGATGTGCAGCGTCTGCGCCAGCCCCGCCGCCGCGCCAAATCCGTAATTGGCGCGATCCAGATACGCAAGGCTGTACGTGATGAAGACCGCCGGCAGAACGCGTGTCCACCGCTTGCGCAGATCGGTCTCGCTCAGAGTCCTGTTTTCCATGGGCAGGAACGCATTCGGCGCTTCACAACGAGTCGTCCGAAGGCATCTCAGTAGATCACAGCGCGCGTGGCTGCAACCAAAGAATGAGATGATGGGCCACTTTCACTTTTCCCGGAGAAAACTTATGATTTCTCTGCACGCGTTTCGATTCTGCCCTCTCGCCGCATCCGCACTCCTGCTCTGCTTCGGCGCAACCGCCCCGGCCGCCCGCACGCCCAATGTTGTTCCGCTTTCGCCGGCCCAGCGCGCAGCTATGACGGGCAAATCATGGAAGCCCGGCTGCCCCGTCTCCCTCGACGACCTCGACTCCATCCGCGTCATCTACTACGGCTTCGACAGCCGCACCCATCAGGGCACGCTGATCGTTCACAAGCGCTTTGCCGACGAGGCCGCGCAGATCTTTGACGAGCTCTATAAAGCCCGCTTCCCCATCAACAAAATCGAACCCTGGGGAAACTACGGACCCGACGTCTACGCGGAGCAGGACATCACCGTCGGCTTCTACTGCGAACGTGCCGACGACGCGCCGACTGAATGGAGCGGCCACGCCTACGGCGTTGCCATCGACCTCAATCCGCGCGAGAATCCCTTCCGCGACGTGAAGAAAGGCTGGTGGCCGAAAACCTCCGCTGTCTTCGCGCCCCGCGATGGCGGCAAAGGAAAAATATCCCCGAACACTGCGGCCTTTCGCATCTTCGCCCGCCACGGCTGGGCCTGGGGCGGCTTCTACGTCGGCGAGCCCGACCTGATGCACTTTTACAAGTTCACCATCGGCGGCCCTGGCGACCCGCTGCAACGCCCCTACGTCGTGACCGGACTCAAGTACATTCCCGGCGGCGCGTTCGAAGCGTCGCAGCCCCAATAGCCTGCGCTAGTCCCTGGTCCCTGGTCCCTATTGCCTGTTCCCTATTGCCTGCTTCTCAGTCCTCGTCCCCCGCCTCAGGCATGTCTTCCGGCGCCTTCTGCAGATTGATCTCCGGACGACCTGCCTTCCGCAGCACCTCATTCAATCCCGGCAGCTGCTGCGTGCGGAAGCTCTCCCATGCCGGCACCACTTCTGTGCCCTCGTGCTCCGCGCCTTGCGCGGCCTGCAGCAGCGCCTCGGTCGGAACCGCGTCCGCGCCCTCCAGCTCGCCGTACAACTGCCCGGTTTCGCCGCTCACTTCGTCGATGCCCGGCCGGTGCTGCGTGCGATCGCCCTTCAGCACCTTGTCCAGCGCGTCCTTGTATTGACCCACCTGCGCAGCAAGATCGGCATTGCCCGGTGCGTTCAACTGCTCCTCCACCGCATGCGCATCCAGGTCAGCCTGCGCTACCGAGTTCAGCGCATCGCCCATCGCCAATTGCGCCGAGTGCAGCGCCACCAGCTCGTCCTGCGTCATATGCACACGCGGATCCATCTTCACCGTCACCGGCTCCGTCTCGCTCTTGCCGTCCACCGTCAGCTTCACCGTGTACGTGCCCGGCACCACCAGCGGACCCTGCGGCTGCAGCGGTGTTCGGTAGGGCACCGCTGATATTGGATACCCATACCGCGTCGAGGTTGGCGTTTTCGAGCGAAGATCCCATATCCACCGGTGCATCCCTGCGCTCACCGGCATCGGCCCGTGCCGCAGCGGCCAGTACGGCGGAATCAGCTCCGTCTTCAGCTCCTCCGGCGTCGGCGTCACCGGATCGTGGCTCGTATAGGTCCGCAACACCTTCCCGTCGCTGTCCAGAATCTGCAGCGTCACGCTCTGCGCCGCCGCCGGCAAATCGTAGTCGATCGGCGCGCCGTCCGGGGGATTCTTCCCCATCGGCTCATCCGGCGGCATCGGCGTGTCCGTATACTCGCTGCGCCGCACCCGCCATGCATCCGCCGGCTTCAACAGCATCGGCAGCGACCCTCCGCTCTGCGCGGCCAGTTCCCGCAGCGGCTCCACATCGTCCAGCACCCAGAACGACCGCCCGTGCGTCGCTACCACCAGGTCGTCGTCCTTCACCAGCAGATCGCGCATCGATGTATGGGGCAGGTTGTATTCCAGCGGCCGCCATTGATCGCCGTCGTTGAACGATACCCACACGCCGGTCTCGGTCGCCGCATACAGCAGACCCTTCTGCACCGAATCCGCCCGTATCGCATTCACTGGCGAGTCCAGCCCGTCGCTGATCGAGGTCCATGTCTTCCCGCCATCGTGCGTGCGGAAGGCATACGGCTTCATGTCGTCGATCCGCTCCCGGCTCACCGCCACATACGCCGTGTCATCGTCGAACCGCGACGCGTCGATCTGCGCAATCTTGCTCCACGGCGTCAGCCCCGGCGGCGTAATCTGCGTCCAGTTCCCGCCGCCGTCCCGCGTGATCCATACCAGCCCGTCATCGGTGCCCGCCCAGATCGTCTGCGTGTTCTTATACGACGCGGCGACCGCGTAGATCACCCCCCGCCGCTCATCCTGCTGCTCCTGCGTCAGCGGCTGCAGCGACGCTGGCTGTCCCGTCTTCTCGCGGCTGAGATCCGGGCTGATCATCTCCCACGTGTGCCCGTAGTCCGTCGTCCTGAACAGATGGTTCGCCGCATAGTACAGCGTGTCCGGATCCACGGGGGAAAACAGAATCGGCTCCGACCGATCCGCACGGAATCCCTTCTTCCGCATCGGCAGCGGCGTCACGTTCTGCGTCTCGCCCGTCACCATGTTGTGCCGCGACACTTCCGTCCGCCCCGCTCCGTACACAATCTCCGGATGCAGCGGATCCGGCGCCGCATACCCGTACTCGATAATCCCCACCGGATGCCAGTCGCGGTAGGTGATCTCTCCATCGTTCCCCCGGGTCTTGATGCACACCGACCCGCTCTCCTGCTGCCCCGCGCACACCGAATAGGGGAAGTCGCTGGTCGCCGCCACGTGATACAGCTGCGCCGTCGGCTGGTTATACCAGGAGCCCCACGTCTGGCCCTTGTTGACGCTGATCACCGCCCCCTGATCGCTCACCAACAGGATGATGTTCGGGTTCAGCGGATTGATCCACATGTTCTGGTAATCGTCGCCGCCCGGCGCCCCCCGCAGGCTGATCCACGTCTTCCCGCCATCGGTCGAGCGAACCGTCACAATGCTGGTGACATAGACCGTGTCCTCATCCTTCGGATCCACCACCGGGATCGACAGATCCCCGCCCCCGATCTTCATCTCCGGTCGCGGATCGTCCGTGATCTTGCCCCAGCTTTCCCCGCCGTCATCCGAGCGATACACATACAGTCCATGCGGCACCGTATAACCGCCGCCGCCTTGAACCTTCGCCTGCATGGTCGCGTATAGCCGCTGCGGATCGCTCGGCGCCACCGCTACGTTGATCTGCTCCAGGTTCGCCGGCAGCCCCTTCGTCAGCTGCTTCCAGGTGTTCCCGCCGTCCGTCGACCTGAACAGCCCGCCGTGCGTCCCCGAATACTGATTCCCGTCCTCCCACGGCCCCAGCGTGTCTTCCCACAGCGACGCATACACCACCTGCGGATTCTTCGGATCGATCGTCACGTCCGACCCGCCCGTCCACTGATCCTTGTAGAGAACCTTCTTCCACGTCTTCCCGCCGTCTTCCGTCCGGAAGATCCCGCGCTCCTCATTCGGTCCGTAGGGATGCCCCAGTACCGCCGCGAAAACAATATCGGCGTTGGTCGGATCGACGGCAATCGCCGGAATCTGCTCGCCCTCCCGCAGTCCCAGATGCGTCCAGGTCTTCCCCGCGTCCTCTGACCGATAAATTCCATCGCCCACCGACAAATCCGGGCGGTGCAACCCCTCGCCGCTGGCCACGTACACGACATTGTCGTCCGACGGCGCTACGGCAATGGCCCCAATCGACTGTGTGTCCTCGTGGTCGAAAATCGGATGCCACGTCCGCCCGTAATCGGTGGACTTCCACACCCCGCCGTCCACCTGCCCGATGTAGAACACATTCGGCTGATCCGGCACGCCCGCCGCCGCGCGCGTCCGTCCTCCCCGGAACGGCCCGATCATCCGCCACTGGAGATCCGGCATCGGCCGCGCCTCCTGCGCAGCCATCACGGCAGGCAGCATGGTCGCCGCGCTCGCGGCAACGGCCAAAAGAACTCCCAGGACGGATCGTCTGTTCATGGACACAGTTCCCTTTCGGGCCGGCGCAAAGGGGCACCGGCGCACAGCGGCCATTGTAACTGTGATTTTTCAGAATGCGATCTGCGCCGCGCCGCCAGTTAAGTCGATACGACTGCTACCGGCGCGAAGCGCGTCCGCCTGGACGGCCAGTCCTCAGAACTCGATCCGCGCCGAGAACTGCACTCCCGCACCGGCAGTTGATTCTTCATGCCCGTCGCTAACCGCTTTCCGCGGACCGCCTCTTAGCTGACCGCCCCTCAGCTGGCCTCAGAACTCAATCTGCGCCGAGAACTGCATCTCCCGCGCCGGCAGCTGATTCGTCACGCCCGCCAGCGGCGCGCCAAACCCCGTCCCCGGCGTAGCACCGTTGCCCCACGTCCCGCTGAAGCCCACCGCATTGCGATGGTTCAGCACGTTGAAGGCCTCAGCGCGCAGATTCGCATGCACCTTCTCCGTCAGCGCGATCCGCTTACCCACAAATGGATCCACGCTGTAGATGGCCGTGCCGCGCCCCGTATCCCGCCCGATCACCGCCCCGTTCACCACCGGACGGTCCGTCGTCGCTCCCGTGTCGCCGCTGTTCGTCACGCCCGTCACCAGGTTGTAGGGCAGTCCGCTCGACAGCGACGCAATCCCGCCCGCCGTGATGCCCCACCGCGCCGCGTACACCCCGCTCAGCACCAGCCGGTTGCGCTGATCGAAGATGGCGTTCCCCCGCTCCGCCGCCACCGCGTTCCGCGCATCATTGGGATTCTGGCTCGGCACATCAGGATCCACCGTATCGACCGCATGCGACCACGTGTAGCTGGCCAGAATCGACGACCCGTGCGCCGAACGATGGCTCAGGTTGGCATCCAGCGCGTCGTAGTAGGCCACCCCGTCGTTCACGTCGCTCTGGATCACCGCATAGGGCGGCGTCGGCCCCGCATTCTTCACCGGATCGCACGTCAGCCCCTGCTGCGCGTACCACGCCACCCAGTAAGGACGTGTGCAGTTGGCCGCCTGCGCCGACCGCACCTGCCCCGGCTGCGCCCGCACAAAGCTGGTCGGCGAATCCACATCCAGCGGCCGCACGATGCGCAGCGTGTGCGAGCCCACATAATCCGTGCTCAGCACCCAGCCCGCCGCCACCTGCTGCTCCAGGCCCAGCGTCCACTGCTCGTTGTAAGGATTCAGCAGCGCGTCCGGATAGCCCAGCAGCGTGCTCGTCGGAAAGAACTGGTTGTAATACGCCGCCCGTCCCGGCCGCAGATACAGGCTCCGCAGCGGCGCCACCGCCCCCGCCGGAAACGCCGGCAGCGGCACCGCGCTCACGCTTTTCGGAAACCCCGGCTGCCCCGGCGCCGCCGTGTAATTGAAGACTCCCGTCGGCCCCGTCAGCGCGTAATCGGCTTCTTCATTGTCCACCACCTGCGAGTCGTAGATCCCGAAGCCCCCGCGGATCGTCGTCCGCCCCCGCCCCGCCACGTTGTAGGCGAAACCGACCCGCGGCGCCCAGTCCTGCCGCGCATCGGTGAAGCTCTGCACCTCGTACCGCAGACCGAGGTTCACTGTCAGATCGTTCTTCGGCCGCACATCCCACTGCACGAATCCCGCCGTCAGCGTGTCGCCCACCGTGTAGTCCGGGTTCCCGTAGCTCTGCGTGTAGCTCTGCACGTTGTTCAGGTTGCCGAGATATGCCTGGCTCTCGCAATACGCTGTCGTTCCCGTGCAGGTGTTGTATTTGAGTTCACCAAGGTAGATGGGCCCGCCAAATTCCTTGCTGTTGCCCCCGTTGTGCGCGTGGATCACGTCAAACCCCAGCCGCACTTCGCTCTTGCCCAGCGTCCACGCCAGCGTATCCGTCGCTTCGTACTGATGATTCAGCAGCAGCGCAGACTGCGACGTCCCTGTCGTAAATGTTCCCCCTGAAGAAATCGGCACCACATACTGCGTCCCATCCACCACCGGCGAAAACTGCGTAATCGGCGACGCCAGCTGAAACTCTGCCCGCGCCTCGTTCTCCATGGAGGGGCTCAGCACCGCCGTATCCCCTGCCTCCACCGTGTAGGTCCGCCGCCGGAACACGCGATCCACCGTCGGCAGCGTGTTCCCGCCCACCGTCCCGTTGGGATTCGTGTCGAAGAAGCTGTCCGCTCCCACATGCAGAAAGACCCGCTGTGCTTCGCTGAAGTGATGATCCAGTCGCAGCAGTCCCAGCCAGTCGCGGTAATGGCCGATAAAGTTCCCCGGCGCCAGCGGCGAAATCACCGGAGACGCGCGGTCCTGATAGCTGTACTCCCCCGAGGCCAGAAACAGCGTCCCGCCCGACCGTGTCAGCGGCCCGGAGAGCGTCCCCGCTCCCTGGTCCAGGGTGTCGTTGGTGATGTCGTTGCCGCTGGTCGCCGTCGTTGGAGAGAATCCCGACAGCTCCGCCTCCGGCCCCGACGGCCGCCACAGCCCCAGCACATCGCCGTGAAAATCCCGCGTCCCCGTGCGCGTCACCACGTTCACCACCGCGCCTTCGCCGAACCCGTAGTCCGCGGCAAACGCGTTGTCCAGAACGGTCATCTCGCCTACCGCATCCAGCGGCACGTTCGTAAAGATCGTCTGCCGCCCCCACATGTCGTTCCCGTTCGCTCCATCCACTTCGAACCAGGTCTGCCGCCGCCCCGTCCCGTTCGCCGTGAACATGTCCTGGTTCATAAACACGTCGCCCTGATTGATCGCCGGACGGTTCGCCGCGTTCACCAGCGGCAGATAAGTAATCCGCCGATTCAGCAGCGGCAGGCTGCGCGCCTCCTGCCCGGTCAGGTTCACGCCGATCTGCGGCTCATCCGTCCGCACCTCGCCCACCGCGCCCGTCACCACCACCTGCGCCCGCGCGCTGGCCACCTGCAGCTGCAGTGCAACCGTCGCCGTCGTCCCCGCCTGCAGCGTCAGCGCTGCGGAGCTCGTCTCCGCAAATCCTGACGCCTGGACCCGCACCCGCAGCTCTTCTCCGGCGGGCAGTCCCTCGGCAGAAAAGCTTCCCTGTGCCCCGGTCTTCACGCTCCGGATCGCGTGCTGCTGCACATCCTCGATCATGATCGCCGCGCCAGGAACCGCCGCGCCGCTCGCATCCGTCACGCTGCCCCGCAGGGCCGCGGTATCCGGGGTTTGAGCAGAAAGGCCTATCGAAATACAGAGAACCAGCAGTACTCCACAAACTTTTGCCATTGTTTTCTTTGGAATCCTGAGTGATTGCAGATTTTGGGGAATGCCTCACGATTAGGAGTACGCAAAATCCCCCGCTACTACCAGAGGTAGTAGATCGAGCCCCGCCCTGCCTCCGTCCTTCTCATCGCAGTCGCGCACCGTTTCGGGCTATCATCGAAGGCACCTCGCAACGCCCTCGCATGAACGAACCCAAATCATCGGCCGGCCCGCTGCCGTACCACCCCGCCGCGACTCGGAACGGCGCCGTGCCCACATCGCCCGGCGCTCTCGGCCGACGCGAGCGCGAGGTGCTGGCCGTCCTGCGCGAGCTCGGCAGCGCCACCGTGCAGCAGGTAGCCGAACATCTTGACGCCAGCCTCGCCTACACCACCGTCATGACCACCCTCGACCGCCTCTTCCGCAAAGGCCTCCTCGATCGCGAAAAGGTCAGCCGCGCCTTCCTCTACTCGCCCGGCCTCTCCGCTCGCGACATGGAAGAGCAGCGCGCCGCCCATCTCATCCGCCGCTTCTTTTCTGAATCCGACACCCAGCCCGACGTTCTCGTCTCCTGCCTCGTCGATGCCGTCCACGACTACGACACCGGCCTCCTCGACCAGCTCGAATCCAGCATCCGCTCCGCGCGCGCGCTCGCCCCTCCCGCGAAACCAAAGAAGGGAGTCCGGCCGTGATCCTTTCCTGGTCGCTGCGCCTCCTCTGTCTGCTCCTCATCGCCTTCGGCACGCTGTGTGCCGTTCTACATCTCATCCTCGCCCGCTGCGCGCCCCTGCTCCTGCACCGCCTGGACGCCGCGCCCGCCCGCCGCCGCGAACGCATTCTTTACCAGTTCCAGCTCGCACCGGCTCTGGCCGCGCTCTTCATGGCGACCACCGTCTGCATTCCCGCCTACCTGTGGTTCGAGCCCACCGGTCAGGCCGAAAGCGTCAGCCCCTTCTGCCTGCTGCTTGCCTTAGCCGCCGCCCTTTGGATTGGCTCCTCGCTGCTCCGCGGATTCCGCCTCGTCCTCCGCACCCTTCGCTTCACCAGCGCCTGCCGGCGCTCCGGTCGGCTCGTCCAGCACTGCGGGCCTACACCCGTCTTCGCCGTCGAACGCCCAGCCCACCCCGTGGCCCTGTTCGGATTTCTCCGGCCCTTCATCCTCGTCTCCACCGACATGCTGGCTGCACGGCGCCTCCATCCCGATGCCCTCGCCGTCGCCCTCGACCACGAACGCTCTCATGCCCTCCACCGCGACAACTGGAAGCTCCTCTCCCTGGCTCTTCTTCCGCGTCTTCCCCGCAACGATCCCTGGGCAGCCGCCTGGCGGACCGCCACTGACTGGGCCGCCGATGACGATGCCGTGCAGGGCGACGCCCACCGCTCCCTGCTCCTCGCCGAAACCATCCTGCTCGCCGCCCGGACAGCCCGCTCGGCCCGCGCCCTCACCGCTCCCGTGATCCACATCGCCCTCACCTCCGCGGAAGCCGGCCTGGTCTCGCGCATCGATCGCCTCCTGCATCCCCGCCCCACCCGTGCCGAGCCCTCCTTCGTCCTGGCCGGACTCGCCGCCCTGGCGCTCCTCGCCGCCCTGTCTGCCATCTCCGCCTCGCCCTGGATCCATTCCCTCTCCGAGTCCCTCCTCCACTTCGGCCGCTTCTGAGCGAAGCGAAGAATCAGCGCAGAGAGGAACAGGTTTTCCCGCTCTTCCTCTCAGTTTTCTGCATCCACGCCGCCTCGATCGCGATCATTGGCATTAGGGTGCTGCGCAGCAGCACGACGGAGAAAGCCCCGGGCTTCAGCCCGGGGAAATTAATCCCCAGGAAGATTCATGGCTTGAGCCGCGGAGCTTGTTCCCCGAGTGCGATCAAGACTCGGCCGGATGCCCCATGCAGACCGGCCGTTGGCTTGGGTGGGCCTCCCTGTTCCCTATTCGCTGCTCTCGGCTCTTGCACTTTTCCTCCCTCTCCAAGGACAATCGACACACCCCATGAAAGCCATGCGCCTGCGCTCTCTGTTTTTCCCCCTTGCTTCTGCGTTTCTGCTCTTCGCCGCCACCGCCCCCGCCCAGTCCGTCTCCCCGCAGTTCTTCAATGGACTCCACTGGCGCCTCGTCGGTCCCTTCCGCGCTGGACGCGTCGTCGCCGTCGCCGGCGTTCCCGGCAGCGACCGCACGTACTACTTCGGCGGCGTCGATGGCGGCGTCTGGAAGACCACCGACGCCGGTACCGTCTGGCGGCCCATCTTCGACCACGAGCCCGTGGCGTCGATCGGAGCCCTCGCCGTCGCCCCTTCCGATCCCAACGTGATCTACGCGGGCACCGGCGAGTCCGACATCCGCTCCGACCTCGCCTCCGGCAATGGCGTCTACCGCAGCGACGACGCCGGAGCCACCTGGCAGCACGTTGGCCTCGACAACTCCCGCCAGATCTCCCGCATTCTCGTCTCGCCCAGGGATCCGCATACCGTCTACATCGGCGTCCTCGGCCACGCCTATGGCCCCAGCCCCGAGCGCGGCGTCTACAAATCCACAGACGGCGGCGACCACTGGCAGCGCGTCCTCGACAAGGGCCCCGACATCGGCATCGCCGACCTCGCCATGGCCACCGGCGCGCCCGACATCCTCTTCGCCACCACCTGGAATGCCCACCGTCCGCCGTGGTCCGTCTATGCGCCCCTCGAAGGCACCGGCAATTCCCTCTATCGCTCCACCGACGCCGGCGCCACCTGGACTGAACTCTCCGGCCATGGCCTCTCTCCCGCTGGATGGACCCGCACCGGCATCGCCGTCTCCGCCAACGGCCGCCGCGTCTACCTCACCATCAACTGCGGCCGCGATGAAGAATCCACTCCCGCGCCCGACTCCGCTGCCTGCAAAGGCGGTCTCTACCGCTCCGAAGATGGCGGCGACTCCTGGGCTCTCATCAACACCGACTCCCGCCTCATCAGCCGCGCGTGGTACTTCAGCGCCCTCGCCATCGATCCTGAAAATCCCGACGTCCTCTACATTCCCAACGTCGCCCTCTACCGCACCAACGACGGCGGCAAGACCATTGAGATCGTCCGCGGAGCCCCTGGCGGCGACGACTACCACCAGATCTGGGTCGATCCCAAAGACCCCAACCACCTCGTCCTTGGCGTCGATCAGGGGGCCAGCGTCTCCATCGACCGCGGCAAAACGTGGACCACCTGGTATAACCAGCCCACCGCCCAGCTCTACCACGTCACCACGGATCACAAATTCCCCTACGCCATCTACGGCGCCCAGCAGGACTCAGGCTCCATGGCCGTCTACAGCCGCTCCGACCACGGTCACCTCGACACCCGCGACTGGTTCCTCCCCGGCGGCAGCGAGGGCGGCTACATCGCCATTGATCCCCACGACGAAAACATCCTCTATATCTCCGACACCTACGGCTCCGTTGTCCGCCACGACCTGCGCACATCCTTCAGCCAGGACATCACCCCCTGGCCTCTTGGCGCCTTCGGCGTGGACATCAACAAACGCCGCTATCGCGATCCCTGGACGCCCGTCCTCGTCTTCTCTCCCGCCGATAAGACTTCCCTCTACCTCGGCACCCAGTACGTCATGAAGACCACCGACGGCGGCCTCCACTGGAAACAAATCAGCCCCGACATCACCGGCGCAAAGCCGAACCTCGGGACCATCAATGAAATCACCGATCGCATCACGCCCAACAATGCCATGCAATTCGGCTACGGCGTCGTCTACACCATCGCCCCCTCACCGCTCGACGCCAACCTCATCTGGGCCGGCAGCGACACCGGCCGCATCCACATCACCCGCGACGGCGGCCAGCACTGGACCGACGTCACGCCCCCGGCGCTCACCCCCTGGTCCAAAATCTCCCTCATCGAAGCCGACCACTTCGACCCCGCCACCGCCTACGCCGCCGTCGATCGTCACCGCCTCGACGACCGCAAGCCGTACCTCTACATCACCCACGACTACGGCAAATCCTGGCAGCTCTCCGTCGACGGCATCGCCCCCAATCACTTCCTCCGCGCCGTCCGTCAGGATCCCGAGCAGCGCAACCTCCTCTACGCCGGCACCGAGTTCGGCATCTACGTCTCCTTCGACGACGGCACCCACTGGCAGCCCCTCCAGCTCAACCTCCCCGTCACCTCCATCCGTGATATGGATATCCATGACAGTGACTTAATCGTCGCCACCCACGGCCGCTCTTTCTGGATCCTCGACGACATCGCGCCCCTCCGCCAGGCCGCAGCCGCCGCCCAGCATAGTGCAGCCGCGTTCCTCTACGCCCCGCCCACCGCCATCCGCGTCGACAACGACGGCTTCCTCGGCACGCCCCTCCCGCCCGAAGAGCCGCAGGCCAACAATCCGCCCGACGGAGCCATCTTCGACTACTACCTCGGCCGGAGCGCGTCCAAAATCACCATCCAGATCCTCGACAGCGAAGGCCACGTCCTGCGCCACTTCTCCAGCGCGGAAAAACCACCCGCCAGCCTCCCTCTGCTGCCCATCGCCGAGCGCTGGTTCCTCCAGCCGCAAACCCTCGACACCACTCCCGGCGAGCACCGCTTTGTCTGGGATCTCGCCACCGGCAGTTCCGGCAATGACGCCCTCGGCTCACCGGCGGGCCCTAAAGTCCCGCCCGGCGCCTACACCGTCCGCATCACCGCCGACGGCGCCACCCTCAGCCAGCCGCTGCACGTCGCCATGGATCCCCGCTGCACCTGCACCACCGCCGTCCTCGACGACCAGTACCATCTCGCCCAGTCCGTCTACGCGCACCTCCTCACGGCCCGCGCCGCCATGGCCGAACTCGACAGCGTTGACACCCAGTTGAAGAAGCTCGACACGCCCGACGCCCCGACTTCGGTCCGCGATGCCGTGCATACCGCTCAGGCCAGCCTCAATCAGATCCGCAACGGCGAGCACCCCGGCGACGAATCGCACCCCGGCCTCGACGCCTCCGCCGACGGCCTCAATACCGCGCTCGGCATCGTCGAAAGCGGCGACCGTCCCGCCCCGGAACAGGCTCTCCAGATCTTCCATCTGATGAGCCAGGCCGCTCAGACCAACATTGCCGCCTGGCAACACTTCAAATTAACGGACCTCGATCCGCTCAACAACCGGCTCAAAGCCGGTCATCGCCAACTCATCCACATCGCCGCCATCGAGGAAACCGTCCACTACGCCATGACCCGCTAACCCCATCGTCCGCGGACCGAAGCGCTGTATTGCCCACTTTTCGCGCCCCCACCTCCACCCGCGAGATAATGAAAGCATCACGGGGTGCAGGGACGTGCCGGTACAGCGCGCGATTCGGGTGCTCGTTCGCCGAACGGTGGACCTCTAAAGGAGATCAATTCGATTGCTTCAGGGTGCGGTTCGTTCTCAGCAGCACGGCGGAAGCGCGCCGGAAGATAAGGCCTCCCGCTTTCCTGGCTTCGTCTGGCTCCTGTCCCTGCTGATTTGCTTGCTCGTCGTCCCGCTGGCGTTCGTTTACCTCGATGTCCCCATTGCCCGTTACGTCTTTGGAACTCTCGGCTCCACCGAAAAACTGGCGAAGGGATTAACCAGTGCCGTTCTTCTCAGTGCCGAAGCCGCGGTTGCCCTCACCCTGATCGTCATCCGCATTACGCGGGGACGCTTGTCCCCTTTGGGTGAGGCGGCCGCGCTCGCCTGTCTCACCTCCATCTGCGCTTATTCCATCAACGACAGCGCTCTGAAGTTCCTTTGCGGCGTGCCCAGTCCTTCGGCCGTAATCCACGGAGCCCACCACGCTTTCCATTTCCTCGGTGGCTCCGGCAACAGCAGCTTTCCCTCCGGCCACATGGTTCTGTCCGGCGCCTTCGCCGGTGTTTTCATGCTCCTCTATCGAAAAACGGTCCTGCCTCTCTCCGTTTTGCTTTTCATGGGCGCCGTGCTCCTGATCGTAGGCGACTGGCATTTCGTCAGCGATGTCGTCGCCGGAACGTTCATCGGCGTCTCCGCCGGTCTCCTCGCCGGCGAAGTCTGGTCTGCCCATTCAAAATAGAACGCCGGTGGTCTTCTGGACCCCGCGCAGGCAGAACCCACGGCTTTGGGATACGCGGAGTGAGGGACCTGCGGGTGTCTTCTCAGCGTTCGGCGGCATGGCTTCCCGACGGCCCCCGGCACGGCTTTCTGCACGGGCCGACCTCCGCTGCATGCAATGCCCTCAGCACCGCGTTTCGATCAGCGCCGCTACCCCTGCGCCGATCACCGCCAACGCCGGATCCTCCGGCAGAACCTCCACCGTATAGCTCTGCAGCGGGCTCATCTTGATCATTTCGTACAGGTGCTGCTTCAGCCGCGGCAGCTCCAGCCGCTGAATATCCCGCCCGGTGAAATAAAACCGCCCGTTCCCTTCCAGGTGGATCTCCGAAGCCGTCGCCGCCGCCAGCGCGCGATGCCACAGGTCCACAAAATCCGCGCAGCGGCGATCGCCCTTCTTCGCCGCAGCGAACACCTCGTCCGGCTCCATATCCAGAAAGCGCAGCCGCATCGCCCGATGCCCCATGATCCCTTCCAGGTGCCCGCGCCCGCCGCAGCCGCAGTAGTTCTCTTTAGGATCGAGCGTCACCACCATGTGTCCGCCCTCCCACGGCCCCTCCGTCCACGGATACCGCCCGAATCCAATCCCGTTGCCGATCGTCCACGCACGCACCTGCCGGTCCAGTTGCCCGCGCGTCGCAGCAACGCCCGCCGCCACCGCGTCGGCATCGTTAAACACGCTCAGCTTCACCTCGATGCCCCGCGCCTTCAGCCGCGCAGCAATGGCCTCGCGCACGCGGCTGCCTTTCAGCTGCGGGAGATTCGGCGAGTCCAGCAACACCCCCTGGTGCACATACCCCGGCATCGCTACGCCCGCCGCGTCAATCGACGAATCCGGCTTGACAAAAGCTGCAATCGCATCGCACAGGATCGCGCACAGATTTTCAGCCGGCACTTCGATCAGCCCGTTCGTGGCGTCGAGGTTCTCAGGAAACTCGCGCAGGGATCCCTCGAGCGCGTTGTCCTCCATCAGACCCGCGACCACCCGTGTGGTCATGACGACGCCCACCGTCTTTGCCATGGTTTCCTCCGCGCCTAGCCCTCGAAACGGGCCAGCCGGTTAATGCCGTTGAACGCGGCGGCTTTGTAGCACTCGGCCAGTGTGGGGTAGTTAAAGACCGTATCGATGAAATAGTCCAGATTCCCGCCCAGGGCCATCACCGCCTGCCCAATGTGCACCAGCTCCGCTGCCCCTTCCCCGATGATGTGCACCCCCAGCACCTGGCGCGTCTCGCGGTGGAAGATCAGCTTCAGCCGCCCCGTCGTGTCGCCGCGGATCTGCCCGCGCGCAATCTCGCGGTAGTAGGCCACGCCCACCTCGTACGGCACATCCTCCTCGGTCAGTTGCTCCTCGGTCTTGCCGATAAACGAAATCTCCGGGATCGTGTAAATCCCATACGGATAGAAACTCGGATTCGAAATCACATGCTCGTCGCCGAAAGCCCGCGCTGCCGCGATCCGCCCCTGCTCCATCGACACCGACGCCAGCGCCGGGAAGCCGATCACGTCGCCCACCGCGAAAATGTGCGGCACCTTCGTACGGAAATCCTTGTCCACCGGGATGCGTCCGCGATTGTCCGCCTCAATGCCGGCTCCTGCCAGGTTCAGCTCGTCGATGTTCCCCTGCCGTCCCACCGCATACAGCAGGGCATCGCCGGACACGCGCTTCTTGCTCTCCAGATTCGCCACCACCGTCCCATCCGGCAGCTCTTCCACGCTGCCCACCTCTTCGCCCAGCCGCATCGTTACCCGGCTGTCCCGCAGGTGGTAGCTCAGCGCCTCCACAATCTCCTGATCGGCGAACTCCAGCAGCCGCGGCCGCTTTTCAATCAGCGTCACCCGCACGCCCAGCGCCGCGAACATGCACGTGTACTCCACCCCGATCACGCCCCCGCCCACCACAATCAGATTCTTGGGCAGATCCTGCAGCTCCAGCACCTGGTCGCTGTTGATGATCGTCCGGCCGTTCACCGGCACCTTCGGCGACGACGCCGGCCGCGTCCCCACGGCAATCACGATGTTGTCGGCCTCGTAGTTGTTCGTACCCCGCATTCCGCTCACGTGAACGTGGTGCGGATCTTCAAACCGCGCCACCCCGTTGATGACCTCGACGCCATTCCGCGAGAGCTGCGCTTCCGTCACATCGATTTCCGTCTTGACCACGTGCTGTACCCGGAAGGCCAGATCCGCCATCGTGATCTTTTCCTTCACCCGGTAGTTCATCCCGTAGATTGAGCGGTAGTTGTAGCCGGAGAGATGCAGCACCGCCTCACGCATCGTCTTGCTGGGGATCGTCCCCGTGTTGATGCACACTCCGCCCACCACGCTGCGCATCTCCACCAGCGCGACACTCTTGCCCTTCTTCACCGCGGACACAGCAGCCCGCTGCCCTGAAGGGCCTGATCCGATAACCAGAAGATCGTATTTCGGCATGCGTCGGCAGAACCTGAGTGCGGAACAGGAGAGCCAGGTCCCTGCTCATCTTAAACGTTGTGTCATCGACCCGTATGAATTCCCTCTTACACTAGTCATCAGATGCTCCTCTATGCCATTACGAGTCGCCGACTTCTCCCCGGCGATGAAGCCGCCCGCCGCGACAGACTCGTGCAACTCGCCCGCCTCTGGGCACAGACCGGCGTGGACTTCATCCAGGTGCGCGAAAAAGATCTCCCCCTCACCGAGCTGCAGCCGCTCGCCGCGCGCATAGTGGAAGCCGTGCGCTCTGCAAACGGCGCTCCCCGGCAAACCAGAGTCCTCATCAACGGCCCCGCCCAGCTGGCCCTCGATGCCGGAGCCGACGGCGTGCATCTTCACGCCAACGCCGGCTCCGCGGCCCTGCGCGCCGCCAGCCAGGTGTACGACCGCGCCAGCCGCGAGCTCACCGTCAGCGCCGCCTGCCACTCCCTGGGAGAAATCCGCCAGGCCAACGGCGCCACCCTGCTCCTGTTTTCGCCCGTCTTTGAAAAAGTCACCGGACAGGGCATGTCCCGCGGCCAGGGCATCGCCGCTCTGCGTGCCGCTGTCGAGCAGGCACAGCCCGCGCCCGTCCTCGCCCTCGGCGGCGTTACCGAGAAAAACGCCGCAGCCTGCGTCCAGGCCGGTGCCGCCGGCATCGCCGCCATCCGCCTCTTCCTCGGCGACGAATGGCGCAGCCTCGCGCAGCTTGCATGAGCGTCCTCCAACAGCGCCATCGCCTCGGCCGCGGAGTCGGCTACCTTGCTTGCGCCCTCTCCGGATGCTGCTGGGGGACCGGCTTCTTCTTCGGCAAAATTGCGTTCACCCGTCTCAACGTCGGCCACTACGTCCTCTACCGCTTCCTCTTTGCCTGCCTCGGCCTGCTCCCCATCCTTGAGAAACCGCACTTCACCCGCCGCGAGTGGAACCTCATCCTCATCGGCGCCCTCCTCGGCATTCCTTTGCAGTTCATGGTGCAGTTTGAAGGCTTGAAGTTCACCACCGTCAGCCATGCCGCGCTCATGGTCGGCACCATGCCCGTCATCCTCGCTGCCGGCGCCACCCTCTTCGCCGACGAGCGCCTCGACGCCAAAGGCTGGCTCGCCCTCGCCGGATCCACCGCCGGCATCGCCCTCATCGTCTCCAGCGCCGGCAAAGACGGCATCCACGGCGGCAATCTCTGGGGCGATCTCCTCGTCGTCCTGTCGCTCATCATCGCCCTGGGATGGGTCCTGCTCAATCAGCGCCTCATCCTCGGCGGCCGCTCGCCTCTCTCCGTCACCTGCTGGACCCTGCTCACCGGCACCGCTATGCTCATTCCCTGGGTGCTTCTGCAGGATGGCCTGCCGCCCGTTCGCGGCCTTGGCTGGACCGTCTGGGGCGCAGTCGCCGCCAGCGGCCTCTTCTCGACGGCCGCCGCCACTCTCTTCTGGAACTGGGGCCTCCATCGCGTGCCCGCCTCGCGCGCCGGCGTCTTCCTCAACATCGAGCCCGCACTCGGCTCCATCCTCGGCGTTCTGGTCCTCGGCGACCGTCTCGGCCCCGGCGCCTGGATCGGCGGAGCCTTAATCATCACCGCCGCCATCGTCCTCACCACCACCGGAAGAGGCGATCCCGTCCAGCCGCAAACCTGCTGACTTCGAGTTCCTGATTTCCTGAAACCTGTAACCTGCAATCTGGAACCTGTCCGCGTTAGCGGACATCCGCCTCCCGATCCCCCTCGTAATGCAGGATGTGGTAGTACCCCTCCCACCCATTCCACAAAATCGGCGGCGCCAGATGCGTCAGAGGATCCCGCAGGAAAGCTGCATAGGCCTCCACGACCTGCTGAGTCCGATACACCCCATCCAACCAGTCCCCTCGATACCAGTTCTTCCACTTTCCGTACTCCGCGGCCGCCTGCGCCGCGCGGATCGCCGCCACCGCCGTGACTGCCTCCGCCGCATCCCGCTGCGCCGCGGCCGTGTCGCCCTTCTGCACATCCAGAATTGCCTTTGAGATCTCCAGCAGCATCCGGTTGCTCTCACGATTGATCGCCACCATCGTCAGCACCGATCCCTGATAAAACTCTCTGCGACCCGGAGCCACCAACGCCGCCGCCCCCTGCGCCTTCGCCCACACCCCATCCCACCGCGCCTCGGCCCCGCCGCACTGCTCCACCTCATGCGCCGCCGTCCGCACCATCCACGCCTTCCCGCCGTAGTTGGGACGCCCGTACCCCTCCCCCACCATCCGCGGCATCTCCCACTTCGGCGACTGGCTCGGAATCGCGTACAGCGGCGAATCGATCATCGCCGTCAGCAGCAGCATCCGCGTCTCGTCCTCATACCACTGGTCACCATACTCATGCGCCGGGATCCCATACTGCGCAGGGGCCGCAAAGTACGCCCTGTACACATCTGCAATTGCCGACGCCGCCTTCGCCCCAAACTCCTCCGTCGCCCACGACCGATAAAAATCGTCCGCAGCTTCCTCCGGCACGGTACCCTTCTCCGACCCCATCAGATGTCCCTGCCACGCCAGATCCATAATCGCCCGCGCGCTCATCGTTACAGGACGAATGTCGCTCGTGTTCACCAGCATGTACGCCGTCGCCCCCGCGTCGATATACCGCCGCAGTTCCTCATCGGTGCGCGTCACCGGCACCATCTCGCTCAGCTGATTCGCCCTCCCGTTCAGCATCGCGATGTGATCGTACGTTCCCTCGCCCGCCTTCACCTCGCCCTTGTCCTGGATATACCCTGACCCGTCATCCGCCCACACCGTCGTCACTTCCGGCGGGATGTGCAGATACCCGTCCTGCTCCAGCCGTGCTCCCTCCTGCCACAGGTCCGTCACAAAGTGCGCCTCCGGATGCGTCTCCCGCACAATCCCCATCTGATCCCGAATCGCCTTGCTGATCAGCGCTCCCAGCGCCTTGTCGTTGTCGCGCACGCTCGGATCCATCGATGCGTAGCTCACATCCGACAGGCCCCGCAGCCCCACATCCCACAAAATCTCCTGCCCCTTTGGATACTCCGCCACCGCATTCTTCCACGCCCGCTCCAGAATCTCCGGATGCTCGGTGTAGTTGTACGGCACGTCCCGCGGCCATCGCGCCACATTCAATCCCAGAGGAATCGCATGATGCTCCGTCACGATCAGCCCGCGCTCCCCCGCCGCCTTCACCTGGGGATCGTCCGGAAAAATCCACGTCCCCGGCACGATCATGTTCCCTTTCAAGCGCAGAAGCGTTTCGTACACCTTGTTCCAAACCGCCAGAGATATCCCCGTATGATCCTTCGCGCCCGGCGCCCACCCCGTCAGCAAATCTTCATCGTTGATAAAGAACCCGCGATACCGAAATACCGGCGCCGGAAAACCCTTGTCCAGCCCCGCCGGAAGCACCACCCGCGCCCGCCGCTCCGGCTCGTGATCGGTCCAGTAGTACAGCGGATCCACGCCCAGGAATTCCTGCGAGAATTGGTAAATCGCGTAGATCGTCCCCCGCATGTCCGCACCCGCCAGCACCACATCCTTTCCCTTTGCCACAATCGCAAACGACTCCGGATCGCTCACCCCCGCCGGCCGCATCGCCCCCGGCAGCTTCCCCGTCTCGCCAATCACAATCGTCGTGCCGCCCCCGCCGCTCGCCTGCTCTTCCATCCGCGGCTTCACACCAAACACCTTCGCGCAGTCATTCGCCAGATCGTTCGCCGCGGTCTTCACCGCCTGCGGCTCATGCGCATCGACAACAATCCGCACCCGCGCATCCACAGCGAGATCCGCACTCCGGTTCGCATGCATTTGCCCCAGGGCGACGCCCGTCAGCACCGCCGCAGCGGCTCCCATCAGCACGACCCTGTCCGCACCACGAACCATCGTCGCCTCTCTTCCCTGTGCCCCACTTGTGGATTTCGTTCGCGGCCCACACTTTATCGATTGCCACTCCGGAATGTCAAAGGATCGACCACTCCCTGCACAGACATCCCCCGTTTCAGGGGCTTTGACACACTGCGCGTCGCCCGCCTATTGTTGTGTACGCAAATCAATACACCGTCCTCCCGGGCGCACAATGGATTCGCCACCATCACCACCGCAGGAGCCACCCCGTGCGACTCACCCGCCGCGACCTCGTCATCGCTCTCGTCTCCATCCTCGCCACCGGCTGCGCCTTCGCCGTCGCCGCCCCGAAGCCCGCTGTCCTCGGCTGGTCCGTCTACGACTGGAACTCCATCCCCGTCGTCAAAAATGCCAACGGCGAGTCGCGCCAGTTCCTCCGCGCTCCCACCGCCACCCTCGATCAGCTTGAGATCCACGCCACCACCCTAAATCCCGGTGCGCAGTCCCACCCGCCCCACCGCCACTTCAACGAAGAGGTCATCATCGTCGACCGCGGCAACGTCGAAGCCTTCGGCTTAGGCAAGTGGACGCGCCTCGGCCCCGGCTCCGTCATCTTCAACGCATCGAATACGCTCCACGCCGTCCGCAACGCCGGCGCCACCCCCGCCACCTATCACGTCATCAGCTTCATCACGCCGGAAACCAAACGCCTCGAAGCCGCTGCAAAACACGAATAGCTTGTCAACCTGAGCGAGCTCTCAAAATTCGTTGCGACTGCACCTGGGCGCAACATTGATTTCAGGCGCGAGTCGAATGGACCTGCTTTCCCGGCACTCTCCCGATCACTGCCGGCCGTACACTCAATCTGCCCCCGAGAGCTCGTCCATGACCCCACCCCTCCGCATCGGACTCGCAGGCGCCGGCTTTGCCGCCCGCTTCCATCTTCACAATCTCCGCCGCGTCTACGGCGTCCCTTTCACCATCGCCGGCGTCACCGCGCGCTCGGCTGAAACCCGCGCAGCCTTCGCCCGCGAATTCTCCATCCCCGCCTTCGACTCCTTTGAAGCTCTCTGCGACGCCTCTGACATCCTCTCCCTCTGCACGCCGCCCTCCACCCACGAGTCCCTTGCCCTCTCCGCCCTCGCCCGCGGCCTGCACCTCATCGTCGAAAAGCCCTTCACCGGCGCCTTTGGCGATGGCTCACCCGGCTTCCACGGCGACACCGCACCCAAAGAGCCCATGCTCGCCGCCGCCCTCGCCAGTTGCGGGCGCATCCTCGATGCCGCTCTCGCCGCCAACCGAACCATCGCCTACGCCGAAAACTGGATCTATGCCCCCGCCATCCAAAAAGAGCGCGAGATTGTTACGAAATCCGGCGCGCAGATCCTCTGGATTCTCGGCAATCAGTCTCACTCCGGCTCCCACTCCCCCTATTACGGACAATGGAGCTACTCCGGCGGCGGTTCCCTCATCGGGAAAGGCTGTCATCCCCTCAGCGCCGCGCTCTCCCTCAAGCAGGCCGAAGGCCTGGCCCGCGACGAAGCCCCCATTCGTCCCGCCACTGTCAGCGCCCGCACCCACGCCCTCACCCGCATGCCCGCCTTTCGCGACGCCGGCCACCTCCGCCGCGGCTATACCGACATCGAAGACTACGGCCAGCTCCACGTCACCTTCACCGACGGCACCGTCGCCGACATCTTCGCCTCAGAGCTTATGCTGGGCGGCGTCAGCAACTGGATCGAGATCGTCGCCAACAATCACCGCACCCGCTGCCAGCTCAACCCCATCGACGCCCTCACCACCTTCAATCCTGACGCCGAGGCCTTCCGCGACGTCTACCTTATCGAAAAAATCGAAACCAAAGCCGGCTGGAGCCACCCCGCCCCTGACGAAGCGTGGCAGCACGGCTACCCCCAGGAATTTCAGGATTTTCTCGAGTCGATCGCGCAGAACCGCGAGCCGTTGGCCAACGCCCGACTCGCCCGCGACACCATCGCGACCCTCTATGCCGGCTACCTCAGCGCCGAACGCCGCGGCACCGAAATAGAAATCAAAATGTCATCCTGAACGAAACGAAGCATCCCGCGACGGCACGCTCCACCGCGCACCTCACAGGTTCTCCCCGAATCCCCTGCTGAACGCCGCACCCTGTACGCTGAACGCTGTACCCCGCACCCTGTACCCTGTCCTACCTCTGCCGCGCCAGCACCAGCGTCACGTCATCCGGCTGCTCCTGCGCCCCGATCCAGGTCCGCAGCGTCGAAATCACCTGCTCGGAGATCGCCTCCAGGCTCAGATGCTTGTGCCGCCGCACCACATCCAGCAGCCGTTCCTCCCCGAACTCCCCAAAGTCGTTCTCCGGCTCCGTCACCCCGTCGCTGTACGCAATCAGAATGTCGCCCGGATCCAGGTGCTCGGTCCCCTGCTCCCAGCTCAGCTCGTCCAGCAATCCCACCACGGATCCGCCCCGATCCAGCTTCGTCACCGTATCGTCGGCGCGCAGCAGCATCGGCGGCAAATGTCCGCCATTGGCATACACCAGCCGCCGGCTCAGCCCGTCGTAGTGCGCCAGAAACAACGTCGCGTATTTCTCCGGCTGCGTGCTCCGGTACAAATGCCGGTTCAGCAGCGACAAAATCCTGGCCGGCTCCTCGAACAGCTCCGCGCACTCCACTTCGTGCTCGCCCACCCGCCGCGTGCGCGGGCTCACCATCGCCGTCGTCCCTTCCATCACCAGCTCCTCGCCGGCAAAGCGATAGGCCCGCACCGCCGAGTGCAGCGTCGCCATCAGCAGCGCCGCGGAGATGCCCTTCCCGCTGATGTCGCCCAGCGCCATCCCCAGGCCGGTATCGCCGAACAGCAGAAAGTCGTAGTAGTCGCCGCTCACCGTCCGCGCCGGCAGACACACCCCATGCAGCTCCAGCATGGGCAGCGCAATCTTTCCCCTCGGAAACAGATTCGCCTGCACCTCCTGCGCAATTGCCAGCTCGTTCTGCAACCGCTCCTTTTCCCGCTGCTCCACCAGCAGCCGCTCCAGCGACGTGGCCATGCTGTTGAACGACCGACTCAGCGCTCCCAGCTGATCCCGCCGCTTCACCTGGATCCGGTGCCCCAGGTTCCCCCCGTCGATGGCCAGCGTCGCCTCGTACAGATCGTGCACAGACTTGGTAATCGTCCGGTTCAGCCGCACCGCGGCCAAAAACGCCAGCAGCTCCAGAACCCCAAACGCCACCGCGATTCCGATCAGCAGATCGCGAATCATATTGGCCACCGTCAGCGACGTGATAAACAGCCGGTTGTAGAGCAGCGAGGGCCGCGAGGTCACATCCGCCGCCGTTGCCACACTGCTGCCCGTTGCCCAGTCCACCGCCGTCAGCGGAGCCCCAAACCGTACCGGCACATCGTAAAAGTGCTGCGGCGGCGGCAGCTCTCCGCCCACAATCGCGTTCTTGCGCGCTCGCTCAAAATCCTGCCGCCCCATCTCCACATGGACCGGCTCTTTCCTCGGCGGTGCCACTTCCACGTTCGTCGTGCTGCCGCCATTCGGCATGCCCGCGCCAAAGTCCAGACTGGGGAAAATGCTCACCCGCCCCAGCCCCCGGGCAATCGCCTCCACATTCTCCTTCTCCAGGGGAACGCTGGAAATCACCACCGTGCGGTGGCTTCCCATCGTCTGCTCATCGGCGGCCCGCAGCCACAGCTGCCCATGGTCGAAAGTCAGGCTGCTGAAGCTCCCGTGGAACCAGCCCGGCACCGTCGGCTTCATTCCCGCGTTCCATTCCGCCGGAGCCAGCGTCACCGGCTTACCGTCTTCGTAGACGGCTACCGTCATCCCTGCATACTCCTGCTGCGAAGGCCGGCTCGCTTCCGGCGGCACCGGCACCGTGTGCAGCCGCGGATCCTGTTCGAACACGTGCGCCATGTGCACGGTCAGGCTGCGGTTCATGGAGGAGACCTTCGCCAGTTCATCCCCCACCACGCTGGTCGCCGCAAAGATCGCAAATTGTCCCGAAAAAACATACAGCAGCAGCAGAGCCAGGGTCACAAACAACACCACCGGCGTCAGCCCCATCAGCAGATAGGTCACGACCAGGCGATTGCGCACCTTCCACAGCAGCTGCGTGAAAACGAACCGCCACAGCAGCGGCACGCACACCGCCAGCAGCAGATAAAACGCGATTTCCGCCAGAACGCCAAAGAAAGTCCCCGCGCTCCCCGGCAGAAACCCCGGCACGGACAGCCCCAGATAGAACACCAGCAGCCAGAAAGCCGCGCGGTGAACAAACCCCTCCGGCGGATCGCGGCGCACCTTGCGAAATACCGTAACCTCAAATCGTCGGAACTTTCCCATGGCAGGCATGCCTCGCCAGTCTAGTGCATTCGAAGCACAGCGAAGAGTCCCATCACCGGCCCTGGCTGCCCGTTACCCTCGACTCGCCCCGTACCCCACTCTCCGTCTGTATCCTGTGCGCTCTACCCTGTTTCCTGTCCGCTGCTCATCCCGCCCGCTCCAGCCAGCAGACATCCCAGTACCGCCCAAACTTATAACCCACTTCGTGAAACGTCCCCACCTCGCGGAAGCCGAACCGCGCATGCAGACGTGCCGAAGCCGCGTTCGGCGGCACGTACCCTGCCACGTACCGATGCACGTTCTCCCCGGCCAGCGTCTCGAAAAGCGCCGCATACAACCGCGTTCCCGCACATCGCCCCGCTGTCTCAGGCGCGCAATAGATCGTCGTCTCCACTGTCGTTTCGTAAGCAGGCTTGGGACGCCACTGCGTCGTCCCCGCATATCCCAACACCACGCCGTCCTCTTCCGCTGCCAGCAGCCGATATCGCCCCGTCTTCGCAAACTGCGCGAACCATGCCCGCCGCTCCTCGACGGTCTTCGGCTCCAGATCGAACGTGGCAGGCGAATGCATCACCGCGTGGTTGTAGATCTCCGTCAGCCGCGGCACATCGTCCGCACGCGCCGCCCGAATCCCCAGCCGCATCCGCTCAAAAGGCATGGAGCGGATGCTCTTTCAGGATTTCCATTACCTCCCGGTATCCCGGATCTTCATCGAAGTTGTATCGCGGTGGAATCGCAAATACATACCTCCGATTTCTGCCGATCTCGCCTGGATCGTAGGGTGCCGCACTCACCGTGAGCTTTCCATTCTGCAGTAATTTCCACTGCGCCCCGGTGAAGATCATGATTGGAATATCCTGCCGCGGCTGCTCCTCCGTCCACCGCGGATCACGGATCGACAGCAGCGGTCCTCTCTCGTTATTCGCCGGAGCGCTCCCCATCCACTCATCCGTGACGATCGAGTATCCTCGACAGTCAGCTGGCAGGGTGAATCGGAATCCGTACTGCCGATTGACGTAAACAATCGTCGCTGACGCCGATCGCGGCTGAGCCATCCCGCTTTGGGCCGAGGCCGCGACCCCTTCCGCCAGGAACAACCCCAGCAACCCCGCCGCCAGTCCGCGTGACGCTCGCATCGCCAACCGCCCTCCCTGAACGCCGCCCCGGTACCCTGCTCTACTGCCGGTCCACCACCACCTTCACAAAAGCACCCTCCGGCAGCTCCCCCTCAATCAAATGCACCACCCCGCCCTTCACATACCCCTTCACCGTCTTAGGAGCCTCAGCTTTTCGCTGCGGTTCCTGACCCCGCGACGGATCTCCAGAAAGTCCGCCCGTACGGCCCATCCCTCGATCCATCGCCAGATTCGCCAGCCGGTCCGCCCGCTGATTCTTCCCCCGCAGCACGTGTTCGATCCGGAACCCCTCCAGCCGCGCCACCCGGCGCTTCGCCTCTTCCCACAGCGGGCGCAGATCGGCGCTGTTCACCTTGTAGCGCCCCTGCATCTGCTTCACCATCAGCTCGGAATCCGATATCACCCGCAGCCGCCCGTGCCCCTGCTCCAGCGCCCACCCCAGCGCCGCCAGCAGCCCCGAATATTCCGCAACATTATTGGTCGTCTTGCCCAGATACTCGCTCAGCTCGGCCAGCTTCTCCCCGTCGGGCCCTTCGACAAACACCCCAAACCCGGCCGGCCCGGGATTTCCCCGTGACCCGCCATCGCAATACGCCGTCACCCATTCCGCTGCACCGGCGCCCGCTCCACCAAACAAACTCCCGTTCTCCGCAAACATAGACCGAGTGTAGCGCCCACGAACCGCCATCCCGACGCAACCCCGTTGGATATCTCTGTGACCTCCGTGTCCTCCGGGGTGAACCGGCAAGCCCGGTCCATGGCACCATAAAGCTTCGGCTATCTCCATCCCATGGACCTTCTTCCGCTCCTCCATTCCACCTTCGGCTTTCCCGGCTTTCGCGAAAATCAGGAACCCGTCTGCCAGGCCCTTACCGGCGGTCGCGACGTCCTCCTCGTCATGCCCACCGGCGCCGGCAAGAGCCTCTGCTACCAGCTCCCCGCCGTCGCCCGCGCCGGCGACGGCCCCTTCAGCCCGGCGCTCGTCATCAGCCCGCTCATCGCCCTCATGGAAGATCAGGCCGCCAAGCTCACCGCCCACGGTCTGCGCGTCGCCCGCATCCACTCCGGCCTCTCCCGCGACCACGCCCGCCAGGTCTGTCGCGATTACCTCGACGGCCAGCTCCAGTTCCTCTTCATCGCCCCTGAACGCCTCCGCGTCCCCGGCTTCCCTGAAATGCTCGCCCGCCGCAAGCCTTCCCTCGTCGCCGTCGACGAAGCCCACTGCATCTCCGGCTGGGGTCACGATTTTCGCCCTGACTACCGCACCCTCGGCGACACCCTCCCTCTCCTCCGCCCCGCTCCCGTCATCGCTCTCACCGCTACCGCTACCCCCGCCGTCCAGCGCGACATCGTGGCCCAACTCCGCCTCCAGGAGCCCGCTCTCTTCATTCATGGATTCCGCCGCGACAACCTCGCCCTCGAAGTCGTCGAGCTCTCTCACCCGCAGCGTCCCGCCTTCATTGCCGACTACCTCGCCGATGCCGACCGCCGTCCCGCCATCGTCTATGCCCCTTCCCGCAAAGGCGCCGACCAGCTCGCCCTCGGCTTGAATGCGCTCTTCCCATCCGCCTCGTACCATGCCGGCCTCGACGCCGCCACCCGCGAGCAGGTACAGCGCGCCTTCCTTGCCGGCCAGCTCGAAGTCGTCGTCGCCACCATCGCCTTTGGTATGGGCATCGACAAGCCCAACATCCGTACCGTCCTCCATGCCTCCCTGCCCGCCTCGCTCGAAGGCTATTACCAGGAAATCGGACGCGCCGGCCGCGATGGCCTGCCCTCCCGCGCCATCCTCCTCCACAGCTTTGCCGACCGCAGAATCCACGAGTCCTTCTTCGAGCGCGATTACCCGCCCGTCGAAGACCTCGCCCGCGTCGCCCGTCTCCTCACCGAGGAGTTCCAACCCGGCGAGCCCCTCTTTCAGAGGCTCAACATGCTCCCTGAAGACTTCGAGCGCGCCGTCAACAAGCTCGCCTCCCAGGGCGCCGCGCAGTTCGATATGGAAGGCCGCGTCCGCACCCCGCTCGCCGCCACCCACGCCGGACTCTGGCGCTCCGGCTACCAGCAGCAACTCGCCCATCGCCGCGCCCAGCTCGACGGCATGGTCCAGTTCGCCGAAACCCCGCAGTGCCGCATGTCCGCCCTCGTCCGCCACTTCGGCGACACCCCAGGACGCCCCTGCGGCCACTGCGACTTCTGCTCACCGGAGCGCGCCACCGCCCAGCCTTACGCCGAGCCCACCCCGGAGCAGGAACGCGACCTCCGCCGCATCCTCCGCGAGCTGCTCGCCTCCGGCCCCAAATCCACCGGCCGCCTCTTCACCGACGTCAGCCGCGGCCCCAGCCTCCCCGCAGCCCGCCGCGCCTTTGACGCACTCCTCGACGGCCTCGCCCGCGCCGGCCTCGTCACCCTCACTTCCGAGACTTTCACCAATCCCGAAGGCCGCGAAATCGCCTTCCGCAAAGCGGCGCTCACCTATGAAGGCCGAACCCTCGCCGACCACGACCCCCTCCACGTCCTGCTCCCCCAGCCCCCCGACGCCGACCCCGGCTCCCTCCGCAAGCCGCGGAAACCTAAACCCGCCCGCTCCGCCGATCCCGCCGGCCCTTCCCCGTCCCCAACCGCCCAACAGGCCCCATCCCTCACGCCCGCCCAATCCGCCCTCGAAGAGCGTCTCCGCTCCTGGCGCAAAGCCGAAGCCGCCGCCGCCGGCAAGCCCTCCTTTTTCGTTCTCCACGATGCCGTTCTCGCCGCCCTCGTCCTCGCCGCTCCCCAAACCCTCGACCAGCTTCTCCACGTCCGTGGCATCGGCCCCGCCAAAGTCGACCGGTACGGCCCCGCCCTCATCGTCCTCTGCCGCGGCGAATGACCGCGCGCTTCGCCTTTCGGCTAACCGTTGCATCCGCCGACCGCTTCCTGGCTGACCGCTTCACCCGCCAACCCCGCTCACCAATCCCCTTCTCATCCGTCTATCTTTTTGCGTAGCCCTACCCACGCCGCCAGGAGCCTCGATGCCTGCTGATGCGCTTCGCTTTTTATCCCCGGCCCGGCCCTCCCGAGCCCGACCTCGCATACAATCCTCGCGTATGGCGGGCCCTCTCAGGGAGAACCTCCCCGAAACCGATCTGATCCGCGAAGCCCAGGCCGGTTCGCGCACAGCCTTTGACGCCCTCGTGCGCCAATACGATCAGGCCGTCCTGCGCCTCGCCATGCACCTCACCGGCTCCGAACAGGACGCCCAGGACATCCAGCAGGAGGCCTTCCTCAAGGCCTACCGCTACCTCGGCAACTTCCGCTTCGAGTGCTCCTTCTATACATGGATCTACCGCATCGTCACCAACCTCTGCCTCGATCACCTGCGCCGCCGCAAGTCCCGCCGCGAAGATCAGGCCGTCGTCCTCGATTCCTCCGGTGAGGAGATGGACCTCCTCACCAACGTCTCGGACGAGCGTTCCGGCGCTAACCCGGCCCGCGAGCTGGATCGCAAATACCTCGGCCGCTGCATCCGCGAAGCCCTCGACGAGCTCACCCCTCGCGAGCGCATGGTTTTCGAGCTCAAGCATTACCAGGGTCTCCGCCTGCGAACCATCGGAGAAATGCTCAACACCACGGAAGAAACGGCCAAGAACACCCTCTTCCGCGCCACCAAAAAGCTGCGAGCCCGCCTCGCCGAACTGCGGTGACACCGACGGTCTTTACAAGTAAACGCCAGCCTCGTATCAGGGCATGGGTTTTGGATCAGGGCACGACTTCACTCGTGCCGAAAGGCTACAAAAAGAAGTGGGCTTCAGCCCCTGAGCGCAGCGGTCCTGCGCAGCAGGACAACGGAGAAAGCCCCGGGCTTCAGCCCGGGGAACAAGGCAGATAAAAAAGAGGGGCTTCAGCCCCGGCAAGATTTTTCTACCCGGGCCCGCGTTCCATCGCCCCGCAGAAACGTCCAAGAGATAGAAAGGGGCTTCAGCCCCCCAAACCACACGGGCGCCCACGACCCGGATCGATTCACCTTAGAGGCAAAGTGAGGCTCGAATTCCAATGAACTGCGAACTGGCTCAGGAAGACATCGTCCTGGCCGTCTACGGTGAACTCCCCGACGACCGGACCCACCGCCTGGAACAGCACCTCGCCCACTGCGAGGGATGCCGCCAGGAAATGGAAGCCATTTCCGCACTCCACAAGGCCATGTCGGCCAATCCTCCGCTGGAACCCTCCCCCAGCCTTGTCGCCCGCACCCGCCTGCGCCTCGATGAAGCGCTCGACGCCATTCCCCAGGGCGGCCTGCTGCGCCACATCGGCCAGTCCTTCCGCCGCGGCCTCGGCCATCTCCAGGGCGCGCCCGTCCTCGCCTCCACTCTCCTTCTCGCCGGCATCTCTGCCGGTGCCTTCGGGGGATACCACTACGGCCGTTCCGCGGTCGCCACAGCTCTGCCTCCCGCCGCCCCCGACAGCGTCGCCTCGGTTCCCGTCGCCGCTGACCTTGACGCCGCCCAGATCGCCGGCGTCAGCAACGTCAATTTCGAGCCCGGTTCTGACACCGTTGAGGTCCGCTTCTACCGCGTCCTCCCCGAAACCGCCTTCGGCACCATCGACGACCCCCAGATCCGCCAGCTCCTCGTTCTCGGTACCCGCAACCGCGGCAACCCCACCGTGCATGATAGTTCCGTCGACCTGCTCGCCCAGGCCTGCCGCGCCGGACACAACTGCAGCGGCGGCCCCATCCGCAACGCCCTCATGGTCGCCCTGCGCTACGACCACGACGCTTCCGTCCGCCGCAAGGCTCTTGAAGGCCTCGAGCCCTACATCGGCGTCGACATGCGCGTGCGCGATGCCATCCTCGAAGCCCTCCTCCACGATCGCGATGCTTCCGTTCGCTCTGAAGCCATTGGTCTCCTCGAGCCCATCGAAGCCGATTCCAGCGT
>DATAWD010000006.1:0-12019 GCA_036267395.1 Acidobacteriaceae bacterium | reverse complement strand
CCCAGCAAATCCAGGACTACCTCCGCACCTCCATGCCCGCCTGGCGCGCACAGTATCCCGGCGTCGAGGAGCTGAAGCTCGCCGTCATGGGTTGCGTCGTCAACGGCCCCGGCGAGTCGAAGCACGCCAACATCGGCATCTCCCTCCCCGGCACCTTCGAGGAGCCCAAAGCCCCCGTTTACGTCGATGGCCGCCTCATGACGACCCTGCGCGGCGATACCATCGTCCAGGACTTTAAGAAAATTCTGGATGATTATGTCCGCGCTCGCTATGGCAGCAGGGAATTAGAGCCCACCGCCGTCTAGCGTGAACGTAGCCCTCCCTGAGTGAACTCGAATGGCTTCGCGCCCGCTACGGCAGTCGTGAGCTCGAATGCACCCTCGTCTAATTCGAACTCTGCCTGCCCTTCAATTTGCGCCGGAGGCGCAGCGCTGATTAGCCCAGCGCTTCAGCGCTGGGACAGCCACGGCACAATACCGAGTCCCGTAGGGACGACGCTGCGAAGACTCCATCCGTCAGTATTTGCGCGAAGCGCTTCCGCCTGGACGGCTAGTCCCTCCACTTCGGCTCCCGCTTCTCCAGAAACGCTGTCACGCCCTCCCGAAAATCCGGGTGCGCCCGCATCTGCACGCTGGCCCGGATTGCGCCCTCAACGTCGTCCAGCAATCGCCGGTCGGCAAATCGCGTCAGCAGCCGCTTCGTCGCCGCCATCGCCGCTGGACTGTTCCGCATCAGCCTCTCCGCCAGCGCGCGCGCCTCACGCATCAGCTCCGGCTCTGGAACCACGCGCGTCACCAGCCCCATCGCCGCCGCCTCTTCCGCGCCAATCAGCCGCCCGCTCAGCAGCAGGTCCCGCGTCCGCTTGTCGCCGATCTGCGTTCGCAAATACGCCGACACAATCGCCGGAATAAATCCGATCCGCACCTCGGTGTACCCAAACTTCGCCTCCGGCACGGCCAGCGTCCAGTCGCACAGCGTCGCAATGCCCATCCCGCCTGCAACCGCCGCCCCATTCACCGCCGCAATCGTCGGCTTCGCCAGCTCCTGCAGCGTCCGGAACAGCTTCGCAATCCGCTCCGCATCCGCAAGCGCCGCGTCTTCGCCGGCATCCACATTGGCTTGCAGAACCTCGAGATCCAGCCCTGCGCAAAACGCCGATCCCGCGCCCGTAATCAGCACCACCCGGCAATGCGCATTCGCCGCCGCCGCTTCCAGCGCTTGCGTCAGCTCCTCAATCAGCTGCGGCGTCAGTGCATTGCGCTTCTCCGGCCGGTTCAGCAGGATCGTGTGCACGCCCGCTTCGGTCTGCGTATGCAGCGTTGCGTAATGATTCACAGAAGCTCCTCCGGGCAAACACAGTAGCTTACGGCATTTTGGCCCGGAGCGAACACTTACTTGCGATCAGTCGTCAGCGCCCACGCAATGATCGTGTTCCCGCTCAGCCCGGACGCGCGCTCCACCTCAGCGTTCGCCACCGCTTCCAGACCGTCGTAGTCCGCATCGACCGCGCACGCGGCAATCTCCTCCTCGCTGGCTCCCTGGAAGCACAGCTCGCACACGCCCAGCCCTTCCGGCGTGCGCAGCGGAAGCCCAAACACGCGGCACGTAATCGGCCGCGCCCCATACAAATCGCACAAGCCGGTCTGCAGATCGAGCGCGGGGCACGGCTCCTCATTCCCGAACTCCTCAAATTCCTCACCGCGCTCTGGATCCAGAATCCCGGTCCGCGCGTCTCCCGGAAACTCCGCCCCCAGCCGCTCCACAACCTCCCGCGCCCGCGCGCGCACGGCATTGGCTCGCTCAGGCTCGCGAGCCGCCAGCTCCTCCACTCCAGCGCGCAGCCGCTCCGCATCCAGCTGTGAAATGGGGAAGACTCCGATGCAGCACTGCGTGCATCCCGGCGCGCACTTCACCCACGCGCCGCCCCGCCGCGCTGCGTCCGCAGCCATCGCATCCACAATCTGCACCAACTGCGCGTCGCTCCGGGGCGCCATACTTCCAGCCTAGCCGATCGTGCGCGTGAGCGCCCTGTCTTGCGATCCTGAATGCGCCGGAGGCGCACTGCTGCATCACCGTGGACATCGAGGGTATTGGCGTCTTGCGATTCTGAATGCGCCGGAGGCGCAATGCTGCATCACCGTGGACACCGAGGGTATTGGCATCTTGCGATCCTGAATGCGCCGGAGGCGCACTGCTGCATCACCGTGGACACCGAGGGTCTTGGCGTCTTGCGATCCTGAATGCGCCGGAGGCGCAATGTTGAGTAGCCCAGCACTTCAGTGCTGGGTAGCCAGCGCAAAGCAACAGAGCCCCGGAGGGGCGGCGCAACCATGCGACCTCTCCCGCCCACCCCTCAGAACCCCAGCGGGTGCCCCACCCTGATCCGCGGCCGTATCGCGGATAGGGTGGGTTCCCTCAGAACTCCAGCTTCAGTTCTCCCGTCAGCGATCGCGGCGTCACATAATGCGTCCCGCTGAACGTCGACAGGAAGTTATACAGCGCGTAGTTATTCGTCACGTTCACTGCGGTAAACGTCGCGCCCAGCTTGTAATGATCGCTGTGGAAGAGGTTGTCCTCGCCCAGCGACATATCGAACAGGCTGCGCGGATCGATCCTCGGTGGATTCTTGTCGTTGTCGCCTGTTCCTGGAGCCGGAATCTTCACCAGATCCGACGAGTACTGCGACGCCAGGCACTCCGGCAGTCCGTTCGTCATCAGCGGATGCCCCGGCGTCGCTTTCACCCCGTCGCACGACAAACCGGCCTCATACTCCTCATCCGCATCCAGCCCGCTCAAATCCACTGCCGGCTGCCCATTGATGTAGATCGACGTCGCGTCGCACGCGCTGTTCGGGTCGTTCGAGGCTGGATTGAAGCAGGGAACCGCTCCGGCCACCAGCCCGCTGTCGTATCGCCAGTTGAAGCTGTACCACGGCGCGCGTTTCCACGGTAGCTGATACTGGAAGTGCGTCGTCTGGTTCAGGTGCTCGTCGTGGTCGATGCGGAAGGGCAGTCCCGTCTGGCCCACCGTCGCCCCCGCGCCTCCTATCTGCGGCGGAAAGAAGCGAGCCGCCACCGAGGACATCACCAGATACGCGCTGAATCCATGAATCGGGGTCACGTTCACGCGCCCTGCAAATCCGGGGATTTTCGACTTCTTCCACTGAATCGGGAAGGTGATGGGCGTATTGCCCAGCACGCTGAAATCGTAGGCGTTGTTGGTGTATTCCCAGATGTATTCGCCACTCAGCACAAAGTGGTGGCCGATGACCTGCTGCAGACCGGCGTGATACTCGTTGCGAGTTCCCGGCGTGAGGGGCTCCGAGTTTCCCGCCGAGCACAACAACAACGGGTTCAGCACGGAGTTCAGACATCCCTCGCTGGAGAGCACCAGGTTTTCGTTGAACGGCGTTTCCAGCGTGCGCGCGTAGGACGCCCGCAGCACCGTGTTGGTTTTCTTGATGGTGTACGATCCGCCCACCCTCGGTTCCGCCTGGCTGGCGTCCGACAACCCGCTATATGCATCGCCGCGTATGCCCAGGTTGAACAACCAGTTGCCTTTCGTGACGATGTCCTCGGCGTAGGCTGAGAACTCCCGGATGTCCGCGTGTCCGTGGTACTGGTAGAAACCGCCTCCGCGCGTCAGGTCGTAGGGCAGCAGATACGTGCACGGCGGCCCGGTCGGGACATTGCCCGCCATACAGCCCAGCGAGTTCAGGTAGCCCGGGTCCACAATTCCCAGCGAATCGTTCTCATTCAGGAAGGTCGAGTAGTACTCCAGACCGCCCTTGGCATTGTTGATTCCATGCACCCACGAAATATCCGTATGCACCCCGGCGTTGGCCAGGCTGCGGCTCTGGGCGACGCTCTCCGACTGCACCGGCCCCAGATCTTCGAGCGGATTCGAGCTCGGATAATAGTTGTACGCGTCGCGGCGGAAATACGTGATCACGTTCCACACCGCGTGCGGGCTGAGTATCCGCGTATAGCTCGGCGCTACGTCGATGGTCCCGATCTTCGAGCGCTGATCCGTCTGCCCCGGTACCGGCGTGCCCGCCAGATTCATCCCGCCCAGGTTCAGGTTGTCGTACGTATTCGGCGTCTGGAACCACGAACGCGAGTAGTTGAAATTCAGATGCAGCGAGTTCTTCGGATCGATCGTATCGTCCACCCGGTCGAAAAAGTTCTCCTCGTTGCCCCTGTCGTGGAAGATTCGGAACTCCGGCCCATCCAGAAACCGCCCCGTGTTCAGCCCGCTCGCCGTCAGGAAATTGCCCCAGTTTTGCCCGCCGTACCCCAGGCTGAAGCCGCCCTGAACCGTCCCGAACGAGCCGTAGGAGAGATTCGCCGCGCCCGTCGGTTTCGTATCGCCCTGCCCGGACCGTGTCGTTACCTGGATCACCAGGCTGGTCTTGTCTCCGTACTGCGCCGGCGGCGCTCCCTCGAACACCTGCATCGACTGCACCGCCTGATCCGGCAGCTGGTTGGAAAATACCTTGCTCTGCTGATCGGTAATCGGCTGGCCATCGATGCTGAAGGAGTTCGACGCGTGATCGCCCAGCCCGTGGAACAGCCCATTGGAGTCCGCGGAGATCCCCGGCGTCGACAGAGTCACCAGCGAACTCAGGCCGGATGACTGGCTCTCCAGCGGTATTTCCGCAAACGCCCTGCGGTCAATCTCCGTGTCCATATTCGCGGCGTTGTTGATCAGGTCCTGGCTGGTCACCTGCACGGTCGTCGTAGCTGCGCCCACGCTCAGCGTCACTGCCTGATTGACCGGTGCCACCGAGCGCACCGCAATCGTGCGCACCCAGACGCCGAAGCCCTTCATGGTCACCGTCAGGCGATACATCGCCAGCGGAACATTCGGGAAACTGAACGCTCCCGCATCGTTCGTCTTCACCGTCCGCTGATACTGGCTCACAGGATTATCGATCGTGACCGTCGCCTCGGGGACAACGGCGCCCGTAGGATCGCTGACCGTTCCGCTCACCGTCCCCGATGATGTTCCGGACTGCGCCCAAACGGGCAGCCCCCCAACCCAGGCTGAACAAACAGCCAGGGAAATGAAAATAAAAACGCGGCGCAGCAACGTGCGCATACACGGCCTCCTTATCGATATGAGAAAAATGCCCGAAACGTCTACGCGAAAAGCGCAGCGCCAACGGGCGGAGGCCGGATAACTAGCCGAAAGAACACCGCGGTGCGCGGCATGGCGACGCGCCGCGCGGGCACGATCGTTTCCACCCTGTGGCTGCTGAATTGCAGCGTCACCGGATGCACGACGTGCACCGCGCTGTGCACCGTTACGCACAGCGAGCAATCAGGATCGATCTTCCCGTCGCGATGGAAATGCGCAGCCTGAATCGTCCCGCTCAGCAGAATCAGCGCAGCGCAGAGCCCCACCATCAGGCAGGTCCACACAGATCGCTGTCTTGCGAAATCAGAGCGCATCGCTTTCATTTGACTATAGCTGACTCTGCCGACGCAAACTGCCGCGGCGGTCCAGACTCGTCCACCTTGCAATTCGATGCGCCCCACTACGTTCCCGCACCACGTTCTTTTTGCCTGGGGATTTTACGCACCTCGGCTTGACACGGCATCTCTTCCCGGTAATCTAGTAGATTCCCGTCCGGAGCATCTGCCGGCGGCTTTTTGGGGGCGGCTTTCTCTTGAATATTCGGGTCTTTTATCACGACAAGTGCTTTGACGGCGCATGCTCGGCTTCGCTTTTCAGCCGTTTCCATCGCGAGTGCATCCGCCCGGACGCCTCCTACGAATTCTGCGGCCTGGTCCATCGTGCCGGCGCGCTCTTCAACGAAGCTGACTTCACTGGCGATGAAAACGCCATCGTCGACTTCAAATACTCCGCCTCGCCGCGCATCACCTGGTGGTTCGATCACCACCTCTCCGCCTTCCTCACTCCTCAGGATCACCAGGACTACTTAGACGGTCTCGCCGACGGCCGCTACAAGGATCGCCGCTTCTACGATCCGAACTACATCTCCTGCACCAGTTTCATCGCCCACATCGCCTCCACGCGCTTCGGCTTCAACGCCGCGCCCGTCGCCGAGCTGGTCAAGTGGGCCGACATCGTCGACGGCGCGCTCTACGCCAGCCCGCAGTCCGCCGTTGAAATGCCTGAGCCGGCCATGAAGCTCACCCTCATCATCGAGTCCACCGAGGACCCGACGTTCATGCCGCGCCTCATCCCCCTGCTCACGCGCATGAGCCTTCAGGAGGTCCTCGATCAGCCCTGGGTCTCGAGCCTCCTCGCGCCGCTCCTCGATCGCCACGAGCGCGCCATCGAGCTCATCCGTTCCCGCTCCGAATCGAAGCAGGGCACCATCTTTTTCGACATCTCCGATCGTCCGCTCGAAGGCTACAACAAATTCATCCCGTATTACCTCCATCCGGAAGCCACCTACTCCATCGGCCTCTCCAAATCCAGCTTCCGCACCAAGGTCTCCGTCGGCTCTAATCCCTGGACCAAAACCAACCCCGAGGACATGGTGAACCTCGCCACCATCTGCGAGCGCTATGGTGGCGGAGGCCACGCCCGCGTCGGAGCCATCTCCTTCCCCCCCAACCGCGAAGACGAAGCTCGCCGCGCCGCCTCCGAAATCGTCGCCGAACTGCGGGCGCACCACGCCGTGCTCCATTCCGACACCGGAGCGAAATAGGTAGTCGCGCCCATGTCCAGCATCGCCACGCCCGACTGGTCCGCCCTCCCCGCTCCGGAAGACGATGGCGCGGCCCGTCACCTGCTCGGCATGACCGTTCCGCCCATCCCTCTCCCCGCCACCGATGGCTCCAGCATCAACCTGTCAGTGCTCCCCGGCCTCATCGTCGTCTACGCCTATCCCCGCACCGGCCGTCCCGGCAAGCCCAATCCCGATGGATGGGAAGCGATCCCCGGCGCGCGCGGCTGCACCCCGCAGAGCTGCGCCTTCCGCGACCATTTTGCCGAACTGAAGCGCCTCGGCGTCGATCGCCTCTTCGGCCTCTCCACCCAGGACACCGCCTACCAGCGCGAAGCCGCCGACCGCCTCCACCTGCCCTTTCCCATCCTCTCCGACGAGGGCCTCGCCCTCACCCAGGCACTCCGCCTCCCCACCTTCTCCATCCACGGCATGACCCTGCTCAAGCGCCTCACCCTCATCCTCCGCGACGGCCGCGTCGAGCACGTCTTCTACCCCGTCTTCCCTCCGGATCGCAACGCCGAGGACGTCGCCGCCTGGCTCCGCTCTCATCCTCTCTGACCCTTCGCGTCGGGCAAGCTTATACTCGTCCAAACCTCTGCCGCGCTCGCGCCGGGCCTTCGGCGCCCCAGGAGAACCCTATGTACGACATGAAAAATCTTGCCCGCCTCAAAACCCTCGACCAGCAGGCCCCGGAAGCCGCCAAAGCCTTCTGGGCCTTTGACAAAGCCGCCATGGCCCCCGGCGCGATCTCCGCCAAACACAAGGAGTTGATCGCCCTCGGCGTGGCCTTCACCACCCAGTGTCCCTACTGCATTGAGATTCACTCCAAACGCGCCCGCGAAGCCGGCGCCACCGAGCAGGAAATCTCCGAAGCCGTCTTTGTCGCCGCCGCCCTCCGCGCCGGCGCCGCCGTCACCCACGGCACCCACGCCCTGGTGTAGATAAGCGGGCCGCTTCACCCTGGCCCGCTTTTCGGCTAAAATAAGACTGTTATGCCCAAGCAGGGAATTCACCCCAACTACCACGAGATTCGCGTCGTCTGCGCGTGCGGCCACAACTTCGCCACCAAGTCCACTCACAAGGGCGACATCCACGCGGAAATCTGCTCTAACTGCCACCCGTTCTTCACCGGCAAGCAAAAGCTGGTTGACACCGCGGGCCGCGTCGAGCGCTTCCGCCGCAAGTACGCCAAAACCGAAGCCAAGCCCGAGCCGGCAGGAGCCGCGAAGTAGGGAAGCAGCGGCTCTCCAAAGACAAGGCCTCCGCCGCGGCGGGGGCCTTTTAACATACGATGATGGCACTGCATGGCCGACCCATTCGAACATCGCGCCCGTCAGTTGATCGACGCAATGAAGCTGCTTGAGGACGATCTTTCCAACTACGCATCGGCCGTCGCATTACTCGCTGTACATTCCGCGATTGCCTGGAATGACGCCGTACAGATCCGATTGACAGGTAAGCGGGCGAAGTATCGGAACCATGGGGAATCAGCAAAACACTCACGACGGATCTGCGGTTCTCGCGGCATCGATGTGAAGGGCATCAATCATTTCGAGGCTCTTCTTGGTAGTAAGAACGCGGTCGCTTATGACGAAACCCTGATCCTCGAACCTGCGGCTGACAAAGCTCGGACCCACGCGCTCCGCTTCGAAACCTGGGCGTTGAGAATCCTCGGAGGACAATAAATGCCATCTACACTTCGCAAATCGTCCATCACGCCGCGCCAACGCGAAGGCCGCGCGATTAACACTGTCGCCGATTTGCTGAGACGTACATTGAGAGTCCCGAACATCTACCTCGAACCGCCATCGTCGGTCATTGCAGCGGATGTGCTCGCCGTGGATAGCGGTGGGGCCGGTGACCTGCACGCCGTCGAGGTCACGATGTTGGAACCATGGATCGCCCCGAAAAAGTGGCGCCGTGGATCCTCGGATCCCGACGTATCGCTATTGAAGACCATCCACCGGCAGTTGATGCGCATGGCCGCGCACTACCGTTATTTGGCCGTATCAGCCGAAAAGGTGGAATTCGTCCGTGAAGGGCTGGACGATCTGGGGCTGTTTTCCGAAGACGGAATTGGGCGCATCGGGTTGATAGGGATCAAAATACCCGAACCTCAGTCTCCCACCGCCGAAATCGCGATCGCTCCCGAGCGCTTTCGGGTCGATCCCACAAAACTCCGCACCATCGAAACAAGAATTCTGGAGAAGAGCCGTCCCGATATTGAAGTCCGGATCTGAATGAAGAAGCACTGGGACAATCCGATCGAGCACCCCATGCCCGAGCAGACCCGTGTCCCGGCCTCCGTCCAGATCGGCGGCGTTACCGTCGCTCCGGCCACCGTGCTCGCCCCCATGGCCGGCGTCACCGACACGGTCTTTCGCCGTTTCATCCGAAACTCGAGCATGTTCATGACCAGCAACGCGTGGGACACCGGAGAACTCGTGCGCGAAGCGCCTCCGTCCGTGCGGCCAGCACTCCGCAATGTCAGCGTCTTCTCCGCAGCGCCCGACCACGCCTCCGTCGACGACTCAGTCACCAATCAGCAATCCGGCTGCGGCCTCATCATGACCGAGTTTACCTCGGCCGACGGCCTCTCCCGCATGAGGGAGTCCAAGCGCCGCCGCTACCTCACCTTCTACGACGACGAGCACCCCATCGCCGCGCAGCTCTTCGGCTCCAACCCGGCCACGCTCGCCGAGGCCGCGCGCATCGTCGAGGAAACCGGCTTCGACATGGTCGACCTCAACCTCGGCTGCCCCTCCAAACGCGTCGTCACCTGCAACGGAGGCAGCGGCCTCCTCCGCGATCTCCCCCTGATCGGCGAAATCTTCAAAGCCGTCCGCGCCGCCGTCCGCATCCCCTTCACCGTCAAGTTCCGCCTCGGCTGGAACGACAACCACATCGTCTGCGTCCCGCTCGCCCGCCTCGCCGAGGACTCCGGCCTCAACGCCGTCTCCCTCCACGCCCGCACCCGCGAGCAGGGCTACGCCGGCCAGGCCCGCTGGGAGCACATCGCCGAGGTCAAGGCCGCCGTCCGCATCCCCGTCATCGGCAATGGAGACGTGCGCACCCCCGAGGACGCCTGCGCCCTCATCGCCAAAACCGGCTGCGACGCCGTCATGATCGGCCGCGCCGCTCCCGCCAATCCCTGGATCTTCCGCCAGATCGCCCAGTACACGGCCACCGGCCGCTACGACCTCCCGACCGATCAGGACCGCTACCGCATGATCCGCACCTACTTCGCGATGCTTCTCGCCGAGCTCACCCCTGACACCTCGCGCTCGCCCGCTGCCGAAGCCGCCGGCAAGATGAAGCAGTTCGCCTCCTGGTTCACCCACGGAGTCCCCGGCGGAGCAGCCCTGCGCAAGTCCATCTACGAAGCCCGCAACGGCGCGGCCATCCTCGACGCCGTCGACCGCTTCTTTGAATTGGCCTCAGAGCAACGGGTGCCCCAAATCTGCCCGGGTTTGGCAGACGTGGGAGAGCACGAACCCCACCCGGAACAACGGGTGCCCCACCCTTATCGCGCCAGCGATAGGATGGGTTCCGACGATCCAATCCCAGCGCTGACCACCTGCGATTAGAATCGAGTCGAACCATGAGCAGCGCCAGGGCCATCCGCAAATTTGACACCCTGGCGGCGCAAAAGACCGAATCTCTGCGCTACTGGCAGTCTCGTTCCGCCGGCGAACGGCTGGCTGCGGTCTGGGAGGCGACGCTCGCCGCGTGGTCGGTCAACGGGTTTCGCTACGATGCTTCCCAACGATCTGAGAGAACTCTTACTGGCATTCAACGAAGCTGAACGCATCAGCCCGACCCTGCGTCGTCTGAAATCCCCAATCAAGAGGGGCTTTGTATCAGGGCATGACTTCAGAGCCTGCTCTGAGCGAACGGAGTGACCTTGCCCCGCAAAACGTATCCCTTAGCGAGCTGCTGTAATAGCGAAAGGGAAACGAAGATGAGGAACGGGAAACGAGGGCGGTACACGCTGGAGTTCAAGCAGGAAGCGGTGCGGCTGGTGGAATCGGGGCAGAGCATCGCGGAAGCAGCGCGCAGTCTGGGAGTGGTGGAACAGACGCTGTCGAACTGGGTGAAGGCGCATCGGGCCGGGACGCTGAAAGAGGCCAGCGGGCGAAGCTCGGTGACGGCCGAACAGATGGAGATCAGCCGTCTGCGGGCGGAACTGGCGCGGGTAAAGATGGAGCGCGACATCCTGGGAAAAGCGACGGCATACTTTGCAAAGGGCCAGAAGTGAAGTATGCCTTCATCGAACGCCATGGGCGGGTCTGGCCGATTTGTGTGCAGTGCCGGGTGCTGCGGGTGAGCGTGTCCGGCTTTCATCAGCACCGGGCACGGCGGCAGCGGATCGCCGAGCGCCGGCATTTGAGCGATCAGGCGCTGCTGACGCATATCAGCGCGGTGTATGCGGAACATCGGGGGGCCTATGGATGGCCGCGCATCTGGCGGGAACTGGTGAAGCGCGGCATGCGCGTCGGCAAGCAGCGGGTACAGCGGCTGATGCAGCAGCACGGCATCCGAGCCCGCGGCAAGCGGCGTTTCCGCGTGGTCACCACCGACAGCGTGCATGATCTGCCGATCGCGCCCAACCTGCTGAACCGCAACTTCGCCGCGCAGGCGCCCAACCAGGCGTGGAGCGGCGACATCACGTACATCCCGACCGATGAAGGCTGGTTGTTTCTGGCCGTGGTCATCGACCTGTTCAGCCGAAAAGTGGTGGGCTGGTCGATGCGGGAGGACCTGCATCGCAGTCTGGTCATCGACGCGCTGGAGATGGCCTGGTTCCAGCGCCGCCCGCGAAAGGGGGAACTGATCTTCCACAGTGATCGCGGCAGCCAGTACGCCAGCGACGACTTCCGCCAGTTGCTGGACCGGCAGGGCATCCGGGCTTCGATGAGCCGCAGGGGCAACTGCTGGGATAACGCTGTCACCGAGACGCTGTTCGGATCGCTGAAGGTGGAACGGTTGCACGGCGAGCGCTTCCTGACTCTTCGCCAGGCGAAAGACGAGGTGCTGGCCTGGCTGCTGTGGTACAACCAGCAACGCATGCACTCCACGCTGAACTACGTCAGCCCTGCGCAGTATGAGCAGCAGTGGAGTCAGGCGCGACAGGGCCGTGGAAGTGACGGTCTGCCGGAAAGCATGGAAGAAACGATGAAGCCGTTTCTCCCACCCTTCCCACAGACCCTGGAAATCGCCTGCGGCGATTCCCACACTTCCACCGCCTCGACGACGACGGGAATATAATCCCCCGAACCGGCGAGTTAAGGGATACGCATTCTGAGGGCAAGGTCA
>DATAWD010000005.1:0-13149 GCA_036267395.1 Acidobacteriaceae bacterium | reverse complement strand
ACATGCTCCTTGCGGCCAGGCAGAAAACCCCTGATCCGCTCCCACTGCGCTTCACTCAATTCATATCGGCTCGGGGCCATGGACCCAGGACACCAGGTTTTCACCCCGTTGCAAAGTGTATATGTCGATACCGCCTAGTGGCCAGTCGGCAGTTGAGCCTCTTTAGCAGCGGTGACTGGGGACACCCTGCTTACCAACTGCCGCCGGAAGCGAACCTGCTTGCAGTCGCGCATTACATCGAGGCGCTTGATATGCAGCGGGATTTTATTCGCATCCACGCGGTCCTGGGCGGTAAAAATCCGCACCTGCAGACTTATCTGGTAGGTGGGATGGCTACCGCGATGGATGGCAACGAGCCGGAAGCCGTCATTAATCCGGAACGCATTACGCTCTTTAGCGAGCTTGCGGCTCGGGCCACAACTTTCGTGCAGCAGGTTTATGTTCCCGATGTTCTGGCCATTGCCGGGTTCTACAAGGAATGGTTCGGCTACGGCGAGGGGCTGGGCAACTTTATGGCATACGGGGATCTGCCGGCGGGCAGCGTTTACGACTCGGCGGGCTTCTTCTACCCGCGGGGCGTGATTCTGAACCGGGATCTCTCGACGGTGCATCCTCTGGATCCGGGCAAGGTTGCCGAATATGTCACGCACTCCTGGTACGAGTATTCGGTGGGCGACAACACCAGCCGGAGGCCGGCGGAGGGCGAGACGAATCCGAAGTACTCGGGGCCGAAGCCGCCGTTCGAACAGCTGGATACGGATGCGAAGTACTCCTGGCTGAAGTCGCCACGGTATGACGACAAGCCGATGGAAGTAGGGCCGCTGGCGCGGACGCTGATCGCTTATGCATCCGGCGACGCGCAGGTGAAGAAGACCGTGGACGGGATGCTGGCGAAGTTTAATGCTCCGCCGTCGGCGTTGTTCTCGACTCTGGGCCGGACTGCGGCGCGGGCGATCGAGGCCGATCTGGTGGTGCAGAAGCTGCCGGAGTGGATCGGTCAGCTCGACGACAACATGAGCCATGGCGATGTGCAGATTCACAACGGCGACAAGTGGGATCCCGAAAGCTGGCCGAAGTCGTGCGCGGGTTTCGGGCTGGAGGAAGCGCCGCGCGGCTCGCTGGGCCACTGGGTGGAGATCGAGAACAAGAAGATCGTGAACTATCAGGCCATCGTGCCCTCGACGTGGAACGCGGGCCCGCGCGATGCGCATGGTCAGAGGGGCGCCTACGAGGCGGCTCTGCTGAGCACGCCGATCGCCGATCCGGAGCGTCCGCTGGAGGTGATGCGCACGGTTCACTCCTTCGATCCCTGCCTGGCGTGCGCCGTCCATGTGGTGGACGGGAAAGGCCGCAGCTACGGCCAGAAGGGCGTACCTGTGTCGGAATCGGAGGAATCTATGTCGCTTCCTCCGGAACCTGTGTGTGTAGCCGGAGGCAGGTGATGGCCACGATCACTCGTCCGATTCCCGCGAAGACCCACGTCGCGGCCGCCGAGGAGCATCTGGTTCCCGTTTATGTCTGGGAGCTGCCGGTGCGCCTGAGCCACTGGGGCATTGTGGCCGCGGTCACCGTGCTCACCTGGACCGGCCTGTACATGAACCATCCGTTCCTGATCTTCCCGCACACGACGGCGTGGACGATGGGGACAATTCGGTTTATCCACGAGCTGGCGGGGTTTGAACTGATTGGCGCGCTGATCGTCCGCATCTACTGGTTTTTTGCGGGCAATCACTGGGCGCGGTGGCGGCAATTTCTGCCGCTGACGCGGCGGCAGTGGAAGAGCCTGAAGGCGATGGTGCGGTACTACACGTTCCAGCAGAGAAAGCCTTTTGAGCAGATCGGGCACAACACGCTGGCCGGGCTGACCTACATCGTCGTTTATTTCATGATCGCCTGCGAGTGCGTCTCGGGGCTGGTGCTGTTTGCGACGGTGGAGGGATCGCCCACGCTGCGGTTCTTCGTGGGGTGGATTCCGCGGATGATCGACATCCAGTGGATCCGTCTGGTGCATTTCCTGTTCATGTTCTTCCTGATGGCCTTCTTCATCCATCACGTGTACAGCGCGGTGCTTGTGGCCATGACGGAGCGGAACGCGGAGATGGAGAGCGTCTTCAGCGGCTACAAATTTGTTGACGATGAGACGATCGACGAGGAGATGCAAATCGCTGCGCTGGAGCCGAAGCGTCTCTTCGGGAAGCGCAGGATTCATCGCACCCGGGACTGGGATCGATGAGCGAGCCCTATATCGTCGTGCTGGGTCTGGGCAATCTGATGCGAACCGACGATGCCGTGGGCATGCTGGCGATCGAGCAGATGCGGGCCGACGCGCGCGTGCCGGTTTCGGTGTCGCTGGTGGATGGCGGGACATTGGGGCTTGATCTGCTGTATCCACTGGAGGGGGCGACTCACCTGCTGGCCCTCGACGCGATCGACGCAGGCGCCGCTCCCGGCACGGTGCTTCGCTTTGCTGGTGAAGAAATCGCCGATCTTCCAATTTCGAAGAGCGTGCATTTGCTTGGCTTTTCGGATCTGATCGGCGCCCTGCGCCTGACCGGGCGCGCAGCAGCCGAGATTGTGGTGCTGGGGGTGCAGCCGGAGGAGACCGGATGGGGGACCCAGCTCACGCCTCCCGTGCAGGCCGCTCTGCGGGAGCTGGTTGAGTCGGCCCTGATCCAGGTGGAGCAGTGGCGCGCGGACATGCCGGATCCGTCTTCGCATGGTTACACTGAGCAGGTAGAGGTCCCCGCAATGGCGGACTGACCCGCCGGCGCACGGTTCCAGAGCAATTCCGCCCCAGAGGACTCGATGTTGAGCCATTATCCATTCCACCGATCCCGTGTCTGTTCGCAGCAGGGGCGCCGCTGATGCACGAAGTTGGCATTGCCAGCTCGATCCTGGAGGCAAGCCTGGCGGAGACTGCGCGCCGGCGGGGAGCGCGGCTGACAGCGATCGGAGTGCGGGTGGGGGTCCTGTCGGGCGTGGACGTGGATGCGCTGCGCTTCGCCTTTGAGTGTATCGTGGCGGATACCGAGGAGCAGAACGTGGTCTTCACCGTGGAGGCGTGTCCGCGCGTGAACGGCTGCGACGAGTGCGGGCATGAATTCGATTCGCCGTCGAATGCCCGGTTTTCCGATGCGCCCTGCCCCCGGTGCCAAAGCCAGCGGACCCGTTTTGTCAGCGGAGACCAGCTCGATCTGAAGTTCATTGAAGTGGAGGAGCCATGACCGTCGTTCGCATGGAAGAGAAGGTCCTCAACGAGAACCAGCGCATCGCGCTCGATTTGCGCCGCCGCTTCCAGGAGCATCACGTGTTGTGCCTCAATCTCGTCAGCTCGCCTGGATCGGGCAAGACGACGCTGCTGGAGAGCACGCTGGCGTCGTTTGGCCCTGAAGAGCGCGTGGCCGTGCTGACGGGCGACCTGCAGACGGAAAACGACGCGCTACGCCTGATGCGGTATGGCTTTCCGGTGCAGCAGATCGTGACCGGAGGTGTGTGCCACCTGGACGGCAAGATGATTGAGCGCGCGCTCGAAAAATGGTCACTGGAAGACCTGGACGTTCTGCTGATCGAGAACGTGGGTAATCTGGTTTGCCCGTCCAGCTACGATCTCGGCGAAGAATCGAAGATTGTGCTGCTGAGTGTGACGGAGGGAGAGGACAAGCCTCTGAAGTACCCTTCGATCTTCCACAAAGCGGCTCTGATGGTGCTGACCAAGGTCGATTTGCTGCCGTATGTGCCCTTCGACCTTGAAGCGGCGAAGGCCAATGCGCGTTCGGTGCATCCGGAGATGGAGATCCTGGAAGTCTCGTGCTCGACCGGGAAGGGCATGGACGCGTGGCTGGCGTGGCTCAGGGAGCGCCGTGCGGGGGCGAGGCTGCAGGCAGACGCGCGCTGAAACCCGGCTGGGGCCGGGTTGTGGCCGAGGGGCCGATGACCCGTTGGAGCGGGGCGTCAAGCAGGACGATGATCGGCAGCCAAACGATGGTAATGCCTTGATCCGCGGCCCCGCGGACAGGTAAACGCCTGCCGGTAAGAGAACAACCAGGCGAAATATCGTCGATTTTCAGGGGTTAGTCCGCCTTCGGGAGGCGCGGGCCGGTTTTGCCATCCTGGCACCCAGGTCCGGAGCTAAGTGATTGTCATCACAGCACCAACGGTAATGTCCTGATGTGATTTGCATCACTGTGGGCTTGCCGGACGCCTCGCTATTCTCCACGAGTACGTAAAGCAGATATTTCAGCAAGACAGGGCGGAGCTTCGATTGCCTTCTTGCTGTGCGAGGTGAATACGCATGCGTCGTCTCTTTACCAGCATGGCGTGTCTTCTTCTGCTGACCGGGTTCGCAGGAACCAGGCTGGCGCAGGCTGCGGGACACGGTCCCCAGCAGGCGGCAACTTCCGAACCAAAGGCGGCAGCCGATTCGACCCAGTACGTCGGTCAGGAGACCTGCGCCACATGTCACGAGGATGTAGTGAAGAAGTTCGGCACGAATCCTCATTCTCGTCTTGCTCTTGAACATGCCGGTAAAGGAGTGACCTGCGAGAGCTGTCACGGACCGGGGCAGGCCCACGTGGAAGGCGGCGGCGACGTGACGAAGATTCGTCGCTTTGAAAAGCTTACGCCGACGCAGGTCGACCAGACCTGTCTTGGTTGCCACGGCGGCGTTCATCCGAACTTCCAGCGCTCCCCGCATGCGAAGGCCGGCCTGAGCTGCCTGAGCTGCCACAGCGTTCATGAGGCGAAGACCGAACAGGCTCTGCTGGTGGCGCCGCAGCAGCAGCTCTGCTTCCAGTGCCACACCGACGTGAAGCCGAACTTCAGCATGCCCTTCCATCACCCGGTGAACGAGGGTGTGGTGAGCTGCAGCGACTGCCACGACGCTCATGGCACCTTCGGCGAGAAAAACCTCCGCTCCACCGCCGATCAGAACCGTGTATGCACGAAATGCCACATGGATGTGCGTGGCCCGTTTGTCTACGAGCATGCCCCGGTTAAAGGCGAAGGCTGCACCAGCTGCCATACGCCGCACGGCTCAGAGAACGCCCGCATGTTGAACATGCCGTCGATCAACACGCTGTGCAACCAGTGTCACAGCCACGTGGCCAGCGATACGGTTCACGGAGTCAGCAACGGGTCGGATGAACTGGCGCCCTGTACGAGCTGCCACACCTATATTCACGGCTCGAACATCAACGCGGCATTCCTCCGGTAGGCATAACGGATCGGACTGCTTCCTTCAGCCACATCGGAAGGAGCGGTCCGAGCCGGAGGCACAGACTTTCAGTTTTTTCGATGTGGGGATTTTGACCCAAGTGAGGCTTTATATGAAGAACGCAGGCTGGTTTTCTCCCAAAGGCGTCCAAAGTATCGCCGGGAGCATCGGACTCGCCGTCTTGCTGATGACCACTGGTGCCGCGGTCGCCCAGGATGCGACCACGACCACGCAGCCGACGGCACCCAACGGATACACGCTCCACGAATCCATCGATCTGGGCGGCCACATCGCCGGCATCGACGGCAGCGGAGCCATGTACGACACGATGGTCAATCTGCACTCGGGGCCGCGCGTCCTCGGCGAGCACTTTGAACTCCGCGCGCAGCCCGGCGCGAAGAACACGCTGGTCGATTCGCTCAGCGCCTTCAGTAATGGATGGGGCGGCGATCCCAACAATTACTCCAGACTGGACTTCCACAAGGGCAATCTGTACGAGTTCTCCGGGGTATTTCGCCGGGACCGGCAGTACTTCGACTACGACCTGCTCGGCAACCCGAATATTCCGTCAGGACAGTCGTTGCCCATCGGGCCGACCGCCTCGCCTACGGGTTCGTACGCGTGGCCGCAGGTCAATCAGTCGCCCTTCCTCTACAACACCGTTCGCCGCATGACGGATACTCACCTCACCCTGTTTCCGTTGTCCAGGATCGCCTATCGCGCCGGTTATTCCCACAACACCTTCGGTGGGCCCAGCCTTACGCCCAGCGGCTATCAGGTCGCCAGTTCCTACGACATCCTTCTTCAGGAGATGCAGCGCAACAGCACCGACGACTTCTACGGCGCTGTCGACTGGAAAATTCTTCCCGAAACCCGCCTCACGTATGAGGAGCAGATCGATCATTACAAAGAGGACTCGTACTTCAACCTGGATCCCGCTTACCTGAGGTTCCAGGAGCCCGACGGCACCAAAGTTGCCCTCGCGGCCGATTACGACGCTCTCACACCCGGCGTCAGCTGCAACGCCAACAGCGTGGGGACCACTCCCGATCTGTCGGCTCCGTCAAGGCCCGGGGGTCTGCCCGTCATCAATCCCGCGTGCTCCGTCTTCTCCAGCTATAACCGCTATCAGCCAACGCGCATCCTCTACCCGACGGAGATCCTCCGCTTCCAGAGCTCCAGCATCCGGAACCTCTCCATGAACGGCGATGTCCGCTATACCAGGGCGAACATGAACCTGCCTCATTACCAGGACATATTCCAGGGCCTCGCCAAGACCACGCGCTACCTGGACTACACCGCGACCGCCTCTGCGAAGCGCGAAGTCATGGCCGTCGATTACGCAGCGGAATGGCAGGCAACGCAGAAACTCAGCGTTTCCGATCAGCTCACTTTCTCCAACGTACAGCAGCCGGGCACCGCCACCATGACCAGCGTCACGAGCTCAGCGACGGCGGCGACCGCTGGGAATGAAACCATCAACTCCAGCTCGCTCACGACAACGGTCGTGAACAAGGCCACCACACCAGCAACGTCCACCTTTGAAGGCAGCGGCAGCATCGGCACAGCGTCGCCCGATTTCTTCGGCCAGCGCAACACCACCAATGACGTCACCGCCACCTGGGATGGCTGGTCGCGCGCCACAGTGTCGCTGACCTATCGCTATCGCAACCACATCATCGCCGAAGGCATACCGCATAACACCGCGCTGGCTGTCGGCGCTACCAGCGACGGCACGGTCACGATCAACCAGAACGGCGGAGTCTTCAGTGCCGCCATTCGCCCCAACGACCAGTGGAACATCAACGGCAGCGCCGAAGTGCTGTATGCGGATAACGTCTTTACCCCGGTGGCGCCGCGGCAGCAGCAGCACTATCGCGTCCACGCCCTCTACCGGCCCAAGTCCTGGGGCACTCTGTCGGCGGCTTACAACGATCTGGAGATCCACAACAACACGAATAACACCGGCACTCCGTCCCTCGCCGGCCCGCTCGATCACGTGGCCCACACGCGGGCTATCGGAGTGGGCGCGAACCTTAATCCCAGCGAGCACTACGCCTTCAATTTCAACTACGGCTATACAGACGTCTATACCGCCACGAATATCTGTTACCTGGGTGGTGCCAGCCCAGCGCTTCCCATCCAGGCGTCTACGGCAAGCGGAACCGCCTGTCCCGGAGCGGGCGCTACCCGCAGCGGTGGCTATGACTTCGGTCCGGCTAAGGACTTCGAGGATGCTCCTTCGCAGTATGTCTCGGCCGCAGTCGTGCTCTCACCCTCCAAAACCATCCACTCCGACATCGGCTACAACCTGAATTATGTCGACGGTACCCGTTTCTACAACGATCCTCGCGACGTAGCCGGATCGCTGAACTCCAAATATCAGTCGCCATTCGCAAATCTGGCCTGGACGGTCCATCCCGGATTCATCTGGAACGTCCAGTACAACCTTTACAGATACGACGAAGGCGGACCTTCCGGCGCGCCGTACTGCAGCATGTCCGGGCCCACGGCCACCGGTCCGGCGTCCGTCGTGCCCTGTAACTCTTCCACGCTCGCGGGTCTGCAAATCGGTCTCACCCTGCCGAATTCAGGGGAAACCGCGGCGCGGGAGTTCCATGCCAACGTCGTGACACTCGGGTTGCATTACGAATTCTGAGCGGCAGACACAACTATCGAGGGCCGGGGTTCTCCCCGGCTTTCGACTTGAGGAGCAGAACGTGAAACCGCAATTTCGTATCGCGTTAATGATTCTGCCTGGGGCCTTGTTCGCCATGTCCGCTCTGGCCCAGCAGCCTGGAGAAGCCACCTACAAAGCCAAATGCGCCATGTGCCACGGAGTCGATGGCACGGCCAGCACCCCGGTGGGCAGGAGCATGAAGCTGCGCTCGCTGAAGTCGCCCGAAGATGTGAAGGCCACCGATGGCGTGCTTTTCAAGGACACCAAAGACGGCGTCGGCAGGATGCAGGGCTACGCGGGCAAGCTGACGGACGCGCAGATCAAGGACGTCGTCGCCTACATTCGCACCCTGCAGAAGTAGTTCGGAGAGCGGCAGCACGGGCAGAGGCCGCCTTCTGACGGCTTGAAGGATGGTGTTGTGCCCAGGTACTGCCCAGCTCCGGAGGTGGCAGCGATTCTGTTTGCCAGTCCGGACTTTCGAGCTCGGCTCGCTGTGAGCCGAACGCGAAAGATTGTGAGAGTACGTTATGGGGACCCGCGCGGATTTACCTGCGCATGGCTGGTTTGATGGCAGGTTTTGTTTCAGGGCAGTTGAAGACCGCGGCCTCCACGGATTCGTTCTCTTCCTCCTTCTGCTCGTGTTTCTCACCGGTTCTTCAGCAAGGGCGCAGTCGGCCTCGGAATGCCTGGTCTGCCATGGTGCGTCGACCGGGCTGAAGAACTCCGAGGGTAAGAGCATCGCCGTCAATCCGTCGACCCACATGAGGGGCCCGCACTCCGACATGGGGTGTCTGGATTGCCACGCCGGGGCCAGCGCTCAGACGCATAATGCCAAAACGGCCGCCGCCTCCTGCGTTACGTGCCATGCGGATTCTGCCAAAGACCTGGCCTCGGGCGCGCACGCAGCGCTGGGAAATCCGAATGACCCCCAAACGTGCATTGCGTGTCACGGCACCAACAACGTGAAGAAAGCCGTCACCGGAGCGCAGTTCTGCGCGACGTGCCATACGACGGAGGTCGCGCAATACAGGAACAGCGTTCACGGGCGGGCTCACGATCATGGCAACGGCGACGTTCCCACCTGCCAGAGCTGCCATGGTTCGACGCACACGGCTCTGGCCGCGACCGATCCGCGCTCGCCGGTCAGCAAGGGACGGCTCCCGGATACCTGCGGCTCCTGCCATTCCGATCCGAGGCTTGCGGCGAAATACATGTTTGCCGAGGTGCGCCCCGTCCAGGCCTACCGTCAGAGCGTGCACGGTCGTGCCGTCGAGCAGGGAAATCAGAATGCGGCCACCTGCAACGACTGTCATGGCACGCATGACATCCTGCCGGCCTCCGACCCTCAATCGAAGATCTGGAAGCAGAACGTCGCCGCTACCTGTGGCCGCTGCCACGCAGCCGTCTACCAGACCTATGCCTCCAGCATCCACGGCCAGGCGGTTGCAAAGGGAGTGCTGCAGGCAGCGACGTGTACGGACTGCCACAACGAACACCGCATCCTGGCACCGGGAGATCCCGGTTCACCGGTGTATATGGCGAACGTCTCGCAGGAGGCATGCTCCCGCTGCCATGCAGACGCGCAGCTGATGGCCGGATTCAATCTGCCTCAGGATCGGGTCCCGACTTACGAAGACAGCTATCACGGGTTGGCTGCACACGAGGGCCGGCAGACCGTCGCCAATTGCGCCAGCTGCCATGGCGTGCACGACATTTACCCCTCCAGCGATCCGCGGTCCACGGTCAACCGGGCCAACCTCAGCAAGACCTGCGGGCAGTGCCACACGGATGCGGGCCGTCGCTTTGCCATCGGGCCCGTGCATGCATTCTCGTCTTCCACGCCGGGCGGCCGAATTCTTGACTACGTCCGGATCTTCTACCTCATCGTGATTCCCGTGACCCTGGGACTCATGTTGCTGCATAACCTGATTGACTGGCGCCGCAAGGCTCGAGTCGTTCTTGCGCAGTACCGGCGGCATCCGGGGCAGATACGCCTGACGCTCAGCGAGCGGGTGCAGCATGGACTGCTGGTGGTCAGCTTCATCGTGCTGGTGATCACCGGATTCGCGCTGAAGTTCCCGCACGCCTTCTGGGTCGAGCCCATTGTGCGGTGGGAGCATCACTACCCGGTGCGCGGCTGGATCCATCGCATTGCCGGCGTGGTGCTGATCGGCGCCTCGGTCTATCACGTCGTCTACATGTCGATGAAGAAGAGCGGCCGCCGCTGGCTGAAGGACATGATTCCCGACCTTCGCGACGCCAAGGAAGCCGTCCAGACGGTTGAGTACAACCTCGGGCGTGGGGAGAACCTGCCGCAGTATCGGCGCTTCAATTATGCCGAGAAGGCCGAGTACTGGGCACTGGTGTGGGGCACGGCGGTCATGGCCATCACCGGCGTTCTGCTCTGGCTCAACGACTGGATCCTGGCGCATTTGCCGCATCCGGCGTCGATTCTGGCCATCAGCACCGCGATCCATTTCTACGAAGCCATCCTGGCGACGGCCGCTATCGTGATCTGGCATCTCTACGCGGTCATTTTCGACCCGGACATTTATCCGCTGAAATGGACCTTCCTGACGGGTCGCGCTCCGGAGCATGAAGTCCGGGAACAGGGGGAGGGCGAGCCCGGCCCGCGCAGCGAGGGCTCCGGCTCCGCAACCGCGAAGCCAGGCGAGGGCGACGGTCCGGCTCCGGGAAAGTAAGCGCGGGAAGCGCCGCAGTACTGCCGTGAACGTCGGCGCCGTGGGAAAACGGCACTTTGTATCGGGCGTCACAGTCAGGGGATGACCGCAGGCTTTATCAGAGAACAAGGAGCCTGAGAAGTGCAGGTTTCCGGAGGAGCACCACTCATGAACCACCTCAGAACCGCGGCAATGATCCTGCTCGCCGCCTCCCTTGCGGCGCCTGCGTTTGCGCAGAGCGCCGGAGCCGCCACCTACAAAGCGAAGTGCGCCATGTGCCACGGACCGGATGGAACCGCAGCGACGCCGATGGGCAAGATGATGAAGATCCCGTCCTTCAAGGCTCCCGAACTGGTCAAGGCGACGGAAGCATCCCTGATCGCGGACACCAAAGATGGCAAAGGCAAGATGCCCGCCTATAACGGCAAATTGACCGATGCCCAGATCAAGGAAGTTGTTTCCTTTATCCGCACGCTCCAGAAGTAGCGGAGAGGAGTGCAGACCGTCGTGGAGCGGCGGAACGAGGGGCGTCACCCGACGGTCCTTTCGGTTTTCCGCCGCCATGAACGGTGCATGCCATTGGAGTCCCATGAAGAACCTTGCTTCTTTTGGCCTGACGATCGTCGCAGTGGTGCTCCTTCTGGTATTCACGGCGCGAGCGCTCCACGCGCAGACGGACTGCCTCGCTTGCCACGGCGATCCCACCATGCAGGACGCGTCGGGGAAAAGCATTGGAGTCAGCGCCGACAAGTTCCACGCCAGCATGCACGGTTCTCTGAAGTGCACGGATTGCCATACCAACGTTAAGGGGTATCCGCACCCGGCCAACGCTGCGGTTGTGAACTGCAGCACCTGCCACACCGACGAAGCCGCGGGATTGGCAGGCAGCGTGCACGCGAAGGCCAGTGAGCACCCCTGCCTTGGCTGCCACGGCGATCCGCACTCGATTGTTACCAGGACCGATCCGCAGTCGCCGGTTTATCCGCTGAATATTCCCAAGACGTGCGGCTCCTGCCACGGGAACGCGGCGATGGCGAAGAAGTATCACCTACCGAACGTTTATGCGCTTTACCTTGATTCGATCCACGGATTCGCGCTGGGCAAGGAGGGTCTGCTGGTCGCCGCCAACTGTACCAGCTGCCACGGATCCCATGGCATTCTGAGCCATACGAATCCAAAGAGCTCCACGTACCGGACGAATATTCCTGCAACCTGTGGCAGCTGCCACGTTGGCATTAATGAGCAATACCAGAAGGGTATCCATGGCAAGGCCGTCGCGGCGGGCAACAAAAACGCCCCGGTTTGCACGGACTGCCATACGGCGCACGGCATCATCGAGCCCACATCCGCCGACTTTCGTATGCAGTCCACCCCGGTTTGCGGCTCCTGCCATCGCGACAAGTTCTCAACGTACCGGGACACATTCCACTCTCAGCTGGGGCTGCTGGGGGGCTATGTGCAGACGGCACGCTGCTGGGACTGCCATGGCGCGCACGAGATTCTGCCTGCGTCCGACCCGCACTCCCCCATCAACAGAGCCAACCTGGTGACGACCTGCGGCAAGTGCCACGCCGGCGCGAACGACAGCTTCGTGCAGTATCAGCCGCATGCCAACCCGCGGAATCGCAAACTGAATCCCGCCCTGTACTACATCCGCCTGTTCATGAACCTGCTGCTGGCCAGCGTGCTCACCTTCTTCATGATTCACACCATCTTGTGGCTGATCCGCTCACGCTATAACCAGGTGAAAGTGAAAGCGGCGAATGGGGCCGGCAAAGCGCCCAATGGAGGAAAGAATGCCTGACTCTGAGCTGGCCCAACCGCAAACCGCCGCTGCGGGCGCCGGGAACACAAACGCAAGCGAGCGCTTCTTTGTGCGCTTTACGCGCGAGCAGCGCTACATGCATGCGGTGCTGTTCACAACGTTTCTCGGGCTTGCGGCCACGGGACTGGTGATGCGCTTCAGCGAGAGCTTCTGGGCGCGCAAGTTTGCCACCGGCGTCGGCGGCTTCGGCGCCATCCTCTTTCTGCATAAACTTTGCGCCATCGGCCTCTCCATCGCGTTTCTCATTCACGTGAAAGAAGTTTTTCAGCGCGGCCTGCTGCGGCGCGAAAAAGGAATCTTCTGGGGCTCGACCTCGATGGTCGCCAACTGGAAAGACGTGAAGGACCTGTTCGGCCACATGCGCTGGTTTTTAGGTCTTGGACCGAAACCGCAATTCGAGCGCTACGCTTATTGGGAAAAGTTCGACTACTGGGCCGTGTTCTGGGGAATGATCGTGATCGGTTTCTCCGGCTACGCCATGTGGTTCGCGCCGTTCTTCGCGCACTTTCTGCCGGGGTGGGCGCTGAACGCCGTGCTCGTCATCCACAGCGAAGAAGGCCTGCTCGCGATCCTCTTCATCTTTTCCATTCACTTCGTAAACACGCACCTGCGCCCCGACAGCTTTCCGATGGACATGGTGATCTTTACCGGCGTCGAGAGCGAAGAGGAGTTCAAGCACAAGCGCCCGCTCGAATACACGCGCATGCTGGCCGAAGGCAAAGCTGAGTCGCGCCTGGGACTGGCGCCGCCG
>DATAWD010000004.1:0-2311 GCA_036267395.1 Acidobacteriaceae bacterium | reverse complement strand
GGCTTCGCAGTTCCGCCTGTCGATGGTGCTGGTCGTCGGGCAGATCGCGCTGTCGGTGGTTGTGATTACTGCCGCCGGGCTTATCCTGCACAGCCTCTACAGCCTGTTGCAGGTAAATCCGGGTTTTCGCACGGACAGGATTGTGACGGCTGAGGTATCAATGGATGCGACGGCGTGCCCCAACCACCCCATTGCCCCAACAGCGGGCGCGCCGGGGACCCCGGCAACGGGCCGCTGCGAGGTTTTCTTTGAGACGCTGCTGGATCGCGTGCGCGGCATCCCCGGGACGGAGAATGCTGCCCTGACCGATTCGCTGCCGTTGAGCGGGCGCGATAGCAATTACGTATACGACGCTGAAAACCATCCGCGAGAAGCTCGGCAAGGAGCTCTTCTGGCGACGGGGCGCACGGTGTCGCCAGGCTACTTTGCGACGCTCGGGATGCCCCTGATTCGCGGGCGATTGATTGAGAACCAGGATGCATCAGGGGCAAGCCACGCGGTGATCATCAATGAGCGCATGGCCCAGAGGCTGTGGCCGCATCAGGACCCGCTGGGCCGACACATTATCAACGTGAATGATGAACCTACGCCGGCGGTATGGAATCCGAATGCCGCTTCGACTGTGGTAGGCGTGGTTGGCAATACGCATGAAGGCAGCCTGGCGGGCGGGTTCGGCGATGAGGTGTATCTGCCTATGACGGGAGTCAATGAACAGCCGGTAATGTATGTAATGCTGCGCACGCAGATGAACGCAGCGCAGGCGGCGGAGGGCCTGCGCCGGGCGGTCGCGGAGGTCGATCCGCTCGTGCCGGTGACGCGTGTGCGCACACTCAACGAGGTAGTCTCCGCATCGGTGTCCGCGCCGCGCTCGCTTGCCATCCTCCTGCTGGGCTTCGGCGGTCTGGCGGTAGTGATCGGGGCCGTGGGTGTCTATAGTCTCATCGCCTACATCGTAAGCTGGCGGACGCGCGAGATCGGCGTTCGCCTGGCGTTGGGCGCGCGTCGCTGGCAGATCGTGCGTGCGATTGTGAAGCAAAGCCTTCTGCTCGCCGCCGCGGGATCAGCATTGGGGCTGGCTGCTGCCGCCGCATCCGCTCGCCTGCTGCACAGCTTTTTATTCCAGGTGAGCCCTCTCGATCCTGTGACCTTCTGCGCCGTCCCCCTGATGATGGGGGTGCTGGCGCTCGCGGCTGCATGGATTCCGGCGCGGAGAGCCGCGTCAGTCGACCCCATGGAGGCCCTGCGCAGCGAATAACGCCTGATGGACCGATCCTCGATCAGAGAAAGTGGTCGAACGATTGGCGGCTGCAGATTTGTAACGTGCGGAGTGACAAATATGCTGGCGGATCTGAAATTTGCCTCGCGGCAGTTGCGCAAATCGCCTGGATTCACCCTCACCGCGGTGATGACGCTGGCCATCGGTATTGGCGGCGTGATTGCCGTGTTTTCCCTGGTCGAGGCAGTGCTGCTGCGTCCCCTGCCGTTTGCCAATCCCGATGGTCTGGCGCGCATCCACGAGGGGGTGGAGCATCAATTTGATGCCGCCGACCTGCCTGCTCCCGATGTCATTCAAATCGCGCGCGATAATCGGACGTTCACCGCGGTCGCCGGGTTTATCTCTGCCGAGTATGAGCTGAGCGGGGCGGGATCTCCGCTGCGTGCGCGGGCCGAGCGCGTGAACGCATCGCTCTTTCCGCTGCTGGGTGTCCAGCCGCTCCTGGGGCGCACCTTCACGCAGAGCGAGGACGAGCATTCCGCGCCGGTCGCGGTGATCAGCTACGCGCTGTGGCAGGAACGCTTTCAGGCCGATACTGGAGTCGTCGGCAAAATCGTCGATCTCGACAGACGTCCTTATACCGTGATCGGCGTCATGCCACGGAGCTTTGAATTTCCCATCGAAGCTGGCCGGCTGAACCACCGCGATCTCTGGATTCCTATGAGCTTTACGCCGGATGAGAGACAGGATGAGACGGACAACTTCATGTATGGCGCGGTTGCGCGGCTGAAGCCCGGTGTGACTCTCGCTCAGGCACGGGCCGACGTCCATCGCATGATCGCCTCCATCGAAGCGCAGATTCCGCAAAAGTTCGGCATCCATCTCACCAGCGATGTCCGCAGCCTGCAGGAAGAGACGGTAAGCGCGGCGCGGCCATTGTTACGCATCCTGATGGGGGCTACCGTGCTCATCCTCTGCATCGCGTGCGTGAACCTGGCGAACCTTCTACTGGTGCGTGGCGCTGGACGCCGCCGCGAATTTGGCGTGCGGCTGGCGCTCGGGGCCGGGCGCAGAGCCATGCTGCGCCAATCGCTG
>DATAWD010000003.1:0-9818 GCA_036267395.1 Acidobacteriaceae bacterium | reverse complement strand
ATTTTGCGGCGGAGCACCGGGCCGCCCACGTTGAATCCGTAGTTGTTATAACGCAGCACCGGAACCTTGGCCTTGTTGCCAAAGTCGTAAGGGACCGCATCCATCGCATTGTTCTGGAAGTACTCGTAGCCTTCGCCATGGAAATGATCGGTGCCGCCCTTGGTGATCTGGTTGTAGACAGTGTTGCCGATGCCGTACTGAGCCGAGAAGGCGTTGTCGCTGATCTTGACTTCGGCGGTGGTTTCGAAAACCGTGACATCGGAGTTCTGGCTCATGGGCAGCGTAGTGGTGGCGCCGTCGGCCTGGTACGTCTCATAGGGCAGGTTGCCGTTGACGGAGACCTGACCGCCATTGGGGGAGACCGCGCTGCTGGAATTCTCCGGAGTGCCCGCGGTTCCCGGCTGCAGCCAGATGAAGTTCTCCCAGTCCGCACCCACCTGCGGCAACTGATCCATGGTCTGAGCGGTCAGCGTGTCTTCCTGCGCTCCCGTTTCGGTTTGCAGCAGAGGCACATTCGTGGTGACCACCACCTTCTGCTCGGCGCTGCCAACCGCCAGTTGCGCGTTCACGCCCTGGATGCCGACGGTCAGTGTGATGGGTCCGCGCACCAGGGTCTTGAAGCCGGACTTGCTGAAGGTGAGCAGGTAATGGTCGGGAACGATAGAACCGGTGTCATAGAGGCCGGCTCCGTCCGTGGTGAAGGTTCTCGTAACGTTTTTGTCGACATCCTGCACCGTAATCGTGACCCCGGGAATCACCGCTCCCGTCTGGTCCGTGACCGTGCCGCGAATGTCACCGGAGTTCGTGTTCTGCGCGAAAGCAATGGCGCCCGACAACAGGCCCGCCAGCGCCAGGCCGTAAGATAAGCGTCTCCACATAATCCAGCCTCCCGAAAAATGGTTCTGTAGCTGCTGCTGCAGGATCCGCGATCCGGCCCTGCATCGAATGAACTGTTTCCCGCGCGGCTCTCGCGGCCCGCATCATGTTGTAGACAACCGTTTGTTTTCTGCATGCGGCGAAACCGAGACTCCGAGCCGGGCACAATGAAATCAGCACCAGGGGAAAGTTGTCAAGGATTTTTTTTGCACACCCGATTTAGACAAACCTTTGTCTAGGGCAAAAATCTCACTTTGATCGATTTAGCTGAGGGCGGGCGCGGGTTTTTGATCTGCCCAAAATGGCCCGTCCCTGTGAAGGTTCGGCAGGGACCCGCCCCGCCCGCCGCGTCTGCTCCCGATTCGGCCGCAGGCAAAGGCGACCCCGGCGCTTCAGGAGCCAGCGGGAGCCGACTCGAGAGCGGTGCGGCGACCGGCTGCAAGCCGAGTAGTGAGGAACAGCATGCCTGCGACCGCTGCCAACGCGACAACCAGGCCAATCCGCAGCGAGTGCGTGCCGCTTGAAACGAATCCTGTGAGCAGCGGAAACACCATGCCGCCGTATCCGGCGGCGGCAAACACCCATCCGGCATTGGGAGCCTGGCCAACGCGCTCCAGAAATAGCGACAATGTAAGAGGAAACACCGGCGCCAGCGCCAGTCCGGTACACGCTGCGCCCGCCAGCAGCGTGAAGGCGCTGTTCGCCATCACCAGCAGCGCCATTCCGATGAGGGCGACGGCGATGGAAAGCCGATGCAGCTGCACCTCTCTCACTCGGCGAAGTACAAGCGGCGTTACCCCTCGCCCAAGGAGCAGCATTCCCCAGAAGCAACCGGCCGCCAGATTCCCGCGCGCGAAACTCCATGGAAGAGCGCGGCCGGCATACGTGCTCATCCAGCCACCTGCAGTCGCTTCCGCCCCGACGTACAAAAATGCGACCGCCGCAAAAACCAGCAGGATCGGCAGCGGCGCGCTGGGCGCACGGACTGAAGATACGCCTTCGGAGCTGGCGCGCGACGAAGCGGCCCGAGCGCCGGGCAACACCGCACCCGCCAGCGCGAGGGCCCCGGCGGCGACTGGGGCGGCCACCTCGGCAACTGAGAATCGAGCCGGCAGCGGCGCCACCAGCAGAGGACAGAGAGTTGCGCCCAGGCTCCAGAAGAAATTCAGCAGCGAAAGAGCGCTGCCGCAGCGCTCGCGAAAAAGGCGGCTGATCAGCAGGCTGGTCGAGGTCATCGCCATGCCCAGACCAAGCCCTGCGACAGCAATGGCCGGTAGGGTCACCGCGGTTGCTCCCAGCAGGAGCGGAAGCGTGCCCGCAACAACCAGCAGATATCCGCCCACCAGCGTGAGCCCATAGCGGCGACGCACCAGCAGAGCGCCACTGGCCGATGCGCCGAACTGTACTGTGAGCAGAGCGCCGCACTGGCTGTCATTCAGGTGGTAAAGCGCGGCAATGCGCGGCAGCAGAAGGCCGAGCAGCACAGTCACGATGCCGCAGAAAAGAAATCCGGCATAGAGCGGCGCGATGGCGGCGAACGGCGCGCGCGCGGCGTGGAGGCGGCGATCCCGGCCGCGCATCCTCGTCAACTCCTGACGCTGCGGCGGTTGCCGTGGATGGAGTGCACGTGGGTGGTTGTCTCGCGCACTATGAGCTCCGGCTCTACCGCGACTTCTTCCGCCACGGGGGCCGGCGCCCTCAGGTGCTCCAGCAAGATCTCGGCAGAAAGCTTTCCCATCTTGTGCAGAGGCTGCCGGACAGTCGTGAGGCTCGGCATCTGAAAAGCCGCCTGGGGAATGTCGTCGAAGCCGACGACGGAGATATCGTGCGGCACGCGCAGCTGCGCGTCATGCAGGGCGCGGATAGCCCCGATCGCAGCCATGTCGTTGAAGCAGACCAGCGCGGTAAAGCGGCGATGGTACGCGAGAAGCTGCTGCACCACAGGGTAGCCGAGTTCCGGCGAAGTCAGATCGCGCGTGAGCTGAATCGTGAGCTCCGGGCTGACGCTCAATCCCATCTCGCGCGCCGCGCGCACCAGGCCGGCCCAGCGCGTGTCCGAGTCGGAGCTGAACGGCTGCCCGCGCATAAAGGCGATCCTGCGATGGCCGAGCGAATACAAGTGCTGCAGCGTCAGTTCCGCCGCGCGGCCGTGGTCGAGCACCACGTTTGTAACGCCTTCGATCCTGCGGTGGCCCGCCACCGTCACCGTCGGCACGCTGGGAATGTCATGAATCTGCGTGTCGATGGCGATGATGCCTTCCGTCCCCCGGCTCACCAGCATCTGCGGGTACCGCTCGATCAGGTCTTCGCGATGCCGATGATGGGCGATGAAATAGAAATAGTTTTGATCCAGCAGATGGTCGCCGATCCCGCTCATCACCTCGGCGTGATAGCCATCGGCCAGCACCGGAACCAGAATTCCGATCGTCATCGTGCGCCGATTGCGCAGCGAGCGCGCCATGAAGCTGGGGTGGTAATTGAACTTCTCGGCTGCGGCACGAATGCGCTCGCGCGTCGCATCCGGAATCGACCGCCCCGGCACGTTGTTCAGCACCACGGACACGGTGGCGGGATCGAGGTGCAGGTACGATGCCAACACCTTGAGCGTCACCGGTTCACCGGTTCCGGAAGCTTTCTTTCTCCGGGTCATAGCAGCAGCATACCTCTTGATCTCCACCGGCCTTGCGCCTTCCCCGCCGCTCGGAGCTGTACCCTTCCCCGCAACATGCGGTCGCCAGGCCTTGATCGGCCGCCAGGCGAGATGGCATCACGCACGCAGCGCGTGGCTTCAGAGTCCGGCAATCTGTGTCTCCACTGCATAAATCGAGTCGTGCGTCAGGATGTACAGAGTGCGGCGGTCCGCTCCGCCAAATATCAGATCAATCGGCCGCTCCGGCACGTCGATCCTCCCCAGCAGTTTGCCGTCGCGACGATAGACCAGAACCTGCCCGGCGGCCAGATATACATTGCCATCCCGATCCTGAGCCACCGCGTCGCCGCCTTCCTCCGCAAACAACTGAGGCTCGCCCATGGCTCCCGCTGGCGTCACAGCAACCCGATAAGTCTTCTGGTCCGATTGGTCCGTGACATAAAACGGAAAACCGGGCGTCACCTTCTCCAGACCAACGGCATGCAGAACGTTCGCCATCTTCGTGCCGTAGTACAGCTCACCCTTCACGAATGCATCGCTGGCCGTAACCACCACGGTTCCGTCCGGAGAAACATACTGCCACGGCAGCGGCGCACCCAGATCGCGGCTTGCCCACACATCGCCGGGTAGGTAGAAGGTCTTGCCGGAAACCGCCACCGCCCGCCGCGGCTTCAGCATCGTCATCTCGTATTCCGGCGAGCCAGGACGAAAGCTGTAAACCGTCCCGTCACCCTGATATGAGACCACCAGCAGATCGCCGGTGTTGTCGAAGGCCAAGTTGACAGGATCGAGCGGGTTATCGCGCACCACCACAGCTTCCGCACTCTTTGGGTCCCACCGGTAAATCCGCTGCCAATGCGCATCGACGAAGTAGAGATCGCCGCCCCCGTCCACGGCGGCTCCGGAGATGTTGAAGAATCCGGTCGCCAGCCGCCGCACCTGCGCCCCCGGAGCAAGGATTCCCGGAAGCCGCCGCTGCGACGACGCCACCGGCTCGCCCGGTACATCCACCCAGGCGAGCTCACGCGCCCGCACCTCCGCATGATCCGTCGAATCGAAGATGGAATTGTCGAAGGAAACCTTGCTGTCGCTGTTCACGTGCACGTTGCGGAAGCGGATGTCCTGCGACTGCGAAACGCGAATCGCATACGGAAAGGGCTGATAGCTGCTGACAACGCGATAACCGTGGTAGTTGGCGATCGTGATGTTCGATGACTGCGAAATCGAAAGAGGCAAAGCAAAGGGGCCCTCGCCGCGCTCCTCTTCCGTCTGCAGCGCGTCGATTTCCCAGTTCTTCACGCGCACCAGCTTCACCTCGTTGCGCACGTGATGCTCGCTCGAAAGTTCGTACACATGCCCTGACGTCGTCGTGTCCGAGACATACAGGCCCGCCTGCGCGAAGGTGCTTGGCGTCCAGATGTCGGCGAAGGTTCCGCCGCCTCCGTTGGTAACCCACAAGCTCGGGTATTGCCCATCCCATCGCCGCAAAATGTTCGGATCGGCGGTGTGCGTATTGTTATAGGGATTCATCCGCGTGCCGTCAGGCGCGTTCGTTCCGTGGCCGCCCAGAAAGCGCACGTCATCCATCAGCGAATCGGCGCCGGCCATCCACAGCGCCCCCACCGCTCGGCTGTTGATGCCGCCGGTCGAGAGCCCAATGCCGCTCACGATGTTCTCGCCGCCCTGGGGCGCTTCCAGCAGAGGCACCGGCGTGCCCGGTCCCTGAAACGCGGGCGTGCCGTCCAGCACGTCTAACTGCGTCATGCTCGGATGCAGTCCGATGAGCACGGTATCCGCGCGCAGTTCGATCGTTCCCGTGACGACGTATCGCCCCATGGGCACGTAGAGCACGCGATGGTTCGCGATCGCCTCGCGGATCGCCGCAGTATCGTCCGTGACTCCGTCGCCCTTCACGCCCAGCGAGCGCAGGTTCACCCACTCCTTTGCTGGAGGAAGCGGCGGAATGGCCGGCGGCCCGAATGCGGGCAGCTCCGCGACCGGTTTTGCTTCGAATCGGGTGACGATCTCGCCGCTGTCGCCGGGGCCCCGCAGTATGAGCCCGTGCAGGAAGGAGCGGACCACATAGTTCTCGCCCGGGCCAGCGATCGCGCGCCCGCTCCCGCGCAGCAGCACAAACGTCTTCACTCCGCGACATGCGGAGCGCACTACATTAATTTCCGTGCGCGCATTGTTTTCATCGCTGACAGTGATCGCCGTACCCGCAATGTTCTCGAAGCGCGCATTCTCCACCCATAGCTCGTCCGGATAGCCCGCCTCGATGTCAATCGCCCGGGGCACATTGCGGAACGCATCGTGCACCAGCGTCAGCCCCGCCTCATGCTCGCGGATAGCCGCGACGCGCTGCCCCTCAAAGGTCGAATCCAGCAGCGTGAACTGCCACCCTGGCGAAGGCATCTCGGTCACAATGCCGTAGTCGCCGCCATAGAAGTGCAGATCCTCCATCTCGTTGCCCACATCTTTCAGCGCGGCCAGGCCGGAATCGATGTGGAAGTCGATATGCGTAAGAAAACAGTGCTGCGCCACGTGGAACCGGATCGCCACCGCCGCCGCATTCCCGCTGCCCAGTTCAAAGTCCACGTTGCTCATGGCGGAATAGAACGTGCCGGGATTGGCGTCGGGGATGGTGTTGTTCGGCGGCACCGTTCCCGGCGCCGGAGGCCGATGCGGATCCCGTGCATAATGCCAGTGCGGGTGAACGCTGTCAGGACGTTCGCCGGCAAAGAAGAACATGTAGCCCAGGCCCGTTTGGTATCCCGGCGTGTGGTCGGCCAGCTCAAAGACCGGACGATCCGCGCCGTAGCCGATGATGCGCACTCCCGGCCACACATAGATCGTGCGCGAAATGCGATAGTGTCCCTCCGGAACGAAGACGATTCCCTGCACGTGCTCGGTTTCCACGGCATCGATGGCCGCCTGCAGCATGGCGCTGTCATCGCCCACGCCGTCCCCGTGGACCGGAAACCGCGGGCTGCCCAGATAAATTGCGGTCGGATCCTCCAGCCGCATCGGATACACGGATTGCGCGCGCAGCATCGCAGCCGGCATCAGCAGCGCCGCCGACGCAACAGCCGCCATCACGACCTTTCGCATCGTCTCCCCTCGGAAAGAAGTGCATACCGCATCCCAGCGGGCCGGCAGCAACCCACCTTCGTCCACATGGCGCCCCTCTGTCAAGTGAAAACAATCGTTTGTCTCGCCCCTCGCAACAATACCGCGTCCTCCGGCGCCCGATTGACAAATTATCCCGACACCTGCTTTCATCGGGAGGCGAAGTCGGAACCCATGCAGCCCTGCACTCAAAACAATCGTTTGCGTGGCTGTCTGTCCAACCGCAGAAGACCCCGCCGGCTCCGCTGGCGCTCGCTGAGGATATCCGCATGAAATCTCGGTTTTTGCTGGCCGGGCCCCTCGCCCTCCTGCTTGTGTCCTTTGCCGTCGCCCAGTCGCAGGAGCCGACGAGCGCGCAACTGTGGCTCTCAACGGTGAACCGCTCCGCCGTTCTTGCTCTGCAGAGCACGCCCGTCCGCTTCACTGAGTCCAGCACGACGGATCGCACCATCACCGTCAATGACATGGAGCAGTATCAGTCGATGGAGGGCTTCGGCTTTGCGGTCACCGGAGGCAGCGCCGAACTCCTCATGCGGATGTCGCCCCCGGCCCGCGCGGCCCTGCTGCGCGAGACCTTCTCGCCCACGGGCGATGGCATCCATGCCAGCTACATCCGCGTCAGCATCGGCTCGTCGGACATGAATGACCACCCGTATACCTACGACGACGTGCCTGCCGGAGAAACCGATCCCCAGCTCGCGCATTTCAGCCTGGCCGTCGATCAAAGCACCGTCATCCCGGTGCTGAAGCAGATTCTCTCCATCGATCCCGAGATCAAAATCCTCGGCTCTCCCTGGTCCGCCCCCGCCTGGATGAAGACCAACGACAACCTCAGGGGCGGCCACCTCAAGCCCGAAGATTACCAGGTCTACGCGCAGTACTTCGTCAAATACATCGAGGGCATGCAGGCCGAGGGCATTCACCTCTCGGCCATCACCATCCAGAATGAGCCGCTGAATCCAAAAAACACCCCCAGCATGGCGATGTTCGCAACGGAAGAGGATCGATTCATCGCCGACGATCTGGGGCCCGCATTCGCCCGCGCCGGCATCCATACTGGAATTCAGGTGTACGACCATAATCCCGATGTGCCGTCGTATCCGCTCTCGATTCTGGCCGACCCCAACGCCAACAAATATGTAGAGGGCACCGCCTTCCACCTCTACGGCGGCGCGGCGGATGCCTTCACGAAGGTGCATAACCTCTATCCGCGAAAAGACCTGTTTATGACGGAACAATCGGTGACAGAAGGTCCGCGTTCTACAGGATTGGACATTGCCGAGCCGGTGGATCGCGTGCTGATTGGCTCAACGCGCAACTGGAGCCGCAACGTTCTGCTCTGGAATCTGGCCGCGAATCCGGAGGCCGGTCCGCACACCAATAACGGGGGATGCACCGGCTGCTGGGGCGCGCTCACGCTCAATGGCGACCAGGTCACGCGGAACGTCGCGTGGTATGCGCTCGGACACTTCTCGAAATTCGTTCCTCAAGGTTCGATCCGGGTGGGCACGAATGACCTCGAGCAGCTCGATAACGTCGCCTTCCTCACGCCCCAGGGTAAGGTTGTCCTTGTCGTCTCGAACACCGGGAATTTCCCCTTTGACTTCGCCATTTCATACCACGGCAAAATCGCCCGGACCAGCCTGCCCCCCGAGTCGGTCGGAACCTATGTCTGGTAATCGCGACATTCGGCGGCGTTTCCTGCATGCGCCTGCGCCGTCGAAACGGTCACATTCCCTGTACAACTGGAATCGCGACATTCGGCGGCGTTTCCTGCATGCGCCTGCGGCCTGCGCACTCCTCCTGGCCGCATCCAGCCTCGCTGCCGCGCAAACGCCGGATTTCGGGCCCAACGTGCTCGTTTTCCGTCCCTCCATGTCCAGCGCTTCCATCCAGAAGCAGATCGATCGTGTCTACTCCGAGCAGCAGCACAGCGAATTCGGCGCTGGCCGTTACGCGCTGCTCTTCCTGCCGGGTCATTATCGGGTCAATGTGCCCGTCGGCTACTACACCCAGGTCGTCGGGCTGGGCGCGTCACCGGACGCTGTGCAGATCGACGGCGATGTTCATGCTGACGCCAGCGTGCCGCACAACAACGCCACCACCACCTTTTGGCGCTCCGCCGAAGGCTTCGCCGTCACGCCTGCCGGCGGAACGATGCAGTGGGCCGTTTCCCAGGCCGCGCCCTTGCGTCGCATGCATATCCGCGGCAATCTCGTTCTCCACCAGCATCACGGTTGGGCCAGCGGCGGGTGGATGTCCGACGACCTGGTGGACGGCGCCGTCGATTCCGGCAGCCAGCAGCAGTGGATCGCGCGCAATTGCTCCTGGTCGCGCTGGACCGGCTCCAACTGGAACATGGTCTTCGTCGGCGATCGCAATCCGCCGCCAGGTGAGTGGCCTTCGCCGCCCTATACTCGCGTCGCGGAAACCCCGGTCGTGCGCGAGGCGCCCTACCTTCAGGTCGACGCACGCGGCCGTTACAGCGTTCGCCTGCCTGCGTTGCGCCGCGACAGCGTGGGCATCACGTGGCGCGGAGGCGAAACTCCGGGCATCTCGATTCCCCTCACGCGCTTCTACATCGCGCATCCGGGCGTCGATACCGCTGCGGCCATCAACGCGCAGCTGGCTCGCGGAAAAGATCTGCTCCTCACTCCCGGCACGTACGCCCTGACCGAGCCCATTCGCGTCCGGCGCCGCGGCGCCATCGTCCTCGGCCTGGGATTTGCAACCCTCCGCCCGGTCGACGGCACTCCCGCCATGGAGACAGCCGACGTGGACGGAATCGTGGTCGACGGCATCCTCTTCGACGCCGGGCCCCGGGAATCGCCAGTGCTGCTGCGGATCGGCCCCAAAGGAAGCAAGGCTCGACACCTCTCCGATCCCATTTCCCTGCACGATGTCTTCTTCCGCGTCGGGGGAGCCGGCGTGGGTCGCACGCTCGTCAATCTCGAAGTCAACAGCAGCGACACGCTGATCGACCACACCTGGATCTGGCGCGCCGACCACGGTTCCGGCGTGGGCTGGAGTCTGAACACCAGCCGCAATGGACTCGTCGTCAACGGCAGCCATGTCACTGCCTACGGCCTCTTTATCGAGCATCACCAGCAGTACCAGGTTCTCTGGAACGGCGACTGGGGACGCACGTACATGTATCAGTCGG
>DATAWD010000002.1:0-113092 GCA_036267395.1 Acidobacteriaceae bacterium | reverse complement strand
CATCGAACGCTGCTTCAGCCGGCTTAAGCAATTTCGACGACTGGCCACTCGCTACGAGAAGTCCAAAGCCTGCTTTCACTCTCTCGTTGCTCTCGCCTGTTCATGGCTCCTGCTTCAGCTATATGTCGATACAGCCTAGGGGGTATAGACAAGCGCTCCGTTGCGCTTTTGCATCTGGCCATTCGTCTTTTTGAGACTCACCGAATCAGTCAGATGTGGATTTGCGTGTGTATTTTTCCAAACGGCTATCGCATCTTCGACGGTCGGCGGAGTCGGCGCTTTCTTGCAAGCCGTTAGCTGCCACGCGACAAGGCCACACCCAGCCAGGACGAGAAGCGAGGGAACGATTCTCTTCATAGGGCAGGAGATCCTTTGCGAGATTTCATTCTTTCGAGCAGAGGCTTCATCTGTTCGAGCGTGCTTTCGAAAGCGTCCCGCGCCTCGGCCATCCCTCGTTCCGGTCCGTAGCGGATGACCAGGTGCACGATCAGAGTGCGAACCAGGGCAAGATCCGTCAACAGCGGCAGGAACGGTTCAGGCGCCGATTTCTCCAGCTCCTGAACGAAGGCAAGAATCTTTTCCGTATATTCGTCGCTGCGCGCCTTTCCCAGCTCGGTAATCCATTCGGATTCTTTGTCGAATTCGTCCTTCATAATCCACCCGAGCGAAGAGGAAAGCAAAGAACCGAATCATGCGCAGCTCTTCGTATTACCATTTTCACCTGTAATCTTCGGGTGTCAATCTTGGTGGCAAAACCGGCCGAATGCGAGAACGCCAAGTGGCATGTCTCTCGACAAAGCGAGTGGTGTGAGTCGCCGCGGGTCGTTGATCCAGGGCACTTGTCTCGGATCAGGCGCTGACCGCCAGCTTGGTCCTGATAACGCTCTTTGGACCGAGTCGTCTGCCGTTCCCCGCCGTTGGCAACTCTCTCAGCCAGGCAGAGACATCCGCCTCGCGATATCGGACCATATTGTTGACTTTCATGTACTGTGGTCCTGCGCCCTGGAGCCTCCAGCGGCGAAGGCAAGCCAGGCTTACCTTGAGGCTCGCCGAGACTTCGTTTTCCGTAAGAAGGGATTCCATACACACCTCGCAGTTTTGAGAAAAACGCCTGCTGCTTCCATCGCGCGGACGATCGAAGCACGCAGGCGCTGAACATAGTTTGGTCTTACGTTTCGGTCAAATCCCGAGGCGCCGCCTTGATATTGCCATTCCTCTCCGCTTCGATCCTGCCCGGCAGCGCCACGATGCTCTCAAGCGCCTCACGCTTCGCCTTCATGCGCACATGGAGGTAGTCTCTGAGAACCTCTTTGGAGACATGGCCGACGATCTGCCGGATCGTCTCCTCTCCAGCTCCGCCTTCTGCCAGCTGCGTGATCAGCGTGTGGCGATGGTCATGCCACCTGCCTGTCACTTTGGCATTCTTTCGGATGTTTTTCCATGCCGTCTTGAGGGTCGTCACATGTCGTGTGGGATCCCAGGGCCGCGGTCTCCCGAACGGAAAGACATACCACTCCTCTCGAATCTCCTTGAACTTCTTCAGGTACGCCGCCCGATATTCAACGATGGCCTGATGGAGGACCGAGTTGATTGGAATCGTCCGCCCTTCGCCCGCAGCCGTTTTGCTTCTTCCAACCTGAAGGTAGCCTTTTTCCAGATGAATCTGGCTCCAGGCGAGCGACTTGATCTCCGCATCACGCATGCCGGCGTTCAGGGCCATGGTGAGAGCAAGGTGGATATGGGGAGAACGCGATTTGCGCGAAAGTTGCCCCATTTTCTCTGTCTCTTCCGGCTCATATGCCTTACCGATCTTCCGGCGCACCGGCAACTTGAGTTTTTTATTCTTGCGCAGTCGGACGCGAATCACTTCGCCGGGCTCTCCCATCATGGTCAGAAGGAAACGGACCTCTTCGTTGATGGATTTGGCCGATGCGGATTCTTTGAGACGTGCAGTTTGGTAGCCCAGAACCTCGGCTTCATCGATATCGACCAGCAGTTTGTCCCCAAGGTGCCGCACAACGTGGCCGATCGCATATTCAGCGAAGGTGACTCCGCGAAACCGCAATCTGTAATCCGCCAGATATTCATCCGCTATGTCCCGCAATGGACGGATACGAATTTCTCGCTTCTGACGAAGATTGTGATAGCCCTGTTCGAGTTCGCGCCGTCTTTGGTTTTCTGCATCCCTGGCGACCGTTTTCGAGGTCGATTTTGACGATTCGCGGATGAATTGACCGGCGAAGTAGAACTTGTACCACCACACTCCGCCTCGTTTGAAAACTGCCATAAAGCGCTCCTGTCTCTCGGGAGGGCGCGACGCGAAAACGGGCCGCGCGAATGGAGATTGGAGCAGGAGGGAAATTCGCGCAAATGGGGCGATCAACCGAGGCCAGGGAGCGGGTCGAGTCGATTCACTGAGGAGGAAAACAACTAAGCAGGATTGCTATGGACAGGGCGTCCATTTTGAAAGAGCGTGGGCACAAAAATGGGCACAATTTGCAAAATTGGCGGATTTCTGGCTACTCTGGACTGCTCTAAGTTGTTGATTTGATTGGCTCCTCAGGTAGGACTCGAACCTACAACCCTTCGGTTAACAGCCGAATGCTCTGCCATTGAGCTACTGAGGAGTGAGTGAGCCGAATTGTCTGAAGGAAATTATAACAAAGGGATCGAGGGTTACGGGCGGCGCTGGAGCACGTCGGGACCGATATCGCGGGCCAACAGAATGACGAGCAAGAGGCCGGCCAGCATGACGACCTCTTCAACGTGCTCGGAGCGGACGTGGAGGCGATCGAAGTCGGCGTGCAGGGGGTTGGTGTGGGGGACGGCATCGATGGCGCCACCGGCGGCGATGCGGTCGTGCTCCATGCGCGGGATGATGGAGAACTGCGAGTATGCAGTGAATCCAAACATGACGAGCGTGACGATGACACCGATGATCATGCTGCGTCCATAGACGCGCAGGGCGATGCCGAGGAGGAGGAAGAGGACGATCCAGCAGCCGGCGAAGAGGCCTTCGTGGTGGAGGGTGACGAGGCATTTGGCGACGATGGTGCCGGCGACATGCGTGTCGGCGATGGTCCCGAAGGAGGAGGCGGCGACGACGGGGAAGTAGAGGAGACCGCCCAGCCAGACCACGAGAGCGATCCAGACGAGAAAGCGGACGAGGGTTTTCATGGCCTGAACAGGGTACAGCAGCCTGCAGTCGGTAGCCAGTAGCCGGGAGCCGGGAGCCGGGAGCCGGGATCAGGGATTGGCGAGCGCAGCCGCGATGAGGGCTTCGGGGGCGGCGAGGACCTTGAGGAGCGCGTCCGGGAGGTCGTGGCGCTGCTGGAGCCAGGCCGGGGTGTTCCAGGAGAGATGCACGACGCCGGCGGGGTCCTGCGAGACGAGGATTTTGAGGGGCAGGTCGAGGGCGGCCGTTGGCGCGGCCAGCATGACCGGCGTGCCCGCGGCGGGATTGCCGAAGATGAGGAGTTGAGTGGGTGGCATGGAGAGGCCGACTTTTTCCGCTTCGCCGCTGTGATCGACAAGGGCGAAGAGGTGCACACTCCTGGAGGCCAGAGTCTTCTGCAGGCGGTCGATGGTTTCCTGGACGCTGAAGGGGCTGGGCCGGGTGGTGATGCCACGGTCGGGCTGGGTCATGCGCGACTCCGGAAGATCGATCTTAAGCTTAAGGATGCCGCAGGGGCACGGGAAAGGCAAAGGGGGACGTGGACGGAGGGTGGCGTGGGGGCGAGGGTACAGGTTACGGGTTACAGGTTACGGGTTACAGGTTACAGGTTACAGGTTACAGGTTACAGGTGCGGATTGCGGGCTAGGCCAGGACGTCCAGATCGCGCCTGGGCTCGGGGTTGTCTTGGCTCTGATCTTCGGGGGATTCTTCGGGATCGTCTTCGACTTCGGGTTCGACCTCCGAGACGAAGCGGCGACGGCGCAGGCCTTCGCGCGTCCAGGCAGGCGTGCGCTCCGGCGTTACCGGTCCCATCCGCCCTACGCGATCCACTTCCATGGCTGCCGCTCCCGCGCGCTGCTGGACTGCATTCATGGTGGGTATCGGCCTCGGGGAGCGGAGGGTTCAGGGGGGCGAGCGCAATCGAGCGGCCATGGCCCTCGGCGTGCGCGGCCGCACGGCGAGGAATGTCCGGTTCTCCACCGTCGTGCCCTGACTCTGCACAGCGGAGCGGAAGGTATGCTTGAGCCAGCATGGGCCGCATCCGCGTACTCACCGATCAGGTTGCCAATCAGATTGCCGCCGGGGAGGTGGTGGACCGACCTGCGTCAGTGGTGAAGGAGCTGCTGGAGAACGCGCTGGATGCGGGGGCGACGCGCATTCGCGTGGAGATTGAGGCGGGCGGGCGGAAGCTGATTCAGGTGACCGACAACGGCGGCGGCATGGTGCGGGACGATGCGCTGCTGGCCTTCGAGCGGCACGCGACATCGAAGATCCGCTCATCGGACGATCTGCTGTCGATTGCGACGCTGGGGTTCCGCGGGGAGGCGCTGCCCTCGATCGCGTCGATTGCGCGGCTGGAACTGACGACGCGACCGCCGGAGTCGGCGACGGGGACCCGGATCGAGATTGCCGGAGGCAAGATGCTGGCGGTGGAGGACGCGGGCGGGCCGCAGGGAACGGCGATTGCGGTGCGTGACCTGTTCTTCAACACGCCGGCGCGGCGAAAATTCCTGCGAGCGGAGACGACGGAGCTGGCTCATGTCACCGCATTGGTGACGCATTATGCGCTGGCGCATCCGGAGATGCACTTCGAGCTGCACTCGGCGACGCATGCTCTGCTGACGGCGCCGCCGGTGCGGGACCCTGCAGAGCGCATTTACCAGGTGTTCGGCCGCGACACTCTGGATCAGTTGCTGCCGCTGGCTGCGGAGCGCCGCCTGGAGCATGCGGGGCTGCCCGAGCCGCCGCCGTGGCGCCGGGACGAGCACTACACGCCCCCCGATCCGGGGTGCCTGCGGGTGAGCGGGTTCGTCTCGCGGCCGGCGCTGCAGAAGCTGAACCGGAACTCGATCTACATTTTTGTGAACCAGCGGCTGATCCGCGATCGGCTCATTCTGCATGCGATTACGGAGGCGTACCGGAACATCATTCCCCCTACGTCGTTCCCGGTGATTCTGCTCTTCCTCGAAATGCCGCCGCAGGAGGTGGACGTGAACGTACACCCGGCGAAGACGGAGGTGCGGTTTCGGCAGCAGTCGCTGGTGCATGACTTCGTGCGCGAGTCGATTCGGGTGGCGCTGATGAAGGCGCGGCCCGCGGCCAGCTTTGTGGATGCGCTGACGGCCAGCCCGCGAGCGTCTTCGTCGCTGGTGCCGGATTCGGGAGTCGAGCCGCCGGAGTCTGACACTCCGGGCTCGGAACCGCCGCCGCAGAGCGCCGATGCGGAGGCCTTCACGCTGGCGGCGCAGAGGGCGGAGGATGTGCCGCTTCCCTTCGCGAGCGCGACGGCTGGAGAGGCGACAGCGATGGTCTCGACGAACGGCCACGCCTGCGCCGCGCCAGCGCTGCCGGAGGGCGGCGAACCGGCGGCGACGCTGCACTCGCTGGCGTCTCTGAAGCCGCTGGGGCAACTGCGCGAGTCGTTCATTCTGGCCACGAACGATGAGGGCCTGTGGATCATCGACCAGCACGTGGCCCACGAGCGGGTGCTGTTTGAGAAGATCCTGCGCGAGCGGCAGATGGAGCGCGTGGAGCGGCAGAGGCTGCTGATGCCGCTGCTGATCGACCTGCTGCCGGCGCAGATGGTGGTGTTTTCCGCGCTGGCCGAGGAACTGGAGCGCAACGGCTGCGAGGGGGAGCCCTTCGGCCCGCACACCATTGCCATCAAAGCGGCGCCTGCGGGGCTGAGCGGCACGGAACTGGAGCGGATGATCCAGGAGGTTCTGGATCAGCCGGGGGCTGCGTCGCAATCGGAGAACCTGGAGCGGGCGCGGACGCGGATCGCGGCCTCGATCGCCTGCCACGCGGCCATCAAGGTGAATATGCCTCTCGACGGGACGCGGATGGAGTGGCTGCTGCAGGAGCTGGCGAAGACCGATCATCCGACGAGCTGCCCGCACGGACGGCCGATTGCTTTACGATATTCATGGAAGGACATTCAGCGCGCCTTCCAGCGGATCTAGATCCTGTCTCTGAAGTTTCCTGAATCATTCGACGAGAGGCAGTGCATGAGGAGAAGCTCTCAGGGGCTAAAGCCAATTTGCTTTATAGCTCTTTGCGGCACGACTGCAGTCGTGCCCTGATACAAAAGCAGTTCACCAGCAAACCTTCAGGAACACGATATTCGAGCCACGCATTCACTTCAGACCGGATCATCATTTTGAATCTGCAACAGCTACAAACCGCGCGTGCCGCGCTCTGGCACCAGACCGCTCCGCTGCAGACCGCCGATGAGACCACGACCTGGTTCGAGGATCTCGGGCTGTGCCTGTTCCTGCCGCGCCACGCGCAGCTGCCTGCGCCGGCGCCCTCTCTTGTGGAAGCCGTTCATGGAGCGGCGAGTGCCGCACCACCCGCTGCCGCACTGCAGCGCGCAGGCGAACGGGCCGCGCGCCTGGTGGACGAGCGGCGCGCTATCCCCCTGAATTTGCTGGGGACTTATTCGGAGCAGGCGGATTTCCTGATCACGCCGGAGGTTCTGCCGTGGGTGGCGGCCATCCGCGGGGACCGGCAATGGAATGCGGCGCCGGGAGGCCGCAGCGCGCCGCTGGTGGTGCGGACGTGGGAGATGCTGGATCGCGAAGGCGAGGCGACGGCGACACACCTGCGCGAGTTGCTGGGCCGGGAGCTGACCGAAGCCGCGGTGCTGCGCGCGCTGATCGAACTGTGGACGACGGTGCGGGCGGTACCGGTCTACAAACAAGACGAGCCGGCCCGCTGGACGCTGCTGAAGAACCGCTTCCCGGCGCAAATGGCCACGGGAGCCAACACCGCGCAGTCGACGGCGCTCTCCGCGCTGCTCTCCATCTATTTGCGTTGCGCGGTGGCGGCGACGGCCGAAGAAGCGGAGATTTTCCTGTCGCCGCTGACGGCGCGGTCGCGAATCCGCGAAGTAATCCACGGAATGACGGCGGCGCGACAATTCGGCAGCATGAGCGTGGCATCGCAAACGCTGCTGTTCGTGGAGGGCTCGTTGCCGGAGAATTTGCCGGCGGAGGAGCCGGCACCGTCGCCTGCGACGCCGGCAGAGAGGCCGCAGCGCGGGGCGAGACCGCCGTTCCGGAAGGATTTCCAGGATAAGCGCCGGCCGTTGGGCGGACAAGGCGAAGCGCGGCGCGGGCCCCGGCCGGCTTTCCAGAAAAGGCGCCCGGAGACGGGTGCAGGCGCGAAACCCTGGCAGCGGCGGCCGGCGTTTGGGAAGCCTGAGCGGCCGGCGGGCGAGGAAGGGCCGCGGTCCGAATCGCAGTCCGGCGCACGTGGGGAGAAGCGGCCTTCTACCGGGTTCCGTACGGGAACTCGCGAGCGACCCTCGACAGGATTTCGTCCGGGAGCCCGCGGGGAGAAGCGGCCTTCGACCGGGTTTCGTCCTGCGGCGGGTGGGGAGCGGCGGCCTTCGACCGGGTTTCGTCCGGCGGCTAAGCCGTGGGAGCGCCGACCGGCCTTTCGCCGACCCGAGGGGACGGCAGGTGGGGAGCGGCCAGGCGCCGCATCGCGGCCCGGGGCGCGCGGCGAGAAGCGACCCTCTACCGGATTTCGTCCGGGGGCTCGTGGCGAGAAGCGACCCTCTACCGGATTTCGTCCGGCGGGCAAGCCGTGGGAGCGGCGTGCGCCATCCGGCGAGGGTCGCGGGGATCGGCCGCGATTCAACCGCGAGGCAGGTGAGCGCCCACCGCGCGTCGAGGGAGGCGAGAGCGGAGCGGGAGCAAAGAGCGGAGAGAAAAGCCGGCCGAGCCTCGCGCCGAAACCAGGGCAGAGGGCTGGGCAGAAGTTCGGGCCGCGGCCCGGACAGAGGCCTGGGCAGAAGGGCGGCTTTCGCCCTGGCGGTCCGAGCCGATTGGGCGGGAAGAAGCCGGGGGAAAAGCGATTCGGCGGTCCACGTCCAAAGTTTGCGGCCGGACGCGAAGAGCGCGGCGGAGCTCCGAGGGCGCAGGCGCCTGGCGGCGAGCGGCGGCCTGGCCTGGGAAAGCCGCCGAGTCGCAAGGGCGCCGGACCGACGCTTGCGCGGGGTAAAAACTTCAAAGCGCCGGGCAAGAAAAATTTCCGCAAGGCCGACCCCGGCGCACGGAATCCGGGCAAGAATCGTAGTCAGGAAGAAAACCCTGAATGAGCCGCGGCCCCATCATCGCGATCGACGGACCCGCCGGCGCCGGAAAGAGCACGGTCGCCCGGCATCTGGCGCAACATTTCGGTTTGCTGAATCTGGAAACCGGCGCGATGTACCGCGCATTTGCGCTGAAGGCGATTCTCTCCGATATTGACTTCGACGACTCTGCCGCGCTGGAGCGACTGGCGCGCGATACGGAGATCCGGCTGGAAGCCGATCGCCACGGCAACCGTGTCTATCTCGACGGACAGGATATGACGGAGCGCATTCGCGACTCCGATGTGACGCAGGGAGCTTCGCGGGTGAGCGTACATCCTGCGATTCGCTGCTGGATGGTGGATCTGCAGCGGGAGCTGGGACGCGCGGGCGGAATAGTGATGGAGGGCCGCGATATTGGAACGGCGGTCTTCCCGGATGCAGACGTGAAGGTATTTCTGGACGCGTCGCCGGAAGCGCGCAGCCAGCGGCGCTACGAGCAGACGGCCGGCGCCCGGGAGCTGACGCCGCTCCTGTCCGGGTACGAGCAGAATGCGGGTGTGGGCGGCCAGCCGTTACCCGCGACCGCCGCCGATCGCGCCACGGTGTCGCAGGAATTGCGGGAGAGGGACGAGCGCGATCGCAATCGGGCGACCTCGCCGCTGCGGCCTGCACCGGATGCGATCGTGATCGACTCCACGAGCCTGGGGCTGGAACAGGTTCTGGCGCGGATTGAGGAGCTGGTGCGGCCGCTGTTCCCCAGCCGCGTAGGTTAAGCCCTACTCGTCTTCCGTCTTTACCCCGGGGGGCGCTTTGAAGTGCCGGGGCGCGGCGGGAGGAGTGGGCGGCGGAGGCGGGGTAAGCGCCAGCGTCGCGTTTTCACCTTTGCGCAATTCCAGATTGCCGTGATCGGTTTCCAGCTGGAGCTGCACTCCGCCATGGCCAACCGAGCCTTCCAGTGTCTGTCGGCCGTCGTCGGTGGTCATCTTCAGCGGGAAATCAGTGCGAACCGCTTCGTCGCTGCTGGTGCTGCCGGTCACGGTGAAGTTCGCATTCTCCGGCATGGAGACGATCACGTTGCCGGTATGATCCGCGATCTGGACATTGCCGAGCGGATTGGAGAGGGTCATGTTGACGTCGCCGTTGCTGTCTTCAATGTGGGCATCGCCGGCGATCTGGGTGAGATCAATATCTTTGGAGCGCGCCATCACGCGCACCGGGCCCATGGCCTGGCTGACGCTGAGGTCGCTCTTGTCGAGGGTCAGGGCGCCCACCAGATGCGGGATGTCCAGGGTGGTCATGCTGGACTGGTAGTGCACGGCGCCGGCGATCTGTTCGAGGTGAATGTCTCCAAAAAAGTCGCCGTCGATCGAGACCGATCCCTTGATGGCTGACAGGGTGACGTCGTCGCCGCGGCCATCGACGAGAACGCGTCCCTGGACGTTGTGCGCGGCAAAGTCACCGTGATCGATGTGGCCCTGCGCGTCGCCGCCAATGTCTTCCAGTTTGATTTCACCGTGGCCGCCGGTCACCTGCACGCCGCCGTTCAGCCCATCCACGGTCACGTCGCCATGGCCGGCGGTGACGGTAGCGTAGGCGGCCGCGGGCAACTCGACCGTGAGATCCACGCGTGCGCCATCCTTTTCAGGGACGCTGAGGACCGCTCCGCCGCCGGAGGCTTCGATCTTCGGCTGGAGCTCCTCGAAGATTTTGCGCGCTTCGGAGTCGGAATTGCGGTGCACCATCTGGTGCGCGCGCACATGCATTTTGCCGTCGGTGGCGGCGGTGATGGTGACGTCGCCGGCGGGATCGTTGATGGTGACCACGGGTTTGGCCGCGGTGAGCGCCTGGTCCATCTGGACGTCGTTGTCGTGTTCGGCGCCCATCCAGCTCCAGAAGTTGTCCCCGTTATCGCCATTGAAGTCCCACGACAGGGGGCCGACGAGGTGTCCTTCGCGGGAGACCCATCCGAGACAGATCATCAGGATGACGAGCCAGACAATGCCGCCCATGGAGCGGCGGGCTGGGTAAGGGTTCCGGAAGTCGAGGAAGTGCTCGGCGAGCAGCAGAGAGCCGAGGACGATGAGCAGCAGCGGCCACCAGTGCGCATACCAGGACCAGAACTCGACCGGGTCGAGCCTGCCGGTTTCCATGAGCAAGGCGATGATGCCGATGGTGAGCAGGACGACGGGGCCGGTGAAAGACGGACGCCGCCAACCGCGCCAGTAGGTGCGGTAATAGTCCTTCTGCGCGCGCGCGGCGGCACGCCACTGATCCCGCTGCGCCCGAGCTGCCTGTTTGGCTTGCCAGCGTGCTTCCCGTGATCCCCAGGAGGGAGGTGTGCTTGCCATACTTACCTCCTCTCCTCGTCTTCATGAGACGTTGCGTCAAGGGGCACGATGGAGGTGCCCGGCGGAGTCATGTCTCCCGGAGCGGCAGTTGTCGCGCCAGGAGCGGGGTAGCCGGGAGCTCCTGCATACTGGCCCGGCATCACGGGCGGATGCTGGGCGAGGATGGCGTTCTCGGCGAGCTTGAGCAGACCCCATACGATGAGGTACAGCGGCCAGCTGCGCGAATAGCCGATGCCGGCATACTCATCGAGGATGGCGGTGATGCCAAAGGTGAGCAGGATGATGGGCCCGCGCATGCGCCGCAGAAAGAGATACTGATTCATTGCGCACCTCCGGCCGGCGGTCCCGGATTAGCGGGAGGTGGCGGAGGCGGATACCCGCTCCCGGGCGGCGGTGGAGCATGGAAACCGCCCCTGGCTCGCACCAGCAGCCAGACGGCGACGGCGACGATGAGGATCGGCCATCCGTGGGTGACCCAGCCGAAGTTAAAGAAGCCGAGGGTGTTGAACAGGAAGAGCATGCCCAACAGGATCAGGACGATGGCGCCGATGGGCTCGCGACGGGCGCGCTCCAGCTCCCAATCCGGCGGCGGCACCGGCGCTGTGCCGGGCGCAGGGGGTACCCATCCAGAAGGCGGAGGCGGAGTGTAGCCGGTGCCGGTGGGTGGCGGGACGGGAGGCACAGCCCAGCCAGCGGGCGGATAGGGCTGTCCGGCCTGATGCGCCTCAGCGACGATGCGCTGGCGGAGCTGCTCGCCCCACTGGCCGGCCTGCTGACCAAAGGACTGCGCACCCTGCTTGATCTGATCGGCCCAGTCGGGCTGGCCGGGCGCTGCGCCGGGCACAAATCCGGAAGCGGCGCCAGGGGGAACGGATCCGGTACCGGGCGGAGGCGGCGGAGGCGTCCAGGGCCGTTGGGGCGTGTGGCCGCCGATGGCATTGCCGAGCTCATTCAGCCCAAAGGGATCGGGCAGGGGCATGCCATCGCGGCGAGCTTTCGCGGTCTGGTGCGCGTCAAAGACCTGATAGAGGACCCAGGCCCCGAGGAAGACGCCAAAGAGGCCGTAGTGCTCAGTGATACCGATGAGCACGACAAAGACGAGGACGTGAATGACGGCCTTGATGTACTGGCCGTTGTACATGGCGCCCACGCCGGGAATGAAGCCCAGGACGGCCGCGGTGCCGGGATTCGGCGCACCGGCGGGAGGAAATCCGGGGGGCACGGCGCCGGGGCCGAAGGGGCCAGGAGCGAAGGGGCCGGGAGCTGCGCCGGGGATGCCGCCGGGACCGCTGCCTGTCACTCGCGCCGAGAAACAAGGATCGCAATAGATGCTGCCCTGGACATCCTTCGCACATAAGGGGCAAAGGGGTTTGCCGCAATTCTGACAAAAGGCGGTAGCCGCCGCCTCGGGATGGTTGACGCAGTTCATACCAGGCTCCTTTTGTCGTTCCGCTGCAGCCCGGCTCTGAGTTGATCCAGGGAAACGCACTTCAATTGACCGACAGACACTTCTACTTCTACCTCTGCTTTTGTCACCGTTTGTGTTGCTCTCAGGGAACGTATCACGCGCAAAGCGGTGCGCTGCTCGACCGGCTCCGGCCGGAGAGTGGTGGCGGCCTGGCGCCTGGCATTCAGCGCCTCGCCACGCGGGCCATCCTGGAGACTGCCGTTCTTGTCGCCGCTCTGCTTTGAAGGCTCCTGCTTTTTCTGCGGCTCAGCTGCGCCGGGGGTGGTTTCCACAGTCCGGCGCAGCTCCCGCATGCGCGACTCGAGCTGATAGACGAAGCGGAGATTATCGTAATAGCGCACCACGGAGCCGCGCGCCGCGTAGAACTGGCGGGAGACGGTGCTGCCGATGGTGGCAGGCCGGAGATCGGCGAGGCGCAGATCGCTGACTTTGACACCGATCAGGTTCAGGGTGAGGGCGATGGAGAAGAAGGCCATGGCCACGGTCATCAGCAGCCGCGTCTCATGGAAGTTGCGCCGCCACGGCAGAGCCATAACCGCCGCACCTGCGCCCTGGCCGGCGGCCACGACCGGCAGCGGCATACTGCCCGGGCCGACCGTGCGCTCGAGAATCTTTGCGATCAGGGCGGGGGGCACATCGGGCTCGGTGTGGAGGTAGCCCAGCCACTCTCTTCCCTGCTCCGCGTGAGCGAGCAGGTCGCCGCAATTAGCGCAGTCGGCGCTGTGAGCGCGGAACGATACCGCTTTGCCCTCGGGCAGCACGCCGTCCAGCGCATCCGCCAGCAGAGCCTCCCACTCCTCGCAGCGGAGTGCAGCGTTTGGCTTGTTTCCGAATTGGTTGTACTCGGCCATCGCTACACCACTTGTCCCTTATTGCGGGCGAGGATGCGAGCCAGTTCCGCCCGTCCCCGGCTGATCCTCGATTTCACGGTGCCTTCGGGAATGCGCAGGACCAGCGCGATTTCCTTATAGTCCAAATCCTGCAGGTCGCGCAGGATAACGGCTTCCCGGAGCTCGGGCGAAATTCTCGTCAGAGCCTCCTGCACCATCTTCTCAATCTCTTTCTGCACCGCCTTGTCGTGCTGGGTCGGACCGGAATCGGCCAGCCGCTGCATGAGGGGGATGTCGTCGCTGTCGCCCTCCCAGCCGGCGTCCATGGAATCGGTGACGCGCTGGGCGCGTGAGCGGCGGAAGTGATCCACCAGCAGGTTGCGGGTCATGGTGGTGATCCAGGTCTGGAAGCTGCCGCGGTTCAGGTCGAATGCGGTCAGATTGCCGTAGACCTTGAGGAAGACTTCCTGGGTAAGGTCTTCGGCGTCATTGGCGGATCCGGTAAAGCGATAACAGAGGCCATATACCCGTCTGTGATGCGCTTTGACCAGCTCTGTCCAGGCGAAGGAGTCCCCTTTCAGGCACCGCTCGACCAGGACCTGCCACTCGGCTTCCACAGGCTTCTCCCCGAACCGATCGCCGGCGCGCTCGCCCCGATCTCCAATCCTTGCCGGCGATTGCCGGCGCAAGCGGTCTGCCGGCTCTCCACTGCCCGGCGCCCGATACTGCCCTGGCCGTGCCGCTTCGGCCCGAACGGCGCGCCGGCCCGCAGGGAGTCCGGACAGCCCGAGTTTCCCCAGGTTCCAGGTTCCGTCCCACGTGATGGTTCCGGCGCCGCTCATGGGCAATCATACGCATTGGAGGGGCGTTTAGTTCCGGAAAGCCCGGAGCGATTCGCTCCCGTCACTCCGCGGCCAGAGTGCCGGGGAGAACCGCCGGAAAATCCAGCCTCAAACCGCTCTCCCGTCGCAAAAGATGCAGCGCACCGTCAGACTTCGGTTCTGCATTCCCGGTCTGGCCGCGGTACCGGTTTCGGCTTCCGCCCGAGCGGAAATCCTGTGGGCGCGGCTATTTTGGCGGCGCGGCTACGGCGCCCCATTCCTCGGGGCTGACATCGCGCACGTGACGGGAGAAGAGCCAGGAGAAGCCGTCCAGATCCTGCGCCGCATATTGATATTCGCCATAGACGGTCTCATGCGGCTCCTCAAGGATCTTCGCGCCGGTGGCCAGGGCGCGCGCATAGTGGCCGTCTACGTCATCGAGGAAGATCGTGAGCGACTGGGAGCCGAAGCCCAGCTCCGCGGGAACTCTCTCTCCGCCGCGGGCCTGGCGCACCTGGATGACGGCACGGCCGGCCTGCATCTGCCCGCCGTCGGGACCCGGGCCGTAGCGATAGATCTCCGCGAAGCCGAAGGCACGCTCGAGCCACGCGATCGCCGCAGCCAGGTCGCGATAAGCCACATGCGGCAACACGTCATTGGTGGGGACGGATCGGTTGTTGACGGCCATAGCAGAGCATTCCAGCGATGCGGGGTGCGTTCGGGCCACGAGTCCCGGGATCAGAACGATTCGAGGATATCAGCCACGGCGGCGCGCGCGAATTCCCGGGCCAGACGCTGGGTGGCTGCAGAGTCTTCCTGAATGAAGCTGGCCAGGTCCTGGGTTTGTTCATACTGCTGGCGGAAGAGATAGGAGGGGTTCTGCCAGAGGACTTTGCCGCGTCGATCGACCAGCTCGAGCCGGGTGGTGATGGTGACGAGATAGCTGGAGGTCTGGCCGGTGGTGTTGTCGTAGGTGAGGGGAATGATCTGAAAACCGGTAATGGTGCCGCGCAGGGTGGCATCGGCAGCGGGATCTTCGCCGCTGACGATGCGGTATGAAGTGCGGCTGGTGAACTCCCGGATGACGGCCTGAGTGAACACGGCCTGGGTGTGGTAGGACTGCGTGTTGTTGCGGAAGGCGGGAATGGCCAGAGTGTGGACGGTCTCGGGCAGGTGGGCCGCCGAATCGACGGTGTGATAGTTGCAGCCACCGAGCAGGAGGAGTGCCGCACTCAGGAAGGCCACGCCCGGAACCGAAAAACAGCGACGGATCATGCTGGAGGTATTGTCGCAGAAGCAGAAGGGGCAGCTCCGCAGAGCTACCCCTGAACCAGGTGGAGTGAGGTTACGCCGGTGAAGGACTGCCTTCGGGCAGGCTGCCCCCCGTGCGTCCCGGCTCCGGCTTGAGGACCTGCTGAACATCGGTCGTGGGCGAACCCGGTCCACCGGAGGGCCGCAGCGGCGGCAGTTCTTTGCCGTCGATGATGGTGCGAATCTCGTTCGCGTCCAGCGTCTCCCGCTCCAACAGAGCCACAGCCAGCCTGTGCATAACGGGCTGGTTGCCGTTCAGGATATCCCAGGCCCCTTTGTATGCCTCGTCCACCAGGCTCCGCACTTCGCTGTCGATCTGCCGCGCCGTCTCTTCGGAGAAGTCACGGTGCTGGGCGATCTCGCGGCCGAGGAAGATCTGCTCTTCTTTCTTGCCGAAGGTGAGCGGACCGAGGCGGCTCATGCCATACTCGCAGACCATCTTGCGGGCCAGATCGGTGGCGCGCTCGATGTCGTTGCCGGCGCCGGTCGTCATCTGCTTGAGGAAGATCTCCTCGGCGATGCGGCCGCCCATGAGGATGGCCAGCTGCGTCTGGAGGTAGTCCTTGGTGACGGTGTGCTTGTCGTCCTCCGGTAGCTGCATGGTCACGCCCAGCGCCATACCGCGCGGGATAATGGTGACCTTGTGCAGCGGATCGGCGTGGGCACGCAGGGCTGCCACCAGAGCGTGGCCCGCTTCGTGGTAGGCGGTGACGCGCTTCTCTTCGTCCGTGAGCAGCATGGACTTGCGCTCGGCGCCCATGAGGACTTTGTCCTTGGCCTGCTCAAAGTCGAGCATGAGGACCTGCTTGCGATTGGAGCGGGCGGCATTCAGGGCCGCTTCGTTGACCATGTTGGCCAGGTCAGCGCCGGAGAAGCCCGGCGTGCCGCGAGCCAGAATGCGGAGATCGACGTCGTCGGCAATGGGGACCTTGCGGGCGTGGACGCGGAGGACTTCTTCGCGGCCGCGAACATCGGGTCGGCCGACGACCACGCGCCGGTCAAAGCGGCCGGGGCGCAGGAGCGCCGGATCGAGCACATCGGGACGGTTGGTGGCCGCGACCAGGATAACGCCATCGTTGGACTCGAAGCCGTCCATTTCGACGAGCAGCTGGTTCAGGGTCTGCTCGCGCTCATCGTGTCCACCGCCGAGACCGGCGCCACGATGGCGGCCGACCGCGTCGATTTCGTCGATGAAGATGATGCAGGGAGCGTTCTTCTTGCCCTGTTCGAAGAGGTCACGGACGCGGCTGGCGCCGACGCCGACGAACATCTCGACGAAGTCAGAGCCGGAGATAGAGAAGAACGGGACATTGGCCTCGCCGGCCACGGCACGGGCCAGCAGGGTTTTGCCGGTTCCGGGAGGTCCGACGAGGAGCACGCCCTTGGGAATCCGGCCGCCGAGCTTCTGGAACTTCTGCGCCTCGCGCAGGAACTCGATGATCTCCTTCAGCTCTTCCTTGGCCTCATCAACACCGGCCACATCCTTAAAGGTGATCTTCTTCTGCTGCATGGAGAGCAGGCGGGCGCGGCTCTTCCCAAAGGAAAGAGCTTTGTTTCCACCGCTTTGCATCTGGCGGATCATAAAGAACCAGAGCAGGGCGATGAGGATGAGCGGAGAGAACTGCAGCAGCCAGCCCCACCAGCTGTTGCCGTTGTCGTTCTTCACGGTGACGCTGACCTTGTTCTGGTCGAGGATGTCGAACAGATGCGGGTAATTGGAGGGGACGACGACGTGGAACACGGTCTTGTCGGCGCGGAAGTGGCCGCGCACTTCAGGCCCGGTGATGGTGACGTCGGCAACCTGGTTGGATTCCACATCTCCCAGGAACTGGGAGAACGTGATCTCCTGATCGTGGCCGCCCATGGCGCCGTTCTTCTGGAACAGCTGCCAGAGCACCAGCAGGCACGCAATGATGAGCACCCAGAACAGGATCTGTTTAACGGTTGAATTCACCTGGGAAAACCCTCTCTCTTCTCAGACACGCCTCTCCACTCATCCCGAACGGGTCGTCCGCACCAATCCGGATCCTGACTGTCCACTGAATTAGACGCCGCAAAGCGGCCCGCGGAGTCAGCCAATTCTTAGCCGTAATCCCCCGTCTCGGTTTCCGGAGGCGAGCCGAACGCGTATCCCGTATTCTACTCCCACGCCCGGAGCCGGCTGTGGAACTTAGGTGGTAGCAGGAAGTGGCCCGGAAATGGACATGGCCGGGGAAGCCGGGGGCGCACTTCGGCCCCTGAGAAACGGCGGCGCGGGGACGCAGCGGGCCTTTCTGGGAGCAGGAAGTTGGCGTCCCGGGCGGCTACGCATTACCCTGTCGTCCATGTCTCTGAATCGCCGCGCGTTCCTCGCCATCAGCAGCCGCTTCGGCCTCGCCTCCACGCTTTTCCCTGGCGCCCTCTACACGCTGGCTGCGCAGGCTCAGGCACAAACGGGAGGGACGGCCGGGTCCGGTGGCGCGCCGGAACCACCGACGATCACGCCCGAGATGATCGACCAGGCTGCGGCTTTGGCCGGGATCAGCATTCCCGCGGAGGATCGCGAGGCCATGCTGGACGGGCTGAACGAGGATCGCCAGGGCTACACCGAGATCCGCAAGCTGCACCTGCCCAACAGCGTCGCGCCGGCGTTCGTCTTTGATCCGCTGCCGCCGGGTGTGAGGGTGGACAGTGCGCGCCAGCCGGCTGTGTACAGCAAGGCGCCCGCGACATTGAGCGCTCCTTCCAGACTTGAAGAGCTGGCCTTCGCGCCGGCGATGGAACTGGGCCAGATGGTTCGACGGCGGAAGGTCTCGTCTGTGAACCTGACGGAGATGTACCTGACGCGCCTGAAGCGCTACGATCCGCTGCTGCACTTTGTGATCACGCTGACCGAAGAGCGCGCGATGACGCAGGCCCGCGAGGCGGACGCGGAGATTGCGCGCGGGCATTATCGCGGACCGCTGCACGGACTGCCGTGGGGGGCCAAGGATCTGCTGGCGGTGAAGGGGTATCCGACGACGTGGGGGGCGGGCGGATTCGAGCATCAGGTGATCGACGAAGACGCGACGGTGGTGAAGCGCCTGGATGCGGCGGGCGCTGTACTGGTGGCGAAGCTGACGCTGGGCGCGCTGGCCATGGGGGACTGGTGGTTTGGCGGGCGCACGCGGAATCCCTGGAATCCGAAACAGGGGTCCAGCGGCTCGTCGGCGGGTCCGGCATCGGCCACGGCGGCGGGCTGCGTAGCGTTTTCGGTGGGATCGGAAACTCTGGGCTCGATCTCCTCGCCTTCGACGCGCTGCGGCTGCACCGGCCTTCGCCCCACCTTCGGCTTCGTTCCGCGCACGGGGGCGATGGCGCTGAGTTGGACGCAGGACAAGCTGGGACCGATTTGCCGCGCGGTGGAGGATTGCGCCGCCGTGCTGGAAGCCATCTACGGCCCGGACGGCGAGGATCTCTCCGTCCGCGATACAGCGTTCAACTGGAACGCCGATCTGGACTGGAAGGGGCTGCGCGTCGGCTATCTGAAGGCGAGCTTCGAGCCGGATGAGCCGCCGCCCGCCGAAAGGCCGGCTCCGGCGAACGCAACACCGGAGCAGAAAAAGCAGCGTGCGACGCGGGAGCGGCAGCGGGCTGCCAATCGCGCCCGCCGGGAATACGACCGGAAGTACGATCTGGCCGCGCTGGACAGGCTGCGCTCGCTGGGATTCAACCTGATCCCGCTGGAGCTACCCCATCTGCCCTACGGCGCGATGGTGCCCGGGCTGAACGCCGAAGCCGCGGCAGCCTTCGACGAACTCACCCTCACCGGACGCGACAAGCTGCTGACCCAACAGGGAGCCGATGACTGGCCCAACGTCTTTCGGGTGGCCCGGTTCATTCCGGCCGTGGAATACATCCAGATGAACCGTGCCCGCTCGCTGGCGATCCGCCAGGTGTCCGCGATCTTCGCTCAGGTCGATGTGATTGTGGCTTCGACGAACAGCGAGCAGCTGGTGGTGACCAACCTCACCGGCCATCCGGCCTGCATTGTTCCGAACGGCCTACGGGGTGCGGATGCGCCTGCGCCTCCGGCCGTGGATACCGGTGACGACGATCAGATCGGCGGTCCCGGGACGCCCGTGAGCATCACGTTCCTGGCGAACCACTATCAGGACGCGAAGCTCTGCGCGCTGGCCCGCGGCTATCAACAGGCCGCCGGCTTCACGAAGCTGCATCCGAGGCTCGCCGGGTGACGGAAGGGCGAGTCCCGGGGAGATGTTTTCGGCGTGAGCAGCTCCTGAATGAACGGTGAGTTCATATTGGGGAGTTACTGCGAAGTGCAAAAAAGCCGGACATGTTGACACTTAACCGGTGACTTTTGGAGTTACTTTAGCGATAATCTCGCCGCGAGAAAGATTCCTCGGTGATTACCTTGACGCTGCCCTGGACGATGGTTATGATTCACGCACTATTGCATAACAATTGCGGTAGTTGCCGCTCATCCCGCTGACGGGCGAACCCCCTCCCCAGTAGCCCGGAAAAATGGAGCGGCCTTCGGCCAAATTCTGCATGAGGGCTTGCCTCGCTGCGAGCTCCGGAGGGAAACCGTGACATTTCTGAGGTCGCATCGAAACCTGTCTCTGGCGGCTGTGGCCGCGAGCTTCGCCCTGATTCTGTCGGCTGCTTCTGCGTCCGCCCAGCAGGTCACCTACTACGATTTCGACGCGCCTCAGGCCAATCCGGGCCAGATTTCCCGAGACTGCTCGGCCGGACCCGGCGGGGCGCTGTTTTGCCTGAATGACGGCGGGAACAATGCGCTCCCCTATTTCTCGTCGGACACGTATCCGGCCAGCATCGACCCCAACCCCGCCGATAACCCACCGGTAAGCGGCGCTCATTACGAGACGGAGATGACCCTGGCCTACGGCCAGCATTCCAGCATGTGGTTTGCGGTGCCGCAGAAGGTTGCCGATGGGTTCACCGCATATTTCGCCTTCAAACTTACGCCGGACCCGACCAGCGGGACCACCGCCGATGGTCTGGCGTTTGTCCTCCAGAATGCGCCCGGACCGGGCAACGATACTGCCGGCGTCTGCACCAGCACGGGCAGTGGATTGACGGCGATCGGCGACGGCGGCGGATGCCTGGGCTACGGGGGAATGCCGAACAGCCTCGCGCTGGAATTCGATACCTACCAGAACGGCTACGATCCCGACAATAACCATATGGCTCTGCAGAACTGCGGCGCCGGTCTGCCCAATTCGCCGGACATCGCCGCGTGCAACGTGAGCCTGAACGGAGTGGGAGCGTATGCGGCCAATCCGCTGACCTCGGCTTCGACCGCCACGGCGCAGACGCCGGTGACGCTGGCGGACGGCAATGTTCATCAGGTCGTTATCGTTTACAGCGGCCCCCTGGAAGCGACGCCCAATCTGCTCCAGATTTACCTCGATCCGGCATTCGTACCTGGAACGCATACGCCGGTTGCCGGATCCATTCCGGTCTTCTCCGGCACCTATGACCTGACCACGGCTTTGAACCTTCTGAACAACGACAGCGCTTACGTCGGATTCACATCCGCTACCGGCTCGTATTATGAAAACAACGAACTGATGGCCTGGACCTTTACGCCGCACACCACGGTCACCCAGCAGCAGCCGCTGAACTCGCCGGGGACACCGACCACATTCGACTTCGGAACGCACAGCTATACGACGAACTTTCCCCCGGGGACCGACACCAACGACATCACGATGGGCGTGATCGCGACCACCATTACGCCGGCGCAATTCGCTGCGCTGCTGGGCGTGGGGCCGACGCAGTACACCGGCTCGGCCTGCCAGGTGTACGACGACACCGGCGGGAACTGCATCATTTACTCGGTCTACTGCACCGAGGGCGGCGCGCCGACGGCCTGCCCGGCGCCCACCTCTCCTCCGTCCAACTGCGCGGACCCCAGCGCGTCGGGCTGCATCGATCTGACCTCGTCGTATAACAATTCGGTTCAGCCAACGTCGCCGGGCTATCTGCAGGGCGACCCGTTGTTCAGCCCGATCAGCTCCATCAGCACGACCGGCACGATCGCCACGGTGAACTGCACGGGTGAATGCGCCGTCACCATGGGGCAGAGCGTGACGATTCTCGACGGGAACGACAATGTGGTTGCCACCGTCACGGTAGCGAGTGAGACCCCGAATCAGTTCACGTTCACCGCCTCGTCGCCGATCAGCCAGACGGGCGGTTTCCTGACCTCCAACAACGTGCAGGACATTTTTATCTCCTACACCCCGCAGAATATCGACGGATCGACGGCCGGCCACACGAAGAACTTCTCCGACTTCGTGGTAACGGCGGTGACCAATACTCCCGGGCAAATGACGCTCTCGGCGCCCAACGGCAACACGGCCACCGAAAATACGGCGGACACGATCACAGCGAGCATCGCGATTCCCAGCACGGTCGCAGAGAATGGTATTCCCGGCAATCTGATCACGTTGCTGCCGTCGGGAAGCCCGGGCCTGGTGCCGGTGGGAACGGTCAGCTTCTATTTGGGCACCAGTACAACGCCGATCAACGGCTGTAATGGCGTTGAACTCACGCTGACCAACCTGGTCTATCAGGCCACGTGCAGCTACACGCCGACCTCGACCGATCAGGTCACGATCACGGCCATGTATGCGGGCGACGCCTTCCACCAGATCGGTTCCCAGAGCCTGATGCTCAACGTCAATCCGCAGACCGTGTCCGTGAACGTCGGCACGATTCCGTCGGGACTCTCCTTCTCGATTAACGGAACGTCTTACACCACGGCGCAGGCGCCCAGCTGGAACGTGGGCACCGGTTACACGCTGGCCACCACGACTCCGCAGGCCGGCGCAGCGGGCACGCAGTACGTGTGGTCGTCGTGGAGCGATGGAGGAGCCATAAGCCACTCGGTAACGGCGCCGTCGAGCACGATGAATTACACGGCCAGCTTTAACACGCAGTATCAGCTGAATGCCTCCGCGGGAACGGGAGGGTCGATCACTGTGGCCAACGGCTATTACAACGCGCAGAAAGTGGAGAGCCTGGTGGCCACGCCGAGCGCGGGTTACACCTTCGGCGGCTGGACGGGCGGCACAGCGGGCGCCATCGCGAATCCCGCCAGCGCGACCACTTCGGTGACGATGAACGGCCCTGAGACTCTCGCAGCGACCTTCACGCCTGCCTCCACGGTAAGCATCTCGCCGTCGTCCATCGATTTCGGCACGTTGTATCTGGGCAGCATCGTGACGAAGACGGTGACGATCAAGAACGTCGGAACCACAGCCCTGTCCATCACCGATCCGCGTATTGCGATCGTGCAGGGAGGCAATTCCGGCGAATTCATCACCCTGAATCTCTGCCCGAAGAGCCTGGCCGCGGGCAAGAGCTGCCTCATGACGGTGACGTTCATTGCCGGGCCGTTTTATACCCCGCAGACGGCCATGCTGACCATCATCGACAGTTCACCGGGAAGCCCGCAAACGGTTCCGCTGACATCGACGGTCATCAATCCGCGGGTGGGACTGAGCGCCAGCAGCGTGAGTTTCGGCACGCATAAGGTCGGCACCAGCACGACGACCACGCTGAAGATCACAAACGTGGGGGGGACCAGCCTGTCGATCGCCAGCATTGGATTGAAGGGGGCGGATACGGGGGACTTCAGTCTGGGAACCTGTCCGGCCTCGCTGGCGGCAGGCGGCAGCTGCAGCCTTCCGATCACCTTCACTCCGAAGGCTACGAAGGGTCGGTCGGCGACGCTGGTGATCACCGACAACGCACAGAACAGCCCGCAGAACGTCTCGCTCTCGGGCACGGGCAGCTAGCTGAAGGGAATCGAGGGCGCCGTCGCAACCGGCGCGCGCCCCGCTGATTCTCCCGCAGTCTTTCAAAACGGCGAGACCTCGCGGAGCGAAAACCGTCAGCGGCTCAAGCCGCATTGATTCTGGCCCGGTATGGCACGGCTGAAGCCGCGCCATACCGGCGCGGGACGCTTTTCAGCGAGCTGTGCAGCTGTGCCCTTGCAAAGGAGGGCTTTCCCGCAGGCGCTTAGAGATATTCTTCCCGATGAGCGGGGGGAGGCAATCTGTTAGTGGCTCGCTGCGAGCCCTTTCTGCGCGTCGGCGTAGACGCGCTTCAGGTCGGCGCGGTTCAGGATCTGCGCCGAGTTGTCTTCTTTGCTGATCGCGTCGAGGATGCGGACCGCCTCGCGATCATGGATCGCGGCGTCGCTGGCGCGGCCGTTCCCGGCCAGCAGCGTGCCCTGCAGAGCCTGGATTTTGGCCTGCAGGATGCGCAGACCGAGATTCTCAGCACGGGCCAGCGTCAGGCTCAGATCCTGCTGGGCGGCGGCACCGCCTCTGGTCTGGGCCAGGGCCTGGTCCAGATAGAACGCGCATTCCACCGAGAGAGACTTCAAGCCCGCGGCATCTGCATCCTGTGCGAGTTTTTTCAAATCGGGGATGACGGCCGCCGCATGCCCCATGGCCAGATCGGTCTTCGCGCGATTGACCTTCGAGACCAGGATGGTTTCCTTGTCCGCAGTCTTTGACGCGATCTCCAGCGCATGATCGTACTGCAGATGCGCGTTGGCGTAGTCGCCCTGGTAGAAATACGCATCGCCGATCCAGTTGGTGGCCAGCGCAGCAGCCCAGTTGTTCTGGATCTGCTGAGCGATGTGCAGAGCCTGTTCGAGGCTGGCCCGGCCGTCGGCGGCGTGGCCCACCTGCGCCTGGAGATTGCCCCAGCCACCCACCACTTCCACGGTCAAGGAGGTGGTCTCCTTCGACTGTTGCAGGATGTTCAGAGCTTCCTTCATGGCCGCCAGAGCCGCGCCGTAGCGGCCCTGAGCTGCGAAGATTTTGGCCATGCCATTGTCTTCGACGGCGACTCCGCGCTGATCGTTCGCGCCGCGGTAGGTCTCGATGGCCTTCAGATAGTCGGACAGGGCGGTGTCATACTGCCCCAGCTTCACGTTCACCTCGGCCAGATTGTGCAGGGAGTCGGCAAGATCGTCGGGAACGTTGAGCTTCTGGCGCAGCGCGTAGGCCTGTTCCAGGTAGGTCAGCGACTCCTGGTAAGCCCCCTGGTCCATCTTGATGGAGCCGATGTTCTGGAGACAGAGCGCCTGGGTGCCCGGGTCGCCCAACTGCCGCTCGATCTGCAGCGCCTCCATGTAATTCTTCAGCGCGTCCTCCGGCTTGGCGTGATCGTGATAGAACGTGCCGATGTCGATCAGCGAGTTGCCGATGCCGGCCTGATCGCGGATCTGACGCCGCAAAGCCAGCGCCTGCTGATCCATGGCCAGGGCTTCATCGGTTTTGCCCTGCTTGTCGTCGATATAAGCGATCTGTTCCAGGCTGGCGGCCTCGCCCCTCTGGTCGCCGATTTGCTTCTTGATGGCCAGCGACTCCTGATAATTGCGCAGCGCGTCGTCCGGCCGGTTCATGGAGTCATAGGCGATGCCGGTGGCCTGCAGGATGGTCGCTTTCTCCTCCTGGTTGTCGAGCTCGGTTGCCAGGGGCAGGGCGCGGCTCAGGACATCCAAGCCGCTCTGCGGGTCGTCAGCCTCGATATCGACGCGCCCGCTGGCCAGCAGCGCTTCCACATTTTTGGGGTCGTTGGCCAGCACCATGGCCAGCTTCTGCTTCGCGGCTTTGTAGTTGCTCTGCTGCTCGTAGAGTCCGGCCAGGACAAACTGCACGTCCGTATCCGAGGGATCGGCGGCGGCCAGCTGCTGATACGCGTCAATAGCCTTCTGCGTATTGTGGTTGATCCTCGCGTTGTCAGCTTCAATCAGGTACCGCTCCTGGGCCGGCAGGTTCTCGCTCAGCTCCACAGCGCGGCGGGAAGCCGTCTGGGCCAGATCGTCATGGCCGAGATTCGAATAGGCATCGGCCAGTTTGGCGAACGCGAGGGCAAAGTTGGGATCGGCGGTGGTGGCGGTCTGGAGTTGCTGCTGGGCGTCGAGGTCCTTGCCGTCGCGCTCCAGGGCTACGCCGGCTTCATAGGCTCGCAGGGCGTCCACTGAGGTGGTGGTGGGGCGGACGGCATGGGCCTTCAGGTCGTTCAGGACCTTCGGATCGGTGGAGAGCTTCTGCCGCAGGTCGGCCGCCAGCTTATCGACCGACGCGAGCAGCTGATTCTGGTCGGGAACATCGGTGGTGACGGAGGATTGCGTGTCATGCGCCAGATCCCGCACCGTGGTGGTGATGCGGATCTGGTTCCCGGCCTGGATGTACTGCCCATAGATCAGGGTCTGGGCGTTGGTGAACTCGGCCACCCGGTGCAGCATGCCGGGGTCGGGCTGCGAGTTGGCGGAGACATGCAGGTCTTTGAGCACCTGCTCGAGGCGATCGCCGGAAACCATACGCACCTGGGCCGACTGGCCGATGTCGGTACCCAGCATCTCCGCCATGCTGGCGCTCAGCCAGTCCAGCGAGGTATTGCCGGAGGCGTTATAGAAGGGCAGAATCGCCAGCGAGATGCTGGGCTTCGCCACAGCTCCAGCGCCGGCAGCCGGCGAGTTGCGGAAGTGGTGCACCGCGATGGGAATGCCTGCGGCCAGAGCGGTGGCCAGCACGCCGCCGCCGATTACCAGCAGCCAGCGTCCACTGATGCCCTGGGAAGGAACATTGGCGGTAAAGCGCAGGCTCGCCGCTGCGGTCTTTTCCCGCCACTGCTCCAGATCCTTCAGAATTTCGCCGACGCTCCTGTAGCGCTGTTCCACGTCGGTTTCGAGACATCGGCCGATGATCGCCGTGAGGGCACCGGGCAGCGTCGCGTCCAGTTGCGAAATGGGGGCGGCGCGCTCGCGGGTCCTCTTCAGCAGGCTGGCGATGGCGCTCTCGGCTTTGAAAGGCATGTCGCCGGTGAGCATCTCGTACCCGATGAGCCCCAGCGCGAAGATGTCCGAACGCTGATCCAGCTCCTTGCCGAGAGCCTGTTCGGGCGACATATACTCCATGGTGCCCAGCAGGGCGCCGGACTGGGTCATGCCGTCGCCTTCAATGGTCCGGGCGAGGCCAAAATCCATGACCACCACGCGCCCGGCGTCCTCCACCATCACGTTCTGGGGCTTGAGATCGCGGTGGAGGATGCCGGCACTGTGCGCCGCCTCCAGAGCGGTGCAAATCTGCTGCAGGATCCTGACCGCCTCGTCAGGCGGCATCTTGCCCCGGTCTTCGAGGACGCTGCGCAGATCGCGGCCGGCGACCAGCTCCATGGTCACAAAGCGCATGCCGGCGTCTTCCGAGAGGTCGTACATCCGCACCACGTTGCGGTGCGTCACCTTGTGGGAGAGGCGGATCTCCTGCTTAAAGCGGTCGACGATGGCGGCGTTGCGGGCCAGTTCCGGCCGGATCACCTTCAGGGCCACCAGGCGTTCCAACTCGCGATCCTGGGCCTTATACACAGAGCCCATGCCGCCGGTGCCGAGGACCGTGAGGACTTCGTAGCGTCCGGCGAGAACGGTGCCGGGCTCGAGATCGACCTCGCTCTCCCCCCAGCCGCCGGTAGCCTGGGTTCGACTGCGACCAGCGCCAGCCGAGGGCGGCCGGTCCGAGGCGGGGACTCCGCTGTCCACCAGGGTGGGCGCATCACTGCGTGGCGCCGGGACCATGGTTTCTCCAGGCCGGACGTCGCCGCTGGAGCTGCTCACGGCTGTGGAAGGGCCGAATTGCGTCGGCGTGTCGCTTGCCGGTCGCCTGGGGCTGTCCGCCATACCTATCAGGTCAAAAGCAATTCAGTCTCCGGCGCGGGGAACGCACTGGGGGAAAAAGACACACAAATCAGAGACCGTGAGGATCAGCATATACCGCAAAGGAGCGCTCTGTCGCTCACTGGTTAAGGAGGGAGCTGTGCGGAGGAATCGCCGGCGGGGGTGGCGTGTCCGCCCCTCCAGCAACTTTTCTGGAAAAAACCTGCGTCCTGGCTCGTCTTTCTTTCGTCTGATTAATCCGCGCGTTTTCTACTGGCAATCCGGCCCGAAATTCAGTATTCTCCTTCAAAATCTGAAGAACAGTCCGATGCTGGCGGGTACGCTCTGTTCGAAGTCGCTGCTGCGTCCGAAACCTGGCTCAAAAAACCTGCCGGTATGCCCCAGCGAACGCGGCAGCAAAGTTGATTATTGGTCGGGATACGTCTCTCGTTACGACTGACACAGCCGCTTGTCAGCGGCGAGAGCACTGCACGGAAGCGAACGAATCCCCGTCCGCTTCCGATTTCAAGATAAGGGATGCGTGATTCATGTCGGTCCTGGAGAGTTCCCGCTGCCTGGTTGATTACTTCCGATGCCCGCCGGAATTTGTGCATCTGGAAGTACGGACCCCGCAGAGCAATACGCCCGGCTATTTCCGCTTCGGCGAGGAGACGACCTGCTTTGGCCGGATCGCCGGCCGCTCGCCGGCCCATGCTCCTTCCCCTTCGCTCCATGATGCGGCGACGGAGATGAGCGTCGAGCACGGAAAGGTGACACTGCCCTTCGATCCTGGCGAGGTGGCTGAGAATCTTCGCCTGGAAAACTACACCAGCGTGCGAGGCTCCGGCTCCTCCAGCATGGCCGGCCGCCTTTACTATCTGTTGCGGCCGCTGCTGCCCGTCGTGGTGCGCAGGCATCTGCAGAAATTCCGGCTCCGCAACTGGGATCAGCTGCCCTTCCCCCGCTGGCCCGTGGATGTCTCGGTGGACGCCATGATGGAGAACCTGCTGCTGGCAGTCTCCCGCGCGGCCGGGCGACCCATCCCGTTCATCTGGTTCTGGCCGGAGGGCCATTCGGGATGCGTCCTGATGACCCACGATGTGGAAGCCGCGGAAGGGCGCGATTTTTGCGCCAGCCTGATGGATATCGATGAAGCTTACGGGTTCAAGGCCTCCTTTCAGGTCGTCCCGGAGAAGCGCTATACGAACTCTGCAGAGTTTCTGGAGGCGATCCGCGCCCGCGGATTCGAAGTGACGGTTCACGACCTGAACCATGATGGCCACCTTTACCGGGACCGTCCGGAATTTCTCCGGCGGGTGGAGAAGATCAACGAATACGGGCGCCATTTCGGGGCGGAGGGATTTCGCGCCGGAGTCCTCTACCGGAATCAGGAATGGTTCGACGCGCTTGATTTTTCCTACGAAATGTCAGTGCCCAATGTGGCCCATCTGGATCCGCAGCGGGGCGGCTGCTGCACGGTGATGCCCTATTTCATCGGTAAGCTGCTGGAGATCCCGGTCACGAACGTGCAGGATTACACACTGTTCAACATCTTCGGCGACTACTCCATCGACCTCTGGAGAGAGCAGACCCGTCTGATTCTCAACCGGCACGGTTTGATGAGCTTCATTGTCCATCCCGACTACGTTATCGATCCTCGCAACCGCGCGGTTTACGAATCGCTGCTGGCTTATCTGGCCAGGCTGGTGAAGGAAGAGGGAGTGTGGTCCTCGCTGCCGCGCGAAGTGAATCGCTGGTGGCGCGAGCGCTCGGCCATGGAGCTGGTCGAGCGCGAGGGCGAATGGCGGATTGAAGGGCCGGGCAGCGAACGGGCTCGCATCGCGTGGGCCAGCGAGCAGAACGGTCGTCTGGTGGTCACGCTGGATGGCCAGACGGGCGACTCCGAGGCGTGGGCTGAATCCCGAGCCCGCCGGGCCAACGCATAATCCTTCGCCGGCCGGGCCGCCGCCGATCGCTTCGCGTTTCTTAATGTGTTGCGCGGGAAGGCTCAGGCAGCGCCCGCCTCGGCGGCCAGCTCCGCCTTCAGGCTCTCAATCTGATCCAGCTTCCGCAAGCCCATCTCATGAAACCGGAATTCCACCCCGGCTTCCCGCCGCTGGACCAGGCTGGCCAGCAAACGCATCGGCATGTGATCGGTCCGCATCCACAATTCGACCGTGGTTCCAGGCTCCAGCCGGCATTTCGACTCGATCAGGCATCCTTCCACGCTGAGGTACACAATGCGCCCCGGGTACTGCAGCCCCCGCCCGGGCAGCACAATCTCCGCATCGCTCGGCAGAGCCTCCCGCTCTCTGCACGCATACACGGAAACCCTTCGTCCCCCGATCATGCTGCGGTTATCGGCCGGGTCCCCGCCCTCGTGAGCTCCAATCCCAATCCTTCTCCGAAACGGTACAATCCCCTTTTCCCGCTATGAATCGTTCTCCGATCCTTCTTGTCCACGGTGGCGCCTGGGATATCCCGGCCGATCAACTCGATGCGCACGAACAGGGTGTGTTTGACGCGCTGCAGGAAGGCTGGCGCATCCTCGATCGCGGCGGCTCGGCTCTCGACGCCATTCAGGCCGCAGTGACGGCCATGGAAGACGATCCCGTCTTCGACGCCGGGCGCGGCAGCTTTCTGACCCGCGACGGCCGCGTCCAGCTCGACGCTCTGATGATGGATGGCGCGACCCTGCGCGCCGGAGGCGTGGCCTGCGTGGAGCGCCTCCGCCATCCCATCCAGGCGGCGCGCCTCGTATTAGACAAGAGCCCCCATGTTTATTTCGTCGGAGCGGGCGCCGAAGCCTTCGCTCAGTCCCACGGCATGAACCTGATCGACAACGCCGAGCTGGTGCTGGAGCGCGAACGCCGCCGCCTGGCGGAAGCGCAGGCGCGGGAGCAAAGCGGGGTGCCGGACCGCACCTTCTCCGGCCAGCCGCCTCTGGACTCGCACGACACGGTGGGCGCCGTGGCCCTGGACCGCGACGGACGCCTGGCCGCAGCCACCTCGACCGGAGGCACCCTGAATAAGGATCCGGGCCGGGTAGGAGACTCATCGCTGATCGGCTGCGGCTGCTACGCCGATAATGCCTCGGCGGCCGTCTCCCTCACCGGATGGGGCGAGCCGATCATGAAGCTGGTGCTGGGCAAGTGGGCCACCGACCGCGTCCTGGCCGGCGGCTCCCCGGAGCAGGTGGCTCCGGAAGCGATGGCTTACCTGCAGCGGCGCCTGGGCGGCCATGGAGGCATCATCCTGCTGGCGCCGGACGGCCGTCATGGCGTGGCCTACAACACGCCGCGCATGGCCTGGGGGCTGCACACGGTCGAGGGTCCCCGTGTGGGCACGGAAATTCGGCCGGAGAGTGTCGGGCAGCAGGATTAAACGCGGTGCGGGAAGGGAGCGCTCCGTCACCCGCCGTGCTACAGTCGTGGGTACGCTGCGGCTGAGCCTCTCCGCACCCTCCTGTTCACGCTGCCGAACCACACTCACCGCGTCAAATTTCAATCACCTTCGGGGAGTTCATCGTGCTTAAGGGCTTTCGTGATTTCATCCTGCGCGGCAACGTCGTCGACCTGGCGGTCGCCGTCGTGGTCGGCGCTGCGTTTACCGCTATTGTCAATGCACTCGTCAAGGACCTCATCAACCCGCTGATCGCCGCCATCGTGCATCAGCCGGATTTCGGCGCTCTGGTTCTGAACGTGCATGGAGGCAAGGTCCTCTACGGCGAGTTTTTGAATGCTCTTCTCTCGTTCCTGCTCATCGCCGCCAGCGTCTATTTCCTGTTCGTGCTGCCGGTCAATGCGCTGCTGAAAAAATTTCACCCGGCCAAGGCGGCTCCGCCGACCACGCATCCCTGCCCCGAATGCCTGTCGGATATTCCGCTGGCGGCCCGACGCTGCGCCCACTGCGGCGAACCGGTGCAGCCAGTCGCTGCCTGACGCCGGGCTCCTGCCCCTCGCCGCGCCGCCCGGCTTCGCAGCCCGGTGATACTCTTTTGTTCAATTCGTAAACCCCATTTCACGGGAGCAGCTCTTTCGATGCCATCGCGCGTTTCGCTTCTCTTTGCCTCGCTTCTTCTTTCCTCACTCGCTCTGGTGGGTGCGCAAACCGCATCGGAACCCGGTTCTCTCATCGGCTACAAAGATTTCTCCGCCGAGCAGGCGAAGACGGACCAGACGTTTATGGCCGTGCCCAGTGCGCAGCTGGCCGGAGAAGAACTGAAGACGCTGACCGCCGAGCCTCACATCGCTGCCTCGCCGGAGGACTACAAGACCGCGCAGTACGTCGCCTCCAAATTCAGGGAAGCCGGACTTGAGACCGAGATCGTTCCCTACAAGGCGTGGCTTAACATGCCCAAAGAGGTGAAGGTGGAGGCGTGGGACTCGGATGGCAAGCTGCTGATGACCGGTCCGGTCCGCGAGCACGTCGACGGCAAAGAGCCCTTCCAGGACGACCCCCGTGTCACCCCGGCCTTCAACGGCTCGTCGCCCTCAGCGGACATCACCGCTGAGGTCGTATACGCGAACTACTGCCGGCCGGAAGACTTCAACAAGCTGGCCGAGATGAACGTCGGAGTCGCAGGCAAGATTGTGATGTGCCGCTACGGCGGCAATTTCCGCGGGGTCAAGGTCTACATCGCCCAGGAAAAGCACGCTGCCGGCGTGCTCATCTACTCCGATCCCATGGACGACGGCTACTACCGTGGCGATATGTATCCTCACGGCCCCTACCGCCCGGCGACGGCGGTGCAGCGCGGCTCCGTGCAATATATGTTTAAGTATCCGGGCGATGCGCTGACCCCGGGCATCGCCTCCCGTCCTGACCTGCCGGCCTCGGAGCGCATCAAGCCCGATCAGGCCGCCAGTCTGCCCACCATCCCTTCCGAGCCGCTCTCGTATCACGACGCCGCCCCCATCCTCGAGCACCTGGCAGGACCCGATGCGCCCCGTGAATGGCAGGGCGCGCTGCCCTTCACCTACCACGTGGGTCCTGGGGTGAAGGTTCACCTGCTGCTGAAAATGGATTACGAGTACTCGACGATCTGGGACGTGACCGGCAAAGTTCCGGGCGGCGAGTTCCCCAATGAGTGGGTGGTGGCCGGCAACCATCGCGATGCGTGGGTGTATGGCGCGGTCGATCCCAACAGCGGCACCGCCGCCATGCTGGAAGCTGTCCACGGCATCGGGGCTCTGCTGAAGACAGGCTGGAAGCCGAAGCGCACCCTCTTCTTCTGCAGCTGGGACGCCGAAGAGGAAGGCCTCATCGGTTCCACCGAATGGGCCGAGGATCATGCCGACCCGCTCTCCCACGCGGTCGCTTACTTCAATACCGACGTGGGCGTGTCGGGTCCCAACTTTGATGCCTCCGCCGTGCCGTCGCTGAAGGACTTCGTCCGCGCGATCACCAAAGAAGTTCCCAGCCCCAAAGGCGGAACGGTCTACGAGCAGTGGAAGAAAACGCAGACCGAAGCCGCTGCGCGCCATGCTCTGGGCGTGCAGGAGCATGCCAGCCAGGAAGCTTCGCCCGTCGATCATGACGTGCGCATCGGCGATCTGGGCAGCGGCTCCGACTTCACTCCGTTCATCCAGCACCTCGGCGTGCCCTCCACCGATATCGGCTCCGAGGGCCCTTACGGCGTCTACCACTCGGTGTTTGACGACTACGCGTGGTTTGTCCAGAACGCCGATCCGACCTTCGCGTATGAGCAGGAAATGGCCCGCATCTTCGGCCTCGAAGTGCTGCACATGGCCGACGCCGACGTGCTGCCCTATGACTACGTGACATACGGCAGGGAGCTCACCGCCTACCTGGAAGCGGCCCGGAAGAAAGCGAGCGAGGCAGGCATGAACGATCTCGATTTCGCCCCCGCCCTTGCAGCCGCGCAGAAATTTACCACGCTCGCGCTGCAGGTGAAGGACAAGCAAGAACAGCCCGGACAGATCGCGGACCTGCGCACCTTCAATAACCAGCTTCGTGATGTTGAGGAAGGTTTCCTCAACCAGGCGGGCCTGCCGGGCCGCCCCTGGTTCAAGCACACCATCTACGCTCCGGGCGAATACACCGGCTATGCGGCGGTTGTGATCCCCGGAGTGAATGAGGCCATTGACGCGAAGAACGATACCCGGGCCCAGCAGCAGATGACGGCGTTGACCGATGCCCTGGGCCGCGCCGATGACACGCTGGAGGCGCTGGCGAAATAGCTTGTCTTTTCGGATCTAGAGCTGTTTGGGGGTAGGCGGGACGTCGGCCTCCGCCTTCTCCTCATCCCGACTGGTCCGATAATCGATGATTCCCTGCCGGGCTCCGGAAATGGAGAGCGGCCCCGGCCCCACAATCAGCAGAAAGATCAGCCCGAGCAGCATGCTGAAGTCGGTGCGTGCGTCGTGCAGCATGAACCACACGCCCTGGTTGACGTGAAACAGCTCCGGAATTTTTGTCGTCCCGATCGCCGTCAGGATCACGGCCAGCAACGGCAGCGCCGCCAGACGCGTGAGCACACCGACGATCAGCAGAGTCCCGCAGATGATCTCGACGAAGCCCACAAAAGGCGAGGCGAACTGCGGCAGCGGAATCCCGATAGCTTCAAATCGCCCTACGCCGAGCGCGTTCGGGAAGAGAAATTTCTGAATCCCCTCCGAGATGAAAACCCAGCCCACCAGAATCCGAATCAGGATCACGGCCTTCATGTCATCCCCTCCGTGACAACGTAAAAAGGCAATCGGTCGAATCAGGTTAGATGCGAGGCGCAGCGTTGAACGCGCGGCGGCTATTGGGGCTCTTCCTCGACCACATCGCCTTCGCCCGGGGCCAGGAACAGATTATCCTCGAGGCCATGCTGCCGCGTGTACAGGTCATAGTACCGGCCGCCCAGCGCGTACAGGCTTTCGTGTGTGCCCCGCTCGACAATAAAACCGCCCTCGACGACCAGGATCTGATCGGCGCGGCGGATGGTGGACAGCCGGTGCGCGATCACAAAGGTCGTCCGCCCCTGCATTAAGTAGCTGAGGCCGTGCTGAATCATTGCCTCCGACTCGGAATCGAGCGACGAGGTGGCCTCGTCCAGAATCAGGATCCGGGGGCTGGCCAGGATGGCGCGCGCAATCGACAGCCTCTGCCGCTGCCCGCCTGACAGTTTCACCCCGCGTTCGCCCACGATGGTGTCGTAGCCTTCCGGGAACCGCTCCGCAAACTCATCCACGCGCGCGATACGGCAGGCACTCAGGAAATCCTCCTCCGTCGCATCCGGGTGGGAGAACATCACATTCTCCTTGATGGTTCCGTCGAACAAAAACGATTCCTGCAGCACCACCCCCAGCTGCGAGCGATAGCTGTCCAGCCGTACCGCCGACAAATCAATCCCGTCCACCAGCACGCGTCCCGTATCCGGCGAGTGGAACGCGCAGACCAGACTGATGATGGTCGATTTCCCGGAGCCCGATGAGCCCACCAGCGCCGTCACCGTCCCCGGCCGGGCCTCGAAGCTGATCCCGTGCAGCACCGGCTTCTCCGGATCGTAGGCAAAGCGCACATCGTCGAACTGCACGTCGCCGACAATGTCGCCGAGCGTGTGCACCCGCGCCGGATCGGCGAACTCATCGCGCTCGCCCAGGATTTCCATGGTGCGGTCAATGCCGGCCACGGCCTCAGTGAGCTGCGTTCCGATGTTCACCACCTGGAAGACCGGGGCGATCATGAAGGCCAGAAACGCTCCATACTGCGTGTAGTCGCCGGCCGTCATGTGTCCGCCCAGGGCCAGATGGCCGCCCAGCAGCATCACCAGGCCGCCCACCACGCCCAGCACTGTAGTGGCTGCCATCGACAACAGCGACGTCGCCGTGAGCGAGTGCATTACGTTATCCAGCAGCCGCAGCACGCCGACGGAGAACACCCCCGCTTCGCGCTTCTCGGCGTGGTAGCCCTTCACCACGCGTACGCCGCCCAGCGATTCGGTGAGCCGCCCCGTGACCTCGCCCGTGATTTTCGCGCGCTCGCGGAAAATCGGGCGGATGGTCCTGAAGGCCCGCTGCAGCACAACGACAAAGACCGCAACCACCGAGAAGACGATCAGCGTCATCTTCGGCGCACGATGCAGCAGGAAGAAGAAAGCCATGAATGCAGTGAGCAGGCCGCCGACGAACTCCACCAGGCCGGTGCCGACCAGGTTGCGCACACCCTCCACATCGTTCATGATGCGCGACACCAGCACGCCCGTCCGGTTAGCGTCGTAGAAGCTGACCGCCAGCCGGCCCACATGCTGCTGCACCTGCTGGCGCAGATCGGCGATCATCCGCTGCGCCGCCTTCGACAGCAGCTGCGTATTCGAAAAGGACGTAATCGCCTGCACCAGCGTGGCCAGAAACACCTCGACCACCAGCCGCGGCAACAGATCCCCGATATGCTTCGTGATTACCTGATCGACAAAGGGCTTGGTGAGAAACGGCAGCACCAGCCCGGCCACGCGGTTGATGGCCACCAGCAGCAGGCCGGCCAGCAGCAGCCATTTGCGCGGCTGCACCAGCTTCCAGATCTCCGGCATCGCCTTTTTGAGATCCGTTTTCTTTTTGGGTAAATCGGCACGGGCCCGCGCGCGCGCTCCGCCCCCGCGCTCGGCGTTCATTCTCGGGATGGACCCCATGGCCATCGAAGAAAGAGCTGCCTCCGTGGCCGGCAAGCCTTCTCACTCGCGCTGCTGTCTCAGCGCGGTCGGCTATACGGTGGCCACCGGTTGTCTTCTTGCTTTGATGAACGACCGCACGCAAAGAAGCACATAAACGAGCAGCATCATCGAAAACACGGCCTTGTCTTCAACCGCAATCGGCCGCACCATCGCGTGACCCCGCTCCAGCTGAATAAAGTCCCAGATGCTCTTTGCCGTGAACAAAAAGCCCAGCAGGCCCAGGGTTACGGCAATGTGCATCATGGTCATTCGCCGCTTCTGGCTGCCTCTGCGCGCAAGAAAGCCGATGATCGTGAGGACGATCCCGACATAGGTTGGAATCAGAGCCGTGGGCGCGCGCCACCCAGTCGCCACGTAGCCCACCAGGCCCAGAACGATCAGCAACAGCCCGAACACAATCGTGACTTTCGCCATGCCGCCTCCAGTGCCACCAGTCTACCGGAGGCTTACCCGGACAGCCGTTCCCCTCACCTTGGAGCAGGCTTCAGGAACCCTGTCTGCTACCCCTGCACGCCGGCTTACCTCTGAATCCGCGCCGAGCCACCCTGGGCAAAGGCGCGCACCTGCTCGAGCGTCGCCATGGTCGTGTCCCCGGGGAAGGTTGTCAGCAGCGCTCCATGGGCCCAGCCCAGCCGGATCGCCTCATCCGGATCGGCGCCGGTCAGCAGTCCGTAAAAGAATCCAGCGGCAAAGCCATCGCCGCCGCCCACGCGATCGTAGACGTCCAGTTCCGCCGTGGGCGCCGTGAATGTCTTCCCGTTCACCCACGCCACCGCACTCCAGCTATGCCGATTGGTGGAGTGCACCTCGCGCAGCGTGGTCGCCACCACCTTCACCTTTGGGTACTTCTTCACGACCTTGTCGATCATGGCGACAAAGGCGCTCGGATCCAGCTTTGATTTGCTCTTGTCTTCGACCTTGGGGCCTTCTACGCCCAGGCCCTTCTGCAGATCCTCTTCATTGCCGACCAGCACATCCACGTGCTCCACGATGCGCGCGATCGTTTCCACCGCCTTGTCCGCGCCACCCGAGACCTTCCACAGCTTCTCGCGAAAATTCAGATCGAACGACGTCACCGCGCCCGCGGCTTTCGCCGCCTGCATCATCTCCACGGCCATGGCGCCCGTGGTGGGCGACAGAGCCGCAAAGATGCCGCCGCTGTGGGCCCATTTCACACCGCCCGCCAGGATCGCCTTCCAGTCGAAGTCGCCCGGCTTGAGCTGCGCCGCCGCCTCGTTGCAGCGGTTGTAGAAGACCACCGGCGGCCGTACGCCATAGCCGCGGTCGCTGTAAACCGTCGCCATGTTGGGGCCGTTCACGCCGTTGTGCTCGAAATGCCGGTAAAAGGGCCGGACGCCCATGGCCCGCACGCGCTCGGCAATCAGGTCACCAATGGGGTAATCCACCATCGCCGAGGCAATTGCCGTCTTCAGGCGGAAGCAGTCGGACATATTTGCCGCGACGTTGAATTCCCCGCCGCTCACGTGGATTTTGCATTCCGTGGCCTTGCGAAACGGCACGAGGCCCGGATCGAGCCGGTGCACCAGCGCTCCCAGGGACAGAAAATCCAGCTCGGCCTCGTTGCGGATCGTCAACGCACTGCTCATCGTCGCCTTCCCCCTGTCTCCCTGCTTGAATGACTCTCATTCGATGAGATGTCCCGGAACTGCGCCGCGCGTCGCCCGAGACATGGCCTGACCGTGGGCCCAGCCCTCATCCTACCCGCTCAACCAACCAGTTTCTGCACGTCGGCCAGCACCTGCTCCGGCGTCCACTCATTGCCCGGATACCACTTATAGAGTTTGCCGTCGGGCGCGATCACGACCGTCGAGAGCGAGTGCGTGATGGTTTTGTCCTTCTCCGGCGTCGCCCCAATATCGAAGAAATGCTGCACCCTGGGCAGCTCCTTCTCTGACGGCGCGGCAAAATCCCAGTGCACGAAGGTTTCCTTCGAGTAGTTTCCGGTGTAGGCGCCGCCATAGCTGCGCAGCACCTTTGGCGTGTCGTATTGCGGGTCGAAACTCACGCTCAGCAGGTGCGTCTTCGCGTAGAGCGCGGGATTCTTCTGCAGCGTCTTGTCGATCTCTGCGAAGTTCCGGCTCATGCGCACGCAGAAGTTGGGCAGCGGACACCGCGTGTAAATGAACGTAAGCAGCACCACCTTGCCTTTGAACTGCGCGAGGTGGATCATCCTGTCGCTCTGGTTGCGAAAGGCAAAGTCCGGAATGGCCTCGCCTGGTTCCAGGTCGTTGAACGTCACCGCGGGCTTGTAGTCGGGCTTCGCCTGCGCGATCACGTCGATCTGGTCGAGATAATCCGCGTCGTTGGTCGGCGTCAGCACCGCCGTGATCGTATCGCCCGGGTGCAGTTCGGTCGCGATGTTCGCCTGCCGCAGCGTGTACGGCATGGTCATGGCTCCCATGTATCCCGGGACGGCGTCGGTGTCGACGGTGACCTGCCCGGTCTTCGCGTCGCTCGAGACCACCACGCCGCGAATGTTGTACTGCTTCACGCCCGCCTGCTGGCCCGAGGAGCTGCCCCCGCTGCCTTTCTCCGCGCTGCGGCAGCCGCCCAAAAGCACAGTCGCCGCCAGAACCGCGGCGGTGGCCAAAGCAGTGGAAATGTGTGTCGGAATCCGTTTCACCTGCCAGTTTACACTTGATCAGCGACTCCCCATGCACCTGCCCGGGCCCATCGCCGACGCGCTCCGGCGCGGCGCCACCATCGTCGCCGCCAGCCCCCGTACCGCCCGTGCTCTGCAACTGCGCTTTGCAGAATCGCAGCGCGCCGGCGGCGCCAGCGCGTGGGCCTCGCCCGCCATCCTCGACTGGGATTCCTGGCTGCGCGAGCTTTTCCGCGAGTATGCCTTTACCGCGCCCTATGCCCCCATGCTGCTCTCGCCTCTGCAGGAACAGGCGCTGTGGACCCGTGTGCAGGGTGACGATGCCGCGCGCGTCCTCGCGCCCGAAGCTATGGCCGCCCTGGCTCAGGAAGCGTGGTCGCTGCTGGCGGATTTCAACGCCCACGCGGCGCGCCGCCAAAGCTGGGAGCAGACAGACGCCGAGCGCTTTCGCCACTGGGCCGCGGAGTTCGAACGCGAGTGCGGACGCAACCGCTGGCTCAGCGCAGCGCAGGTTGCCGCTTTCCTCACTTCAGAAACGAGCCTCCTCACCCTCCGGTCCGAGATCCTGCTCGTCGGCTTCGACCGCATCCCGCCCGCGCAGCGAACCTTGCTCGACGCCCTCGCGGCGCGGGATGTGCATGTGTCTGAGTATCGCCCCGAGCCCGAGTACGATCCCCACCAGGCCTCCCGCACCTGGATCTCCGCTCCCGACCAGCGCTCCGAGATCGACGCCTGCGCTGCGTGGGCGCGTGATCTTCTCCTGGTCCATCCCGAAGCGCGCATCGGGGTACTGGTGCCCGGGCTGGCCGCGCTCCGCAATCCCATCGACCGCGCCTTCCGCCGCATCCTCATGCCGGCCAGCGAAGATCTCCGCCAGCCCTCCGCGGCCGTGCCCTGGGAGTTTTCTCTGGGAGAGCCGCTGGCCAACGTGCCCGCCATTCGTGCCGCCCTGCTGCTGCTGCGCTGGGTCGCGGCTCCTCTGCGCGAAGAAGAGATCTCATGGCTGGTTCTCTCCGGATATGTCGCTGACACTGCGACACAAGTTCTCGCTCTGGCGCGCCACGATGCTCTCCAGCGGAATGCCGACCTGGGACTTCTCACTCCCGAACGCCCTCTTGCCGGCTATCGCGCTTCGCTGACCAACGCCCTCGGGCTGCGCGGGCTGGAAATGGCGCTTGGCGCTCTGCAGCAGGCCGCCGGCGCCAACCAACTCCTCAGCACGCCACGGCCGCCGTCGGCGCTCGCGGACCTGGCCCACCATCTGCTCGATGCTGCCCACTGGCCCGGCCAGCGTTCGCCGGACTCCGTGCAATACCAGGCACACCAGCGGTGGCAGCGGCTCCTCGACGAAGTCGCCCTGCTCGATTTCGACGGCACGCGCTTCCGCTATGCCGATTTTGTCGCGCTCCTCGAGCGCATCGCCCGGGAGACGATCTTCGCCCCCGAATCCCACGATGCGCCCATCCAGGTCATGGGCCCGTTCGAATCTTCGGGCCAGCAGTTCGATGCGGTCTGGTTTCTCTCCACGGGCGAGACGGCGTGGCCGCAGCGCGGCCGCTTCCATCCGCTTCTGCCGGCATCGGTGCAGCGCCAGTTCGATATGCCGCACAGCACTCCCACGGACGACTGGAATCTCGCCGCCGCCGTCACCGCGCGCCTCCTCGCGTCGGCGCCCACTATGGTCTTTAGCTACCCCGAGCGCGACAAGGAAGCGGAGCTGCGCCCATCGCCGCTGATCGCCGGACTCTTCCCCGAGCAGGAGAAAGGCCATCCCGCCGTGATTCGTCCGTCCACGCCGGAGATGCTTCCTGCGGAGTTGGTTCCTGACACGGCCCTGTTCCCCTGGCCGGTGGAGCAAAATGCCGGCGGCGCGAGCGTTCTCAAGGCGCAGGCCGCGTGCCCCTTCCAGGCCTTCGCCCGTCGGCGCCTCTACGCTGAGCCGCTCGATGCGGCCGAAAAAGGCCTCAGCCCCGCGGACAAGGGAAGACTCCTACACGAAGTTCTGCAGAGCCTTTTCGGTGGCACACCAGCGACCGCCCGCTCCGATGGCTCACCCGCGCTGCCCGTTTTCCGCACTCGCGACGAGATTGTCACTGCACGGGATACAAATCAAATGCCCAGTCTCCTTGAGGCGCACATCGATGTGATTTTCCGGCTCCATTTCGATGCCGCATCCGACGATGCGTGGCAGAATGCCTATCTGGCCGCTGAAAAGCGCCGCTTGCAGGCGCGCCTCTCCGCATGGCTGGCCTGCGAAGCCGGTCGGCAGCCCTTCACGGTTGAGGATTCCGAGCATTCCCTGCCCGACGTCCATATCGGCGACCTCCGCCTCCGGCTTCGTGCCGACCGCATCGATCTCCTTCCCGACGGCACGCGCCTCCTGCTCGATTACAAAACGGGACGCATTTCTCCCGCCGCCTGGAAAGGCGATCGGCCCGACGAGCCACAGCTTCCCCTCTATGCCGCCTACGGCAACGTGGAGAACCTGAGCGGCGTGCTCTTCGCCAAGATCCGCGCCGGCAGTACCGGCAAAAACCGCAACACCGGCTTCGAAGGCCGGGTCCGCGACGCCCTGGGTCAACTCTCCGCCGACTTCGGTAAGAAACAAGTCATCGTCACGGATCCTTATTCCGACGCCATGCGCGACAGCTGGGCGCGCGCGCTGGAGAACCTCGCTCTCGAATTCCTCCACGGCGTCGCCACCGTCACGCCCCGCGAGCCCCAGGTCTGCAACTACTGCGCGCTGCCCGCCCTGTGCCGCAAGGCCGAGCTTGACCTCGTGCCCGCTGACGAAGACGACGAGGGGGCCTCCGATGCCTGACATCCTTGTCGATGCCCCTGCCGATCAGGCGGCGCGGGAGCACGCTCTCGATATTCGCCGCTCCGTGCTCGTCCAGGCGCCGGCCGGATCCGGCAAGACCGAGCTTCTCACGCGCCGCTTCCTGCGCCTGCTGGCTGTCGTCGACGAGCCGGAGGAGATCCTCGCCATCACCTTCACCCGCGCCGCCACAGCCGAAATGCGAAACCGCATCCTCTCCGATCTGGAAGCCGTTGCCGCCCGTGGCCCCGTCGGCCCCGTCGAGATCGAGCGCCTCGGCCCCGCGCAGGAAGCCTGGACTCATGCCGAGCGTCGCGGATGGGATTTACTCCGCCAGCCGCAGCGGCTGCTCATCGAAACCATCGACTCGCTTTGTCTGCGCATCGCTTACGATCGTCCGCTTCTCGCCGGCCTCGGCGGTCGCCTGCAGCCTGTCGACGACGCGACGCTGCTGTACCACGAGGCGGCGCGCCGCACGCTCGACCGCCTCGGCACCACCGATCCCGCGCTTGATGCCGGACTCGCCCATCTTCTCGATCTGCGCGACAACCGTCTGCAGGACAGCGAAAATCTTCTCGCCGGCATGCTTGAGCGCCGCGATCAGTGGCTGCACGCCTTTCCCCTCACGCGCCGGATGACAGAAGACGATTGGGGCCAGCTGCGCAGTCATCTTGAGGAGCCGTTCCAGCGAGAAATCCGCCGGGTGGTGGGCGAGGTGCATCGCATTCTCGCCGCCCAGCCCGCTAGCGCCGATCAGCTGCTGGAACTCGCCACCTATGCCGCCTCCCAGGGAAACGAAAAAGTCGCTCTGCTCGCCGGTGTCAGCGCGTTCTTGCCTGACACTCCTCCCGATCACTGGCGTTGCCTCTGCGATTTCCTGCTCAACGGCAAGCATGAGTGGCTCACCCGCGTGGACAAGCGTCACGGCTTTCCGTCCGGTACCCGCGAGCAAAAGGACCGCAAACAGGCCATGGAGCGCCTGCTTGCGTGGCTGCAGCACCGGCCAGATCTGCTCGCCGCCCTCCGCGCCCTGCGCAAGCTTCCGCCCGACCGCTATAGCCAGGAGCAGTGGACCACGCTGCGCCATCTTTTCACCGTTCTCCGCCAGGCCATCGCCGAACTGCGCGTCGTCTTTGCGGAAAGAAATGCCGTCGATTTCACTGAGGTTTCTCTCGCCGCCATCGAAGTGCTCGAGCACGTGCCCGACCGCCTTCTGGCCATCGGCGGCAATCTGCGTCACCTCCTTGTTGACGAATTCCAGGACACCTCGCGCATCCAGCATCATCTCGTCAAGCTGCTTCTCTCCGCCTGGGATTCCGATCCCGACGGGCATCGCTCGGCTTTTCTGGTTGGCGACCCCATGCAGTCCATCTACATGTTCCGCCAGGCGGAGGTGGAGCTCTTTGCCCACGTCCGCGACCATGGCATCGGCGCAGAACCCAACTGCTTCCGCTGCGAGCGGGTACAGCTCTCCGTCAATTTCCGTTCTCATGCCGGCCTTACAGATCCGCTGAATGCAATGTTCACGCGCATCTGCGCCGGCGAGCCGCTGCCCGGGTCTGCGGCCGTTGGTTTCGCGCCGGCCACGGCTCGCGACGCCGCTCCCTGCGAGCCTGCGCTTCACGTTCACCCACAGATCCTGGGCACGCCTGATCGCCACCCCGCGCCGGACGAAACGCGCGCCGCCCAGCAACACGAGGCTCACGAGGTTCTCCGCATTCTGGAGCAGGCGCTGCCCGCCATCGAGGCGGCGCGCAGTGAGGGCAGGGAGTATCGGGTCGCTGTTCTTGTCCGTGCCCGTCCACATCTGGCTCAGCTGGTTCCGCTCCTCCGCCGCCGCGGCATTCCCTTCCGTGCCGTCGAAATTGAGCGTCTCTCTGAGCGCCAGGAGTTGCTCGACCTGCTCTCGCTGACCCGCGCGCTGCTGCATCCGATGGACCGCATCGCGTGGCTCGCCGTTCTGCGCGCGCCGTGGTGCGGCCTTTCGCTCGACGACCTGCACCGCCTCACCGGCGCCGACAGCCCCGCCTTCAAGAGGCGCTCCATCCCTGAGCTGATCGACCTGCACCAGAATCTTCTGTCCCCCGATGGCCATCGGCGCCTCACACGTACCGCCGACATCCTGCGCCGCGCCCTCCAGCTGCGCTGGCGCCAGGCCGACGTGCCCTCTTTCGCCTCATGGATCGAGCGCACCTGGCGCACGCTTGGCGGTCCCGCCTGCGTCGACGCTGCCTCGTATGAAAACGTCCAGGCCTTCTTTACCCTCCTGGACGCCCTGCCGCCCGACGGCCTGGCTCCGTTCACCGGTGAATTCGCCGCCGAGCTCGACCGCCTCTTCGCGCGGCCGGATCCCTCCGTCAGCGACACCTGCGGCATCCAGCTCATGACCATCCACAAGGCGAAGGGCCTCGGTTTTGACGTTGTGATTGTCCCGGGGCTCGAACGCACAGCTTCCGGCGATGACAACTCCCTCGTCTGCTCGCTGGAGCGCATCGATCCCTGGCGGCCGGGCGAGACCGAATTTCTCGTGGCCCCCATCGGCCTGCACGGCGAAGACACCGAACCCCTGTACCGCTGGGTACGCCGTCAGCGGCAGATCCGCTTTAACGAAGAGCGCAAGCGACTCTTCTATGTGGCCTGCACCCGTGCCCGGCGCGAGCTGCATTTACTCGGAGCCGCGGTTTACGGGGCCTCCGGCCTGCAACCACCCGGCAAAGACAGCCTGCTCGCCACTGCGTGGCCCGCACTCCAGGAGGAGTTCGAAGCCGCCACTCGCGCGCCCCAGCCCGCTTCCGCACCGGCCCGCGTGCTTGCCTTTCCCACGCCCGGCGTGATCGGGGAACTCGCCGCCGGCGCCGATTCCGGTTCCGCGACCGGCCCGCGCCGCCTGCTCCTCGACATCGAACCTCTGCCTGTCACCACCAATGTCGCCGTCGCTGTTACGAGTCCTGCCGGATCCAGCGAAACACCCCAGTTCGCGCGTCCCGAAGGCTCGCGCCAGGCCCGACTCATCGGCTCGACCGTACACACGATGCTGCAACGACTCGGACCGGGTCTCGCCAACAGGGCGCCAGCCGATCTGCGCGCCCGGGCTGCCGGCCTGCTCCGCGCCGCTGCCCTCACCGGCGATGGACTCCCATCGGCCACCGCCGCTGTGACAAAAATGTTGCGCGCCTGCGCGGACGATCCCGTGTGCCGGTGGATCCTCGCCGCTCATCCCGACGCCCAGTCGGAAGTCTCCTGGTCCGTCTACCTGGACGAGGAATCCGGAACCCGCCTCCGCACCCTCCGTGCCGACCGCGTCTTCCGCGCCGGCCCCTCACCGCTGGCCGAAGGTGAGGATGTCTTCTGGATTATCGACTACAAGACCAGCCCCGGCCCTTCCGGCGCGCTGTTCCTGGCGCAGGAACGCAGTCGCTATGCACCGCAGCTCGAAGCCTACGCCCGCATCCTCCGCGCCATGCACGGCCAGGAAATCGTTCTCCGTTCAGGTCTTTACTATCCCGCGCTGTCGGTACTCGATTACTGGGATCCCGCGGCGGACTGACGATTGTTCCCGCCCGCAGCCGCGCTTGCCGGCGCGCCCATATGGTGGCGCACGTCCGCGCCCCGCACCCAGAAGATGACATCTTCGGCGATGTTGGTCGCGTGGTCGGCCACCCGCTCCAGCGCCCGCGAGATCATCAGCGCATTCAGCGCCTGCGGCGCCAGGCCCGGCTCCTTCTTCATCAGGTTCAACAGCACGTAATGCGCCGCGCCGTTGAGCTTGTCCACGCTGTCGTCCATCGAGAGCACGCTCACGGCCATCTCCGCATCGCCTTCGATAAATGCCTGCAGCGCCTTGCGCACCATGCCGCTGGCCAGATTGGCGATGCGGGGAATGTCAATGGGCAGCTCCGCCACCGGGAAGGCCTGCAGCTCCCGCACCCGGTCGCTGATCACCCGCGCCGAGTCGCCCACCCGCTCCACGTCGGCATTAATCTTGATCACCGACAGGATGAAGCGCAGGTCAATCGCCATCGGCTGCTCCATAGCCAGCAGATCGAGCGCCATCTGGTCGATCTCCCGCTCCAGGCGGTTGATGGCCATTTCCCCGCGGTCGACCAGATCGCAGATCGACAGGTCGCGCACGCGATAGGCTTCCACTGCACGCTGGATCGACTGCTCGGCCATGCCCGCCATCACCAGCAGTTTCTCCTTCAGATCGTCCAGGCTTTGATGGAATCGCGTCCTTGCCATTATCCGAACCTGCCTGTGATGTAATCTTCAGTCCGTTTGTCGCTGGGATTGGTAAAGATTTTGTGGGTCGAATCGAATTCGATAAGCTTCCCGTTCAGAAAAAATCCCGTCCGTTCGGCCACGCGCGCGGCCTGCTGCATATTGTGGGTCACAATCACGATTGTGTACTGCGACTTGAGTTGAAAGATCAGGTCCTCGATCTTGGCCGTCGACACCGGGTCCAGCGCCGAGGCCGGCTCGTCCATCAGCAGCACCTCCGGGTCCACCGCCAGCGCGCGGGCGATGCACAGACGCTGCTGCTGCCCTCCGGAAAGACTCGCCCCGGACTTCTTTTTCAGGTCGTTCTTCACTTCGTCCCACAGGGCCGCGTTTATCAGCGAACGCTCCACAACCTCATCCAGCACGCGCCGGTTCCGAAACCCGTTCAGCTTCAGCCCGGATGCCACGTTGTCGTAAATCGACATGGTCGGAAACGGATTCGGCCGCTGGAACACCATCCCGATGCGGCGCCGCACCTCCACCGCTGACGTCTGGTTGTAAATGTCCAGTCCGCCTACCTTCACTTCTCCCGTCACCTTCGCAATCGGATTCGTTTCGTGCATCCGGTTCAGGCAGCGCACGAATGTCGATTTGCCGCAGCCGGAGGGACCGATCAGCGCCGTCGCCTCATTGGGCGGGATATGCAGAGTGATATCCAGCAGCGTGTGATTCGTCCCGTACCACGCGTTGAGGCCGTTCACTTCAATGCCGACGCCCATCCTAGCTGTTTCCTTTCAGAACCCCGCGCGAGGTCACATAGCGAACCAGAGAAACCGCCAGAACAATTAACGCAATCAGCACCAGCGAACCGGCCCAGGCCAGCCGGTGCCACTCATCGTATGGAGACAGCGCGTACACATAGATCTGCAGCGGCAGAGCCTCAATGGGCTGGTTGACCGCCGTGCTCCAGAAGTTGTTGCCAAAAGCCGTGAACAGCAGGGGTGCTGTCTCTCCGGCCACGCGGGCAAAGGCCAGCATGCATCCGGTAATCACGCCCGGCAGCGCCGTCTTCAGCGTAATTGACAACATGGAACGCCAGTTGGGCACGCCCAGGCCCAGCGCCGCCTCGCGAATCGAATGCGGCACCATCAGCAGCATCTCTTCCGTGGTGCGCGCCACCGTGGGAATCATCATGATGCCCAGCGCTACGCCTCCGGCAAAGGCCGTAAAGCTCTTCATCGGCGCCACCACCAGGGAATAGACCGCGATGCCCATCACGATCGAAGGCACCCCGTTCAGCACGTCCGCCGTGAATCGCACCAGAGTCGACAGCTTCGTTCCGCGTCCGTACTCCGACAGGTATATCCCCGCCGCAATCCCAATGGGCACACCCATGGCGCTCGCGATTCCCAGCAGCACCCCTGAGCCCACAATGGCGTTGGCCATGCCGCCGCCCTTTTCACCCACCGGCGCCGGCAGCTTCGTAAAGAAATTCCAGTTGAGCGAAACCGCGCCCTTGTAGACCAGATCGAGGAAGATGGCCACCAGAGGCGCAATCACCAGAAACGTCGCCCCCACCGCCAGCACCGAGGCCAGATGGTTTGTCACCCAGCGCCGGTGCCGGTTGAATGCGCTCGCGCGCGGGGTGATCGCCGTTGCGCTCACTAGCTCACCCTCGCCGGCGCGCCCCGGGTCACCGCCCAGACCAGCAGGCGGGCAAAAATGTTCACCACGATAGTGACCAGAAACAGCGCCAGCCCGATCTCAATCAGCGCGCTCCGGTAGGTGTCGTCGGAAGCCTCGGCGAACTCGTTGGCGATCACGCTGGCCATGGTGGACGCCGGCGCCAGCAGCGACCGCGAGATCGTCGGGCTGCTCCCGATCACCATCGCTACCGCCATCGTTTCCCCCAGCGCCCGTCCCAGCCCCAGGATGATGGAGCCCACGATGCCGATGCGCGCATTGCGCAGCACCCCCATCCGGATCATCTCCCAGCGTGTTGCCCCCAGTGCCAGCACCGCCTCTCGCTGCGTGTGCGGCACGGCCGACATCACCTCGCGCGTCAGCGACGAGATGATGGGCAGAATCATAATGGCCAGAATCACGCCCGCGGCGAACATCCCGATGCCGAAGTCCGGCCGCACGAAAAATCCCGTCCACCCGAACAACCTGATCAGAATTGGATTGATATAGGTCCGCAGTAGCGGCACCAGCACGAAGATGGCCCACAATCCATACACCACGCTGGGGATGGCCGCCAGCAACTCGGTGAGAAACGAAAACCCGCCCCGCAGCGCTTTAGGGCACATCTCCGTCAGAAAGATTGCCACCCCGACCGCCAGGGGCACCGCAATAATCAATGCCACGATCGAGGTCATGATGGTTCCGTAGATGAACGGCAGGGCGCCGAAATTGTCATTCACGGGATCCCATGCCGAGCCCACAAAAAACTTCCACCCAAACTTTGCCAGGGTGATCTGGGAGTGGATCACCAACTCCGTGGCGATCAGCGCCACGATGCCGAAGATGCTCATGGCGCACAGCACCATCACCCAGCGGAAGGTCGAGTCCGCCAGGCTGGAATTGCCCCGGCTCTGCAGATAAGCGCGAATGGGCGATGTCGGGGCAGGAACGGCGACCGCGGCGATCCCATCCACAGGAAGGGCCGTCTCGGCACTTTTTGGGGCGCGGGGTTCCTGGATGCGCAGGTTCACGACTCGTCTACCCTAATCCGGCAATTTGAACGCCATGTTAAACGCCATGAAAAATAAGGAAATAAAGGACCCTCTCGGCCCTTCCGCGCCGCGATTTTCCACCCTGGACGGCAAAAGGACCCTTTCCCTCCGTCCCTGGCTTTTTGTCAGATCCGTGGAGTCGATTCTGGTTGCCGATTGTGAATGCTGATTGATGTAATCGTGAAAAGATCGGAAAAGGTCCGCTGCGAGGCGAATCCTGCCGCTTCCGGTGAAGGCGCGGGACCCCCGTCGGCTAGCTGGCCGGAAAAACCAGGTACTGCTCCAGCTTCCCGTCCGGTTCTGTGTACGTGGTAATCGTTACGGGCCTGGCTCCGCTCGCGAAATCCACATGGAAGACCCGGAACGTCATGCCGCCCCGCAGATCCTCCGCCATTTGCTGCACCCGCGACGGCTTGCCCAGCGGTGCCAGGCTCGTCTCAAAATCCTGCAGCGCCTGCGCGTCGAAATATGCGTTGCACCATGGCGTAAACAGGCTGCGTTCGATCTTCCCCTGCTGGAAATTCTCCAGCAGCTCCTGTGCCTGGGCCTCGGCAGCCGTCGGCGTCGCCTGGGCGATGCCCAGCAGCAGCGGCGCTAACTCCCGGCCGATCACCCCCGCCGCCCGCGAAGCATCCTGGTTCGTCAACACCGCGATCGCGATTTTGTCGTTCGGCAACACGATGTTCTCCGACACAAATCCCGACACTTCGCCGGAGTGCTCCAACTCGGGATGGCCATCGAGATCCCGCACAAACATTCCCAGTCCATAATGCGAGCTGCTGCCGTCCTTCAGCATCACAGCCGTCTCCATCTCGTCGTACGACTTCGCCTGGAGGAGGCTGCGGTCCATCACGCTGATATCCCACTGCGCCAGATCGTAGGCCGGCATGGCCAGCTCACCCGCTGCAAACATCCACCCGCGCCCCTCCTTCGGTGCCGGCCGCAGCGGTCCGAGCGCATACCGGATATATCCCGCCGCATCTGTCTCTCCCAGCTTCGTCACATCCGAGTCCCACACCTCCTTCATCTCCAGGGGATGAAAGATGTGCTCCTCCAGAAACTGCATCAGCGGCTCGCCGCACACCTTCTCCACAATCTGTCCGGCAATTACGTAGCCCGTATTCGAGTACTGCCACTTCGTCCCCGGGGGAAAATCCAGCGGTTTCGCTCCCCACACATCCAGAATGTGCTGGGCGGTCGTCGGCTGCTCCATGGGTGGCATCAGATAGTCCTCCGGCCAGTAGTCCTCATACCCCGATGTGTGCGACAGCACCTGGCGGATCGTCACTTCATTCGAGTGGGCCAGATCCGGCAGATACCTGCCCACTGGATCGTCCACTGACAGCTTGCCTTCCTGCTGCAGCATCAGGATCGCGGTCGCGGTGAACTGCTTGGAGATCGATCCGATCGAATACCGCATCCGCGGCTCGGCCGCCTGATCCGGATCCAGGTGCGCGTCTCCGTAGGCCCTGGTGTAGGCGATTTTGCCGTCCCGCACAATCGCCAGCGATGCGCTCGGCACGCCGGTGGTGGCCAGCGCCTGCTGCGCCACCGCATCCACCTTCCGGGCCAGATCCGGCGGCAGCGTGTTCACCGTCAGCTGCGCCCCGGCGAGCACGCTCGCCAGCGCCACGCACGGCAACACCCACATTCCGCCTGTTCTCATCGTCCCTCTCAAAAGCCAGTCAAGATTAGCATTGCCCTGCGGTTACAGATGGCCTATGCTGATCGGCCCAGGAGCTTTTCCATGCCGATTCGCACGATCTCGCTGAGCCTCCTTGCTGTTCTGGCGTCGGTAGCCTGTGCCCAGCAGCCGCAATCCAGCACGCAGCCGCCGGCCGCCGCTCCGGCGCTGGCCACGCGACCCGCACCCGCTGCGACTCCCAGCACGGTCTTCACCCCCACGCCTGCCGACAAGAACCCGAAGCCGGCCCAGTTCTCCTACTACGGCACCGAGCAGACCAACCTTCAGAATGAGCTTCTGCCCATCCCCGCCACCGACGCCGAGCGCTTCAAGCGCCTGCAGGACGCCTTCACGAAGAACAACTGCACCACGGCCCGCATGCATGTCGAGACGGTCCAGGATAAGCACAGTAACGAGCAGAACCTGATCTGCACCTGGACAGGCCGCTCCCCCGACAACATCGTGGTTGTCGCCCATTACACGACGGAAGGCAAAGGCCAGGCTGCCATTGACAACTGGTCGGGCGCCGCCATGCTTCCCGCACTCTTCCTCGCCATTCAGAACCAGCAGCGCGCCAATTCCTGGGCCTTCGTGGAAACCGCCGGCAAGAAAGGCGACTCCGATTACGTCAAATCCCTGTCCCATGACGACAAGAAGAACGTCCGGGCCGTGATTGCCGTGGAGGGCCTGGGCGTGGGCTCCGGCCTGCGCTTCTTCAGCCCCTCGGAAACTCCGGATCCCACCCCAGCCTCTTACCACCTCCAGCTCGCCCTGCTCTTCTCCGCCTCTTCCGATAACGAAGTCTCCCCCGCGCAGCCCACCAACCCCGGCCGCTGGCTCACCATCGACGACACCACGCCCTTCCGCTACAGCGAATCGCCCTCCATCATCATTCACTCCGTCTCCCAGGCTGAAGCCGATCTTCCTGGCTCCGCCGGAGACGTCGCCTCCGCCATCGACCTTAACGCCTACGACGCCAACTACAAGGCTCTCGCCATCTTCATGGTGGCCCTCGACAGCGTGGCGGACAAGCTCAATAAAGATGACAAGTTGTGGGGAGCGCAGTCAGGCTACCGGCTCAATATCAACGACCTTCCCTATATCCATTAACAGGTTCGTCCGCATGCGCCCCTCCGCCATCCTGCTCGCAGGCTTTCTCCTCGCCGCCGGCTGGGCTGCTGCGCAAACGCAGGCCTCCAACCCCGGCGCATCCCCGCGACCATCGGCGAACCCGTCCCCTGTCCAGACCCGCTTCTACTACTACAAGACGCCCCAGAGCTCCCTCGACTCTGCGGTCCACGACGTTCCCCTTACCGACGCCGCCCGGCTCACCACGTTGCAAAGCGCTTTCACCAAAGTCGACTGCACCGGTGATCGCCTGCGCACCCAACTGGTTAAGGAGAGGCACGACTCCGGCGCGCAGAATCTCATCTGCACCTGGCCGTCGTCCTCGCCGGATTCCATTGTGGTCGTCGCCCATTACATCCGCCGCGGCAAAGGTGCATCCGCTCTTGACGACTGGTCCGGAGCCGTTCTTCTGCCTGCACTCTGCTTCGCCCTGCAGGTCCAGGCGCGCCACAACACCTGGATCTTCCTCGAATCCACCGGGGTCCGCGGCGATGCTGACTTTCTGAAATCTCTCTCCCCATCTACCAGGTCGCACATCCGCGCCGTCATTGCTCTCGATGCTCTCGGCCTCGATTCCACCCTCCGCTTCTTCGCCCCATCCGATACGAACGATCCTTCCCTGGGCGACCTTCATCTTCAAATGGACGTCCTGGCGGCCCCCCTCCTGGATCGCGGCGTTCCCCAGCCGCGGCTCATGAATCCTGGCCGCTGGCTCGACACAGATGACACCCGGCCTTTTCGCTACGCGCATATCCCCGTCATTCTCCTGCACTCCGTTCCTCCGGACAAAGTCGGCCTGCCAGGCTCAAATAAAGATCTTCCCTCAGCTATCGACATCAACGCCTACGATGAAAACTACCGGGCCATCACCATCTTTCTCGTCGCGCTGGACTCCGACGCGCACATGTTGACCGTGGCGGACGACAAGTTCTGGAACTCCGGTCCCGGCTATCGTCTCAATCTCAATGACCTGCCCTTCATCCACTGACCTCACCGCCGGTCTGTCCGCGGTCAGCTGGCGCTGAAATCTGAGATCCGCCCCAAAAAATCTGTACCCCGTTCCCTGCACCCTGTACCCTGTTCTGCATGACCACACGGCGCGATTTCCTCTCGCTCGGCGCGCTCACCACCGCCAGCCTTGGACTCACCTCGGCGACTCTCCCCGACGCCTTCGCTCAAACCGCTGACTCTGTCAAAGCCCTCAAACCTCCGGCACAGCCCGTCATCGTCACCCGCGTCACCGGCGACCAAACCATCCAGGAAGCTCACCAGATGCTGCTCGATGGCGCCGACACTCTGGACGCCGTCCACCACGTCTGCCTCGGCCGCGAGAACGACCCCAAAGACCACTCCGTCGGCTACGGCGGCCTGCCCAATGAAGAGGGCGTCGTCGAGCTCGACTCCTGCTGCATGCACGGACCCTCGCGTTCCGCAGGATCGGTGGGCGGCGTCCGCAACATTAAGAATGTCTGCCTCGTCGCCCGCAAGGTCTACGAGCACACCGGTCACGTGATGCTCTGCGCCGACGGCGCCTACCGCTTCGCCCGTGACATGGGCTTCCCGCACGAAGACCTGCTCACCGACGACGCCCGCAAAATCTGGATGCTCTGGAAAGAAAACAACTCCCAGATGGACTGGTGGGGACCCTCGATGACGGAGCCCGGCTGGAAGGATCCTTACGCCGGCCGCCCCGCCCCCAAACCCACCATCGACCTCCACGGCATGTCCTCGCTTCGCGACGACTCGCCGGTGCAAACCGCAACGCTTCGCCCCGGCCAGGTTCCACGCCACCCCACTCCGGAATGGGCCGAGACCATCCGCGTTCGCACGCAAAAGCTCATGCAGATGGCCGCCGACCTCGGCATCGCGCCTGAAGGTCGCCTCTACGCCGCCGAACAGATTCTCTGGCCGACCACCGGCACCATCCACGTCTCCGTCGTCAACACCAAAGGCGAAATGTCCGGCGCCACCACCACCTCCGGCCTGGCGTGGAAACTTCCCGGCCGCCTCGGTGACTCGCCCATCCTCGGCGCGGGCTCGTGGACCGATCAGGATGTCGGCTCCGCCGGCGCCACCGGCTCCGGCGAGGAGAACATCAAGGTTGTCGGCGCCCACACCGTCGTCGAGCTCATGCGTCATGGCATGGATCCCAGGGACGCCGGCCTCGAAGTCATGCGCCGCATCGTTCGTAACTACAACGGTGACATGACCAAGGTCCGCCTCCTCGACATGGAGTACTACATCGTCCGCAAAGACGGCGCCTACGCCGGTGTCTCTCTGTGGAGCACCAGCCCGACCGGCCGCCCCCGCGTCTTCACCGTCGCAGACGGCCAGGGCTATCGTGTCGAAAAATGTGCGTATCTGCTGGAAGGTGGAAGTCTGGAGTGGCCGCCGTTCTGAGGTGGCCCGGCTCACACGCGGCGGCCAGCCGAGGTGCAGGGGATGGAAAGCGCGGACAGCATCGTCGAGCAGCTCTTCGGACAAGCTCTCGACTTGTCGCCTGAACTGCGGGCGGCCTTTCTTGACCGGACCTGCGCCGGTCAACCCGAGGTGCGCCGGCAGGTCGAGCGGCTTCTCGATGAGAATGAGCACCTGAGCAGTTTTCTGCACACCTCTCCATGGAAGAAAGACGCCGCCCCCTGGACGGACGCCTCCTCCTCCGGCGAGCGGCTGGGGCCCGGAACTCGCCTCGGCCGATACTCCCTCATCGAGCTTCTCGGAGCCGGCGGCATGGGCGTCGTCTATCGTGCCCGCGACGAAAAACTGGAGCGCACCGTCGCCATTAAGATTCTTGCCTCGGGCTTCCTCACCGACGAAACCATGCGCAGCCATTTCCGGCGCGAAGCTCTGGCCCTTGCCCGCCTCAATCACCCCAATATCGCCGCCCTCTACGATGTGGGCGAGCAGGACGGCATCGACTATCTCGTCATGGAGTGCGTCCCGGGCCAGTCTCTGCGCGCCCGGCTGCAGGCCGGCCCTCTCACCGCCGCCGAGGCCACTCGGGTCACCCTCCAGATCGCGGAAGCGATGGAAGAAGCGCACGCGCAGGGCGTTGTGCATCGCGACCTGAAGCCGGCCAACGTCATCATCTCGCCCCGCGGTCACGCCAAAGTCCTGGATTTTGGCGTCGCCAAACTGCTCGTCGCTCCTGACGCGACCCAGTCGCAGCACCACACCAGCACGCAGGTTGGCACGCCTCTCTATATGTCGCCGGAACAGGCGATGGGCAAGCCCGTCGACGCTCGCGCCGACCTGTGGAGTCTGGGTGCGCTCTATTTTGAGACCCTCACCGGCCGGCCCCCCTTCCAGGGCGACAGCGTTCTCGCCGTGCTGCAGGCCATTACCCAGGACCGGCTCACGCCGCTCCGGCAAATCCGTCCCGATGCCCCGGAGCAGGCCGACCGTATCGTGCGGCGTGCTCTCGAGAAGGATCCAGCCCGCCGCTATGCCACCGCTGCTGACATGGCGCGCGACGCCTCAGCGCTTCTGGCGACCCTGACCACCGGCGTTCTGCCCATGCCCTTGCCCCCGGCGCGCATTCTGCGCACCGTGGCCTGGGCTCTGGCCGTCATTCTCGTGGCTGGCGCCGCCGCCGGCGGGTGGCTCTATCGTCGGATGGCCGAGCGCCGCTGGGCGCGCGAAGATGCCATTCCACAAATCGACGCGCTCCTCGACTCGGGCCGTCCTCTGGCTGCCTTCGCCATCCTCAAAAGGGCCGAAAAAGACCTGCCTGGCAATTCGCATCTGCGCCAGATCGCCGACGCCAACACCGGGCTCGTCACGATCACCTCGGAGCCCTCCGGGGCCCAGGTCAGCATCCAGGACTATCTCGCCCCCAAAGGGCCTGTTCTCCGCCTCGGCTCCACGCCGCTGAAACTCCGCATCCCGAATGGATATTTCCGCTGGACCGTGGCCAAAGCCGGGGTCGGCGCAATGGTCATCGCGCCCAGCACCGCGCAGAGTATGGATTTCCCGCTGGCCCTCGCCCAAAAGGCGCCTCCGGGCATGGTCTACGCGGCCGGCGGCACGTGGGGAGACTACAACGCATTCATCGGTTGGATGGGGCCGTATCAGTTCCCTCCCTACGATATTGATCGTTACGAGGTCAGCAATCGCGAATATCAGGCCTTCGTCGATCATGGCGGCTACGAAAAGCCGGAGTACTGGCCGGCTGTATTCCAGAAGGACGGCCGAACCCTGACCTGGAGCCAGGCCATGCAGCTCTTTCGCGATACGTCCGATCGCCCCGGACCCTCGACCTGGGCCGGCGGCCACTATCCCGAAGGTCACCCGAACGATCCTGTTTCCGGAGTCAGCTGGTTTGAAGCGTCTGCTTTTGCCAACTGGGCGGGCAAGGCGTTGCCCGTCGTGGGCCAGTGGTATCAGGCGGCCGATTTTGATTACGCCGGTTATACCGCCCAGCTCGGCAACCTCACCACCGGGCGCCCGGCTCCGGTAGGCGCGTACCAGGCTCTGGGGCCCTACGGCACCTACGACATGGCCGGCAATGTCCGCGAGTGGATCGCCAATCCCGTGGATGGCGACCTGCGCTTTATCCTCGGCGGTTCGTGGCGCTCTCCCAACTATCTCTACACCAGCCCGGAGGCGCTCTCTCCCTTCGACCGTTCAGACACCAACGGTTTCCGCTGCGTCCGCAATCTCGGAACCATGCCCGCGGCAGCCGTAGCTCCCGTGCATCGCGTCACCCGCGACTTCGCAAAATATACGCCGGTCACCGATGCCGTCTTCCGCGCTTACACCCTCCTCTATGCCTACCCGAAGACCCCGCTCAACGCCCAGGACGAAGGCGTCGTGAAGGAAACTGCCGACTGGCGCGAGGAAAAGATCACCTTCGACGCCGCCTATAACAACCAGCGCATGGCCGCGTATCTCTTCCTGCCCAAGCGGGTCAAGCCCCCCTACCAGACCGTCCTCTTTTTCCCCAGCGCTCGCGTGTTCTTCCTGCCGCCCGACAGCAGCGAGCTGGGCGATGTGAATTTCTTCGACTACATCATCCAGAGCGGCCGTGCCGTCTTGTATCCGGTCTACGAGGACACCTACGAACGCCGGCTCGCTCATCGCCTCCCCGCCCAGCCCGACAGCATCGACGAGCCTGTGGACTGGTACAAGGACGCGGCCCGCGCCCTCGACTACCTCGACACCCGGGCCGACATCGACAAGGACAAGCTGGCTTATCTTGGCGTTAGCATGGGTTCCGCGGACGGCGTGATCTTCGCCACTCTGCTGCAGGACCGCCTGCGCACGGCGGTCTTCCTCGACGGCGGCTATTTCCTGGTCAAACCCACCCCCGGATTCGACCAAGCCGACTTTGCGACCCGCATGAAAAAACCCGTGCTGATGGTCAACGGCCGCTACGACTACACCTTCCCCGTACTGACCGCGCAGGACCCTCTCTTCCGCATGCTCGGCACGCCCGCAGCCGACAAGCAGCACGTCATCCTCGATACCCCACACGATGTCACCGAACAGCGCCCTGCCCTCGTGCGCGAGGTTCTCGCCTGGCTGGATCGCTATCTGGGCAGAGTCACGCCCTCCAGCTAGCGCGCACCCGGCCGGCGCCGCTCACCACGTCACTCCCGGATATAAGCTCCCCAGCCGCTCCGTCCGGTAGTCGTTCGTTCCCGCGACATGCATGTGCCACACCGTCTGCGGATCCGTCATTCGCGTGACTTCCCACACATCGGAGTTATCCCCCTGGCTGCACAGATCGATCTGCACGTCCTCGTTGGGCAGTCGCTGCACCGCGCCGCCCCAGTACGAGTACTGCTTCGGCGGGAAGATTTTGTGGAACACCAGCGTCGCCGTCTTCGCCGCTTCGTCGATCCGATAAATCGGCACCGTCGTGTAACACGCCCCCGCGTCCTTCGTCCCGCACATCTTCCCATCCGCAAGAATGCGCCCGTAGCCGTTGTCCATCATGCCCAGATCGAAAACGCCCGCGTCGCGGTCGCTGAACAGCTGCGGATTGTGCTGACCATAGTTCCAGTCCTGCGGCGCCCGCCCGTTGATCAGCCGCAGGTCGCCGCCCCTGCCCAGAGTCCATAGAATCTTTCCTGTCCCCTGTCCATTCCGGTAATCGATCTTCATCACCCAGCTCTGCGTCCGCGACGACACGATCAGATTCCCATCGTCCTTTGTGTAGACCACCGCGTTGGTGTGCGTCCAGTCCGGAAAATCCTTCGGATGCCGATTCACATCCAGATGATCGAACTCGCTCCACGTCCATACCGGCTGCCACTGCGCATCCAGATCCACCAGAATGTCCCCGATCACCCGCGTCGTCCCCGGATACCCCGGCAGGTTCGTATAGTCCCGGGTCGCGTTCGTCAGCACCACCATGTGCCCGTTGGGCAGCACCTCCACGTCATGGTGCATCATCTCCAGCGTCGGCCCGTGATAGCCCCGCGCCCGCAACCGCGCGTTCAGTTGCTGCATGTCGATCTGGCGAATCGTCTCGCCGGCCAGGTTGATCTCCCGCAGCACCAGCGTCGTGTCCGGCGGCGGCGCGCCGTCCGGGCTGTCCAGCAGCTCATGCGATCCCAGTCCGATCACCACCAGAAAATCCCCGTTCGGCAGCGGCTTGATCGGATTGATGATCGTCCCGAACCGCCGCGTCGCTGGCGTCGGCTTCCACAGATCCGCATTCCACAGGTGCCCGTGCAGCCATCCTTCCAGCGTCAGATGGGCGGCATGCAGGTTCTTGTGAAACTCCACCACCGTCGACGACTCCCGGTCCGCATAGTTGTACGCCCACAACACATGCCCTTGCATGTCCGTCACGATTGCTTCATACCAGTGCCCGATCGCCGGATTCAGCAGTTCCACCCCGGGCTGCGGCGTGCCGAACGACTCGACCGTGATCTTCGGGATCATCTCGCTCTCGTAGTGTCCGGTTGTGAAGGTGTGGTCTGCATCGCGTACCATCGTCCCATCGGCGAACTGCGCCACAGCCTGCATGTGGTAGTCCGTATCCCCCCGCATGCCCGCCACCAGAATCGTCGCCGTCTGCCCCGCCGGCGCGTTCACCGTCCAGGTCCGCAGGCCGTATCCAGTCGTCGGGCCAAAGTCCACCCGGATCCGCGCCCCGCTCCGCGGCTCAATCGTGTACCGCGCCACCTGGGCGTTCTTTGTCGTTTCAACGGTCCCGCCCACCAGCGCATCAGAGCCGTGGCCAATCACCATCGGCGCTCGCGTCTCGCAACCCACGACAGCGAGACCTGACAAAACGGCCAGCACGCCGTACATCACCCAACGCGGCGCGCCCGCTTGCTTCCTGCAACTTTCAGTCATTCGGATTCCTTCAGGAAAGACCGGCTTCGGAAATTGGAATATTCGGCAGATGATCCTTAGACGTCAAAACCGGTCGCCGGGCCGCTCCAGCCATGGCCTGACCGCCAAATCAAAAAGGGTCGCCCCTGCGGCGACCCTCTTGATTCCCTACTCCAGATTCCCTGCTTTCACTCCATCCGGAGCGCCTGCATCGGTTCAACCCGCATTGCGCGTCGCGCCGGCACATAGCAAGCAAGCAGTGCGATCGCCCCCAGCAATGCTGTCACCACGACGAATGTCACCGGATCCATCGTGCTCACCGTAATCATGCTCCGCAGAAGATGAGCCGCCCCAAAGCTCGCCGCCAGGCCCACCGCCAGACCAATCCCCACGATCCAAAGCCCCTGCCGGTATACCATCCGGAGAATGTCGCCCCGCTGCGCGCCCAGCGCCATCCGCACGCCGATCTCCCCCGTCTTCTGGCTCACCACATACGACAGCACGCCGTATACGCCCACCACCGCCAGCACCAAACCCAGCATTCCCATCACCCCAGCCAACGCGGCCACCACCTCATACAGCAGCAGCCCGTTCGGCGAATAAAGCGCCTGGTGCAGCGTCTTCACGTCGAACAACGGCAGCCCCGGCGTCTGCGCGTGAATCGCGCGCTCGATCGCCGGCCCCATCGCACCTGGATCGCCCTCCGTCCGCACCTCCAGCGCGAGCAGCGAATTCAGATCATGCTGAGCGTAGGGTGTGTAAAAGTACGAAGGGGCCGCGCCCTCCGGCGTCTCATACTGCGCATCGCCTGCCACGCCCACTATCTGGAGTGGATGTATCGGCTCGCTCAGCATGGTGAACCGCCGCCCGATCGGGTCCTCGTGCGGCCAATATTTCTTTGCCATCGCCTCGCTCACGATCGCCACGTACCGGCTCTGCGCTTTGTCCGAATCGCTGAATAGCCTTCCCTCCAGGAGAGGAATCTGTAAAGTCTCAAAGTAATCGGTCCCGATGATGTTATTGCTGATCTCCGGCGCCGCCTGGCCCGCCGGCGGCGTGTACCCCTCGATTATGACCGCGTCCGTCCCGTTGTCGAGCATTCCCATCGGGATCGACTGCGCCACCGTCGCCGACACCACCCCCGGCAAACTGCGCATCCGCGGCAGCAGATCCTTGTAGAACGCCAGCGATCGATCCACGTTGTACCCGATCTCGCCCGGATCCATCATCATCGTCACCACATGGTCCGGATTGAATCCCAGATTCGCATGCGCGCTGCGCTCCAGGCTTCGCATAAACAGCCCCGCGATCACCAGCAGCGTCAGCGCTGCGCTCACCTGCACCGTCACCAGCCCGTCGCGCAGCTTGTGCCCGCGCCCCGCGATGCCGCGACCGCCCTCCCGCAGCACCAGATTCAGATTCGCCCGCGCCAGGCGGACCGCCGGCACAATCCCCACCAGCGCGCCCGCGGCTACCGCTATCGCCGCCGAAAACGCAAACACATGCCAGTCAAAACCGAAATCGAAGGCAATCGGCAGGTCTGTCTGCAGGTTGATCGAGCTCAGAAAGGTGCTGCCCGCCAGCCCCAGCGCAATTCCGCCCATCCCGCCCAACAGCGCCAGCAGCACGCTCTCCGTCAGCATCTGCCGGATCAGCCGGAACCGCGCCGCGCCGAGAGCCGAGCGGATCACCATCTCCCGCTCCCGCACCGTCGCCCGCACCAGCAGCAGATTCGCCACGTTCACGCACGCCAGCATCAGCACCAGTCCCGCGAGGCTCAGAAATATGGACGCTATCATCACGAGGCTCTTGTCCTGGTCCAGCGATCCCGTCACCATCCCCGTTTCCACTGGGAATCCGCGCAGCTTCGCGTTCCGATCGTCCACCGGATGCGCACGCGCCAGATCGCGCGCCACCACAGCCAGCGCCGCTCCGGCGTCCTGTCGCGTCACTCTATTCCGCAGCCGCCCATAAACCTGCAGGCTGCGAAAGCTCTGCTTGTTGAAATCCGCCAGCGGCGTGTTCTCGATGGTCACCGTCATCGCCAGCGGCAGATACGCCTGTATTCCCAGAATGCTGCTCAACCCGCGAAAACTTTGCGGCGCTACTCCCACAACTGTCACTGGCTTGCTGTCCAGCGCGATCTGTCGCCCTACGATCTTCCTGTCGCCGCCGAAATATTCCTTCCAATACGCATAGCTCAGCACCACGTACGGATCGGCCCCCGGAGTCACCCCTTCCGTCGGTCTGAACAAACGCCCCAGCGCCGGCTTTACTCCCAGCCCCTCAAAGTAACTCCCACTCACATAATCTGTGAATACCCGATCCGGCAGGTTCCCTTCCGTTCTCAGCCCGTCCAGCCCATATACCTCGCAGAACACATCGGAAAATACCCCTCGCGTCTGTGCGGTAAGCGCCTGATATTCCGGCAGCGACAGTGTTTTCTGCCAGTTCGCGCCATTCTGACGAAATCCCACTTTCAGCACCTGCCGCTCGTTCTCAATGTGCAGCGACCGGTACAGCAGCCCGTTCACCATGCTGAAAATCGCCGTGTTCACGCCAATCCCCAGCGCCAGCGTCACAATCGCAATCGCCGCGAACCCCGGGTTGTGCATCAGCTGCCGCACCGCGTACCGCAGGTCGCGCCCCAGCTCTTCGACAGAGACAAAACTGTTCATCTTCCAGATCTCCTCGCGAATCGCCGTCGGATTCCCCAGCTTCAGATACGCCCGGCGCCGCGCCTCTTCCGGCGCCATGCCTCGCGCGACGTTATCCTCGATCTCCTGCGCCAGATGCGCTTCCAGCTCGCCCCGCCGCTCCTCATCCCACGCCCGCCGCCGAAAGTACCGCCCCAGACTCATGAACAAGCCTCCCGCATCCCCGATGCTCTCTGCCCGGTGCTCTGTGCCCTGAGCTCTGTGTCCTGGGCTTCACTCCGCCGCGCGCTCCGCGTTCCCCAGCACCCGCCCAATCGCCTCCACCATCGACTGCCAGCGGTTCGTCTCCACCGTCAGCCTCTTCCGCCCCGCCGCCGTCAGCTTGTAGAACCGAGCCTTGCGATTGTTCTCGCTCGCGCCCCAGTTTGACGAAACCCACCCGCGATCCTCCAGCCGGTGCAGCGCCGGATACAGCGAGCCCTGCTCAATCTGCAATACGTCCTCCGACGTGTGTTCGATCACGTGCGCGATCGTATGCCCGTGCGCCGCCCCCAGCACCAGCGTCCGCAGGATCAGCATGTCCAGCGTCCCCAGCAGCAGTTCCTGCTCCTTCTTCGACACGCCACCCTCCTCCGCACTCTCTACGCAATCTCCACTGCGTCCGTTCCCCAAGAGCTTCTATGGGAAAGAGCCTACCACCCCTCGAGCCTCTATGGGAAGAGCCATTTCATTTCCCAAAGCTCCTCTTCGCAGGTCGTCCGCTGCCGGTCCGCCACTCTGAGCCCCCTGCCCTGTGCCCTGAGTTCTGAGCTCTGCGCCCTCTGCCCTGTTTAGTGGCAAACTGAGATCATGAAGGCCCTCGTTCTCGAGCAGTACAACCGGCTCGTTGTGCAGGAGATTCCGCCGCCCGTCCCCGCTCCCGGCGAGCTGCTCATCCGGGTGGCCGCCTGCGGCATCTGCGGCAGCGATGTCCACGGCTACGACGGCTCCTCCGGACGCCGCATCCCGCCCCTCGTCATGGGCCACGAGGCCGCCGGCACGGTCGCCGCCGTGGGCAATGCCGTCTCTCGCTTCTCTCCCGGCGATCGCGTCACCTTCGATTCCACCGTCTTCTGCGGAGCCTGCCCCTTCTGCCTCCGTGGCGAAATCAACCTCTGCGACCGCCGCGAGGTCCTCGGCGTCTCCTGTGGCGAATACCGCCGCGCCGGCGCCTTCGCCGAATTCGTCACCGTGCCGGAGCGCATCGCCCATCGGCTGCCACCTTCGCTTTCCTTCGCCGAAGCCGCCATGCTGGAGCCCACCGCTGTCGCCCTCCACGCCGTCGCAGTCAGCGAGGTGCGCCGCGGTGAAACAGCGCTGGTCCTCGGAGCCGGCATGATCGGCCTGCTCACCCTGCAGGCCGCGCGCGCCGCCGGCTGCTCGCGCGTCTTCATCGCCGATGTCGATGCTTCGCGCCTCGATCTCGCCCGCCAACTCGGCGCTACCGAAGCTCTGCATCTTTCTGGATTGGACCTCGCCCGCGCCATCCTCGCGCCAACCGGCGCCGGCGTGGACGTCGTCTATGAAGCCGTCGGCCGCCAGGAAACCCTCGACACCGCCATTGCCTCCGTGCGCAAAGGCGGCACCGTCACCCTCATCGGCAACATCGCTCCCCAGGTCACCATCCCTCTGCAGACCGTAGTCAGCCGCCAGTTGCGTCTCCAGGGCACCGCTGCCTCCTCCGGCGAGTACCCTCAGGCCATCGACATGATCGCGCGAGGAGAAATCCAGGTGAAACCCCTCATCACCGCCGTTGCCCCACTCGAAGACGGCCCGCGCTGGTTCGACCGCCTCCACGCGCATGAACCGAATCTGATGAAGATCGTCCTCACGCCTGCACCGGAGGCCGCCCAATGAGCGACGCCCTCTTCGACCTCACCGGCCAGGTCGCCCTCGTCACCGGAACCAGCCGCGGCCTCGGCCAGTACTTCGCGCGCGCCCTCGCTCGCGCCGGTGCCGACCTCATCCTCACCAGCCGCCGCCGCGAATCCCTCGCCGATTTCGCTGCCGAAATCCACGCCCTCGGCCGCCGCACCGTCTCTCTGGAGCTGGACGTTCGCGCCCCCGCCAGCATCCAGCGCATGGCCGAAGAGGCTGAGGCCGCCTTCGGCGCGGTTCACATCCTCGTCAACAATGCCGGCTGCAATGTTCGCAAGCCCGCCCTCGACGTCACCTGGGACGACTGGAACCTCATCCTTGACACCAACCTGCGCGGCAGCTTCTTCGTCGCCCAGGCGGTCGCTCGCGGCATGATCCAGCACCGCTACGGCCGCATCGTCAACATCGGCTCCGTCACCAGCGTCTTTGGATACTCCGGTCTCGCGCCCTACGGCGCCAGCCGCGGCGGCATCCGCCAGCTCACCATGAGCCTCGCCGACGATTGGGGCCCGCACGGCGTCACCGTCAACTGCCTCGCCCCCGGATGGTTCAAAACCGCGCAGAACCAGGTCCTCTATGAGGATCAGGCCTGGGTCAGCTCGCTCGTCGAGCGCATCCCCATCCGCCGCCCCGGCGCACCCGACGACCTGGACGGCGCCATCGTCTTCCTCGCCTCAGAAGCCAGCCGCTACATCACCGGCCAGACCCTGCTCGTCGACGGAGGCATCTCCACCGGCTCCATGCACGCCCTGCCTGCAAAGCCGAAGCCGTAGCGTCCTCTCGAGCTACAGGCGACAGGCGATCGGCTGCTCTCCATGTTCTCCGAGCTCTGTGCCCTGAGCTCTGTGCCCTGAGCTCTGTGCTCTGAGCCCTGTGCTCTCTAGCTCGCCATCGGCTCCACATCCCGCAGCAACAGCAGATACGCCCCAATTCCCACCACCAGATACGCCGCCGCCACCGCGAACGCCATCGAGAAGGCATGCCGCGCCTCCACCAGATATCCGGTCACCACCGGTGCCAGGATGCCCGAAGTCTGATTCGAGAAGTTCAGAATGCCGCCCACCCGGCCCACGCTCTCGCGCGGCGCAATCAGGGATGGGGCCGACCATCCTACCGGCGCCGCCGCCGACAGCCCTCCGATCGACAGGCTGATCCACGCCAGCGCCTGCGCTGCGGTGTGCGCCCAGGCGCAGCCAATAATCCCCAGCCCCATCGCTGTTCCGGTCACCAGCACCGTCATGCGCACCCGGCTCGCGTTCCATCCCCGCTGGATCAGCCAGTCCACCAGCAGGCCGCCGATCGCCAGGTCCATCGCCGTCGCCACCAGCCAGGGCACACCCGTATACACAAATGAGTGCAACAGGTCGATGTGCAGCGCGGAAGACAAATAACTCGGAAGCCAGGTCAGCAGCAGGTAAAACACATAGTTGTACGAACCGAAGCCGATAGCCAGCCCCAGCACCTTCCGCTGTCGAAGCAGTTCCCAAAACGATTGCTCACGCGCCGGCGGCCCGCGCCTGTCGCTGTGCTGCTCCCGAATCAGCGCCAGTTCCTCCGCCGTCAGCTTCGGATCTTCTTCCGGCTCCCTGTAAATGGCGAAGAACAACCCGAAATAGAGCAGGCTCACCAGCCCGGTTGCTGCAAAACTGATCCGCCAACCCAGATGCAGCAGCAGAATCCCGATCAGGGGCACACCGATGGCCGGCGCAAACTTTGCCGCCGCGTCGAAAAGACTCGTCGCAAAGCTCCGCTCTTCCTGCGGAAACCAGTGCCCAACCGCCTTCGCATTCGCCGGAAACGTCGGCGCCTCACCCACTCCCAGCACAAACCGCGCCGCGAAGAACCCTGGAATATTCGGCGTGATCGCCGCACCAAACGAGGCCACGCTCCAGATCAGCGTGCTGATGCGCCCCACCTTCTTCACGCCCAGGCGGTCGAGCACCACCCCAATCGGCAACTGACACAACCAGTAGGTCAGGTTGTAGGCGCCCGACAAATAGCCGAACATGACCTCGGAAATCCCGAACGCCCCTATCAGCGCATCATGCGAAACCGAAAGGTTCACGCGATCGAAATAATTAATCAGGACGCCGAGCCCCAGCAGCCAGCCGATCCGCCACCGCCGCCGCGTCCGCACTGCGCGTTCTCGCATCTCAAATTCCGGCGTTCTCGGCGGCAACCAACACTCTCCCGAAACACTGCGAATATACCGGACCACCCTATCAGACCACCGCCGGCTTTTGTCTCGCTCCAGCTCACCACGCAAAATCGCCCTGGCCTCCAGCTGCATGCCTGCGGCGGCTTCATAGCTGTACTATGCTCGGGACCAGGAAAAGCGCTTTACCTGGGCGCAGTCGGAGCGTGACAACGATGAACGCCGGCATTCCAAACTCGATGAAAAAGGGATGGGCCCGCTGCGCCGCAATTGCCCTCTGTACCGCATCCTGCACAACGCTCTTAGCCCAACAGCCCGCCCCGCCGCAACCGCTGGTCGTCAACATCGATGCCGGCCAAAACGCTCAGCCCGTCTCCAGGTACGAATACGGCATGTTCATCGAGCACATCGGTCAGCTCATCTACCGCAGCCTCTGGTCCGAGATGCTCGACGACCGCAAGTTTTACTTTCCTATCCAGCCCGAGGAACCCCAGGCGGCCACGCCGGCCCAGGGCGGTGCCTTCCGCGGTATGCAACTGCGCAAGTGGCGCCCCATCGGCCCGGTCGACGCAATCGTCATGGACAAGGAGCAGCCCTTCGTCGGCGAGCAGAGCCCGCGCGTCGCACTCCATCCCGCCACATCGCACGGCATCCGCCAGTCCGGCTTCGCTCTGGTGAAAGGAGAGAAGTACACCGGCCATATCTGGCTGCGCGCCAACTCCGGCACGAAGGTGAAGGTCGCGCTGGTCTGGGGTGAAGCCGCAGGCGATCGCCAGACCGTTGCGCTTCCCGCGCCCCCGAGCACCTATAAAGAATTCCCTTTCACCTTTACCGCCCAGGCCAGTACCGAAGCCGGCACGCTCGAGATCACCGGCACGGGCACGGGAACCTTCCACATCGGCGCCGTCTCTCTCATGCCCACCGACAATCTCAACGGTTTCCGCCCCGAAGTCATCGCGCAGCTGAAGCAGCTGCATTCCGGCTTCTGGCGCCTCCCCGGCGGCAACTTCATCTCCAACTTCAACTGGTATGACTCGGTTGGCCCGCGCGACCAGCGGCCGCCCGACTTCGACTACGCGTGGAACGCCATGCAGACCAACGACGTCGGCATGGATGAGTTCATGACCCTCTGCAAACTCATCGGCGTGGAGCCCTACATCACCGTCAACGCCGGTTTCGGCGATGCGCACTCCGCCGGCGAAGAAGTCGAATACATAAACGGCGCCACCAGCACGCCCATGGGCGCCATGCGTGCTCGCAACGGACATCCAGCGCCGTATCGCGTCAGATTCTGGGACATCGGTAACGAGCCCTACGGCCAATGGCAACTGGGCCGCACCGACCTGAAGTACTACCTGCTCAAGCACAATGATTTTGCGAAAGCCATGCGCGCGGCCGACCCCTCCATCACATTGCTGGCTTCCGGTTCCATGCCGGAAGAAGCCATTCTCGAAGGCGTCGCCGCCGACTGGCACATTCCCCTCGATCAGGCCAGCATCTGCTCCCAGGCAGACTGGACCTGCGGCTTCCTCCAACACGACTGGGGCAACTTCGACGGCGTCACCGAGCACTGGTACACCCGCGCCGGTGTCCGCTGGGATCGCGAGCGCGCCGAGCAGGGCCTTCGCATTCACAACATGGAAGCCGGCTACGTGCCCGATCAGGAGACGGTTCTCCAGTGGGTGCGCCGTCCCTCCGATCGCGTGCACCTCAAGGGTGAAGAGTGGCAGGAGTACGAGCAGCGCTTTCCCCAGATGAAGACGAAGCACATCTTCATGTCGAATGACGAATACGCCTACACCGGCGGCCCAACGGATCTGAAACTCGCTCTCGCCTACGCCATGGTCTTCAACGAAATGCTCCGCGAGACAGACTTCCTCCGCATGACGGCCTTCACCATGGGGATTTCCACCATGGACTTCAATCAGACCGCCGCCACCCTCAACACCAACGGCCTGCTCTTCAAGCTCTACGGCGAGCACCTCGGCGCCGGCTCCATTCCCGTCGCCCTCACCGGCAACTCGCCGCAGCCCACTCCCACGCAACACATCGTCGATGACCTGCCGCAAACCAGCGCCGGCAGCCCCACCTATCCGCTGGACATGTTCGCGGCGCTCTCGCCCGACCGCAAGTTCCTCATCCTCTCCGTCGTCAACGCAACCGACTCCGAACAGAAATTCGACCTGAATGTCTCTGGTGTCCAGCTATCCGGCAACGCCACACTCTGGACGATGACGGGCAAGGACCTCGACGCCGCCGACCACGTCGGCCAACCGCCTCAGGTTGCGGTGAAGGAATCCGCCCTCAGCACGGCTCCCAAACACCTCACCGCCGCGCCCATCAGCGTCAGCATCTTCCGCTTTCCCGTAGCGCCGTAGAACAAGGAGGCCGATAATGCAATTCTCAGGGATGACCGTCCTGTCGATGGCTCTCGCTTTTTCAATGGCAGCCCCACTGCGTGCCCAGGTCCAAACCGAAGTGCCGTCTCCCGTCCCCGGCGCGAAACCGGTCACCGTCGAGCACATCAAAGTGCATAGCGCGGCCCTTGAGGGCAATCTCGAAGGCGAATCCGCCGACCGCGACGTCATCGTCTTTCTTCCGCCCAGTTACAGCAAAGACAAGCATCGCCGCTATCCGGTGGTCTACGCGCTGCACGGCTTCTCCATCGGCGCCGAGCAGTGGACCCACGAGATTCACGTGCCCCAAACCATCGAGGGCGCTTTCGCTCAGGGCGCTAAGGAAATGATCGTCGTGCTGCCCGACTCAAAAACCGCCTACGGCGGCTCCATGTATTCCAGCTCCGTCACCACCGGCGACTTTGAAAAATTCATCGCCCACGACCTGGTCGAATACATCGATGCCCACTACCGCACCCTCCCCGACCGCCTCAGCCGCGGACTCGTCGGCCACTCCATGGGCGGCTATGGCGCTTCCCGCATCGGCATGAAGCATCCCGACGTCTTCGGCAGCCTCTACATCATGAGCCCCTGCTGCATGTCGCCGCATCCCGCCGGACCGCCGCCCGGCATGGACGCTCAGAAATTCGCCCAGGCCCAAAAGCAGTTCGAGGAAACTGTCGCCGGACTCAAGTCTCCCGCCGACGCCGCCAACCTCCCCTTCTTCACCAAGGCCCAGCTCGCCTCCGCGGCCGCCTGGTCCCCCGATCCGAAGAATCCCCCGCTCTACTTTGACCTGCCCATGAAAGACGGCGTCCCGCAGCCCGACGTCCTCGCCAAATGGGCCGCCAACGCACCCCTCGCCTTCGTCGATCAGTACATCGACAACCTGCGCCAGTACCGCGCAATCTCCATCGACGTCGGCGATGAGGACGGCCTCCGCTTCGACACCGAAAAGCTCCGTCAGATTCTCGACACCTATGGCATCCAGAACACCTTCGAGCTCTACCACGGCGCCCACACCAGCGCCGTCGCCGACCGCTTCCAGAATCACGTCCTGCCCTTCTTCAGCCAAAACCTCTGCTTTACGAAAGGATGCCAATAGCGCTGAAGTTCTGGCACGAACCTTCCTGGTTTTGTATCTGGGGAGAGAAGATGATCGGGTGCCTCATTCAAGCCCTCTTTTGGCTTGAGTGGGCAGGGGCCGCAAACCTCAAATGGCTTTGGCCCCTGAGGCTTGTTTTGAATGAACTTCGACTTGCTGAATAACGCAATGAAATTCCGGGACTCAGGAGTAGGCCAACCATGAAAGCCGTCGTCATGCACGCCCCCGCCGATGTTCGCGTCGAGACTGTTCCCGATCCCACGCCTCAGCCCGGCGAAGCTCTGCTCCGCGTGCGCCGCGTCGGCCTGTGCGGCACCGATCTGAGCTCCTGGCGCGGACGCAATCCCCTTGTCTCCTACCCGCGTATTCCCGGACACGAAATTGCTGCGACCATAGTCGATCCCGGCAATGGCCCACTCCCCGCCGGCGCCGACGTCACCCTCTCGCCCTATGCGAATTGCGGCCACTGCTCCGCCTGTCGCAACGGACGCCCCAATGCCTGCCGCGATAACCGCACCCTGGGCGTGCAGCGCGATGGCGGCCTCGCCGAATTCCTCGCCGTCCCCGTCGAAAAGCTGCTCACCGGCAATCTTCAGCTCGAAGAGCTCTGTCTCGTCGAGCCGCTCACCGTCGGCGCCCATGCCGTCGCCCGCGCCCACATCGCCAGCCACGACATTGTCGCCATCTTCGGCTGCGGCGGTGTCGGTCTGGGAGCCGTCGCGGCCTCCGCCTTCCGCGGCGCCACCACCATCGCCATCGACATCGACGACGCCAAGCTCGAGATTGCCCGCGAGGCCGGCGCCACTCACTCCGTTAACTCCGCACGCCAGGATCCCGGCGAAGCTCTGGCGGCATGGACCAACAGCCGTGGACCCGACGTCGTCATCGAGGCGGTCGGCTCGCCCCACACCTTTCGAGCCGCCGTTGAGCTGGTCTCCTTCACCGGCCGCGTCGTCTACATCGGCTACGCCAAGGAGCCGGTCACCTACGAGACGCGCCTCTTCGTGCAGAAAGAGCTCACCATCCTCGGCACTCGCAACGCCCTCCCCGCCGACTTCGAGCAGGTCATCCGCATGCTCCAGCAGCACCGCTTCCCTGTCGCCCGCGCCATCACCATCGTCCCCCTCGAGCAAACACCCGACATCCTCCGCGCCTGGAACGACGACCCCGCCCGCTTCACCAGGATCATGATCAACCTCGACTGACCGGCCCACGCCTCGCCCAGACTTCGCGCTGTACCCTGTCCGCTGCACCCTGTACCCGCCCATGATTCCCGACACCCGACCCCAGCTCCGCAAGACCATGGCTTCTGGGATGTCCTCCTCTTCAACATCGCCACGGTCCTCGGACCCCGCTGGATCGCGGCCGCCGGCCACAACGGCACCTCCTCCATCAGCCTCTGGGTCATCGCCGCCCTCTTCTACTTCGTCCCCGGCGCCCTCGTCATCAACGAACTCTCTTCGCGCTTTCCCCACGCAGGTGGCCTCTACGTCTGGGCCAAAGAAGCCTTCGGCGACTTTCACGGCTTCATCGCCGGCTGGACCTACTGGATCTACACCGTCTTCTACTTCCCCGGCCTGCTCCTGGCCTCCGCGTCCATGTCCGCCTACATCCTCGGCCCCGGCGGCTCCGCCCTCTCGCAGAGCCGAGCCTTTCAGCTCTGGGTTTCCATGGGTCTGCTCGTCATCGCCGTCGGCCTCAATCTCATTGGCCTCAACATCGGCAAGTGGCTCCAGACCGTCGCCGGCATCGCCCGCGTTCCCTTCGTCGTCGGCATCGACCGTTATCTGCCCGCCGCCTTCGGCAAAATCCATCCCCGCTGGAAAACGCCCTGGGTTTCCATCCTCGTCCAGCGATTCCTCTCCGGCGCCATCCTCCTCATCTCCCAGATCAACGACACCACCCGCGGCGCCTACCAGGTCCTCATCGACGCCGCCCTCATCCTCTACTTCATCCCCTTCCTCTATATGTTCGCCGCCGTCATCCGCCTCGGCGCCCGTCCCGACCGCGCCTCCAACCCGCACGCCATCCTCGTCCCCGGCGGCCGCCCTGGCCTTTGGATCTGCGGAGGCCTCGGCTTCCTTGTCGTCCTGCTCGGCATCGCCGTCTCCCTCATCCCGCCCGGCGACTCCTCCAGCAAGCTCGGCTTCGAGCCCAAGCTCCTCATCGGAACCGTCGCCTCCATCCTCATCGGCCTCGCTCTTTACTGGCGCGGCGCTCGCCGCAAGCCCGCAACTCCCGCCGCGACAGGGATTTAACACCCGTGACAACCGGCACAGCGCCCCGACAAAGCCTGCTGTACCCTTTCGCAATGGACGCGCCCCACAAAGCGGATCCGGCGACCTACGCCACGCGCCGTCGCCATGCGCTGGAGTCGCGCCTGCCGCGTACCCCTCCCCGCGCCATCCAGACCGTCCTCATGGATTTCCATGTGGACCACGGCACCGCCACCGTCGTCGCCTGCGCGAATGGCAGCGCCAGCCTCTATCTCAGCTCCGGCGGAGGCTTCCTCGGCGGCAGCGAGCACTATCCCGCCATTCGCGAGGCCGCCCTCCACGCCGTCACCCTGGCCACCACCCTCCAGTACCACTTCGAGCCCACCGAAACCAGCGCCCTCCCCCCGCTCGGCGACGTCACCTTCTACCTCACCACCGGCGACGGCGTCCGGATGGCCGTCGCTTCCCAGGCCCGCCTCCGCGCCGCTGCCGATCCACTGGCCGGCCTCGGCGGCGCCATGCAGAAAATTGTCACCGAATACCGTATCTGTTTCCCCAGGCGCCCGCCCTCAGCCCCCCTGCCGCCCGCCGAAACCAGCCACGACTCCCCCGCCGTCTGAACGCTCCCGCTTCGAAGCTACCTGCCGTCCCCGCAGCGTGACCCAGTACAATCCAAAAGACGGGGTTCCCGAACGACACGATGGTGAATTTCTTCCGCAGAAAACAGGATGACGCCGGCCGCGACCGGCCCACACTGCTCACCGGCCCACGCATTCCCCGCCATTCCAGTGGTTGGGAAGCCCTGCTGAAGCACCTCAAGGCAGCGTCGGGTCTCCGCGTCCTCGATATCGGTCCCACGTCGCCCCCGAACATCAATTTCCTAACGGAAATGGGCCACAGCGTCTACATGGCCGACGTCGTCCACGAAGCCCTCAATAACGACTGGTCCCTGCCTCCGGAAGAAGAAGGCGGCGAGCCCCGCTTCAACGCCGAAGCCTACTTCAAGCAGAATCTCAACTTCCAGGGCCGCCAGTTCGACGTCGTGCTCCTCTGGGCCACCCTCGATTACATCCCCGACGGCCTCGTCGCCCCGCTGGTTGCCCACCTCAAAGATGCCACCCTGCGCGACGGCAAAGTCCTCGCCATCTTCCACAGCAAGCTGCAGGGTCCCTACACTTCTTACTGCCGCTACCACCTCACCGCCAGCTCCGAGATTGAAATGCAGGAATCCGAGCCCTACCCCGTCCGCCGCGTCTACACCAACCGCAAAATCGAGCAGCTCTTCCACGGCTGGTCCGGCTACAAATTCTTCCTCGCCAAAGACAATCTCTACGAAGTCATCCTCACCCGCTGAGGCGTTCGCTCTGCCGTGGCCTTTTCCCGCCACGTGCCGAAAAGCGTCCAGGCTGACCGGGCTTCAGCCCCCACAGGAATGCCGCGTAGCGGCCTGGCGGAGAAAGCCCCGGGCTTGAGCCCAGGGAATCACAGGCGCCAAAGCATATTGCCTTTAGCCCCGGAGGATCCGCACAACGGCAAGGCTTTCAGAGCCTGCAGGAAAATGCCTCGACACCTTCCCGCTTCTCCTCCTTGCGTTCTCTGTGCCCTCAGTGTCCTCTGTGGTGAATCGTCTTCCAGCTCTTACTGATCCAGCGGCGGCGATGGCTTAGCGTAATACCCCGGCCGATACCGCAGCAGATACGACGGATTCGTTTTCAGCGTCACCTGGATCCGCCGAAAATCCGTCTCTGACCGCCGCTGCACCGGATAGTAACCGATCAGATATTGCGTCCGCAGGTCTTCGGAGATCTGCTCGAAGGCCGGCCCCAGATTGCCGTACTCCGCGTAGGAGTACTTCCCGCCCGTCTCCTGCGACATCGTGATCAGCGCGTGTTCCCCGCCCGTGTCGCGTCCCGCATCATTCATAATCGGCAGATCAATCAGGCTGTAGACCATCACCTCGCTCCGGATCGCCTCGTCCAGCGCCTGCGGAAAGTTCGTGTCGCCCGCCGTGTTGCCCCCGTCCGAGATCACCACCAGCACCTTGCGCCCGGAACGCGGCGCCAGGTTCTGCGCCCCCAGATAGATCGCATCGTACAGCGCTGTCGCCGGCCCGAAGTCCAGATTGTCCAGCCCCCACTCCAGATGCCGCAGGTCCGAGGTGAACGGCACCACCTCGCGCACGCTCGAATTGAAATCAATCAGATCCAGCCGGTCCACGGGCCGCAGCATCCCGCGCAGAAACTGCTTCGCCGCGCGCACTTCGACGCCGGTGTCTTTCCGGACCGACCCGCTCGTGTCGATCGCCAGCACCATCGACAGCGGCATGTTCGTCTGACGATCGAAATACGCGATCTTCTGCGGCACTCCGTCTTCGCTCAGCGCGAAGTCGTCTTTCGTCAGGCCGCCCACCGGCGCGCCGTTCGCATCCGTTACGTTCAAAAAGACGTTCACCAGCCGCACGTTCACGTGGAAGCGCGGCGTCGTCGATCCGTCCGGCGCCTGCTGCGGCGCAGCCGTGACCGCACACAACAGCGCAGCGGCGACGATCGTCAGCACCCGGCGCCCAGAGCTCCGCACCTTCCTCAATGGTTTCGCCCTTCGCTCCCGCCTGGCTTCAACTCCGCGGGAAAGGGATCGCCCTGCGCCCACACCGCTCCATCCTCGAAAAATTCCTTCTTCCAGATCGGCACCGTCTGCTTCAGCGTGTCGATCAGCCACCGGCACGCATCGAACGCCGCCCCCCGGTGTTGCGAAAACACCGCAATCAACACGCTCGACTCCCCGATCTCCAGATGCCCCAGCCGATGGACTACCGCGACGTTGCGCACCGCATAACGGTTCAGCGCCGCCGCCGCCAGCTCTTCCATCTTCTTCAGGGCCATGGCCTCGTAGGCCTCGTATTCCAGATACAGCGTCCTCCGTCCCCGCGAATGGTTGCGCACGATGCCGTCGAAAATCGTCACCGCTCCATCCTCCGGCCGCTGCAGCGGCGGAAGAATCGCATGCGCCACGATCCGCTCGTGCACGATCCGGACGTATGGCTGCCCACCCGGCGCCTCCCCCGCTCCACCGCTCACCGGCGGCAGCAGCGCCACCTCATCTCCGTCCGCCAGCCGATGCGCGGCGCGCACATACTCCTCATTCACCGCCACGGCCACCGACGACCAGAGACCATCCGACTCCGGAGCCAGCGCACGGCACCGCTCCAGCACATCGCCCACTGTCGCCCCCTCCGGCAACTCCAGCGCACCCGCCGCTTCTCCCAACAATTCCCGAAGCATGCCGAAGGCCAGAAGCGTAACGCGCATGAAGTGACTATACCGGCGGATCGCCACTGGTTGGACGCCCACCACCCCGGAAAAGGTAGGGCTCCCGCTCCTGCAGAAATCCTCCGCAGGCTGCCACAAATATGGGACACTGCTCCCGCGAGGTCAGCGATGGGCTACATCGATAAAACCCTGGTGCCCGGCGAAAAAGTCGTCTACACCACCAGGCTCCACTGGATCGTCATGCTGGGCCACCTATTTACCTGCCTCATCTTCCTGGCCGGCGCCGGATACCTGGGCTATTACCTCTACGAGAATCGCGCCGTCCTCCAGCCTGGAACCCTCCACATCCTCGAAATCGGCCTCGTCGTCCTGCTCTTTGTCGCTCTCCTCGTCCTCGTGATGGGCAGCATCCGCCGCAACGCCACCGAAATGGCCGTCACCACCCGTCGCGTCGTCGTCAAAACGGGCCTCGCCAGCCGCCGCACCATCGAAATGCTCCTCAACAAAATCGAAACCATCGAGGTCGACGAGCCCACCATGGGCCGGATGCTCGGCTATGGATCGATCACCATAATCGGCACCGGCGGCACCTCCGAGCCCTTCCACAAGATCGCCCACCCTCTCGAATTCCGCAGCGTCGTCCAGCAGGAAATCGAACGCCTCGCCCCCGGCGACAGCCCAGCGCGCCCCGCCTAAGCGCACACAGCGCCCCTCCCGCATTTGAGCGGGTTCTACTGCGGCCGAGACACGCTGCCTGCCGGCCGCCCTGCGTCCCGGTTTATGCGGAGTGCAGAGCGGCCGCAGGACCGGCGGCGGCCGCGCGCAATGCCGGCAACGCTGAGGCAAGGAGCGCCAGCACCAGCATCAGCACCACGCTTGCTCCGTAAACGATCGGGTTGGTGCCGCTGACTCCAAAGAGGAAGGCACCCACGAGGCGGGATACGGCCAGCGATCCCAGCACGCCCAGAGCGCACCCCGCAGCCGCGATTCTCGCGCCGGAGCCGAGCACCAGCCGCGCGATATTGCCGCGTTGCGCCCCCAGAGCCATGCGCACGGCGATCTCCTGGGTCCGCTGCGAAGCGCTGAACGCGATCACCGCATAGATGCCCATGGCCGCCAGCAGCAGAGCGGCCAGCGCGAACCCCGAGATCACGCCGGTGTTGAAGCGGCGCGGCGCCTCGACGGCGGAAATGGCGTCGGCCATGGGCTGCACCGGATCGAGCGCCAGCCGCGGATCGATGCCGGCGACGACCCTCCGCAGCGTGTGGATCATCTGCGCGGGCGGCAGCGTGGAGCGGACCGCGATCCAGCCGCTGGAGAGGTCCAGCATGCCGGTGGCGCCGGCGCCTTCGAGGATGGCCGGCTGTTCCAGCGGAAAGTACCACTGCTCCCCCGCCGGCTGATCGGGCGCGTCGATGCGAACGTCCGGCACCACGCCGACCACCGTCGCCCAGGGCAGCATGTGTTTGGGATTGCCGATGTGCAGGCGCTTCCCTGTCGCGCTCTGCCCGGGCCACTCCTTTTTGGCCATGGATTCGTCAACCATGCAGACAAGCGGCGCGCCGGAGCGGTCGCGGACGGTGAAAGAGCGGCCGGCCACGATGGGGATGCCGAGAGCGCGGAAGTAGTCGCCGTAGGTTTCGATGAAGGGAGCGAACTTCAGCTTCCAGCCGGCGATGGGGGCCCCTTCAATGGTGAAGGCGCCGCGTCCGCCCCCGCCCGTGTCGGGCAGCGAATTGGCCAGCCCGACGGCCACGGTGCCGGGTTGAGCCGTTAGTCGGCTCACCACCTCGCGATTAAACGTCGCGATGGACGATTCGGTCGCGTATTGCTGCGCCGGCAACTGGTAGCCGGCGATGAGGACGTGGTCCGGGCGGAAGCCGGGTTCGACGGCGAGCATCTGTTGGTAGCTGCGCAGGAAAGCCAGCGAAACGGTGAGCAGGATGGTGGCGATGGCAATTTCAGCGATGACCAGCGATGAACGGAGCCACCTTTGCCGCACGCTGCCGGCTCCGGAGCGCCCGTCTCCCTTCAGATCCTCAACCAAATTGGTGCGCACGGCGGCGAAAGCCGGGACCAGGCTGCACAGAGCGCCGGTAACAATGGCGACGACCAGCGCGAAGCCCGCCACCCCGGCATCGATCGAGATCGAGTCGATCCGCGGCATGGATTCAGGCAGCAGCGGCAACGCTGCGTGCAGAGCCACCGCCGCCACAGCCAGCCCGAGAAGGCCGCCGGCCACACTAAGCAGCAGGCCTTCGCTCACGCACTCGCGGAGAATGATGCCCGCGCTCGCTCCCAGCGCCAGACGCACGGCATGTTCACGCCGCCGGCGCAGCGCCCGGACGAGCAGCAGGGTCGCGACATTGGCACAGGCAATGAGCAGCACAATGCAGACCGCGAGGAAGAGCGTACGCAGCAAAGGCCGCACATCGGCGATCACCGACTCGCGCAGGGGCACAACATCGCCGCGGATGTGGATGGCGGCCATCTCCGGGGGAAAGTTGCGCATCACCTGCTGCGCCACGCGATTGGCATCCCGTGCCGCCTGCTGCGCGCTTACGCCATCCCGGAGCCGCGCCACCAGGTGAGTTCCCCAGGAATCGGCGTTCGCCTGAGAGAGCTCACCGGCCGTGAAGCTCATGGGTACCCAGAGCTGCGCCTGTCCGATGCGGCCCGGGAGCAGCGGAAATTCGAAGCTGCGCGGCATGACTCCGATAATCGTGTAGTTCCTGCGATCGAGGGTCATGGTGGCGCCCGCAATCTGCGGGTCGCGATGATAGCGGCTGAGTCACAGCGCGTAGCTGATGACCACCACAGGGGCGTGAGCGTCGTCTTCCCGCTGGGTGAACACGCGGCCGACCATGGGCGCAATGCCGAGCGTGGGAAAGACGCCGGCGGTGAGGCGCGCGCCGTTCACCGATTGTGACAGCGGCCCACCGGAGAGCTCCCAGGATGTAGTGATGTAAGCGCCCATCGAGGAGAACGCCCGAGCGGCCTGTTCCCAGGTGGCGACCTCCGGGGCGGTGACGCTCAGCTGCAGGCCGTCGCCGAGCCGATCGCCCACCAGAACGAGGCGCTCAGGATTGCGAAACGCCAGCGGTCGCAAAAGCACGCCTTCCACGAGCGAGAAGATGCCTGTGGCGGATCCGATTCCCAGCGCGAAGGTGAGAACGATGGTGAGGGAAAATCCGGGCGCTTTCCGGAGCTGGCGGAGGGCGAGGCGAAGGTCGCGCACACGAGCGAGGATACATCTCCAATGGCCCCCCTGTCCGCTCTCCATCCACGCGCCAGCCGCGACGCGACCCGGCTGGCGGAGACGCACATCGCGCAGAGCCGCGATAGCAGCGGGCTTTGCCCAAACCGTGCGGATTGGCAATTCCAAATGTCCCCGCATCTCCGCATTCAATCCCAATTCCCCCCCAACCCCCGGTGAGAACTTCGTGGCTGAACTCGGAGCCTTTTCGCTCTGTATACTCGGGTGGAAAAGGAACACAGATGAATTCCATTTCCCGCCGCAGTTTGCTCATCCGTTCCGGCGCTGTTCTTGCCGGTGCGCAGCTCCCCGTCTTCACCCGTTTATGGGCCGCCAACTTCCTGTCGAAGCCGGGCGTGCAGATGTATATGGTCGCAGCGGACTACAAGAAGGATCCCGCGGGCACACTCAGGCAGCTGGCGGCGATCGGATACGGGTATGTGGAGGCGTTCACCGCGATCATTCCGAATATAAGCGAGTTCAGAAAGATGATTGCCGACGCGGGGCTGGGCTGCCCTTCCGGGCATTTCTCCTTTGGTTTTGAGGAAACGGAAAAAGCGCTGGATCAGGCTGCCGCCATGGGCGTGCGCTATGCGATAAGTTCGGTACTGCCGCCGGAGCCGCCGAAGAACGGCGATTTTCGGGCGGCATTCGAGAAACTGGATCATATGACGGCCGATGATTTCCGGCGCCAGGCCGCGCTTGCCAATCGGATTGGGCAGAGCGCGCACAAACGCGGCATGGTGTATGCCTACCACAATCACAATTTCGAGTTCCGCAGGGTGGAAGGCAGCACCACCGGGTACGACATTTTTCTGAAGGAGACGGATCCCAGGCTGGTGAAGCTGGAAGTGGACGCAGGATGGATGGCCGCCGGCGGGGCCGATCCGGCCGCGCTGATTCGCGCCAATGCCGACCGAGTGCGTTTGCTGCACTTCAAAGATTTCAGCACCGTGACCCCGCCCGTGAACGAGCTGGGACAAGCGGCCGCGGCGCATATTGTGGATTTGGGAACGGGAGTGGCCCCGCTCAAGGCCGCCTACGAGGCCGCGCGCATGGCGGGCGTCCGCTATTTCATCGTGGACCACGATCCACCGTTCCACGGGCAGACAACCATGGAAGCGGCGAAAGTGGATTACGACTATGTGGCGAAGCTGATGGCCTCCTAAGGGGCACCGTGCGGCAACCCTCTGATCCCGCGATCCCTCCCGGTTATTTCGCCTGGCCGCGCCGCCGCCGCCTCTTCCTCGAACTCGGCATCGGCGTCCTGATCATCGCCGCCATCGCCGTTGGCGCTGCGGGCAACGCCCCGCCCTGGCTGCAGTCCCTGGGCGGGGCGCTCTGGGTCCTGTGGATGATCCTTCTCTGCATCCTCTTCGTCCGCGACTGGAACAAGCGCCACCGCAATGCGCGACAATAAAACGTCATGGAATTTGTCGACCTGAAAGCCCAGTACCAGCGCCTCAAGCCTCGCATTGACGCCCGCATCCAGACCGTCCTCGACCACGGCCGCTTCATCCTCGGCCCAGAAGTCCAGCAGCTCGAATCGCAGCTCGCCGCCCGCACCGGCGCTCGCTACGCCATCGCCTGCGCCAGCGGCACCGACGCTCTCCTGCTCGCACTCATGGCCCTCGGCATCGGCCCCGGCGACGAAGTCCTCACCACCCCCTTCACCTTCTTCGCCACCGGTGAGATGATCACCCTCCTCGGCGCCAGCCCTGTCTTCGTGGACATCGATCCCGTCACCTGGAACCTCGACCCCGCCCGCGTCGAAGCCGCCGTCACCCCGCGCACCCGCGCCATCCTCCCCGTCAGCCTCTACGGCCAGCCCGCTGACATGGACCCCCTCAACGACATCGCCCTCCGCCACAACCTTGCCGTCATCGAAGATGCCGCCCAGAGCTTCGGCGCCCTCTACAAAGGCCGCCCCTCCGGCAACCTCAGCACCATCGGCTGCACCAGCTTCTTCCCCTCCAAACCCCTGGGGGCTTACGGCGACGGCGGCGCCTGTTTCACCAATGACGACGCCCTCGCCACCGCCATGCTCGAGCTGCGCAACCACGGACAGTCCGCCCGCTACCGCCACACCCGCATCGGCCTTAACGGCCGCCTCGACACCCTCCAGGCCGCCATCCTCCTCGCCAAGCTCGAAATCTTCGACGAAGAGCTCGTCGCCCGCGACCGCATTGCCGCTCAGTACACCGCCCTCCTCCGCGATGCCGTGCAGACTCCGCGCATTCTCCCCAACCGCACCAGCGCCTGGGCGCAGTACACCCTCGAAGTCGCCGACCGCGACAGCGTGGCCGCCTCTCTTCACGAGGCCGGCATCCCTACCGCCGTCCACTATCCCACCCCGCTGCATCTCCAGCCCGTCTACGCCGCTCTCGCCCGTCACAATCACTGGGCGCGCGGTAGCTTTCCCGTCGCCGAATTCGCTGCCGAGCGCGTCCTCAGCCTCCCTATGCACCCGTATCTCGAGTCCGCGCAGATCCAGCGGGTTGCCTCCGCTGTCCTCGCCGCCGTCGCCTCGCCCGCGCCGCAACCCTGAACCTCCGCTGACAACAGTGCCCCAAACTCGTCATTGACACGCACCACCTCGCCACTGAGAATGGCGTCAACTGACGGGCTGCTGCGATCCGGTCGTCTGCATCTCACCGGATCAAGGTGACTGTCGAGACGCCGCCTGTGATGCCCGCTCCTGCATCGAGTACGAGCCAGGCCGCCGCCCGCAAGGCGCACCCGGCAGGCGCTTCCCCCCGGCGCATCCCGCGCCTGCGCATTTCTTTTTCTTTATTCGGGTTTCCATCATCAGACGGGTCCAGGCTTCGCGTGCGGCTCGTCCCGCTCGCCCCCGAGAGGAGGTCCGCCAAAATCTTCGCGCGGTAAACACCAGTCGCCGTGGTCCGGCGCCCCAGATCCGGACCTCTCAGCACACGCGATCAACCCGACAGGAGGGAATTATGCAGGAAGATCTTCAGAGGCTGGATGAGTGGATACCGGAACAGATGGAACCTGGAACGCTCTTTGTGCTGGAGAATCCGTCGCCTATGGGCGACGCACGCAATCCCTTTGTTGCCGTCCTCGCCTGCCCTTCCTGCGGGACTCTCGGCCTCATCACCCGCGCCCAGTTCGTCGGACTCGAATCCATGATCTGCGGCGCCGATAACTGTTCCGCCGAATACTACCTCCGCGGCGACGACATCATTTTCCGTCAGCCCCACTAATCCAGGTCATCCTCCCCCGCCAAATCAAAAAGCGTGCCCCCAACGGGCACGCTTTTTCATCTCCACTCAACTCCGGGCGCCCCTACCGCCGTCCCTTCTCCGCCGGTGCCGCCACCGGCCGCCGCAGCGGGACGATCGCCGCGCTCGGCTGCTCGCCCATATGCTGCATGCGCGACAGCATCTCCGTCCGTACGTACTCCACAAACCCCTGCATCTGCCGGTTCATCTCCTCCATCCGCTCGCGCATCTGCAGAATGATCGCGATCCCCGCGATATTCACTCCCAGATCCCGCGCCAGATTCAGAATGAACTCCAGCCGCTCCAGGTCCTCGTCCGTGTACAGACGCGTGTTGCCCTCCGTGCGCGACGGCTTCAGCAGCCCTTCCCGCTCGTACAGCCGCAGCGTCTGCGGATGAATGTCATACATCTCGGCCACCGCCGAAATCATGTACGCGCCTTTTGATTTGCGTTTCGTGGGCATAGTCGATTCACATTATGAACTGCTGCCGTTGCTCAGGCGATAACGATCCTGACGCCGGCTCGTTCACTTCACCCCAAATATCCGGCAGTCCCTCTCTTCCACCTGCACCTTCCCTACATCAATCCGCCGCGGGATCAGGTTCTTCAGGTGACCGCCATAAATCCTGTACGGCACCGTGATCTCCATCGCCGAGCCCGTCTCCTGCTCGACCTCCATCACCACCGCATCCACAAATCCCTCTTCCGACGGCTGCGCCAGCGTTACATTCGCGGCCATGGCCAACGCCTTCACCCGTCCCCGCCGCACCTGCTCCTTCATGTGCTCGGCCAGCAGCTTCCACAATCGCTCCGGATCCCGCGGCAGTCGCGGCAACTCCACCGTCTCCCGCGCCACCTGCCCCTCGCGGTCGATGGCAAATCCAAAGGGCCCCAGCTCGCCGTATTGCTTCAGGATCAGCCGCGCGTACGACATCACCGCATTCAACAGCTGGGTCGCGCGCCGGTAATTCTCATCCAGCGGCTTGTCGAACCAGCTCTGCTCATTCCGCTCGAGCTCCGACTTCATCGCGCTGCCTTTCCTTCCCCGTCGTCTCGGTCTGACCGGTACACGCAATGGTCATACCCGCGCCAGAAAACCACGCGGTCCATCCGAAATCCGTTCTTCTCCGCCACCCGCCGCGATGCCCCATTCTCGGGGCGGATCAGCGAAATCACATGCTCGCATCCCAGCGCGCCGAAGGCGTAGGCTCGCACCGCCCGCGCCGCCTCCGTAGCCAGCCCCTGGTTCTGAAAATCCCGTCGCACGTGATACCCGATCTCCAGTTCCTGCGCGCCGTCCACTTCCTGCCATACGGGACCGCAGTCCCCCACCATCGCGCCCGTTTCCCGCAACTCCATGGCCAGCAGCCCGGTGCCCCCGGGATACCGCGCGATCTGCCGCGCCAGCCACTCTTCCACTTCCGGAGCCTTCAGCGCCCGCGGATAATACCGCATCGTGATCGCATCGCCCCAGATCGGCAGCAGCGCCGGCGCATCCACCGGCGTCAACTCCCGCAGCACCAGCCGCGTCGTCTCCAGTCGCACCCACTATTCCCTTCCCCGCATGGGCCAGGCCCGAGCGGAGTTGAATAGCGGAGTAAACGTGCGCGCGTCAATCTTCCCGACATTCTTCATAAAAGAAAAACACTGTCATCCTGAGCGAGCCTTCAAAATTTGTTGCGCGGCTTTTGCGCAACAACAAATCGGACGCTGGTCGAATGGACCTGCATTTCGTCCCTTCCGGCCAGGCTGCCTCTCAATCCACCTGAGGCGCATTTCGCCCACTAACCACGCCGCCACTGCTTCACATTCCTGCACGATGTTGCTGTATCAGGGCATGGCTTCAGCCATGCCGCCGACAGCTCAAAAAATCAGGCTTGAGCCCCATCCACCCTAAACCCTCGCCCAGATCGCTTCCCGCGGATCCTCCGGATTCAGCTTGGCAAATTCCCGCAGAATCTCCCGCGACCGCTCGTCCCGCACCTGCGGCACTGCCACCTCCACGGTGACAATTTGATCGCCCCGCGTTCCCTCATGCGTTGCCGACGGTACCCCCCGATCCCGCATGCGCAGCTTCTGCCCGCTCTGCGTCCCCGGCGGAATCCGCAACTGCGCCCGCCCGTCGATCGTCGGCACGTCGATGCGCCCGCCCAGCGCCGCCTCGCTCACCGTCACCGGCAGCGTCAGCTGAATGTCGTCCCCCTGCCGCGTAAACACCGGATGCGGTCCCGTCCGGATAATCAGGTACAGATCCCCCGCCGCCCCGCCGTGCGGCCCCGCATTGCCCTTCCCGGCCAGACGGATTCGCTGCCCGTCGCGCGTCCCTGGCTTGATCCGGAACTCCAGCGGCTCGGTCCGGTACACCACGCCCTCTCCATGGCACGTGGAACACGCGTTCTGCACCTTGCCGCTGCCCCCGCAGCGCGGGCACTGGATGTTGAACTTCATCCGCCCGCCCATCTGCGTCACCTGCCCGGTGCCGTGGCACTCAGGACAAGGCTGCGCACCGCCCATCGACGCGCGACCATGGCACGTCGGACACACTTCCTGCCGTTGAATCTCCAACCTGGCCGTGCCCCCGCGAATCGCCGTCCAGAAATCCACGTTAACGGCATATTCAAGATCCGTTCCCGCCGTGGGCCCCTGCGGCTGCCGTTCCCGGCTGAACATCCCGGAGAAAATATCGCGGAAGTTGCCCCAACCGCCCGCGCCCGGCCCTGCCGACGGTGCCTCTTCTGAAAAATCGAACCCGCCAAAGTCGAACGGCATCCCCTGGCCCTGGCCCGCGCCTCCTCGGCCCGCGCCCGCCCGCGCCGCTGCTTCCGCCGCCGCCGGATCGATCTGGTCCGAATAAAACCCGAACTGGTCGTAGATCTTCCGTTTCTTTTCGTCGGAAAGAATATCGTTGGCCTCGGAGATTTCCTTGAACTTCTCCTCCGCCTTCTTATCCCCGGGATTCACATCCGGGTGATACCGGCGCGCCAGCTTCCGAAACGCCTTGCGGATCTCCTCCGCCGTCGCGGTCTTCTTCACGCCAAGCATCGCGTAATAATCTTTGTGCTGAGTCGGTGGCATTTTTCCTGTCATCTGAGCGTACCCCATTCGATCCGCTCACTCTCCAACCTTGTTATCCAGAGCGGTACCGCGGTGACGCGAAGGATCTGCGGTTGCTTTTCCTTGTCGGGAACCAGGAACCGCACCTGTTTCCTGTCAGAGTCGATCCCGGGTGCCCCATATCCGGCCGGTCTCGCCAGATGTCAGGCTCTCCAATCTTCTCAGTCGCCTTGAAGAAACTACCTTTGTGCTCTCTGTGTCCTCTGGGGTGAACCCTCAGTTCCACACACCCCGAGCCTCCACTGCCTCCACCCGCCAGAACAGATCCGGCTCCATCTTCTGCATCTGCGATACGAACTCCTGCGCCTGTCGCTCTGTATCGAACATCACCTGGTTCGTGATCTGCCCCGCCCGCAGCTGCTCGCATTTCCAAACTGTGTCCGTCATCCCCATACTCCTCATCATTCGCTACTTCTCCCTACGCTTCTCTCGACCGCTTCGTTCCGGCTGCCGGCTCTCCTGGCCCGTATCCCGTGATCCTTTCTGTGCACCCAGAAGAAAAGGCCGCGAATCGCGGCCTTTTCACTGCCGCTGGCGACGGTTTACTTCTTGTCCTCAACGTCCACGTACTCGGCGTCGATCACTTCGCCGCTGGCCTTTGCATCGGCCGTTCCAGCCGCGGCGGCCTGTCCATCCGTGGGAGGCACTCCCGCGCCCGGCGCTGCCGCGTTGGCCTTGTACATGGCCTCGGCCAGCTTGTGCGACGCCTGGGTCAGCTTCTCCCGCGCCGCATTCATCTCCTCCGGACTCGGCTGGCCCTCGAGCGTCTTCTTGGCCTCGGCCAGAGACGCTTCCACATCGGCCTTCTCCTGCCCCGAAACCTTATCGCCGTTCTCCTTCAGCATCTTCTCGATGTTGTAGACGAGCCCGTCGAGCTGGTTCCGTGCTTCGATCTCATCCCGCTTCTGCTTGTCTTCAGCGGAGTGAGCATCGGCCTCTTTGGCCATCCGCTCCACCTCTTCCTTGCTCAATCCCGAAGAGGAGGTGATGGTGATCTTCTGGTCCTTGCCCGTGGCGTTGTCCTTCGCCGTCACGTTCAGGATCCCGTTGGCGTCGATGTCGAACGTCACCTCGATCTGCGGTATCCCGCGCGGCGCCGGAGGAATCCCGCTCAGCTTGAACTTGCCCAGCGTCCGGTTCTGCCCCGCCATGGGCCGCTCGCCCTGCAGTACGTGCACTTCGACTTCGGTCTGGCTATCCGCCGCCGTCGAGAAGGTCTCCGTCTTCTTCGTCGGAATCGTCGTGTTCCGCGGGATCATCGGCGTCGCCACCCCACCCAGCGTCTCAATCGACAGGGTCAGCGGCGTCACATCCAGCAGCAGCAGGTCCTTTACCTCGCCCGCCAGCACGCCGGCCTGGACTGCGGCTCCAATGGCCACCACTTCATCGGGGTTCACCCCCTTGTGGCCTTCTTTGCCGAACAGGTCCTTCACCAGCTGCTGAATCCGCGGCATGCGCGTCTGCCCGCCCACCAGCACCACTTCATCGATCTTGCTGGCATCGATCCCCGCGTCCGCCAACGCCTTCTTCGAAGGCTCCACCGACCGCTGGATGATGTCCTCCACCAGCTGTTCCAGCTTCGCCCGGGTCAGCTTCTTCACCAGGTGCTTGGGGCCGGTCGCGTCCGCCGTGATAAACGGCAGGTTAATCTCGGTCTCGAGCGCCGTCGACAACTCGATCTTGGCGCGCTCCGCCGCGTCCCGCAGCCGCTGCAGCGCCATCTCGTTGCCTTTGGAGCGAAGATCGAGTCCCTCATCCTTCTTGAAGTCGTCGATGAGCCAGTCCACGATCCGCTGGTCGATGTTGTCGCCGCCCAGGTGCGTGTCGCCGTTGGTCGACTTCACCTCGATGACGCCTTCGCCGACTTCCAGAATCGAAATATCGAAGGTGCCGCCGCCGAAGTCGTACACGGCGATCGTCTCGTCCTTCTTCTTGTCCAGCCCATACGCCAGCGCCGCTGCCGTCGGCTCGTTCACAATGCGCTTCACATCCAGACACGCAATCTTGCCCGCATCCTTGGTCGCCTGGCGCTGCGCGTCGTTGAAGTACGCCGGCACCGTGATCACAGCTTCCGTCACCGGACCACCCAGATGGTCTTCCGCAGCCTTCTTCAGCTTCTGCAGAATCATCGCGGAGACTTCCGGCGGCGTGTACAGCTTCCCCTGCGCCTCGATAGCCACGTGATCGCCCTGCTGGACCACCTTGTAGGGCACCATCTTCATCTCGTCGTTCACTTCGTCGAAGCGCCGACCCATGAAGCGCTTAATCGAATACACCGTGTTCGTCGGGTTCGTAATCGCCTGGCGCTTGGCCACCTGGCCAACCAGCCGCTCTCCGGACTTGGTGAAAGCGACCACCGAAGGCGTTGTCCGGCCGCCCTCTTCGTTGGCGATCACCTTAGGCTCACCGCCCTCCATCACGGCCACCACCGAATTGGTCGTGCCGAGGTCAATTCCAATCATCTTTGCCATTGCAACCTGCTCCTGAATAAGTGCGTGCCTGCCCCGTTAGATTCGCACTTGAGTGAGTTATTGTCAATCTATCTGATGCTGGAAAATGAATGCGCGATGCACAATTGAAAATTGCTGTACAATGAATGAGTTACGGCGGCATTTCACGACGCCCGGGCTGCCTGTGGATTCCTGACTGCATCCTCTACCCCGGCTGCCGTATCCAACACCAGGAACAGGGCTTCGGGTCCATCCCGGGATTTTCCACCCGCGCATTCCCTTCCTCATCCTTCTCTGAGAGACTTTCAGGTTCATGGCGGACGACAGCGGTCAGCAGGCTCAAAATTTCGGGGTCAACCCCTGGCTCATCGCCGTTTCGGTGATGCTCGCCACCTTTATGGAGGTGCTGGACACTGCGATCGCCTCGGTCGCCCTGCCCTACATCGCCGGGTCCCTCTCCGCCTCGAACGATGAAGCCACCTGGGTTCTGACCAGCTATCTGGTCGCCAACGCCGTCATTCTGCCGGCCAGCAACTGGTTTTCGCTGCGCTTCGGCCGCAAGCGCTTCCTCATCACCTGCGTCATCATCTTTACCGTCGCCTCCTTCTTCTGCGGAGCCGCTCCCACCCTCGCCTTCATCCTCATCGCCCGCGTCATCCAGGGAGCCGGCGGTGGCGCGCTCCAGCCCCTCTCCCAGTCGATCCTGCTGGAGAGCTTCCCACCCGAGAAGCGCGGAGCCGCGATGGCTCTCTTCGCCTTCGGTGTGGTGGTCGCCCCGGTTCTCGGCCCGACGCTCGGCGGCTGGCTCACCGATACCTACAGCTGGCGCTATGCCTTCTACATCAACATCCCCGTCGGCGCGCTGGCCGTCTTCATGATCAGCCGCTACATCCACGACCCGCCCTACATTAAGAACGCCAAGGCCAGCAAGTTCGACAATCTTGGCTTCGGCCTGCTCGCCGTGTGGACCGGGTGCCTGCAGGTGATCCTCGACAAAGGCCAGGAAGACGACTGGTTCGGAGCCGCCTGGATTCGCTGGGCTGCCTTCATCCTCGTCGTCGCCCTGGTCTGGTTCATCGTCCACTCGTGGAGGAGCAAGACCCCGCTGGTGAATCTCAAGACGCTGAAGGATCGCAACTTTGCGCTGGGCTGCAGTCTGATGATCCTCTTCGGACTCTGCATCTACTCCATGATCACGGTCCTGCCTCTCTTCTATCAGGAGCTCCTCGGCTATACCGCCTTTGCCGCCGGACTGGTCGTCGGCCCGCGCGGCATCGGCTCCATCCTCGGCATGCCCGTCATCGGCTACCTCGGCAATAAAATCGATCCGCGCTATCTGCTCACCTTCGGCTTCGTCGGCTTCGGCATCACTTCCCTCGTCTTCGGGAACATCAATCTTGGCATCAGTCCCTGGACCCTCCTCGGCCCCATCGTCATTACCGGATTTGCCCTCAGCTTCGTCTTCGTCCCCATCACCACCCAGGCCTACAGCACCCTGCGCAATGATCAGATTGGCAACGCCAGCGGCATCTTCAACCTGGTGCGCAACATCGGTGGCTCTATCGGCATTTCCATCGCGCAGACGCTGCTGGTGCGGCGCAGCGATCTGCACCAGACCGAAATCGCCGGCTACGTTTCGCAAACCCAGTACTGGTTTGAGCAGCGCATCAGCGCCCTCACCGGCTACCTGACGCAGCACACCGCCGCTCCCAACGCCCGGCATGTCGCCGAGCAGACCCTCTATGAGCAGCTCGGCCGGCAAGCGCTCCTGTGGTCGTTCGTCGACGTCTTCCGCTGGATGTCGCTGATCTGTTTTCTGTGTGTGATCCTGGTCTGGTTTTTCAAGAAGGCCAAACCCGGCCGCGCGCCCGCCGGCGTGCATTAGCGGCACACGCTTCAGCATTCCCGCAAGGCATCGCCGCCTTCATCCAGCGGCACTGTCATCGATGGGCAGGAATTTCCTCTGCCTCTCGTCATATGCATCGATCGCTCCGGTGAGGATGTCGTAATACCAGCCGTGAACCTGCAGAATGCCCTGGGCGAGACCGCGAGCCACCTCCGGATGCGTCTTCAGGTTCTCGATCTGCGCGATCACATTCGCGTGGATCAGCGCCGTGTGCAGCGCGCGCGGATCGCTCCGGTCCGCCCCGGGATCGAGGTGCGTCCACGCCGGCTCGGCAAAACCCAGCCACTTCGCAGTCAGCGGCAGGCGCACGCCATCCGGCTTGTCCATCACCGCCTTCATGGCCCCGCAGTCGGAGTGCCCGCAAACAATAATGTGACGGACGTGGAGCACTTCGACCGCATACTCCACCGTCGAGGAAACGCCGCCCGGCAGTTGTCCATGGGGAGGCACAATGTTGCCGACCGTGCGGCACAGAAACAGGTCACCCGGTTCGGTCTGCAGAATCAGATCCGGGACCACACGCGAGTCGGCGCAGGTGATGAACAGAACATCGGGCTTCTGCAGTTCGGCCAGCAGATGGAAGTGGTCTCTCTTCTGCGGAAAGACCTCGCGGCGAAAGCGGCGATAACCTTCAAGGAGGGGTTGCATCGGCTTTCAGTGTAGCCGCTCAGAAAGGAAAACCGGCCGCGCTCTATCCGGAGAACGCGGCGGGAAGGAACAACAGGAATTACAGAAAATGCACTTGCGGCAGAACTATTTCGAATTGCCGGAACGCAGATCCGGGTTGAAGACCTTCTGCTCTTCGATGGCTGCCTGGGCCGCCGCCAGCCGTGCCGTCAGGAGCCGGAACGGCGAACAGGAAACATAGTCCAGTCCCGCCCGATGGCAGAACTTCACCGACTCGGGTTCGCCGCCATGCTCGCCGCAGATCCCGATCTTCAGATCGCGACGCGCTGCGCGGCCTTTGTTAGTGGCCATCTTGATCAGCGAGCCAACGCCTTCCTGGTCCAGCACCGCGAACGGATCCTGCTTGAAGATGCCCCTCTGCAGATAGGCCGGCAGGAACTTGTTGCAGTCGTCGCGCGAGATGCCGAACGTGGTCTGGGTCAGATCGTTGGTTCCGAAGCTGAAGAATTCAGCTTCGGCGGCGATCTTGTCCGCCACCAGGCAGGCCCGCGGCAGTTCGATCATCGTGCCCACTTTGTAGTCCACCACCAGGCCCTTCTTGATGAACACATCGTGCGCCACCCCGTGCAGGATGGCTGCCTGGTTCTTCAGCTCTTCCGGACCGGCGGTCAGTGGAATCATGATCTCGAGGTGCGGATCGACGCCGCTCTTCTTCACCGCCGTGGCGGCTTCAAAGATGGCGTGGGCCTGCATCTCGGTGATCTCGGGATAGGTGATGCCCAACCGGCAACCGCGCAGCGCCAGCATCGGATTCAGTTCATGCAGCTCTTCCACCCGCTCCAGCATTTTGCGCAGGTCTTTCAGCCGGGGTGAGCGTGGCTTGGTCAGCTCGAGGCTGTTGATCTGCAGCAGCAGCTCTTCGCGCTTGGGCAGGAACTCGTGCAGCGGCGGATCGAGCAGGCGGATGACCACCGGCAGCGAACCCATCGCCTTCAGAAGCCCCTGGAAGTCGGCCCGCTGCATAGGCAACAGCTTCGCCAGTGCCGCGCGGCGATCTTCCTCCGTCTTGGCCAGAATCATCGCCTGCATGTGCGGCAGCCGATCCTCGGCAAAGAACATGTGCTCGGTGCGGCACAGCCCGATACCCTCTGCGCCAAAGGCCTGCGCCTGTTTCGCGTCCCGCGGGATGTCCGCGTTGGCCAGCACGCGCAGCTTCCGCCGCTGATCCACCCAGCCCATGAACTGGATCAGATCCGGATTGTCCGGGTTCACTGGAAGAGTGTTCAGCCTGCCGTTCATAATGCGCCCCGTCGTTCCATCGAGCGAGATCCAGTCGCCCTCATGGAAGACCTTGCCCTTCACGCGCATCTCTTTCTTCTTCTCGTCGATGGTGACGTCGCCGGCGCCGGCTACGCAGCACTTGCCCATGCCGCGCGTCACCAGAGCCGCGTGCGAGGTCATACCGCCGCGCGAGGTGAGAATACCCGCCGCCACGTTCATCCCGGCGATGTCTTCCGGCGAAGTTTCCGAGCGCACGAGAATGATGGATTTGTAAGTCTCCTTCTCGTGGTGCTTCACCGCTTCGTGCGCGGTGAAAACAATCTGCCCAACGGCTGCGCCCGGCGAGGCCGGCAGACCTTTCGCCAGTACTTCGATCGTGCCTTTCTCGTCCAGGCGCGGAACCAGGAAGTCGAAGATCTGGTTCGGCTCCACGCGCAGCACCGCCTCGTCAATGGAGATGAGCTGCTCCCGCACCATATCGATGGCGATCCGCACCGCGGCCAGGCCCGTGCGCTTCGCATTCCGCGTCTGCAGCATATAAAGACGGCCGTCCTGAATCGTGAACTCGAAGTCCTGCGTGTCCCGGTAGTGCTTCTCCAGCCGCGAGGTCAGGTCGCGCAGCTGGTCGTACACATGCGGCATCTGCTTCCGCAGTTCGCTGATCGGCACCGGCGTGCGGATGCCCGCCACCACATCTTCGCCCTGCGCGTTCATCAGGAACTCGCCGTAAAATTCCTTCTCGCCATTGGCCGGGTTGCGCGTGAAGCCCACGCCCGTGCCGCTCGACTCGTTGAGGTTGCCGAAGACCATGGCCTGCACGTTCACCGCGGTTCCCAGCCAGTCATCGATGTTGTTCAGCCGGCGGTAGGTCTTCGCCCGCTCGTTGTTCCACGATCTGAAAACGGCGTCTCGCGCCATCGTCAGCTGCCGGTCCGGATCCTGCGGAAACTCCGCGCCCGTGTGACGCAGCACCAGCTTCTTGTATCCCGCGATCACTTCCTTCAGAGCCACCGGCGTCAGATCGGTATCCTGCTGCGCGCCATACTTCTTCTTCGTCTCATCGAAGATGTGCTCGAAATCAGCTTTGGGAATGTCCAGAACCACGTCACCAAACATCTGGATCAGACGCCGATAGGAGTCATACGCGAAACGCAGATTGTTGCTCTTCTTCGCCAGCGCCTCCACCGACTTGTCGTTCAGCCCGAGGTTCAGGATCGTATCCATCATTCCCGGCATGGAGAACTTCGCGCCCGAGCGTACGCTCACCAGCAGCGGATTCTCGCCCGCACCCAGCCGCTGCGCCTGCAGCTTCTCCAGCTGCTCCAGCGCCAGGTCCATCTGCTCCGTCACCTGCGGCGACAGCGCTCCGCGCATATATTCGCGGCAGGCTTCCGTCTGGATCGTGAAACCGGGAGGCACCGGCAGCCCGGCATTGGTCATTTCCGCAAGACCCGCGCCCTTACCGCCAAGCACATCCCGCATCTTGCCATTGCCTTCGGCCGTGCCCGCGCCGAAGAAGTAAATATACTGGGTGGAAGTTTCGACCTTTGAGGCTGCGACGGCCCCCTGATAGTCGACTGTGGATGGATTCATTTGCGATTCTCCGTTCTGCCGCCGCCCGGGGCGTATTCCTTTTTCAGTGATCGGTGCGTTGCGGTGCTGGCGGCCGTGCTGAGCGGAACTCGTGGAGGACGAATCGCCATCCGCATTCTCAAAACAGAGCATTCTCGATCCGGTCCGCTGGAACTGTATGTGCCCGGCATCACAGGAAAATTCCGAGCCGGCTGTGATCTACGTCACAACGCCGTTCCCGGCCTTCCCGCCGCCCCCGTCGGCCGCCCCGCCCGTCGAATGCACCATCCCGGAACGCTGAGAACGGACGTGGAAACCGCCCCCTGGCAGCCCAGGCGTTTGCCATCCTCCCTATAAACGACAGAATCCGTTCAACTTAATAGATTCTCTCTATATTAGTGTTTTACGCTCATATTTTCTGCATCTATCGTGCTATAGTTTCATCAGAGGATGGGACGGCCGCCCCCCTCTCACCGGGATGGGCCGCCTCCAACTTCGAAATTTGTATGGAGGAACTTCGTTATGGCAATCACTCGTTGGGACCCCTTTCGCGACGTGCTGGCCCTGCAGAACCGCATGAACTCGCTGTTCCAGGACTACAACCGCGCCCAGGGCGAGAGCGATACTCTCGCGACCGCGGCCTTTGTGCCGCCGGTGGACGTCTATGAGGACGAACACAGGATTGTGCTCAAGCTCGAGGTCCCCGGCATGAAAGAGAGCGACCTCGACATCCAGCTCGAAAACAATCTGCTCACCGTCAAAGGCGAGCGCAAATTCGACAAGGAAGAGAAGGAAGAGAACTTCCATCGCATCGAGCGCCGCTACGGCATCTTCTATCGTTCGTTCACGATTCCCACCACGGTGAACTCGGAGAACGTGAAGGCCAGCTACGACGCCGGTGTGCTGCGCATCGAGCTGGAGAAACGCGCCGAGGCCAAGCCGAAGCAGATCAAAGTGGAAGTCGGCAAAGGCCCGATCGAGTCCGGCAAAAAGGAAGTCAAACCCGCCGCCTGAAGCAGCAATCAGCTGATAAGGCGGATAGCTAAGAACCGGTCAGCGTCAGGGCGGTCAGCGCATCGATTTCAGGTCGCTGGCCGCCTTTTCTTCTGTCGACAATTCAGAGATCAGTAAGAAAGCGGAAAATAGCAGCAAGCGCTCGCAGCCGCCAACCGGGTCATCGCTAACCGGTTTTTAGCTAGCCGCTTCTCAGCTTCACGGAGTTTCTTTATGGCAATTCGTTGGGATAAATTCACAGTCAAATCGCAGGAAGCGGTCCAGAACGCCAGCCAGCTGGCCGCCGAGAACGGCAATCCGGAGATCCTCCCCCTGCATCTGCTCGCCGTTCTGCTGGCGGATAAAGAGGGCGTGATTCCTGCCGTCCTCGAAAAGATCGGCGTGCCCACCGACCAGCTCGAGTCGCGCGCTCTGGAAGCCGTGAGTCAGCTGCCGAAAGTGAGCGGCGCCTCCGCTCAGCCTGGCGCCTCCAATGCGCTGAACCAGGTATTCGACCAGGCCTTCAAAGAGGCCGAGAATTTTAAAGACGACTACGTCTCCACCGAGCACCTGCTGCTCGCCCTCACCCGCCAGAAGAATGACGGCGCCCAGCTCCTGCTGGCCTCCGTCGGCGCAACGCACGACGCTGTGCTCAAAAGCCTGGCCAGTGTGCGCGGCAGCCAGCGCGTCACCGATCAGAATCCCGAAGCCAAATACCAGTCCCTTGAAAAATACGGCAAAGACCTGACCGAGCTCGCGCGCCGCGGCAAGCTCGATCCCGTCATCGGCCGCGACGAGGAGATCCGCCGCGTCATCCAGGTCCTCTCCCGCCGCACCAAGAACAACCCCGTGCTCATCGGCGAGCCTGGCGTCGGCAAAACAGCCATCGTCGAGGGGCTCGCCCGCCGCATCGTCCACGGCGACGTCCCGGACATCCTGCGCGACAAGCGTGTCATCGCCCTCGACCTGGGCGCCATGCTCGCCGGCGCCAAATATCGCGGCGAGTTTGAAGACCGCCTCAAGGCCGTCCTCAAGGAGATTGAAGAATCCGACGGACAGATCGTTCTCTTCATCGACGAGCTGCACACCCTGATCGGCGCCGGCGCGGCCGAGGGCGCCATTGACGCCTCCAACATGCTCAAGCCGGCCCTCGCGCGTGGCGAACTGCGGGCCATCGGCGCAACCACGCTCAATGAGTACCGCAAGTACATCGAGAAGGACCCTGCCTTCGAGCGCCGCTTCCAGATCGTCTACGTCGGCGAGCCCAATGTCGAGGACACCATCGCCATCCTGCGCGGCCTCAAGGAGCGCTACGAGGCGCACCACAAGGTCCGCATCCGCGATTCCGCCATCGTCGCCGCGGCCACGCTCTCCCACCGCTACATCTCCGACCGCTTCCTGCCCGATAAGGCCATCGATCTGGTCGATGAAGCCGCAGCCTCGCTCGCCATCCAGATCGGCTCCGTGCCAACCGAGATCGACGAGCTGGAGCGCCAGGCGACCTCGCTCGAAATCGAGCGCGAAGCCCTCAAGCGCGAGAGCGACGCCAACTCCAAAGAGCGCCTGCAGCACGTCGAGCGTGAAGTCGCCGAGCTGCGGGAAAAATCCACGGCCCTGCGCGCCCGCTGGCAAAAGGAGCGCGAAGCCATCACCCACATCAGCGAGCTGAAGCAGAAGATTGAGACCCTCCGCTTCGAGGCCGACGAGCAAACCCGCCGCGGCAATCTGGAGCGAGCCGCGCAGATCCAGTACGGCGAGCTGCCGAAGATGGAAGCCGAGCTGAAGCAGCTCAATGCCGCGCAGGACGGCGCCAGTGCCACCCCGCGCATGCTGAAGGAAGAGGTGGACGAGGAGGACATCGCCCGCATCGTCAGCAAGTGGACCGGCATTCCCGTCTCCCGCATGCTCGAGGGCGAAGTGAAAAAGCTCGTGCAGATGGAAGACCGCCTGCGCGAACGCGTGGTCGGCCAGGATGCCGCACTCTCCATCGTCGCCAATGCCATTCGCCGTTCCCGCGCCGGCCTGAGCGATCCGAGGAAGCCCATCGGCTCCTTCATTTTTCTCGGACCCACAGGCGTAGGCAAAACCGAAACCGCCCGCGCTCTCGCCGAGTTTCTCTTCGACGACGAGCAGGCCATGGTTCGCCTCGACATGTCGGAGTATATGGAGAAGCACGCCGTAGCGCGCATGATCGGCGCGCCTCCCGGCTACATCGGCTACGACGAGGGCGGCCAGCTCACCGAAGCCGTGCGCCGCCGTCCTTATTCGGTCATCCTGCTCGACGAAATCGAGAAGGCGCATCCGGATGTGTTCAACGTACTATTACAGGTTCTCGACGACGGCCGCCTCACCGACTCCAAAGGCCGCGTCGTGGACTTCAAGAACACGGTCCTCATCATGACCTCGAACCTCGGCGCGGCGTTCCTGCAGGGCGACTCGCTGAAAGACGAAACCGCCTTCGGCCACGCGACCGAGAGCGTCATGCGCGTGCTCCGCGAGCACTTCCGTCCCGAGTTCCTCAACCGCGTGGACGACGTCGTGGTCTTCCGGCCGCTCCAGGAGGAGCAGCTGCAACACATCGTCGATCTCCGTCTTAAGGACCTCGAGAAGCTGCTGGCCGACCGCCACATCACCATCGAGCTCACGCCCGCGGCGCGCCACCAGATCTTCACCTCTGGCTACGATCGGGCCTATGGAGCGCGCCCGCTCAAGCGTGCCATCCAGCGGCTCATCCAGGATCCGCTGGCCATGAAGATTCTCGACGGCGAAGTCCTCCACGGCGACCATGTCAGCATCGACACCGACCGCTCCGGCAGCCTGCGCTTCGAGGTCGTCAGCCGCGCCGGCATTCCGCTGGAGCACGGCGTCGCCATCGGACAAGCCTGAAGTGGATCCGGCGTGAGCGCCGGATCCACAGGGTTCAGGGATTCGAGTTCAGAAATTGAAAACTCCCGGAGTCCGTGGAGACGCCGCACGCCTTTTTTTGACCGCTAGAACTTCCCTTTCCATTTAATGTTGCAGCCAATGCTCGGCCGCTGCTCCTGGCTGATCGCCTCCCCGGCGAGCAGCGCCTTCATCGCCGCGCGCAGATCGCGTCCCGTTACCGGCACATCGTTGCCCGGGCGGCTGGAGTCCAGCTGCCCGCGATAAACCAGCTTTCCCGCCGCGTCAAAGAGGAAGAAGTCCGGCGTGCAGGTCGCGTCGTAGGCGCGAGCCACATCCTGCGTCTCGTCGTAGAGGTACGGGAAGGTGAACCCGTTGCCGAGAGCCTGCTTCGCTAGTCCGGCTGGCGCGTCATCAGGATAGTTCTCCGCATCGTTGCTGCTGATCGCCGCCATGCCGATGCCCGAGTCGCGAAAGTCCACGCCGAGTTTGGCCAATTCCTTTTCCACGTGCCGCACGAACGGGCAGTGGGTGCAGATAAACATGATGAGCAGCCCTTTGCGACCCTGTAGCGACGCGGTCGAGTGCTCGCGCCCGTCGCGGACCTCTTTCAGAGTGAAGGCGGGCGCCGGTGTGCCGAGCGCGAGCATGGCGGATGCGGTTTGAGCCATAAGAAAACCTCCTGCCATTCCAGGATAAACCCATGCGGAACCCCGGCCCGGTGGCGAGTCGCCGGCCGTTTCGATACAACTGGTGGTGCACCATCGCCGACTCACTGGGAGGTCCACGCATGGGTCAGGGTGAGAAAAGCCCTCTTCCCCGCCGCGAGTTTCTGAAGCAGGCAGCCACCGCTCTCGGCGCTGTGACCCCCATGGGCCACTGGGCCGCAGCTGAAGCGGCCACCGTGCCTGCGACCCATTCCGCAGCGGTCCCCCCGGCCGAGTCTTCGGCAGCGACAGAGGCCATCGCCTTCCCTCGCGTCTTTCGCGGGCCGCAGCTGAAGATGATTTCCTTTCCCCTGGGCGGCGTAGGAACCGGCAGTCTGGGCCTCGGCGGACGCGGCCAGTTGCGCGACTGGGAAATCTTCAATCGCCCCAATCGGGGATTCTCGCCCGACTACGCCTTCCCCGCGCTCTGGGTGCAGTCCGGCAGCGACTCTCCCATCGCCCACGTCCTCGAAGCCAGAATTCTTCCTCCCTACGAGGGCGAAGATGGCCTCGGCTCCCGCAATGCTCCGGGGCTCAGCCGCCTGCAGTCGGCTACCTTCACCGGCGAGTATCCCCTGGCCCACATCGATTTCGAAGATCCCGGCCTGCCCGTCACCGTCGCCCTCGATGCGTTTTCTCCCTTCATTCCGCATGTGCCGGATGACTCCAGCTTGCCCGTCGCGGTGCTGCGTTATCGCGTACACAATCCCGGCCGCACGCCGGCCAGGGTCTCCATCGCCTTCTCCATCGACAATCCTGTGCTCAATGGCACCACGGGCATGTTTGCCAAAGGCGGACTCCAGGAGAGGCGACTCAACGAGGCTCGCTCCGATCCCGGCCTCACCGGGCTGCTCATGACCAATCCCGCCCTGGCCGATGACGACCCCCTGCATGGCAGCTTCGTCCTCGCCGCCATCCCCACTGCCGACCTTCATCTGTCCTCCTGGCGCGGATGGCCCAAAGGCTCCTGGTGGAACTCGCCGCTCCTGTTCTGGGATGCCTTCTCCAGAACCGGCCAGATGAACGACGAACCGGCCGAACGCAACAAGGTCGGCGTCCTCTGCCAGTCGCGCACCATTCCGCCCGGAAAATCCGGCGACTTCACATTTCTCCTCGCCTGGCATTTCCCCAATCGAACGCCGGAAGGTTGCGGCTGGACGGCTCCTGAGGGAAAAGAGAAGACAGTCATCGGAAACTTCTACTCCACGCGATTCGCCGACGCGTGGGCGGCGGCGCTCTTTGCAGCCCGGCATCTTGCATCGCTGGAAATGAAAACGCGGCAGTTCGCCGAAGCATTCCGCGCCAGCACGCTGCCCGCCGTCGTCCGAGAGGCTGCCAGCGCCAATCTCTCCACCCTCGCATCCACCACCTGCTTCCGTACCGCCGACGGCGACTTCCACGGCTTCGAGGGCAGCGACGACCACCTGGGCTGCTGCTACGGCAACTGCACCCATGTGTGGAGCTACGAGACGGCGACGCCCTTCCTGTTTCCGTCGTTTGCCCGCTCGCTGCGCAAAGCCGCCTTTGGATACTCCGAGGATGAAGAAGGCGGCATCCACGCGCGCCAGCTTCTGCCCGACGGCGAGGCCCGCGACGGCATCATCGCCACCGACGGCCACATGGGCCAGATCATGCATGCGTATCTGGACTGGCGGCTCTCCGGCGACAACGCCTGGTTGAGCGCGATCTGGCCGCGCGTGCGCCAGGCCATTGCCTTTGCCTGGGTCAGCAACGGATGGGACCCGCAGAAGAGCGGCGTGACCACCGGCGTGCAGAACAATACCTACGACGTAGCCTTCTTCGGCCCCAACCCGCTGTGCAGCATCTACTATCTCGGCGCGCTGCGTGCCGGCGAGGAGATGGCTCGGGCCGCCGGCGACGACGCTTCCGCCCAACAGTACAAGAGCCTCTTCGAGCAGGGCCGCCAGTGGATCGAGGCCAACCTCTTCAACGGCGAATTCTTTATCCAGCAAATTCGCCGCTACTCTTTAGACCAGATTCATCCCAGCCTGCGCATCGGCGCCAACGGATTCAATCCAGAAGATCCGCAGTTCCAGCTGGGAGCGGGATGTCTCATCGATCAGCTGATGGGCCAATATCTGGCCTCCGTTATGCAGCTCGGCCCGCTCATTTCTCCGGATCACGTCCGCGCCGCCCTGCACTCCATCTACCGCTACAACTACAAGCGCACCCTCGTCGATCACGACAATGTGGAGCGAACCTTCGCCCTCAACGACGAAGCCGCCATGGTCATCTGCGACTACGGCACCGCCCCCCGCCCCCGCATCCCCTTCCCCTATTTCGCCGAAGTCATGACCGGGTTCGAACATGCCACCGCCGCGCTCATGATCGCCTCCGGCATGGTTAACGAAGGAATCGAGTGCATTGGCAATATCAGAGCCCGCTACGACGGCGAGAAGAGAAATCCCTGGGACGAAGCGGAGTGCGGCCATCACTACGCGCGCGCCATGGCCTCCTGGTCGAGTGTGGTTCTTCTCAGCGGATTCGACTACGACGGGCGGCACGGCGCCATCAAAGCGCTGCCCCCTTCGTACAACGGCAGCTTCCGCAGCTTCTGGTCCAACGGCACAGGCTGGGGCGTCTTCTCCTGCAAACGCGACGGAGCCGCAACCCATTTCGACCTGCAGGTGATGACCGGCACCCTCGCCTGCCGCTCCTGCCAGATCCACGGCTCGGGCACGACGACAGTGGCCACGCGCGGCGGCGCCCGCCTGCCACATTCGACCCATTCTGCCGCCGCCACAACCACCTTCCGCCTCGACGAACCCCTTGTCCTGCGCGAAGGAGACATTCTGCAACTCGAGGTCCGCGGGTGAACACGCAGCCCTGGATCGTCCTGGTCGGAGGTTTTCTGGGAGCCGGCAAGACCACCCTGCTGCTGGCCGCCGCCCGCGAGCTCGATCGCCGCGGCCTGCGCAGCGCCATCATCCTCAACGATCAGGGAGAGGCTCTCGTCGACACCGAGCTTGCCGCGCTTCACCACCTCCAGCGCGGCGAAGTCACCGGAGGATGCTTCTGCTGCCGATTCTCGGACCTCCTCGAAGTCATCGGCCGGCTGCGGCAACACGCCCCCGATGTGATCTTCGCCGAGCCCGTCGGCAGCTGCACCGATATCTCCGCCACTACGCTGCATCCTCTGCTCGCCGAAGGTGAAGTCCGCGTCGCCCCCTACACCGTCCTGGTAGACCCGGAGCGCGCCTCCGCCCTGCTCCGCGACGACGCCGACCCCAACCTCGCCTTTCTCTTCCGCAGGCAGATCGAGGAAGCCGACCTCGTCTGTTTCACGAAATCCGATCTGCGCCACGAACTACCAGCCAGGCCCGCCGCCCGACAGATCAGCGCCACAACCGGCCAGGGCGTAGCCGCATGGCTCGACGAAGTTCTGTCCGGCGAATTATCCAGCGGACGTACCCTCCTCGACATCGACTACGAGCAGTACGCCCGAGCCGAAGCCGCGTTGGCCTGGCTCAACGCCGAGGCCACTCTGCACTGCTCGCCGCCGCTCTCGCCCCCCATAATCCTCGGACCACTCTTCGAGCAGCTGGACGCCGACCTGACCGCCGCGGGCATCACCATCGTCCATCTCAAAGCCATCCTGCACGCCGAGACCGGCTATGTGAAGGCAGCCATCTGCGCCAACGGACAGCCCCCGACCGTCGAGGGCAATCTCGATGCCTCTCCTGCGAGCCGCCACCAGTTGCTCATCAACCTGCGCGCCGCCGGCCCTGCCGCCACCGTTCGCGGCGTCATCGAACGCGACCTGATCGCGTTGCCCGGAGAAGTCGCCAACCTCCGCGTCGCCTGCTTCCACCCCGCTCCGCCTCGTCCCGAGAGAAGAGTGACGCCCCTCAGTGCGATCGCCCACCCGCCTGCTGCATCGCCACGCGCAGCCGAGCCTCCGCCTCGTCGCTCCAGTACCGGCAGTTGAGCTGCACAAAGACCGAGGTGTACGGCACCGTCTCATTGGTTTTCAGGATGAGCACCTTGTAGCTCTTGCTCACGTCCTCCACCTTCTGCAGCAACTGCTCATGCAGCAGCCGGGTCACCGGCCGCTTCCCCAGGATGCCCGTCAATTCACTCCGCGCCTGCGACACTCCAGGAGCATCCTGCTCCGGAACAAACGGCAGCTCGGCATCCATATAAACCACCGGTCGCACATGGATGGAGTGATCGACCGCCTCCAGCACATCCCGCAGCACTTCTGCCTCACTGGCCCCGGTTTCAATCGTCTCGATCCCCGGTGAATTCTGCAGCGGATAGGCGGAATCCACCACCAGGATCCAGTTCCGATGCCCCAGCAGCGGCAGCGTCTCGTGGAGCGTCGCCTGCCAGCCCGCCGATCCCTCTGCCGGCGTTTCGGCGCGTGCCCGGCACACGCAGCCCGCCGCCATGGCCACGGCCAAAGCCGTCGCCCAATACGCACGGTTCTTCTTCATACACCACCTCTCCCTCTGCTCCTGGATCAGGGTCGATTCGCTCGCCAGTTCAAAGGTGCAAACGCGCGGATGATTGATCGCCGCAATCGAGCGCCGCTCCTGTTCGAAACGGTCCATGAATTCCTGATTGCAGATCTTGATCGCCACCGGCCGGCCCAGGCGCGTGTCTGTCGCCCGGAAGATCTGGCCCATGCCGCCTTCCCCCAGCCGCGCCTCAATCCGATAAGGCCCCAGCTGCGAGCCGGGCGTCACCAGCGGCTCTGCCGAACCGCTCCGCGTCGCCGCGGTGCGCGATCCGGACGGCGCCGATTCTCCCGGTCCCGTCGAAGCCCGAAAGGGCGATTCCCCGAGGAATCCCTCCAGGTGATCGTGCTCTTCCAGCAGCGACTCCACCCGGCTCCGCAGCGTGGGCTGCCCCTGGCAGGCCCGGTCCAGATAGACCTGCCGCTCCTCGCCCGTCGGTTCAAGTGCTTCTCCGAAACGCTCTGCTGCTCGCTCAGGCTTCTCCATACCGCGTTTCCTGAGAAGGATTTGTCGCTGCCTTCAATGGGGACGTGGCACCACACTACCACCGCACTCCCCGCAGCCGCGAATCCCTCCCGGAAATAAAGCAGGAGTTCCCCCCGAGCCACCGGGGGGAACTCCTGTCGGGAGCCTGAAACCCGGTTTATTTGCCAAAGGCGCTTTCGGGCAGCAGGACCAGAGCCACCTGCGTCGCTTCTCCGCCGCGCGAGGCCAGTTCGCTGGCCGCACGTCGTTCCGCCTTTGACTCGCAGACGGAGACTTTGGTGCCGTTGCCGGCGACTGAAACCTGCTCCAGGAACCAGCGGTCCCCGTACTTCTTGAAGGTGACGACGCTCTTCGTTGCGATTATCGGGCTCATATCCAGCTGGGCCAACACCATCGCCGTCTGCTGGGTGCTGCGGTTGCGCACCACCAGGGCCTCCTGGCTACTCATGGTGATGATGTAGCTCCCCTGCCCAAAGTGGGTCGTCCCGTAGTCGAACGAGAAAGGTACGTTCACCTGGGCGTGGATGATGTTCTGGGCATACAGTGCCGGTGTCATGGAGGCGAAGGCGGCGAGGGCGGCAAGAGCGAAGGTGCGAAGGTTGAATGTCATGGCGGTTTCTCCTGGGGAAGGCGCCTTACAACCGCCTTCACTGGAGAACGCGTTGCGGCCCCGCAAAAGGGGCAACGGATTAAAAACTATTTCTGCCCGTCGCCTGACCCGGGGCTCTCTTCCGGCCCGGCACCTTCGGCAACCGGCTCGCCGGGACGCAGATACCGGTGCAGCCAGATCCGCGCCAGCGACCAGTCTCTCTTCACTGACCGGGGCGAAACCTCCAGAATCCCTGCAATCTCCTCGACGGACAGGCCTCCGAAGTACCGCAGCTCCACCACCTGCGCCTGCCGCGCATTTTCCGCCGCCAGCCGGTCCAGCGCCTCATCCAGCCACACCACCTCGTCCAGACGCTCCGGAGCGATGGCCAGCCCGTCCTCCATCTCCACCCGCCGCAGGCCGCCGGCCCGCCGTTGCGCAGCATGGGCCCGCGCGTAATCCACCAGAACCTGGCGCATCACATGCGCGGCCAGCCCGATAAAGTGCGCCCGGCTGTTCCAGTCGATGTCCTCCCCGATCAGCCGCAGATACGCTTCGTTAATCAGCGCGGTGGCCTGCAGAGTGTGGTCAGGCCGCTCCCTCCGCATGTAAGCCTGCGCCAGCCGATGCAGTTCCGTATAGACCAGAGGCAGCAAGTGCTCCGCGGCCGAGGAATCTCCGCCATGCATCGCCTTCAGTAGTTGGGTCACTTCTCCGGAGCCGGAATCCATAACTCCCTCCAGAAGACCGTCCGCAGTGCCAGCAAGGATAACTCTGCAAGCCGGTAGCTGGCTGCTTTCTGAGTTTCTATATGTTGTCATCCAGACAAGGGGCCTTCGCCGAAGACAACGACCTGCCTTAAAAGGGTGCTTCCTTGCTGCCGCAGGCTGTCGGCGCAGCGAGGGACGAGCGCAGCCGACTCGCCCGTGACCTAAGTACCCTCCGCTCCCCTCTTTTCGCTTGCCTTCGCCGCACGCGGCCCTCATCCTTGAGACAGGTCGTATCAGAGCCCTGCGCGCATGTCTGCCCGCAGGGCTTTCTTCTTGCGGGCTCGTGACAATGTCTGAACATGGCTCAGAAAACCTCCTGCAGGAAGGCCGGAGGGTAATACCCAAAAGGTATTACCCTGCCGTACCTTTGTTTTCAATTAAGTAGCAAGGCCCCAGGGAGGGGGGTGGGGTTCTCGGGTCTAGACTGGCCGTATGGGAGACCTGGGACGAGTGCTGATCGGCCTCGGACTGCTGATGGCCGCCGTCGGCGTAGCGGTGCTGCTGCTCGGTAAAGCCGGACTGCCGCTCGGCCACTTGCCCGGCGACTTCACCTGGCGCGGCCGGCACACCACGGTCTACTTCCCGCTGGCGACCTGCATCGTCATCAGCGTAGTCCTGAGCTTCGTCGTCTGGCTCATGCGAAGATAGCCGGAAGCAAAATCTCTTTTGGGAGACGACGGGTGAAGCCGATCGTAAAATTGCTGTCTTCGCGTCTCAGCGTCCGGTTCTACGAGCGCGCCTTAACGTATGCATTGCTGCGGAGAGAGTTTCCACAGATCCAGTCGCTGCGCGAGTACCGCGACAAGCCGCAGATCTGGTCAGCCGCGATCGAAGCCGCAGGAGGACGAGAAGCGCAACTCACGTTTGTGGAGTTTGGCGTCTACGATGCGACTGGCTCGTTTCGCTGGTTCCTGGAGAACAACACCAATCCGTCCTCGATCTTCGTGGGCCTCGACAGTTTTCACGGTCTTCCCGATCGGTTTGGAAAGCTGGACGCCGGCTATTTTGACCTTGGCGGGAAAATGCCGACGGTCGAAGACCCGCGCGCGACACTGATCCCGGGCTGGTTCAAAGACACCTGGGACGAATTGGCCAACCGCATCGCCGGTCGCGAAAATCTGCTGGTTCACTACGATGCCGACATCTACTCCTCGACGCTGTTTGCGCTCTCGCGCATGGAGCTGTTGCGACAGCCTTACATCGCTCTGTTCGACGAGTTCACAGGCCCTGAAACACGCGCAGTCTACAGCTATAAACAGGCGTTTGGCGCCCAAGTGGAGATGATGGGGAAAGTTGTGGTCAACGGTTACGCCGAGCAGGTTCTGTGCCGGATCGTCCCGCACGGATCGTGAGCAAAAAAAGGGCCCCTCGGGGTGAGGGGCCAATCTGCCTTGGTTCTCTCGTTGTGTGAGAGCTTGTTGCGACCTGCCTTCCGTTGAGGCCGATCCGGTTGGCTGCGACGCAGCACCCTGAGGGGAGGGCTGCGCGGAATTACTGCTGCGTCGCGCCAGTCGGTGAGCCGCCATTCGGCATGCTCAAGGACGCTAAACTGTTAGCCATCAGGCTGACGCGAACCACACTACCCGGCCTGGCTTCTCCGCCATTGTTGTCCGAGTTGAGGGGCGCGTTGCCCATGGCAATTTCGTGAATCCGCCAAACCGGAATCTGGTGTTCAGCCAGGTACCGGACGACGGCATCCGCCATACGCTGCGAGTGCTCGATGCCCGTCATGCCACGCATGCGGGTATAGCCGGCGACCTCAACCACGTAGCCCTTCTGCCCCTGCATCTGGCTGACAACCTGATCCAGAGCGTCTTTCGCTTTCTGGTTCAGCATTGTCTGGCTGGCGCGGAAGTTGATGTCGACGTTGGTGATGGGATGATACTGATCGATGCCCGCAACGGTCTGACCCAGCTGTTCGGTCTTCTGGCTGGCATTCTGGGCGACCTGCGTGGCTTGGGTGGCTGTCTGGTTCGCCTGACCGGCGGTCTGGTTGGCCTGGTCGGCGGTGGACTGCGCGGCGCGGATGCCGTTCTGAGCGCGCTGATCGACGTCCTTAATATCGTTGGCGTTCTTCGCCTGGAGCTGGTCGAGCTCGTTGAGCCGGTCCTTTACAGGATCGATCTGCCGGTTGACCCACTTTTTGCGGGCGAAGGGGTTGACGTGACCCCAGAAACCTTCGTGATCCACGGTCGGCAGCGGAGCTTTGCCGGTGCCGGTTTCGGGGGTGCCGTTCTGGCTCTGTGGCGCGTTAGCGTTCGTCGAGGCGCCGGTTTGGACCTGAGGAGACTGCTGAGGAGGAGTATTGGACTGCGCAACCGCCGGCAAACCCAGACTCGCTGCCACCAGCAGTACGGTGATCGATCCGGGATTCAATTTCGTTTTCATAGGTTTGTTCTGTCCTGTCCTTGTTTCAACGAATCCGGGAACGCTGCGCAGCACCCCAGTATTACGCGGGAGGAAAGAGCACATGCTTTGCCAAACCTGGAGGGGTGCTTGATATGAATATAAGTTTTTTAGAATCAACGGAAAAATGGAAAGGTTGGAGAGCAGGTCCAGAGGGCCGGCGGAGGGGCGTGCAGCACTTGCAGGGGATTAGGGAAGAATTTACCGGGTCGGCATTATTTACCGGTTACATCGATGACCCGGATCTCGGGGTAATTCTGGTCCCAGTTCTGGGAAACGTGGTCGAAGATGAGCCGGAATTCCCGGGTCTGGTTGGGCAGGATGGGGGCGGAGCGGACGGGTTCTGTATCAACGTAGGGCACCCGGGTCCGAATGAGGTTGAGCGGCAGCGTTTCCTTCTGGACGATCTGGTTGGCGATGTCGTGGAAGGCGATCTGGACGGTAATGGCGGTGAGGGTCTCCGGCCCGTGGTTGGTAATCTGGCCATCCACGTAGGTGCTTTGGCCGCCGACGACGCTGTTGGCCTGGCTCATCTGGAGATTACTGATGGTGAGGCTGGAGGCATAGGAAGCGGGTGGCGCGAGGCCGGCACCGCCGGGATTGGCAGGGGCAGTGCGATGGCTGAAGAAGACGATGGCAGCGAGAACGAGGATGACGACACCGCCGGCGATGACCCAGGGCAGAGGGGATCGGGGCTCGGGAATCTCAGGATGATCGGGCGGGAAGAGTCCGGGACCGGAGGTGGGTGCGTTCATCGAGGCGATTGTACATCCGGCATGAAAAAGAGGGATGGGGTTGGTGAGGATTTGCGGAGGCTAGCTGACAAAGAAGTGACACCTTGAAAATTTTTGGGAATTGTCCTCGTTTTCCGAATCAGATTTGCCGAAGAATGTGTCTAAGCAGGCAGTACAGCACAGCAACATCTTCAAATTTCGCGAGGCCGCGCATGAAGACTCCCCCGAACGGGCCGCTGAGTTCCAGCCGAAGACAGGAAACTGCCTATCGGATTGGAGCGATCGCAGCAGCGCTCGTTCTGATCTTTACCTGGCTTAGCGCGTAAGCGCGGTCGGGCGCCGCAACGCAGGTGCGCTGCGGCTCTCTTCCTGATTCCCTGTCTATTTCGCTGCCGCTTCGCGAGCGAGCGCGCGTTTGAGAAGCACTTCGAGCGCTGCTTTGTGCTCAGCGTATTCCGCTTCGGTGATCTTGCCTTCGAGGCGTTCGGTTTCGAGGGCGAAGAGTTCTTCCTTGAGCGCAGCGAGTGTCCCGGAAGCAGTGACTTGTTTGAAGGGCGCGCCGTTGGTGGCAGGAGGGGAGACCAGACCGGCGCGGACCGCAGTCGCCTTAACGCCGGGCGGCAGGCTCGGGGTGAGCGGGTTCGGAGCGGGCGCCCCGCCGGCGACGGCCGGTTGCTGTCCGGGCTTGCCACGAAGCATGAACGCGGCGGCGATGACGAGCGCGAGGCCGACGCCGCTCAGAATCCACCACTTATATTTCTGCAGCGGATCGGGCGTGTCGATGGGATTGCCAAGCCCTCCGCCGGGAGCGTTGGATGGGGCTGCGGACTGGCTGGCCTCGGGGCCGGCGCCGGACTGGTCGGGCGCTCCCATGCCCTGCGCGGGACCGCCGGGATTCTGGGCCTGCTGCTGTTCGCGCGGCATCGATCCTGTGCCGGAGACGGTGAAAGCGACAGGCGTATTGGCTTTCACATTGGCAGCGAGGAACGTCTGGGTGCCGGGACCGCTGGCATCGCCCTGCAACGGCTGGAATCCCTGGCCGGAGAAGGTCATGGATTTCGGCAGCATGACGGCAACATTGTCGGCGGGCAAGGAAACCTGGGCGTGCAGAGTGGCGCTCCCGCTATAGGGCAGGTGGTAGCCGATCTGAAAACGCGTTTCCCCGGGACGCAGGGGAAAGATGAAGGCGTAGTGGCCTTTTTCCCCGGTGGGCACGGGGGAGCTGGCCACGGCCATGCCTCCGGGTCCGGCAGCGGTGGCGCCTTCAAGAGTGGCGTCAGTCGGCAGGTAAATCTCAAAACTGTGGGCGCTGAGCTGGGTCTTCGGAGGTTTGGATTCGTTGCGGACGAAGTAGCTCTCGGTGACGCTCAGGCCCTGCTGGTCGGTTTCCATCCGCTCGACGTCGGCGTAGACGTGGATGCCGTCGACTTTGGGAGCCACGTCGAAGACGTCAATGTTAACGCTGGTGGTGTTGGGGGGAACCGGACCGTAGTAAGAAGCCTTCTCATGGTCGACGCGGACCAGGTGCATGCCGTTGGTGTCGGGTACGGTGAAGGAGTAGTGCCCCTTTGCGTCGATGGTGGTGTGCGCAGATTCCGTCATGCCCTGCTGCAGGTCGAGGAGAACGGCGGTGTCGCCAGCGGCGGGTTTGCCGGTGGTCTTGTCGATGACGGTTCCGGAGATGGTGGCGGCCGCGGCGAGTGAAACAGCCAGTGCCAAAAAGGAAATCGGGGCGGCAAAAAGTGAGAGTCGAGAGAGCGGGTTGTTCATGGGTTCCAGTCTTGCTCAGCTGTGCAGCGGCGCCTGATACGAAGTCAGGGCATCGGATTCGAGCAGATCGATTTCGGCCACGGTTTCGGCGGCTTCGTTTTCCAGCAGCGCGCGCTGCGCAGCATAGTCTTCTGCGGGATATTTTCCGGCGCGATACTCGAAATTCAGGTCGCGGAGGTTATCGTAGAGGACCTCGCGGCGCTCGCGCAGGAATTCCAGGCGCGTCTTCTCGTGCTGGCTTTCGACGTTGCGCTCCGGCCAGAAGACATAAAGGAAGCAGCCGATGAGCAGAAAGGCACAGGCAAAAATCATAGAGACTCCCCGGGGTACAAAGTGCAGGGCACAGGCTGCAGGAGATCGCCGAGAGCGCGGATCGCCGAGCTCCGATCGCAGAAAGCAGGTCCGCCTGGACGTCCAGTCCTCATATTTCGGTGTCCCTCCGAATGCGTTCGCGGAGATCGCGAGAGGCGGGATCGTCGGCGACTTCGGGCATGGAGGCGACGCGCAGGCGCCACTTCTTCACCAGCAGGAAAGTGCCGATCAGGCCGAGGATCAGAAGCAGCGGCGGAACGACCCAGGCGACGATATTAAAGCGAGTGAGCCAGGGGGCGGCCAGGGCTGTGGGGCCGTACTCATCCTGAAACGCGGTGAGGACGGCCTTGTCGCTGTCGCCGCGATCGACGGCAAGGCGGAGTTCCGCGGTCATTCTGGAAGAGGCCGAGCAGCCCATGTGGTTGCACTCGAGGAGAATCTCGTTGCAGCCGCAGGTGCACATGATCTTGTGACCGAGGTCGTTGTAGCGCCCAGCGGTGTTGGCCGCGCCCATGGTGAACACAACGAGAATCACCAGCAGCGGAAGCAGAGTGAAAGGGCTGATTCGGCGCATCAGTCGCCTCCCCTTCCGGCCGGGACGGCTTCGGCTTCCTCGGCTGCGGGCGTGCGATGGCGCTGGGCGGCGATGGCGGCACTGAGATTAGGCAGCAGCGCGATGAGGGTGCCGAAGATGGTGACGAGCACGCCGATCCAGATCCAGGCGACCAGCGGATTGAGGAAAGCCTTGATGACAGGCTGCCCGGTGGAGGGATCCTTGCCGGCGTAGATCACGTAGAGATCCCACGCAAGAGTGGAATGATTGGCCACGATGGTGGAGGGCTGCTGGCTCGCGGCGTAGAAGCGGAGTTCGGGCGCGAGCTTGGTGACGAGATGGCCGTTGCGATAGACGTTCAGCAGCGCGAATTCGGTGTCGTAGTTCGGGTTGGAGTCCTGCGAGTAGTCAAGGCACTCCACGCGGTACGGACCGAGTTCGAAGCTCTGCTTGTAACTCATGGTGCGCTCGACGCTCTGGTTGAACGCCTGGCCGCTGATGCCGATGAGGATGAGGACAACGCCGAAGTGGACGATGTAGCCGCCGTAACGGCGAGTGTTGCGGCGCGTGAGCTGCACCACCGAAGCGAAGAGGTTCTGGTGGGATTTCTGCTGGATGACGCGGGCGCCGTGGAAGAATTCCGCAAAGATGGCGGTGGTAACGAAGCCGGCAAGAGAGAACGTCATCCACGCGTAGAAGGCGCCTTCATGGTCGGTCGTGAAGATCGTCCAGGGATGGACGCCGAGGGGAATGATGGCCATGGCGACGACGAGGGCGACGATGCCGGGAACCACGAAATTCCTCCGGATGCTGCGCATCGAAGTGCTGCGCCATGCGAGCAGCGGACCGATGCCGGTGAGCAGGAGCAGAAAGACGCCAATGGGAACGGCCACGCGGTTATAGAACGGCGCGCTGACCGTGACGCGATTGCCCTGCACGTATTCCGAAAGGACGGGGAAGAGCGTGCCCCAGAGAACCGTGAAGCAGGCCGCAAGAAGCACCAGATTATTGAAGGCGAAGCTGGACTCGCGCGAGACCAGGGATTCAAGCTTGTGCTCGGTCCTGAGGTGGTCACGGTTGAGGATGTAGACAAAGGTGCAGACGGCAAAGACGATCACCAGGAAGACCCAGAACCAGGTGCCGATGGACGACTGGGCAAAGGCGTGAACGGAGCTGACCAGGCCGGAGCGGGTGAGCAGCGTTCCGAGGATGGAGAGCATGAAGGTGGAGAAGATGAGCCAGACGTTCCAGCTCTTCATCATGCCGCGCTTCTCCTGCATCATGACCGAGTGCAGGAAGGCCGTGCCGGTGAGCCAGGGCATGAGCGAGGCGTTTTCGACCGGGTCCCAGCCCCAGTAGCCGCCCCAGCCCAGGACCTCATAGGCCCAGTGCATGCCGAGGAAGATGCCTACCGTGAGGAAAAGCCAGGTCACCATGGTCCAGCGGCGGGTGACGTGGATCCATTTCTCACCGGGGTAGCGCATCATGAGCGCGCCGAGAGCAAAGGCGAAGGGCACGCTGAACCCGACATAGCCGAGGTAGAGCATCGGCGGATGGATCACCATCTCCGGATACTGCAGCAGCGGGTTGAGGCCGTTGCCGTCGGGAGGGATCGCGCCGGTGACGAGGGAGAACGGCGTGGCCGCCACGTTGACGAGGAGCAGGAAGAAGACCTGAACGCCGGCCAGAATGGTGGAGGCGTAGGCAAAGAGCTTGACGTCGACTTTATGGCGGAGGCGAAGAACGAAGCCGTAGGCGGCGAGGAGGAAAGCCCAGAGGAGCAGCGAGCCTTCCTGTCCGGACCAGAGGGCGGCAAACTTGTAGGCCGCGGGGAGGGCGCGGTTGGAGTGCTCGGTGATGTAGGCGACGGAGAAATCGTTGGTGAAGGCGGCCCAGACCAGAGCGAAGGCGGCGCAGGCGACAGCAAAGAAGCTGGCGATGCCGGCGCGGCGAGCGGTTTCCGCGAGGCGTTCCGGAGCGATGACCCCGCGACCGCCGGTGGCAAGCTGGCGCAGCGCAACGGCGCCGGCCAGCAGGTTATATCCGCTCAGAGCGAGGGCGACGAGTAGAGCAAAGCTGCCAAATGCGGGCATAGGGATTCAACCTTCTGATTGTCGCACTTTCGGGGGACCGAAACGGCCTTGCGGCAACCAGGGGACACTCTGATCTTCGCTTTCCCGCCGGAAGGCCGCTGTGACAAATCTCACACCGGAAGCGGTGGGGATGGCAATCGGCAGAAAGGTGGAATTATCGGAGGGGTCAGGAGGGTCCGGCGCAGAATGCGGGCGGGCGTCAGGCGGTGCGGCCGATGGGCATCTGATGCAGAACGGAGTGCACCAGGCTCAGCAGCTCATCCGGGGGGAAGGGCTTGACGCGGAACATGACATCGAGGTGGCAATACTCCTCTTCGGCGTCGGGGAGGCCGCTCAGCACGAGAACCGGCAGACGGGGATAGCTGAGGCGCAACTGCGCGACAAATTCGGGGCCGTTCATGCCGGGCATGAGGTGATCGGTGACGATCAGACCGACTGGATGAGCAGCATCGCTGTCTCTGAGAAAATCAAGGGCCTGCCGACCATCGGACGCCAGGGCGACACTGCGGCCGGAGCGCGCAAGGATGGCCTTTCTGGTGGTCGCCTGGATACAGTTGTCGTCCACCAGGAGGATATCGGTAGCCATTGGGATGGAGGATTCCTCCGATTCACTAAAGGTTGCCTGGGTGGGAGGTTCCGAAAGTACCCAACCGTAGTCCTTTGGATATCCCGTCGATCTCCCGGCAAACCCTTTTACCTGCAGGGGGCCCGGTTGCGCAAGTGCAAAACCCGGAATTTGCATGCTACTTTCGTTCGGCGGCGTCACTTTGGTGTGACCGATTCCGAGGCAACGTTCCGCACAAAAGAGAAAGGGCGAAAGTCCGGAGGACCTCCGCCCCAAAAGGTGGCCGGCAGCCGGATTCCCGGCGGCCGGCCGTTGAGGATTTAGAAGTCGACGCGAGCGCCGAATTCCATCTTGCGGGGCGAGTTGCCCTGGGTGTTTAGTACGCCCCAGGATGCGGGCGAACTGAGGCTCATGCTGGGATCGTCGAAGATGCGGTGGTTGAGGATGTTGGTGGAGATAAAGGAGAACTCGAAGGTCGCGCTTTCTGCGATCCTCACGTCCTTCTTGATCTGCGCATCGAGGTTCCAGTACGACTGACCGGTGAAAGGACCGACACCGGGGTTCTTGGTGTCCATACCGAGCATAGGAGCCCGGACCTGACTCCACACGGCGGCCGGATTGGTGAAGAGGTTGACCGGCGTGTTGGAGGTCGAGGTTCCGATGCCGCCCGAACCGGCTACGCCGAAGTGAGCGGAGTGACCGGCGTTGTAGGGAGTGTTAAAGACGCACTGTTCATTGTCGAAGTAGTTGACGCCATCGCCACCACCCCAGCTCTGGGCATCGGTCTGCGTGTTGCAGTAGACCGGAGCGCCGGAACCGGCAGTGAAGATGGGAGCGCCTGTCCATCCACCCAGGACGCGGCCCATGAAGCCGCTCTGGCCCTTGAACCAAGGATCCTGTGCCACAACATAGGTGTTGTAAACGAACTTCCTCTGGAAGTTCTGGACACCGTACATGGCCCCCAGATTGAAGGGATCGTTTGGAGTGTACTCGGAGCTGGCCTGAACGAAAGCACCGGTACCGAGCGCCTTGCTGTAGGTGAAGTTGTGCTGCATCGTCAGCCCGTGCCAGTTGCGCGTGCCGAAGCTGATGAAGCCGGCGTTGTAGTTGCCGTAACCGATAGAGGCATTGTCGGCGACGCCGCTGGTGTATTCAGCGCCAAAGGAGGAAACGGAGGTGGGCTCCGGGGTATTCTCCATGGAGCGCGGAATGACCGTGGTGTTGAAACCGCCGTTGTCCAGATCGGACCACGCGCTGAAGACGGCCTGCTGCTCGAGATTGCCGAGTTCTTTGTCGAGCACGGCCGCCGTGCAGCTGGCGTACCCGGTGCAGTAGCCGGTGCCGGCCAGAGATTTTTCAAAGAAGTTCTGGGCGGAGACGGCGTTGACGTAGCTGGTGTAGGCTGCAGTGCCACTGGACGGTACATTGGCGCCGCAGGCCGCCTGCGATGTCGCGCAGCCGAGGTACTTCTCGAGCTGCAGGTAGGCGTTCTGGAACTGCTGGCCGCCCACGGACATCATGTAAGGCACAACGTTGAGGTCGACGGGCTGGTATTCGTGATGGATGAGGCGGCCGATGTAACCGACCTCCAGCAGCGACCTCTGTCCGACCTGCCGCTGAATGGTCAGATCGAACGAATCGATGTCGTTGGGACGGAAGTGCGGATCCATGGCTTCCTGGGCGGACCCGGAGATGGCGTTATGCCCCGGGAAAACCGGCTGGGGCAGGGTGGGCGAGGCAGCCGGCAACGGAGCGCTGTTGCCGTCCACGCCGATGCGGAAGGCTGTGGATGCGGTCGGGTTGGACGGGCCGCAGGCGCCAGTGGACAGAGCCTGTTGGCACTGCACCGGCTGAATGAGGCCGACACCGAGGAGCGGAACCAGGACGAGGTCCACGCCGTTCAGACGGCCGTAGATGCGCCCGTAGCCGCCACGGATGACGGTGGCCTTGGAGAATCCAGGGTTCCATGCCACGCCGACGCGCGGGCTGAACGAACCGTAATACGGATCGTAGGGGTATTTCTGTCCGGCGCCAACGTTGCCAACAAGGGCGAAGCCGAGTTCCGGATTGTAAACGCCACCCTGCTCAGCCGCGGCTTGGCGCTGGGCCAGGAAGTCGTTGACGACAACCGGGGTATCGGAAGCATCGACCAGGTCGGTTTGCTTGCCCTGGGCTTCGGTGGGAGGCATTTCCAGCGTCCAGCCCAGACCATAGGTGAGGGTGAAGCTGGGCTTCATATGCCAGGTATCGCTGAAATACGCGTTGTAATAAGGAATCGAGCTCTTATCGGTGGCATGGGTGAGCGGCGGCTGGAGGGCGAGGGTCGGGCCCGCGCGCGTATAGGCCACCTGCGAGTCCGTGACGATGCCGTAGACCGCCGCCGCATCGCGTTCCGACGTCGTGGTCTGTGGGTAGCCGCCACCGAGGCCGGAGAGATCGACGTGACCGGCGCCGAGTGAGTCACCCAGCTGATAGGTGGTGGTGAAGTTGATGCCGCCACCGTTATCCGAGCGCTGGTGGTAGTCCCAGTTGTGCTGGTACTGACCGCCGTATTGCAGGAGGTGGTTGCCCTTCAGCGTGCTGACGTTGTCGCTGAGGAAGTTGTCGTGTCCGTCCCAGAAACGGGTACGGATGTTCTGGGTATTGACGTTGAAGGGTGCGAGGACCGTGGTTTCCTCTTCACCGAGAGGCTCCA
>DATAWD010000001.1:0-1680 GCA_036267395.1 Acidobacteriaceae bacterium | reverse complement strand
CGAATGGATATGGCCGGGCGTGCGGCCCGCGGGGGGGCGCTTTCCTTAGCGTGCTGCCAGCTTCGCGACCGCACTCGCGATTGCCGGTGACTGGTCTTCGGTGAGGAAATGCCGGGCCGGAAGCAGTATGGGAGCTTCGATCTTAAGGGCGTCCTGCACGGCCAGGCGGCGTGGTTCGGCGAGTCCCGGATCTTTCTCACCCCACACAACCTGTGCAGGGTACGGCCGGTCTGCCAGGCCCTCATAGTAAAATTTCTGCTTCGCGGTGGTCAGCTCGAAACCGCGCATGATCCGGAGGAAGGCGCGCCCCCCGTCGTCCTGCTTGAGGATGGTGAAGTAAGCGTCGATTTCGGCGGAAGAAATGGCCGATTGGTCTTCCATGCCTATGTGCCGGAACAACCACCGGGACACGGGAGGCTGGATCCCCGCGAGCCATGCCTCGCCAACCACAGGGATGGAGAACGGATGCATCGACCAGGGCCGCCGGAACACACCAGCGTCAACGACCGAGTTGAGCACGGTGAGCGACAGCACGCGGTCCGGGTGGTTGATTGCCCATTCGAACCCGATAGGACCGCCGATGTCGTGGACGACAAGGTGGCAGCGGTCAATTCCGAGGGTGTCGATCGCCTCCCCGGTCCACTGGGCCAAACCGTGCCAAGTGTAATCGAATTGCTCCGGCCTATCAGAAAAACCCATCCCAGGGTAATCGAATGCGATGCCGCGCAATCCGTTTTGGCTGAGCTCCGGGACAAGCTTGCGGTAAACAAAAGAGCTGGTTGGAACGCCGTGAAGGCAAACGACCGGCGCACCCTCTCCCTTTTCAAGCGCGAAACTCTGGATCCCGCCCGCGTGGAAGACGCGCCCCGAAGAACGGTGCCTTTCGATGATTTCAATAACGGAACGACGCATGACCTCTCCTCGATTCTATTAGTAAGACCTATTTAATCATTCTACGGTGGGCGTATTGACAGGGGATATACGGGTCCATGGACAGCCGCATCGAACTCGCGTAGATCAGCCCGTCCACCGTGGACGCTGTCTCAAAACACAAGTCAGCCCGGTGATCATGGGGCTGACAGCGGCTAGGCGGCGGATGGTTCGTGAGCTTTGCTAAGGACTCAGGTGATCCGTGCAACGTCCAACGGAGGTCCCATGCGATCCGACGATCCCGCCGCCGCCCACGTCATGCAGCTGGTCGACGGCTTCTGGCCGATTCATGTGCTGGCCGCGCTGGCCCAGTTCAAGATCCCCGAGGCGCTGGCCGACGGACCAGCCAGCGCCGACGACGTGGCGCAGCAGCTGGGCCTGCGCGGGTACGAGCTGTTCCGGCTGCTGCGCGCGGGCAGCGCGCTGGGCGTTTGCCAGGACCTTGGCGGCCGCCGGTTCGCCCTCACCCGCTCCGGGGAACTGCTGCGCGGCGACGTGGAGGGCTCGCTGCGCGGAGAAGTGCTGTTCTACAGCGGCCAGAACCAGGGCATCTTCACCGACATCCCCGAGATCGTGCGGAGCGGGGAGGCGGGCCACTCGACGACGATTGGGCCGGAGAGCTTCGAGGCGCGCGCCCAGCAGCCCGACCTCCTCGACAACGCACAGCGCACGATGGTCGGCAGCAGCCGCGACGTCGCCGTCGACCTGCTCCGCCTCTACGACTTCAGCCGGTACCAGACGGTCGTCGAC